>NZ_JBHLUN010000005.1:0-607539 GCF_042433915.1 Roseomonas elaeocarpi | reverse complement strand
ACCCAAACCAGCGCCTCCAGCTCCTCAGCCCAACCCGCCTCAGCAAGTCAGGCCAGAAACCCTCACCAGCGCTCCGTCCCGGTGTGAGCGGCGATATAGGCCCCATAGCCCCACCTGTAAACACCCTTGTCGCACTTTCCTCAGACGAAATGATCAGTCCGATGCCGGCGGGTTCATCACCCGCCGGCAACCGGCACCTCAGGCAGCCACGGCCTCCGGACGGTCGTGATTGCTGATTTCCAGCCCATCAGCGTCCGCGGTGACCTCGACCACCGAGCCGTCGTGGATCGTGCCTTCCAGCAGCATGCCGGCCAGCCGGTCCTGCAGGCTCCGCTGGATAACCCGCCGCAACGGCCGCGCGCCGTAGACCGGGTCGTAGCCTGCCTCCGCCAGCCAAGCCTGCGCCTTGTCGTCCAGATGCAGGGTGATCTTGCGGTCCGCCAGCAGCGAACGCAGCCGGCCCAGCTGGATGTCCACGATCGAGGCCATGTCGTGGCGCGCCAGGCGGCGGAACAGCACGACCTCGTCCAGCCGGTTCAGGAACTCCGGCCGGAAGCGGGTGCGCACCACGTTCATCACCTGCCCGCGCACCAGATCCACGTCCTCGTCGTCCGGCTGGCTGGCCAGGATCTCGGAGCCGAGGTTGCTGGTCAGCACGATCAAGGTGTTGCGGAAGTCCACCGTCCGCCCCTGCCCGTCCGTCAGCCGGCCATCGTCCAGCACCTGCAGCAGGATGTTGAAGACGTCGTCGTGCGCCTTCTCCACCTCGTCGAACAGGATCACCTGGTAAGGGCGCCGCCGCACCGCCTCGGTCAGGGAGCCGCCTTCCTCGTAGCCGACATAGCCTGGAGGCGCGCCGACCAGCCGGGCCACGGAGTGCTTCTCCATGTACTCGGACATGTCGATCCGCAGCAGCGCCTTGTCGTCGTCGAACAGGAAGCTCGCCAGCGCCTTGGTCAGCTCGGTCTTGCCCACGCCGGTCGGGCCCAGGAACAGGAAGGAACCGATCGGCCGGTTCGGGTCCTGCAGCCCGGCCCGGGCGCGCCGGACCGCCTTGGACACCGCTTCCAGCGCTTCCTCCTGGCCGACCACCCGCTTGCGCAGGGCGTCCTCCATCCGCAGCAGCTTGGCGCGCTCACCTTCCAGCATCCGGTCCACCGGAATGCCGGTCCAGCGGCTCACCACCTGGGCGATACTGTCCTCGGTCACCGCCTCGTTCACGAGGTTGCCCTCGGACGCGGCCTCGTTGATCTGCGCTTCCAGCTTGGGGATGACGCCGTACATCAGCTCGCCTGCCTTGGCGTAGTCGCCGCGGCGCTGCGCGAGCTCCACCTCGGTGCGGGCGCGGTCCAGCTCCTCCTTGGCCTTCTGGGCCGAGGTCAGCTTGTCCTTTTCCGCCTGCCAGCGCTGGGTCAGGGTGGCTGAACGCTCCTCCAGCTCCGCGATCTCGCGCTCGCGACGCTCCAGCCGATCGCGCGACGCGGCATCGGTCTCGCGGCGCAGGGCCTCACGCTCGATGCGCATCTGCATCAGTCGGCGGTCGAGCTCGTCCAGCTCCTCGGGCTTGCTGTCCACCTGCATCCGCAGGCGCGAGGCGGACTCATCCACCAAGTCGATCGCCTTGTCGGGCAGGAACCGGTCGGTGATGTAGCGGTTGCTCAGCGTCGCCGCCGCCACCAGGGCGCTGTCGGCGATGCGGACGCCGTGGTGCAGCTCGTACTTCTCGCGGATGCCGCGCAGGATGGAGATGGTGTCCTCCACCGTCGGCTCGCCCACGAAGACGGGCTGGAAGCGACGGGCCAGCGCCGCGTCCTTTTCCACGTGCTTGCGGTACTCGTCCAACGTGGTGGCGCCGATGCAGCGCAGCTCGCCGCGGGCCAGCGCGGGCTTGAGCAGGTTGGCCGCGTCCATCGCGCCGTCCGCCTTGCCCGCCCCCATCAGCGTGTGCATCTCGTCGATAAAGAGCACGACCTCGCCGGCCGCGCCCTCGATCTCGGTGAGAACGGCCTTCAGCCGCTCCTCGAACTCGCCGCGGTACTTGGCGCCCGCCACCAGCGCGCCGAGGTCAAGCGCCAGCACCCGCTTGTTGCGCAGGGCCTCGGGCACGTCGCCGTTGACGATGCGCAGCGCCAGCCCTTCCACGATCGCGGTCTTGCCCACGCCGGGCTCGCCGATCAGCACCGGGTTGTTCTTGGTGCGGCGCGCCAGCACCTGGATCGAGCGGCGGATTTCCTCGTCGCGCCCGATCACCGGGTCGAGCTTGCCGCCGCGTGCGGCTTCGGTCAGGTCGCGGGCGTACTTCTTCAGGGCGTCGAAGTTCTGCTCGGCATTCGGGCTGTCCACGGTGCGGCCCTTGCGCAGCTGCGCCACCGCGGCCTCCAGCTTCGGCGCCGTGGCACCGGCGCGCTGCAGCGCGCGCCCGGCCGGGGTGTCGCTGGCGGCCAGCGACACCAGCACCCGGTCCTGCGCCACGAAGCTGTCGCCGGCCTGGGTCGCGGCACGCTCCGCCGCGTCGAGCAGGCGCACCAGCTCGGGCGTCAGCTGCGGCGTTCCGGCGCCGCCGCCGGACACCACGGGAATGCGGCCGATCTCGGCGTCCACCTCGCGCTTGGCGGCGGCGGGGTCGCCGCCGGCAGCACGAATCAGCCCGGCCGCGGCACCTTCCTCGTCGTCGAGCAGCGCCTTGAGCAGGTGCTGCGGTGTCAGCTGCTGGTGGAACTCGCGGATCGCGATCGTCTGGGCGGCCTGCAGGAAGCCGCGCGCACGTTCGGTAAGCTTCTCAAGATTCATGTATGGTCCCTCTCCGAGGCAACCGGGGCGGGGCGTCCCTGATCAGGCAACGCCCTGCCCCGCTGTCGGATGGGATGTGGTAATTCAACGTCCTGCGCTTCAAGGGAGACGGCCCCGTGCTGGTCGAGCATCTTTATCGCTATCCCGTGAAGGGGCTGAGCGCCGAGAGCCTCGAGGAGGTCTACCTCACCGAGGGCGAGACCATCCCCCACGACCGGCGCTTCGCCCTGGCTCAGGGAGATGCCCCCTTCGATCCGGCGCACCCCACCTTCCTGCCGAAGCAGAACTTCGCCTGCCTGATGTCCAACGCCCGCATCGCCCTGCTGCGCTCGGCCTTCGACGCGCATGACGGCACGCTGTCGCTGCGGGCACCGGGCGGGGAAAGCCTGACCGCCAGCACCCGCACCGCCGCCGGCCGCGCCGCCATCGCCGACTTCCTGACGCGCTTCCTGGGCACGGCGGCGCGGGGCGAGCCCCGCTTCCTGGAAGCGCCGGGCCACGCCTTCACGGACCACCGCCGCAAGGCCGTGTCGCTGATCAACCTGGCAAGCCTCCAGGCGCTGGAAGCCGCGATCGGGCGCCGCCTCGACCCGCTGCGCTTCCGGGCCAACATCTACTTCTCCGGCCTGCCTGCCTGGGCGGAGTTCGACTGGGTGGGACAGGAAGTGCTGCTGGGCGGCACGCGGCTGTCGGTCTTCAAGCGCATCGTCCGCTGCCCGGCGACCCAGGTGGACCTGGAGACCGGACAGCGCGACTGCGACGTGCCGAAGCTGCTGCGGCAGCATTTCGGCCATGCCGACCTGGGCGTCTACGCCGCCGTCGTGGAGGGCGGCCGCATCGCCGTGGGCGACGCGCTGGAGCCGGTCTGACGCAGCGGCCGGCGGGCGCTGCGGGGGTGGAGCGGCCTCTTTGGTGCCCGTGTGGCAGAGGTGCCATAATTAGGGCCAAAGCCACCCCTACTCGATACGCTGTGCAACCGATGCTGCACCTGCTCGCTACCGGAAGCAGGGCGCGTCGAGGCAGGTGGCCATGGCGTGCCGCCTGACGTTTCCCGGGGCCGGCCGGGGACGCACAGGGTGTTCCGGCCTGTTGGAGAGACCTGAGAATGCGCATCGCTCAAGTGGCCCCGCTGGCGGAGGCCGTTCCGCCCAAGCTTTATGGCGGAACCGAGCGTATCGTGTCCTACCTGACCGAAGAACTCGTCGCGATGGGTCATGAGGTGACGCTCTTCGCCTCGGGCGACAGCGTGACCAGTGCCCGGCTCGAAGGCATCGTGCCCAAGGCGCTGCGCCTCGACCCGACGGTGCGCGACACCACCTCGCCGCACATCCTGATGATGTCGAAGGTGATGGACCACCTGGACGAGTTCGACATCGTCCACTTCCACATCGACCATTACCAGCTGCCGGTGATGCGCGATCGCGCCACGCCCTTCGTGACCACCTTCCACGGCCGCCTCGACCTGCCCGAGCTGCAGCCGCTGATGAACGCCTTCCCGAGGGCGCCCTACATCTCGATCTCGAACTCGCAGCGGGCACCGCTGCAGAACGTGAACTGGGCGGGCACGATCTATCACGGCCTGCCGGCCGACCTGCTGCCCTTCTCGGCCAAGGAAGATGGCTACCTCGCCTTCCTGGGCCGGATCTCGCCGGAAAAGGGCCCCGATGCCGCGATCCGCATCGCGCGCGAGGCCGGCATCCCGCTGAAGATCGCGGCCAAGGTGGACAATGCCGACCGTGACTATTTCAACGAGGTCGTCCGCCCCATGCTGAACGGTGAGGGCGTGGAGTTCATCGGCGAGATCAACGAGCAGGAGAAGGCGGGCTTCCTCGGCAACGCGCGCGCGCTGCTGACGCCGATCTGCTGGCCCGAGCCCTTCGGCCTGGTGATGATCGAGGCGATGGCCTGCGGCACGCCGGTGATCGCCTTCGGCCACGGCTCCGTGCCCGAGGTGGTCGACCCAGGCCGCTCCGGCTTCATCGTGCACGACGAGATCAACGCCGCGGCCGCGGTGAAGCGCCTCGCGGAACTGCCGCGCGCCGGCGTGCGTGCCTGCTTCGAGGAGCGTTTCACCGCCCGCCGCATGGCCGAGGATCACCTGGCCCTCTACCACGGCATGATCGCGCAGCAGCGCCCGGCGGTGCTGCGCGCCGTGTCCAGCGCCGCGGTTTAACGATACGCCATGGAAACAGTGGGGCCGGCCGGGGTTGCAGCCGGTCCCACTGGCTCTAACTGCCCGCTATCGCCATCCGGAAAACAGAGTCCCGAATGAACGACGCCTCCCCTGCCCCCGCGGCCAACCCCGTCGCGAGCCCGGCCGAGGAGGAGTGGACGATCGCCGCAACGGCGGCCACGGCCCTGGCGCTCTACCGCCCCCGCACCCTGAAATGCGGCGACACCTTCCTGGTGCTGGACAATTACGGCGACGCTCAGGCGCTGGGAAACACGGCCGAGGGCCTGTTCCACAACGACACCCGCTACCTGTCGCGCATGTCGCTGCGCCTCGCCGGGATGCGGCCGCTGCTGCTGAGCTCCGCCGTCAGCCAGGATAACGCGCTGCTCTCGGTCAACATGACCAACCCCGACCTGTTCCTGCCCGGCGGCGGCACGCTCAAGCGCGACACCGTTCACATCATCCGTCAGATGGTGCTGGGCCCGGCCGTGCTGCAGGAACGCATCCGGCTCGAGAACTTTGGCGACCAGCCGCTGCACCTCGAGCTTTCGCTGACCCACGCCGCCGACTTCGCCGACATCTTCGAGGTGCGCGGCATGAAGCGCGGCAACGGCCGCGGCACCCGCGACAACCCGGTGGAACTGCCGGCGGGGTTGCGCCTGCGCTACACCGGCCTCGACGGCCTGGTTCGCACCACGCTGCTGGAGTTTTCCGCGCCCCCGGATCGGCGCCAGGGGCGGGAAACCGCCTGGATGCTCGACCTGCCGGCCGGCGGCTCCCAGACGCTGGAAATCACCGTGCGCTGCCACGCGGATGACGGCCTGCCCGCCGAAGCGCCGGGGTTCGATGACCTCCTGCGCGACCTGCGCCGCTGGTCGATGCGCCGCCTGGATGAGCACGCGCTGGTGCACACCTCCAACGCCGCCTTCAACGACTGGATCCACCGCTCCCAGGCGGACTTGGCGATGCTGACCACCACCACGCCGCAGGGTCCCTTCCCCTATGCCGGCATCCCGTGGTTCTCCTGCCCCTTCGGGCGGGACAGCATCATCTCGGCACTGCAGTGCCTCTGGGCCGACCCGGAGCTCGCACGCGGGACGCTGGGCTTCCTGGCCGCGCAGCAGGCCACCGAGCTGGACCCCAAGCGCGATGCCGAGCCGGGCAAGATCCTCCATGAGATGCGCCGAGGCGAGATGGCGGCGCTGGGCGAGGTTCCCTTCGGTCACTATTACGGTTCGGTCGATTCCACGCCGCTCTTCGTGGTGCTGGCGGCGGCCTATGCCGAGCGCACCGGCGACTGGGCGCTGATCCGCTCGGTCTGGCCCGCGGTGGAGAAGGCGCTGGGCTGGATGATCCACTACGGCGACCCGGACGGCGACGGGTTGCTGAAATACGACCGCAAGTCGGTCAACGGGCTGATCAACCAGGGCTGGAAGGACAGTTTCGACAGCGTCTTCCACGCCGATGGCCGCATGGCCGAGGCGCCGATCGCCCTGATCGAGGTTCAGGCCTATGCCGAGGCCGCCTGGCGCGGCGCCGCGCGGATGGCGACGGCGCTCGGCCTGCACGAGGATGCGGCCGGCTGGCTGGAGCGTGCCGACCGGGTCCGCGACGCCGTGGACCGGCATTTCTGGTGCGAGGAGCTGGGCACCTACGCCATCGCCCTCGACGGTGACCGGCAGCCCTGCCGGGTGCGCAACAGCAACGCCGGCCACGCGCTGATGACCGGCCTCGTGCCGGCCGACAAGGCGCCGATCCTGGCGGCGACGCTGCTGGACCCGAGTTCCTTCACGGGCTGGGGCATCCGCACGATCGCCGAGGGCGAAGCGCGCTACAATCCGATGAGCTACCACAACGGCAGCGTCTGGCCGCACGACAACGGGCTGATCGCGCAGGGGCTGAAGCGCTACAACCTCCACGGCCAGCTGGAGCAGCTGATCAGCGGCCTCTTCGACACCGCGCTGGCGGTGGACATGAAGCGCCTGCCGGAGCTGCACTGCGGCTTCCCGCGCGCCGATGCCGAGGGACCCACGGCCTATCCCGTTGCCTGCCTGCCGCAGGCCTGGGCGGCGGCGAGCGCCTTCGCGGTGCTGGGCGCCATGCTGGGGATCTCGTTCCGGCCAGAGGCCGGGGTGATCCGCTTCGTCCATCCCATCCTGCCGTCCTGGCTTGAGGAGCTGCGGATCGACAACCTCCGCCTCAACGACAGCAGCGTGGACGTCGTGCTGCGCCGCCACGGGGCTGACGGGGCCGTGTCGCTGAACGTCCTGGGTCGCCGCGGGGACGTGGAGGTCGCGGTTATCACCTGACCGCCTTCTGGGGCGTCGCACCCCGGAGCACCGCGCTCTCCGGGGCTGCCGCCGGGCTCGGCCCGACGGAACCGGGTTCCCGGCTTACTGGACCGAGTGGCGGGGGTCGCCGTCGAAGGCGTCCTCGCTGTCGGCGCCGGACTGCCCGTTGCCGTTATGGCCGTTACCGGAGTGACCGTTGTTCGCGTGGACGCTGAGGTTGATTTCCTCGCTGTCCTGCGGGGCCTGGCCGTCGTTGTTGTCCGGCCCGTTCTGCCAGCGGCGGTTCCCCTGCCCCTGGTGGTTCTGGCCGTTCGGGTTGGCGGGACCCTGGTTCTGCTGGGCCTGCGCCATGGCGTTCAGGATGCGGAAATAATGCTCCGCGTGCTGGAAGTAGCTCTCGGCCATGACCCGGTCGCCCGAGCCGGTCGCGTCCCGGCCGAGCTGCAGGTACTTCTCGAACAGCTGCTGGGCAGTGCCCCGCATCCGCATATCCGGCCCGGACGAGTCGAACACGTGGTTGCGGTTCATCGGCTGCTGGTTGTTGGAGCGGAAATTGCCGCCCCCGCCACCCTGACCCCCGCCACCATTGTGACGGTGGCCACCGCGGCCGCGCATGCGCTTCATGTTCATGGGTGTCGTGTTCGCACTCTCATGCTCGGGCCCCTTGGTGACGCTGCGCGGGGCGCGTCGGGGCCTGGACTTGCGATGGTGGTTCATCCCACGCGGTGGGCCGGTGCCGGAGGCCTGGCCTGCCCGGTGTACCGACGATGCCTGGACCGGCCCGAAGCCGTCCAAGGTTCCGCGGGGGCAACCTAGCCCCAGCTTTCGTCCGCGCCAACCCTTTTCTCACGCTTCGGGGAGCAGCCGGATCAGCGCAGGGTCACGCCTGACGCGCGGCGGGGGCCCTCCGCGCGGGGTGGCGGGTGCCCTGGCCCGGCGGGCCATTCCGCAGGAAAGTATGTGTCAGCCTGGTAATCCGTGATGAAGACGGATTAAGCGCGGCGGGGATCGAACGTTCATGCGGCCGGTCTCATCCTCCCTGTTACAAAGCCGGCATCCCTCCCCCGCCGGCGGAGGAGAAACCACACCATGTCGCCTCGCCTTCGCAATACCCTCGCCGCCGTGCTGCTGGCCGGCACCGCCGCCGGCGGCGTCACGACGCTGCCGGCGCTGATGCCCCACGCCCAGGCCGCGGCCCCCGCGGCCGCGCTGCTGTCGCACCCCGAAGGCTTCGCCGACCTCGTGCAGCAGGTCTCGCCCGCGGTGGTGAAGATCGCCGTGGTCGGCGCCGAGCGCGGCGGCAACGTGTCCATGGGCGAAGGCTCCGGCTTCATCATCGACCCGTCGGGCCTCGTGGTGACCAACTTCCACGTAGCCGGGCGGGCGCAGCGCATCACCGTCAGCCTGGCCGACGGGACGCAGCTGCCGGCCCGGGTGATCGGCGCCGACCAGCGCAGCGACCTCGCGCTGCTGCAGGTCGCCAGCACCAAGCCGCTGCCCACCGTGAGCTTCGCCGACGGGCAGGCGCCGCGCGTGGGCGACGTGGTGCTGGCGATGGGCAATCCCTTCGGCCTCGGCCCCAGCGTGACCTCGGGCATCATTTCGGCCAAGGGGCGCGACATCGGCGAAGGCCCCTACGACTCCTTTCTGCAGACCGACGCCTCCATCAATCCCGGCAATTCCGGCGGACCGCTGTTCGACCTGTCCGGGCATGTGGTGGGCGTGAACACCGCGATCCTGTCGCCCTCCGGCGCCAGCGCCGGGATCGGCTTCGCGGTGCCGGCCGAGGTGGCCTCGCACGTCGTGGATCAGCTGCGCGCGCATGGCCACGTGGAGCGCGGCTGGATCGGCGTTTCGGTCTCGGGGCTGGAAGAAAGCGACCGCCAGGGCGCGCTGGTGGCGCAGGTCGCGGCCGACGGTCCGGCCGCGAAGGCAGGGGTCCGCCCGGGCGACGTGATCACCGCGATCGGCGGACAGGCGGTGACCGATCCGCGCGGCCTGGCGCGGATGGTGGCGGATCAAACGCCGGGCAAGGACCTCGAGCTCGGCGTGTCGCGCGGCCCGCAGGTGCTGAAGCTGACCGTCCACCTGCGCCCGCAGCCGGCGGAATTGTCGCGCAGCTGAGGATCGGGCGCGTCCCCCTGTCGCGCGGGCGGACGCCCCGCGCGACGCGGCCAGGCCGGGATGAGACCTTCCGGCCTGGCCTCCCTTCAGCCCCGGTGCCTCACCAGCGGCGGGGCTGGCCGCAGTCGAGGTGGACGAAGCCGTCGTGCCGGTACAGGCCGACCCCGCCCATCTGCATTTCCGCCGCCTGACGGGCCATGCCGTAGGAATCCCGGTCCGGCAGGCGGACGTCGGCGGCCATGCCCGACATGTGCAGCGACACGGTGGAAGCGCGGGCGAGCCGCTTCGCCAGCGCCGCGTTGCGCTCCGGGGCGCGGTAGCCGCTGATGACCTGATAGGTCTCGGAGGAGTCCATCTGCTGCGCCACGGCGTGCAGCACGTCGAAGAGGCGCGGGTCCATCGGCGTCACCTCGGCGGTGGGCAGGTCGCGCAACACCCAGTCGAGCTGTTCCAGTGCCGGGCGCAGGTAGCGGCCGTTTTCCCAGTAGGTGCCCTCGAAGCTGTTTTCCGGCGCGTCGGCCCGCTGGATGCGCAGCACGCGCGGCGGCCCGCTCTGCGCCAGCGCCGGCCGCACCACGGCGGTGCAGGCGATCGCCGCGAGGCTGGCGCGGATGACCTCGCGCCGGCGGAAGGCGGGCGGGCGGGCGGCGTCGACGCAGCAGGGGCAGTCGAGGCGCGGCAGGTGGGTGGCGCTCCGGCTCATCGCGCGGCCACCTGCGGGACGGCCGGGCGGGCGAGCTCCCGGGCGTAGGCGGCGTCGAGGCCGTAGATGTCGGGCCGCAGCCGGACGTGCCCGTCCTCCACCACCGCGGTGCTGTAGATGAGGTGCACCGGGATTGGCCGGGCCACGGGCACGTTCACCGTCTGCCCGCCGTCGAGGGTTTTTCGGATACGGGCATCGTCCCAGCCCCGCACCCCGTCCATGGCGATCGTCAGCAGTTCCATGGGTCGCTCCAATCTGATGCAGCCCGACGAGAAGGCGCGGTCGGGCCGGTTGAAGGCGGCGCGGTCGGGCGTGTCGTGCAGGTAGATGTCGTCGTTGTTGGGCATGATGAACTTCAGCCGTCCCAGCGCGCTCTCGTCGCCCGCGTCCTGGCGCACGAGGTAAGGGAAACGCTCTTTGGGCACCGTGTTCCAGTCCACGGTGGCCGGGTCGATCTCCACGCGCTCGCCGCCCACCACCGTGTAGAAGTGGAAGCCCTTCGCGACCACGGATTTCACGTCGCGGCGCAGCTTGGGCAGCAGGTCCTCGCGCGCGTTGCGCTCCGGCACGCCCCAGGGCGGGTTGAACTGCACCGTGGTCATGCGGACCTGCAGCAGCGGCGTGGCGCGGCTTGGCCGCCCCACCACCACGTTCATCCGCAACAGGCGCTTGGTGCCGTCCATCACCTGCAGGCGGTAGTCGGGAATGTTGACGTCGATGCGGCGCCCGGCCGGCGGACGCGCGGCGGCGCGGCGCATGTCGAGCGCCACGCGCAGCTGGTTCACCCGGTCGAGCACGGGGCGGTTGAGCTGGGCCAGCGAGATGGCACCCACACGGCCGTCGGCCTCGAGGCCGTTCTCCTCCTGCCAGCGGCGCACCGCCTCGGCCAGCGGCGGGTCGTAGAGCGCGCCGCCATCCTCGGCCGCCGCCAGCGCCGGGTCGGTCACCCGCAGCCGGGCCCGAAGCGCCGGAACCCGGTCGGGGTCGCTGCTGCCAGGCTCGATCGTCGGGCCTGCGGGGATGCGACCCCAGCCGCCGGCGGCCAGGATCGCGCGGGCGCGCGCCAGCTCGGTGCGGATCGCCAGCGCCTCGGGATGCACCAGCGCGGCGCGGTCGATCACGGCGGCGGGCTCGGCTGCGCCGAGGAGGTCGAGCTGCCAGCGCGGCATCGGCACGGCGGCGGGATCGCGCAGGATGTCGGGGCGGTCCGTGGGCTGCCGCACGCGGCCGAGCAGCAGGTCCGACAGCGCCGCCCCGGCCGCGCGCAGGGCCGAGCTGGCGAAGCCGCGCGGGTCGGCGGGGGCGGCCTCATCGGCGGGGATTGCGTACCAGGCGGGGTCGAGCCCGTCTTCCTCCAGCCGGCGCAGACGGGCGGTGAGCCGCAGCAGGGCATCGACGGAGGCGCGGGTGGAGGCGGGAACCGGTGGCTGGCTGTGCGCCTGGTCCGAAACAGCCAGCGGCACGGCGCTGGCCGCCAGGACGAGGCAAAGGTCACGTCGGCGCATGCGGCACCGATAACCCCCGCAGCCTCGCTTTGCCAAGGCGTTATCGGCCTTCGCTGCGGCAGTCCGTGAACTGCGGCCGCGCCTGGGTGCGCCGCGGCCGCGTCCTCAGCCGGCGATCAGTGGCGCCAAAGGGTGATCAGCGCCGCCACCACGGCCAGTGCCACCGCCGCGAAGAGCACGGCGCGAAGCACGCTGCTCACCTCGCCGGCCGCGTCCGGCGCACCTTCCTCGGGCTTGTAGGACGGACGATGGGCGTGCGGCCTTCCTTCCTCCGCTTCGGTCAGCGGCGCGAGCACAGTGTCCTCGTCCGCGGGCTCAAGCTCCTCCCGCCGCGTTTCGCTCACCGGACTATTCTCCTGTCGGCCGTTACGCGGCCGAAGCGGGGAGTTTGCCGGAAACTGCACTTAAGTAAAATGATTCGCGCCGGCCGTCCCTCAGGCCGGGATGGTTGCGGGTGCGCCGAGCGCCGCCCGGATCGGCCCGGCGAGTCCCGCGAACTCCCGCGCGCGGGAGGAGCGGGCGCGCCAGGCCAGGCCCAGCGTGCGGCCCGGCGCGTCGGCCAGCGGGCGCAGGCGCAGCTCGGCACCGGCCAGGACACCGCCCTCCACCGCCAGGCGCGGCAGCAGCGTCACGCCCAGCCCGCTCGCCACCATCTGCACCAGCGTGTGAAGGCTGGTGGCAGGAAACACCCCCGCCGCCCGGTCAGCACCCAGGCGGCAGGCCGAAAGGGCGTGGTCGCGCAGGCAGTGCCCGTCTTCCAGCAGCAGCAGCCTTTCGCCGGCGAGGTTGTCGGCGCTCAGCGCCCCGGCCTCCGCGAGGGGGTGGTCCACCGGCAGGGCCGCCAGGAAGGGGTCCTCGGCCAACGCCAGGGTTTCCGCGCCGGGCAGGCTCGCCGGCAAGGCCAGCAGCAGCAGGTCGAGCCGCCCGGCCGCGAGGTCGGCGGTCAGCGAATGGGTCAGGCCTTCCCGCAGCCACAGCCGCAGGCGCGGAAAGGCTTCGCGCAGCACCGGCATCAGCCGCGGCAGCAGGAAGGGCCCCACCGTCGGGATCACGCCGAGGCGGAGCGGACCACTGAGCGGGTCCTGCTCGGCCGCGGCGATCTCGGCGATGGCGGACAGGCTGTTCAGCGCCTCGCGCGCGCGGGCCACGACCTCCTGCCCCGCCGCGGTGAAGACCGGACGCTTGGCGGCACCCCGGTCCAGCAGCGGGATGGCCAGCTGTTTTTCCAGCGCGATGATGCCGGCGGACAGGGTGGACTGCGTGACGGAGCAATGGGTGGCGGCGCGGCCGAAATGGCCGTGCTCGGCCAGTGCCACCAGGTAGCGGAGCTGCTGCGGGCTCGGCATCGCCGTCACGCGCAGGCGCGCTGGCGCGAGGGGCGCTTCATCGAGGAAGTCGATCATTCCGTCGAAAACTATTCATTGGCGGTGTTGCTGCACCTGCGTCATACGCTGCGGCGCAGCACGAGGCGAGTCGAGCGTCCCCACGGCCCGACCCGTCCGCCGCGCAACACGACCGATGCCCGGAACGAAGAGGATCAGCCTATGCTTACCGTCGGAGACAAGTTCCCGTCCTTCAAGCTGACCGCGGTGAAGGGTGGCCCCGAGGGGCTGAACATGAACACCGCCTTCACCGACATCTCCGAGGCCGACGAGGCCGGCAAGTGGAAGATCGTGTTCTTCTGGCCGAAGGACTTCACCTTCGTCTGCCCGACCGAGATCGTGGCCTTCGGCAAGCTGAACACCGAGTTCAGCGACCGTGACGCGGTGGTCTACGGCGTGTCGATCGACAGCGAGTTCGTGCACATGAACTGGCGCATGCACCACGCTGACCTGAAGGACCTGCCCTTCGCGATGCTGGCCGACATCAAGCGCGAGCTGGCGACCGAGTGCGGCGTGCTGGACAAGAACGCCGGCGTGGCGCTGCGCGCGACCTTTATCGTCGACCCGGACAACATCATCCGCTTCGCCTCGGTGAACGACCTCAACGTCGGCCGCAACCCGCAGGAAGTTCTGCGCGTGCTCGACGCGCTGCAGACCGACGAGCTCTGCCCCTGCAACTGGAAGCAGGGCGAAGAGGTTCTCAAGCCCGCCGCCTGATCCAGGCGGTGCTTACCACCCGGCGACCGGTTCGGTCGCCGGGACGGTGCGCCGAACCGGCCCCCGCGCGGCCCGGCTCGGCCCACCGCTTCAACCCTCAAGAGCAAGGAACCAACAGGATGTCGCTCGACGCCCTGCGCAGCATGCTGCCCGAATACGCCAAGGACCTGAAGCTGAACCTCGGCACCCTGGCCGCCGAGACCGTGCTGAACCAGCAGCAGCTGGCCGGCACCTTCGTGGCCAGCGCGCTTGCCGCCCGCAATGCCGTTGTGACGCAGCACATCCTGGCCGAGTTCGGCCCCAAGCTGTCGCCCGAGGCGCTGACCGCCGCCAAGGCCGCGGCCTCGATCATGGGCATGAACAACATCTACTATCGCTTCACGCACATGGTGGTGGGCGACTACCCGACCATGCCGGCGAAGCTGCGCATGAACGTCATGGCCCGCCCGGGCGTGGACAAGATGGACTTCGAGCTCTGGTCGCTGGCGGTCTCCGCCGTGAACGGCTGCGGCATGTGCATGGAAAGCCACGAGAAGGTGGTGCGCCAGCACGGCATGACGCAGGAGCAGGTGCAGGCCGCGGTGCGCATCGCCGCCGTGCTGCACGCCACCGCCGCCACGCTGGACGGCGAGGCCGCGCTGGCCCAGGCCGCCTGAGTAGTTCCGCTTCGTCTGGACCGCCGCGCGGTCCGGACGCCATTTTTCGCGACGGGGCACCTGCCCCGCCGCAGCCGGTTCGCCGGCCGTCCGGCCCGCCACCGAGCTGAAGCCTGGGCCGCCATCCCGAGTGCCACCTAGGCAAAGTCGCGGGGCAAAGTCAGGGTGGGCACCGACCTGCGGTCACCCAGCGTCCGTCCCGGCCTCCCTATCTTACTTCCTTACCCGCCCGGGTCGCCGGCCAGGCCGAGCGCCACCCAGGGCTGGGTCTCGGAATTCCCCTCCGCCGAGGGGATCGAGGTGCGGATTTCCAGCGCATCCTCGCGCGGCTTGATCGAGGCCGCCACCTGCCGCCGCAGCAGCACTTCCAGCCGGTCGAGCTGTGCGGCGTGTTCCGCCCGGATTGCGCGTACAGTGTCCAGCGGGCAGTCGCGCAGGGCGGCGAAGGCGCGCAGGGTCAGCCCCACCGTGAAGTTCCACCAGGCCGGCTCCACCCGCAGGTGGCCGTCGGTGTCGCGCCAGCGCACCGCCAGGATCTCCGGGTTATGGGGATGGCCTTCGGGCGGCGCGGCGGTGGTGCCGTAGACCCGCACGGCGCGGCGGATCGCCTCCGTCACGCGTGATTCGCCGACCAGCGGGGCCGCGCGGCACAGGGCGGCCAGCACGGCGCTGTGGCAGTCCACATGGGCGGCGCGGGCGGCGGTGCCCATCAGGAAGGCGCCGTGCTCCGAACCGTCGTCGCCGGGGAAGCGCTGCTCGAAGGTGAGCAGGAGGTCCACCATGTCGCGCAGGATGGGGCGGTAGCGCTCCCCATCCGGCAGTTCCGCGACGGCGACGAGGCCCAGCACCACGAAGGCGAGCTGGCGCGAGAAGACGGTGTGGCCCCCCGCGCGCTGCCCCGGCACCACCAGCGCGAGGTAGGCTTCGAGCAGCCGGTCGAGCAGCTCCCGTGCCGACTCGGCCACGCCCGGCGTCAGCGCCCGCAGTTCCGCGTCGCGCAGCACCCGGACGCAGCGGGCCAGCGCGTGGATTTCGGCGCCGTAGTCGTAGGAAACCGAAAGATCGAGCGGTGCGGCGGAATGCGGCAGCCCGGCGACGAGGTGGCCGGCCGCGGCGGCATTGCCATCCACCTGGTCGTAGAAGCCGCCGGCCGCGATGATCCGGTCTTCCGCCGCGCGCAGCGTGGTGTCGGCCTGTCGGCCGGGAAAGCGGTAGTGCGATACGACGTAGTGCAGCCGCCCGGCGTCGCGCACCGTGGCCTCGACGGTGTCCAGCGGCGCCATGCCGTCGCGCGGCAGGACGTGCACCGCCAGCGCGAAGCCCGCCATGTTCTTGTTCTGCGCCACGCAGACGTAGCGGCTGTTGCGGGCCGGAATGGTGGTGTGGCCGGGTCCGGCGGCGTCGAACCGGGTGTTGTTGCCGCCTGCCTCCGCGCCCGCGCTGCCGGGGGCAGCCTGCACGAAGACCGTGCCGTAGTCGCAGTAGTTGTCGCCATGGCTGGCGTCGTCCTGCGCGACCGTCAGCACGACGTCCGACACGGCCAGGCGCGGTTCCAGCTCCAGCGACACCTCGACGCCCACGACGTTGGAGCGGCCGTGGATGGTATAGGTGTAGCGCAGCAGCCCCAGCCGCTCCGGCGCATCCCAGGCGCCGGGAAAGAACAGCTCGCTCCAGTGGGAATACACCACGCGCTCGCCCTCGTGGCGGATCTCGTGGCCGCTGATGGCGTCCTCCACGTCGACGGTGTGGCGGATCCCGGCATGGGTGAACTGCACGTAGTTGCCGGTAAGGATCAGGTTGCGGGCGTCGCGCCCGTCATGGAAGCGCATCCCCAAAGTCAGGGTGCCGCGCGCGAGGTCGGGCACGGCGCGCAGGAGGCTGTGCGTCAGCACGCCGTCGCGCAGATCGAGGCGCAGCACGCCCAGCCGACGGTAGATGAAGGGGCCGTCGCAGCAGGCGCGAAGGAAGTCGAACAACTCCTGCACCACCGCCGGGTACTGCCGCCACAGGTCCGGGCGGGCGAACATTTCCAGCACCTTGGCGTTGTCGTCGGCCCAGAACCAGCGGTCGCCGTCGATCAGCGCCTCGGTTTCCGACACCGCGCCGCCCGGCATCCCGCCGCCCGCCGGCAGGGGCACGCGCAGGTGGCGGGCGATAAAGGCGGCGTAGGGCGCGAGCTCCGTGGGCGGGAGCGCTCCGTCGGAAAGGCTGGACATGGTGGGGTTCCGGACAGGAGACGAGAACACGGCATGGGGGCCGGTGCGACCTGCCCAGGAATGCGAGGATAACGCGGGCGGTCCGGCCGGCAAAGGGAGCCGAGGGACGGCGCCTACCAACAGGTGCCAGGCAGCGGTCCGGACCGCGGCACAGGCACGACGGGGGGAACAGCCCTCCGCACGTGACGAAGGCAGGCCGCGGATCGGCGCGGCGGCCGTGATCGTGTGTGGCGGAGTCGGGGAAACCGGATGGTGGGCGCGACAGGGATTGAACCTGTGACCTTCCCCGTGTCAGGGGGACGCTCTCCCGCTGAGCTACGCGCCCGCTCGCGGTGTGGCGACCCTGTATCGCGCCCCGCGAGGTTTCGCAAGACGCCCGCGGTGTCCTTGTTGGGTGTCGGTCGTGCTCACCATCTCCTGCAACCGAGCCGCGATGTTCCGCCAGAAGCATTGTCGCGGGTGCGTGACGCTGGCGGATCGGCATTGTATGACGATGTTCAGATGGAGCTGTCGCCCAGAGAAAGAGACGGCCGGCCGCCCGACCCCCCGTTCGTGATCACGCGGCCGGTGCGTCAAACGATGCCGCTGGTTTTCGCCTCCCCCCATTCCGGTCGGAACTACCCGGCGGACCTGCTGCTGAGCAGCCGCCTCAGTGCGGTCGCGCTGCGCCGCTCCGAGGATGGCTTCGTGGAGGAGCTGTTCGGCGAGGCGCCCGGCCTCGGCGCGCCGCTGCTCGCGGCCACCTTTCCGCGCGTCTACTGCGACGCCAACCGCGAGGCGTGGGAACTCGACCCCACGATGTTTGACGGGCCCCTGCCCGAATGGGTGAACACGGCCTCGCCGCGCGTGGGCGCCGGGCTGGGCACGATCGCGCGCATCACCGGCACGGGCGAGCCGGTCTACGACCGCCGGCTGAGCTTCGCCGAGGCCAGCGAGCGGATCGAGCGGCTGTGGCGCCCCTATCACGGGGCGCTGACGGAGCTGATCGCGGAAACGCGGGCACGATTCGGCTACTGCCTGCTGGTGGACTGCCACTCCATGCCCTCCGGCATCCCTGCGGCCGGGCGAGCGGAGTTCATCCTGGGCGATGCCCATGGCACCGCCTGTGCCCCACGTGCCACGCGGGTCGTGGAAGAAGCGTTGATCGCGCTGGGGCGGCGGGTGCGGCGCAACGACCCTTATGCGGGCGGCTACGTTACCCGGCATTACGGCCGCCCGCGCGAAGGGGTGCACGCGCTGCAGATCGAGATTTCCCGGGCGCTCTACATGGATGAGCGCCGGGTGGCGCCGTTGCCCAGCATGCACGCCGTGCGCAACGAGATCACCGCGGTATTGCGGCACCTGGCGGAAACGGACTGGAGCTTCCTGCGGCCCTGAGGTGGTGGGCGTGCCGGCAACGGATCGGACACGAGCAGTAGCCGGGACGGTCACGCTCGGTCATGGGCGGTGATAGCCGCCAGCCACTTCATTCCGTCGCGTCCGCTCGGCGGTCATCCTGGCGGTTGCGCTGGGATGCCAGCTTCCGAACGGGAACCCGCCAGCGCGCAGGCAAAAAAAAGGCGGTGCAAGAAGCACCGCCGAGTTTAGGGAGGAAACGTCCAAGAAAGACAGACAACCCGGCAATGCCGTGTTGCTGCAAGACGGAAATTAAGCGCCCAGAGCATTGGAAGCAAGCGTTTTTGCGCGGTGCAGCATGACCGTTTGGCAAAGCTGCTTCCATGATTGTGCAGAGCAACCAAATGCATCTCGCTAGGCAGAATTTTCCGGCGGAAATGGCACGCTGCTGGCTGCTCCGGCAGCATGATTCGTCTCCTTCTTCCGATCCTGCTGCTTCTGCTGCTTTCCACCGCGTCGCGCGCGCAGGGGGCAGGATTCGCCGGCGCACCCTCGGCCACCACGCTGTGCCGGGCCGCCATCGCCACGGCGGAGCGGGAATACGGGCTGCCCACCGGCCTCCTGGCGGCGATCGGGCGGGTGGAATCCGGGCGGCGCGACCCGGCGACGGGCGAGTTCGGCCCCTATCCCTGGACCATCAACGCCGAGGGCCAGGGCAAATTCTTCCCCTCCAAGGCGGAAGCGATTGCCGAGGTGCGGCAGCTCCAGGCCGGGGGCATGCGGCTGATCGACGTGGGCTGCATGCAGATCAACCTCCATCACCACCGCGACGCCTTCGGCAGCCTGGAGGAAGCCTTCGACCCGCTGACCAATGCCCGCTACGCCGCACGCTTCCTCAGCAACCTCCAGGCGACGCGCGGCGACTGGATGGTGTCGGCCGGGAACTACCACAGCAACACGCCCGAACGCGCCGCGATGTACCGCGCGGCGGTGGCGTCGCGCATGGCCGAGGGGCAGCGCGACGTGGCCGGGGCGCCGGGCTGGAACCCGGGATGGAACGGGGCGGGGCGCGCGCCGGTCACCACGGCGGCAGGCGGGATGGTGTCGCGCTCGTTGCCCTTCGCCGGCAGCACCTATGCCGGCGCGCCGGCCACGATCACCCGGGTGCAGGCGCAGGGTGGCGAGGCGGGCGGCGAGCGCGGCCGCGGGCTGGGCGCCTACCGCGCCATGCCGATTCCGATGGCCACGCGCGCGCCGGTTGTGGCGGGCGGACGCGGCTGAGGCGGCGGCCGCTGCCCCGCCCCGG
Source organism: Roseomonas elaeocarpi (assembly GCF_042433915.1). Classification (NCBI taxonomy): domain Bacteria; kingdom Pseudomonadati; phylum Pseudomonadota; class Alphaproteobacteria; order Acetobacterales; family Roseomonadaceae; genus Roseomonas; species Roseomonas elaeocarpi. The sequence continues at coordinate 588,341 of NZ_JBHLUN010000005.1, read as the reverse complement.
CCCTGCCAAGCGAGGGCGGCGGGCCCCCTGCCCGCTTCCCGTTCAGACCACGAGGTCGAGGGGCGCGACCTCCTCGCCGCGCGCCACGCAGGCGATGTTGGTGAACATGCGCGTCACGGTCTTGGCGAAGTTGTCGGCCGCGGCGGCACCGATATGCGGGGTGCAGACGCAGTTGGGCAGGTGGAGCAGCGGGTTGGCGGGGTCGGTGGGCTCGGTCTCGAACACGTCCACGCCGGCGGCACGGATCGTGCCGTCACGCAGCGCCGCCACCAGGTCGGCTTCCACCACCACGCCGCCGCGGGCGACGTTGATCAGGATGGCGGTCTTCTTCATGGCGCGCAGCTGGGGCGTGGCGATCAGCCCGCGCGTCTGCGGCGTCAGCGCGCAATGGAGCGACACGATGTCGGATTCGCGCAGCAGCGTGTCGAGGTCGACGTGCTCGACGCCCAAGGCGCGCGCTTCCTCGACGGGGATCGGCGTCGGCTTGGTGTAGAGGATGCGGCAGCCGAAGCCCGTGAGGATCCGTGCCAGGCTCTTGGCGATGGCGCCCAGGCCGACGAGGCCCACGGTCTTGCCGGTGAGCATGAAGCAGTTCACGCCGACCGCGCCCTTCAGCCACTCGCCGCGCTGCATGCCCTGGTGACCGGCCAGGATCCCGCGCGAGGTCGCCATGATCAGCGCCAGCGCGGTTTCCGCCACGGGGATGGCGTTGGAGCCGGTGGTGCGCATCACCCGCACGCCGTGGTCGCGCGCGGCGTCGAGGTCGAAGTTGTCGATGCCCACGCCCCACTTGTGGACGCCCTTCAGCCGGGTGCCGGCCTCCAGCATCGCGCGGGTGATCGGCAGGTCGCCGGAGATCAGGAAGTCGGCGTCGCGCACCGCGGCGAGCTGCGTCGCCTCGTCGCGGCCGGTGGTGGTGTCCAGCGTGAAGCCCTCGAAGGCCAGGGCGCGCAGCGATTCCATCCGCGACGGGGCCAGGGGATCGATGAAGAGGATCTTGTAGCTCATCGGGCGCCGCCTTCCTGCAGTGTGCGGCGCGACTTATCCGGCGGGCGGCGGGTCCTCACAAGGCGGCAAGGGTGCGGCGCGGCACCGATTCGTGCCGCATGGTGCCCGCCTCAGGAGCGTTGCGCGTCGCGAATGCCCCGCAGGAGGGCAATCGCCATTTCCGAGATGTCCTGCTGCATCTGCGCGCGACGGACCTCGCGGTAGTTCGACACCACGTAGAGCTTCACGGCGCGGCCGGCGGCACCGCCGATGCACAGCGTTTCGCTGCGCAGCCGCGCGGGCTCCCCCTTCGCGTGCGGCTGCACCGGCAGTTCCAGGACGCGGCATTGCAGCAGCGGCGCGCCGCCGGCGCCGAGAAAGGCGGTGCTCTCGTTGCTGATGCCGTTGCGGCCGGCGGGTCGGTGGCGGATCTCGTCGCGCAGGTTGTTGGTGTCGATGTCGAGCTCGGTGACGAGGCTGGCGACGTTGGCACCATCCGCGACCGGCTGCCCTGGGCGGCCGTACAGGAACAGCCTGGCCTCGGCATCGCGCAGGATATCGCCGCTGCCTAGGCGGGCGGTGTAGCGGGCCATCAGCCCCTCGGTGCCGTCGGGCGCGGCGGGGGGCTGGGACACCTCGGCGCGGCGGAACGGGCCGGCGCGGTCGGGCAGGTGCGACCAGAGCTGCGCCAGCGTCGGGATGGCCGCGGCGGATGCGGCGGGCGGGGGCGGCGCGGCGGATGGGGTTGCCGGCAAGGTCGCCTGTGGGGGCGTCGACGGGGCGGCCGCGTCCGGTGCTGCGGGGCTCGCGGGTGCCGGGCTCACCGCCGCCGGCCCGTCCTGCGCACCGGCGGGATGAGTGGACGGCAGCGCCAGGAGCGCGACGCCGAGGGCGAGCGGGACGGCGATGCGGAAGCGGGAGGTGGTCGAGGCCTGGCGCATGGGCGCGCTTGGAACAGGAAACGCCCGGCAAAGCCAGTGTCGAAGCTTTGCCGGGGCGTTGCCAGCGGGTGAGGATGGCCGGGAGCCCCCCCACCCGCCGGCGCGGCGGCTCAGGCCGCCTTGCCGATGGTTTCCACGAGGTTGCGGCAGAAGGCCGGCAGGTCCTTGGGGTTCCGCGAGGTGACGAAGTTGTTGTCCACCACGCAGGTCTCGTCGCTCCAGCGGGCGCCGGCGTTGCGCAGGTCGGTCTGGAGGGAAGGATAGGAGGTCAGGTGGCGGCCCTTCACCACGTCGGCTTCCACCAGGGTCCAGGGACCGTGGCAGATCGCCCCCACCGGCTTCCCGGCCTCGGCAAAGGCGCGCGCGAAGGCGACCGCATCCTTGTCGAGGCGCAGCTTGTCCGGGTTGGTGGTGCCGCCGGGGAGCACCAGGGCGTCGAACTGCTCGGGCTTGGCATCGGCCACGGCGAGGTCGACGCGGATCTTCTCCGACGGGTTGGTGTCCTGGTCCATGGCCTGGATCTCGCCGGTCTTCAGCGACACCACGGTGACCTCGGCACCGGCGTCGCGCAGGGCCTTCATCGGCTCCGTCAGTTCCACGCGCTCCACGCCGTCGGTCGCCAGGATCGCGACCTTGCGGCCCTTGATATCGGACATGCTGGGTTCTCCGCTGCTTGCCGGGTGTGGAAAGCGGCCGCCTTCCAGGGCAGCCCGCCCCTGGCATGCAAACGGCCGAGCAGCGGAGGCAGTTGCCCCGAAAAGGCTGTCGGGGCTGGCCGCAGCACCTGCCACGCGCGTGGGAAGCCGGCGCCGCCGCGGGATTGATGCCCGCAGCGGCTCAGGGTTGAGAGGGGCGGAAGAGCGCCCTCAGCGATCAGCCAGGCTCTTGCCTCCGAACACCCTGAGGCCGGCGGCGACGCCGCGGTAAAGCCGGTCGAGCGAACTGCGGGCCTTTGTCTTCGAGGCCGCGACGGCCTTCTTGCTGAAGTCCTTCATGGCCGTCAGCGACGGGCGCTTCTGGGTCGTGTCCGACATGGCACTGGAGATCCTGTGGCGGAATGGATGGCGTGCGTGATCAACGCCGGGCCGCAGACAGCGATGCGATGGAAAGCGGAGAATCCAAGACTGTTGCCGCAGCGCATCATCCGGGGCGGCTGCGCGGCACCCGGCCTCGCATCTGCGCGGCCGGGCCCGTCAGTTCCGGCGCGGCAGGGTGGCGAGGCGGCGCGCCAGCTCGGCGAAGCGCGGGTCGACGCCCGCCGCATCCTGGAGCCGCAGCGCCAGCACGGCACGGAAGCTCTGCTCGAAGCGCGCGGAGGCTTCGGTCAGGCGGGCGCGCATGAAGCGGACGCGGCCGCGCGCCTGGTCGTCCCGCAGCCGGGCCCGGGCGGTCTGCGCCACGGTGGGCTCCTGCCTGGAGGATCGGGCAGCTTTCATCGGGCCTTCCTGCCGCCGGGCCCCGCCCAGGGCAAGAGGGCATCGAGCAAGGGAGCATCGGGCAAGAGGCAATCGGGCCGGTGGGTTCGGCAGGGTTCCGCCACGCCCCTCATGCGCGGCGCCGGCCTTCGTAGGCAGGCGGCGCACGGGCTTGCCTGCCGGCGCCGGAGCCTGTTTCCTCTGCCCCCAGAAGCGCGAAACGCGCCGACGCCGGATGCAGGGCCCCGCTCAACACTGTTCGGGGAGCCGAGAATCCAGATGTTCCGACGCACGCTGCTGACCGCCGCGGGGGCGGCCGCCCTGCTGCCCACCCGGCTGAGCCGTCCGGCGCTGGCCCAAGGTCGTTCCTCGCGGGTGCTGCGCTACGTGCCGCAGGCGGACCTCACGGTGGTCGATCCGGTGGTCACCACCGCCTACATCACCCGCACCCACGCGCTGATGGTGTGGGACCAGCTCTACGGCCTCGACGCGCAGCTGCGGCCGCAGCCGCAGATGGTGGAAGGACACCGGATCGAGGAGGACGGCAAACGCTGGACCTTCCGCCTGCGCGAAGGCTTACGCTTCCACGACGGCACGCCGGTCCGCGGGCGCGACTGCGTGGCCTCGATCCGGCGCTGGGCGCAGCGGGATTCACTTGGCCAGGCGTTGCTGGCGCGCACCGACGAGATGAGCGCGCCCGACGACCGCTCCTTCGTGATCCGCCTGAAGCGGCCCTTCGGCGCCATGCTGGACGCGCTGGCCAAGCTGGGGCCGCCGGCGCTGGTGATCATGCCGGAGCGGCTGGCCGAGACCGACCCGGCGCAGCAGATCCGGGAAATCATTGGCTCCGGCCCCTTCCGCTTCAAGGCGGATGAGCGGGTGGTGGGCGCGCGCGTCGTTTATGAGCGCAACGCCGACTACGTGCCGCGCCCGGGCGGTTCCATGCCCGGCGGCACGGTGGAATGGGCGGCGGGGCCGAAGCAGGTGCATTTCGACCGGGTAGAATGGCTGGTGATGCCCGATCCCGGCACCGCCACCGCGGCGATGCAGAGCGGCGAGGCTGACTGGTGGGAGAACCCGAGCAACGACCTGCTGCCGGTGCTGGAAGCGAGCCCCGACATTCGCACCGGCTCGGCGGGGCCGCTGGGCACCATGGGCACCGGCGTGTTCAACCACCTGTACCCTCCCTTCGACAAAGCGGCGGTGCGTCGGGTGATCCTCCAGGCGATGTCGCAGGAGGACTACATGACCGCCGCCGCCGGGGCGGACCCGTCGATGTGGAAGGCGGGGGTGGGTCTTTTCGCGCCGGGCACGCCGATGGCGAGCGACGCGGGGCTGGAAGCGATCACCGGCAAGCGCGACCTGGAGGCCAGCCGCAAGGCGCTGGTGGAGGCCGGCTACAAGGGCGAGCGCGTGGTGCTGATGGCGCCCAGCGACAACCCCGTGCTGGCGGCGCTGGGCGAGGTCACCAACGACCTGTTCCGCCGCCTCGGCATGAACGTGGACTACGTGGTGTCGGACTGGGGCACGCTGGTGACGCGCCGCGCCAGCAAGGACGCGCCCGACAAGGGCGGCTGGAACATGTTCAACACCACCTGGGCCGGGCTCGACATGGTGAACCCGGCCGTGGAGCAGGTGCTGCGCGTCAACGGCGACAAGGGCTTCTTCGGCTGGGCCAATATCCCGCGCATCGAGCAGCTGCGGGAAGCCTGGCTCGACGCGCCCGACACCGAGACGCAGAAGCGCATTGCCGCCGAGCTGCAGACTGTGGCGATGCAGGAGGTTCCGTACCTTCCCACGGGGCAGTACCTCTACAAGACCGCGTATCGCCGCGACCTCACCGACATGGTGCAGGGCCTGTTCGTGTTCTGGGGCATCCGGCGCCAGTGAGCGCCGCGCCGATGCCCGTCTTCGTGTCAGGAGTTCCGATGTCCGCCTTCGAGACGATCAAGACCTATCAGGATGAGCTGGAGGCGATCCGCCACGACCTGCACATGCACCCCGAGCTCGGCCTGGAGGAGCACCGCACCGCCGCCATCGTGGCCGCGAAGCTGGAGGAATGGGGCATCGAGGTGCATCGCGGCGTGGGCCGGACCGGTGTGGTGGGCGTGCTGCGCTCCGGCAACGGGGAGCGGCGGATCGGCCTGCGCGCCGACATGGACGCGCTGCCGATGCAGGAGATGACGGACCTGCCCTTTCGCTCGACCGTGCCCGGCAAGATGCACGCCTGCGGGCATGACGGGCACACCACCATGCTGCTGGGCGCCGCCAAGTACCTGGCGCAGAGCAAGGACTTCAACGGCACGGTGAACTTCATCTTCCAGCCGGGTGAGGAAGGCTGCGGCGGCGCGCTGGCGATGCTGGAGGACGGGCTGTTCGATCGCTTTCCCTGCGACGCGATCTTCGGGATGCACAACGCCACCGGCATGGCGGTGGGCAAGTACGGCGTGCGGGTCGGGCCGGCCATGGCGGGCGGCGCCTTCTTCGACATCACCGTTTCGGGCAAGGGCTCGCACGGCGCGCGGCCAGAGGTCAGCATCGACCCGGTGCTGACGGCCTGCCATATCGCGACGGCCTTGCAGTCGATCGTGTCGCGCAACCTCGTGCCGCGCGAGCCCGCGGTGGTGAGCGTGACCAAGATCGGGGGCGGCGACGCCTACAACGTGATCCCGCAGACGGCCACGCTGTCGGGCACGGCGCGCTTCTTCTCGCGCGAGGTCGGCGAGGAGATCGAGACGGCGATGCGCCGGATCGTGGACGGCGTCGCGGCGGGCTTCGGCGCCACGGCGACGGTGGACTGGCGGCTGATCTTCGCGCCCACGATCAACACGGAAGAACACGTCGAGGCGGTGAAGACCGCGGCGCTGGGGCTGGTGGGCGAGGAGAACCTCGTGCTCGGCAAGCCGCCGGTGATGGGGTCGGAGGATTTCGCCTTCATGCTGGAAAAGGTGCCGGGCGCCTACCTCCACGTCGGCAACGGCGAGGAAGGCTTCTCGCCGCACCACCCGGGCTACCGGTTCGACGACGCCTCCATCCCCTATGGTGCCGCGATGTACGCGCGGCTGATCGAGGAAGGGATGCCGCGCGGCGTCGAGGGGTAGCGTCTACCCCTGCCCGATCGTCAGGCCGACACCCCGTCGGCCTGACGGTCCAGCTGCTCGGCGAGGCCGTCGGGCAGGTTGAGGCGGTGCGCCAGGGCCTCGAGAAAGGCGCGCTCGGCCGGCTGGTCCGGGTCCACCGCCAGGCGGGCGGCAAGGTAGAGCTCGGCCGCCTGCTCGGGCGTGGTGGCGGAGGCCGCGACCTCGCCCACGCCGAGCGGCTGGGACAGGGCGTCGAACACGAAGCCCTTGCTCTCGGCGTCGAGGCCGAGTTCCTCCACCCGGCCGAAGATCCGGCGCTGTTCCTCGGCATCGACGTGGCCGTCGGCCTTGGCGGCGGCGATCATGGCGCGCACCAGGGCGAGCTCGAAGGGCTGCCCGTCGCCGGCCGGAGCGGCGGAAGCGAGGAAGCGCGGCGCGACCCGCTCCGCCTCGGCAGGGGTCGCCACCGGGGCCTGGGCCGCGGGCTGGCGCGCCTGCCAGTTCTCGAAGGCGCGGCTGGCCAGGGCGCCGAGCAGCGCCGCGCCGCCATGGCTGAGCGTGCTGTTGAACCGGCCCTTCCGCTTGCCGCCCATCACCAGCCCCAGCAGGCTGCCGGCCGCGCCGCCGGCGGCCAGGCCGCCATGGCCGCCCGAGCCCAGCGCCTGGCGTGCCGCATCGGCGAGGCCACCGAAGCCGCCGCCCTGGCCTGAGCCACCGCCGCCCAGGGCCTGACGCGCGGTGTCCGCCAACCCGCCCAGGCCACCCGCCGACGGCGCGCCGTGGTGGGAGCCGGTGGGATCGGTCCAGGGAGAGGGCGCCGCGCCCGGCCGCGTGGCGGGCGGCGGGTTCTGGCCGGTGCTGCCGGCGCCGAGGAAACGGTCGAGGAGGTTCTTCGCGTCGATCATGCTGCCGCAGGTCGTGCGGCGGGGAGCGCGGCACAAGATGGACATTCGTTCATGTTACCACCCGCCCCTCACCAGGTGGGTGGGTCGACGGTCAGGAAAAGAAGTCCGGCATGGGCGGCCGCTTCGGGGCCGGGCCGCGTAGCGCCGCCCGGAGCTCGGTGTCCAGCGCCTGCAGGAAGCGGGAACGCTGATCCGCCCCGAAGGAGCGGTTGCGGGTTTCCACGCCCATCTCGCGCAGGTGGCGCGACACCTCGCGCCCGGCCAGGGCGCTGCCGATGTTGTTGTCGTCCCAGACCTTGCCGCTGGGTGCCACCGCCCTCGCCCCGGCCTTGAGGCAGCGCGAGGCCAGCGGGATGTCGGCGGTGACGCAGAGGTCGCGCGGCGTGACGTGCTCGGCGATCCAGTCGTCGGCCGCGTTGGCGCCCTCGGCCACCAGGACGCGGTGGATGTTGGGCGCCTCGGGCAGGCGAACGCCGCGGGCACCGTTGCTCACGACATGGACCTCGAGCCCCAGGCGCTCGGCGACGCGGAACACCTCGTCGCGGACGGGGCAGGCGTCGCCGTCCACGTAGATCTGCGGCCGCGGCGCGCCCGCACCGGTCGGGTCGGACACGCCGCTCATTCTCAGACCGAGCGGACCGTGCCGCCGTCGATGCGCACGATGCAGCCCGTCAGGTAGGCCGCCTTGTCGGAGGCGAGGAAGGCCGCCATCGGGCCGTATTCCTCGGGCTCGCCCATGCGGCCGGCGGGGATCGTCTTGGCACGATCGGCCACCACCTGATCCAGCGACTGGCCCGTCTTGGCCGCAGTGGCCTTGGCGGTTTCCAGCGTGCGGTCGGTGCGGAAGGCGCCGGGTGCGAGGATGTTGCAGGTGATCCCCTCGCCCGCGATCTCGGTCGCGAGGGTCTTGTTCCAGCCCACGATGGCGGAGCGCACGACGTTGCTGAGTGCCAGGTTGGCGATCGGCTGCTCCATGCCGGTGGAGCCCACGGTGATCAGGCGGCCCCACCGGCGCTCGCGCATGCCGGGCAGGAGGCGGTTGGCCACCTGGATCGGCGCCAGCACGGCGCGGCGGAACCAGACCTCCAGCGCCTCGGCCTTCAGGTCCACCGCGGCGCCCGGCGGCGGGCCGCCATGGTTGAGGAACACGATGTCGATCCCGCCCAGCGCGGCGATGGCGCCGTCGGCCAGGGCATCCATCTGCCCGAGGTCGTCCACGTCGCCCGGGATGCCGAGCGCCTTCGGGGCACCGAGTTCGCGCAGGTGGGCGGCCACGCTGTCGAGACTCGCCTGGTCACGGCCCGAGATCACCACGGAGGCGCCTTCCGCCGCCAGCGCCTCGGCCACGGACCGGCCGAGGCCCTTGGAGGCACCCATCACCAGGGCGCGCTTGTTCTTCAAACCGAGGTCCATGCCGTTCTCCCGTGCGCGTCCGAGCCGCGTTCCCGGGCAAGCTGGCGTCTTGGCGCCCCGGTGGCAACCTCCCCTGCCCGTCTCGCCGGGCGGCGGGAGGTTGTTGCGCGACGGGGAGCGGCGCCGTGGCCGGGTTGTCCGGTCGGGGAGCGGTCGCGGCGGCACGGAGCACAGGCCATGCACCTGGGCCAGGCCCGTCCGACCGTGGGCCGCGGGCGAGGTTTCCCGGGCGCCCTGGCGCAGGCTCGCCGGGGCGGTCATCCTCGCGCCGAACTCGGAGACGCCGCTGCCATGACCGACCCTGCCACGCCCCGCCGGCCGGGGCTGCTGCTCACCCGCCGCTATCCGGAGGCGGTGGAAGCGCGGGCAGTGCGCGACTACCGCTGCACCCCGCGCACCGAGGACGCGCCGCTCAACCGCGAAGCGCTGGTGCGGGAGGCAGCGGGGATGGAGGCGATCCTGTGCGCCGCCGGCGATCCGCTCGACGCCGCCACGATCGAGGCCCTGCCGGCGAGCGTGCGGATGCTGGCCACCTTCAGCGTCGGCACCGACCATATCGACCTCGCCGCCGCCGGGCGCCGCGGGCTGGTGGTGAGCAACACGCCGGACGTGCTGAGCGTGGCCACCGCCGAAATCGCCATGACGCTGATCCTGATGTGCGCGCGCCGCGCCGGCGAGGCGGAGCGGATGCTGCGCGCGGGCGAATGGACGGGCTGGGCGCCGACGCAGCTGCGCGGCGTGACGCTGGAGGGCAAGGCGCTGGGCATCCTGGGCATGGGGCGCATCGGGCAGGCACTGGCGCGGATGGCGGCGGGCTTCGGGATGCGGGTGCACTACCTGAACCGCCGCCGCCTGCCGCCTGCCGAGGAAGCGGGCGCGCGCTTCCACGCGGATGAGCGGGAGTTCCTCGAGACCGTGGACATCCTGTCGATGCACATCCCCGGCGGCGAGGCGACGCGGCACTGGCTGGACGCGCGGCGGATCGCGACCCTCCGGCCGGGCACGATCGTGGTGAACACCGGGCGCGGCACCACGGTGGACGACGCGGCGCTCTGCGCGGCGCTGCATTCGGGGCACCTGCGCGCGGCGGGGCTGGACGTGTTCGCTGGGGAGCCCGCGATCTTTCCGGGCTACCTTTCGGCGCCCAACGTCACGCTGCTGCCGCACCTGGGCAGCGCCACGGAGGAGGCGCGCGACGCGATGGGGTTCCGCTGCCTCGACAACCTCGATGCCGTGCTGCTGCGGGGCGAAGCCGCGCCGCACCGGGTGGCGTGACGGGGTTCAGGGATGTTCTTCGACTTCGACGGCCTCGCGCCGCGCGACCGCTACAAGCTGGTGACCGCGAGCGTGGTGCCGCGCCCGATCGCCTGGCTGGTGACCGAGGACGAGGCGGGGGTCCGCAACGCCGCGCCCTTCTCGTTCTTCAACGTGTTTTCCTCCGACCCGATGATCGTGGGCATCGGCTGCTCCCCGCGCGAGGCCGGCGGGGTGGTGGGCGGGGTCAAGGACACCGTCGCCAATATCCGCGCGCTGGGCGAGTTCGTGCTGTGCCTGGTGGACGAGGACCGGCTGGAGGCGATGAACGTCACCGCCGCGGATTGGACGCCGGACGAAGACGAGCTGCGCGAGGCCGGGCTGACAGCCGCACCCAGCGTGAAGGTCCGCCCGCCGCGCATCGCCAAGAGCCCGGTGGCGCTGGAATGCGTCCTGCACCAGCTGGTGCCGGCCGGCAGCCAGGTGATCGTGCTGGGGCGCGTGGTGGCGATGCACCTGCGCGACGACTGCGTGCTCGATCCCGCGCGCTGCTACGTGGACACGGCGCGGCTGCGGCTGGTGGGGCGGCTGGGCAGCGGCGGCGGCTACGTCCGCCTGAACGACGTGGTGGAGCTGCCGCGCGTGGATGCCGCGACCGTGCGGCGGCGGCGCGACGGCCGCTGAGGCGCGGGCGGGCGGAGAAAGCAATCGCCCGCCGCCCGGCGTATCGCATCGCCGGGGACTTGGCCGCCGCGGCTGCGGACACGATATGCGGGAGAGCTTTAGGACGGTCGTGGCCGGAAATCGTCGTGGGCGGGCTTGCCGTGGCTGGCGCCCTCCGCTATCCGCCGCATCCGTTGGATGGGTGGCCGAGTGGTCGAAGGCGCGCGCCTGGAAAGTGCGTATACGTCAAAAGCGTATCGTGGGTTCGAATCCCACCTCATCCGCCAGACCCTGGTCCCAGGATTTCCCAGACGTTCCCGGTGACCCTGCTGCGGCTGGGCCCGGTGTTCCACCTCGGCCTGCGCGTGTCCTCGTCTGTTCCCGGAACTTCGTGCCCGAGCGCGTGGCAAGCCGGGTAACTCACCGGGTAAGCGCGACCGAGCCGGGTAACGGGATGCTCCGATGGCCGAGACACAGCTCACTGATCGGCAGGTTCGCGCCGCCGCGCCGCGCGAGAAGCTTTATCGCCTGAGCGAAGGCGGGGCCTCCACCTGCAGATCAGGGCCCCCGGCTTGAAGCTCCGGCAGTGCCGCTCCGAACTCAGGGGCAAGGAGCGGGCAGAATCTTCCGCAGACGCGCGCCGGACGCCGTGCCCGGCAACAGCTCAGCGCCGGGACTTGTCGCGCTCGATCGCGCGGGCCAGCGCGCTGCGGTCGGTTGTTTCGGCGCGGCGGGCGATCTCGCGAACGATGGCGGCCGAAACCTTGTGGCGCTTGGCGAGGTAGGCGACCGTCTCCTCGAACTCTTCCGGAGAAGTCGCGGGCTCCGCGTCGGGTTTGGACCTGGGCTTGGTGTGGGACATGGGCTCTACCTTGCGGACGAGGAAAGAAAAGGCGGCAACCGGGCGGCGTCAGTCGCGCGCGGCGTTCCGTCCGAGAACACTGGTTGTGCTCAGGCGCATCTCGCTTTCGCGCACGACGCGCTCCTGCCCGTCATGGCCCAGCCGGACGCGGTATTCGCGGTCAGGCGAGTCGTTCGGCAGGAGGCGGGTCACGGTGTAGTGGCCCTCCGCCCCGCGCGCGCTGAACAAGTTGGGTACCAGCTCGACCTGATCGCCGATCTGGAAACTGTGGCTGGCCATGGTCGTCCTTCCGGGTCGTTCGGACCCGCCTGGAAGAGCCGGATGCTCCCGACGCAGGGCGAGGCGATCCGGAACGGGCGGGCGGCGCAAGGCCACCCGCCTGGATCGGGGAGGTGGTTGGACCTCCCCGGACCGTTACCCCGCGCGGAGGTTGCCGGCGGAAACGCGGCCCTGCTGGCCCTGCACCAGCTCGTACTCGAGCTTGTCGCCCTCGCGGGGCTCCTGGATGCCGGCGCGCTGCACGTCGGAGATGTGCAGGAAGACGTCCTTCGAGTTGTCATCCGGCTGGATGAAACCGAAGCCCTTGGTGCTGTTGAACCACTTGACGGTGCCGGTGGGCATGATGGTGTTCCGTTTTTTCGACGGTGTCCGGGGCGCGACATGCGAACCGGATCGGCATCGAGAGAGACGGACACCGAGCTCGACGCTCAGTGGAGCAAGGAGAACAGGCCGGCACGACGAGACTGACCGGCACTACATGGGATCGCGGTGGTCCTTTTGTAAGCGGCTGCCCGGTGGCGGCCCGCATGTTTTCCGGCCCGGAACGAACATCGGTGAGGGTTCCGGACGCGAGGCCCACCGGCCCTTCGGGCCGACATCGGGGCACGGTGAACCGCCGGCCCGCAGGGGGCTGGGCAGGAGTTGATCGGCACTCGCTGTCCTCCCCTGCTCCTCCGGCAGAAGCCTTGCGTTATCCTGCGCGCCGTTCGCGTCCCGCATGCTCGGCGAGCGGCGCAACAGTTCAGTGTCAGGTTCAGAGGTGAGCGGCATGGAGGCCGGAATGGCCAGCGAGTTCCTGGAGGACTGGCTGGAAGAGAACGTGGACGAGGCGGCGCTGCTGCCCACCGACCTGGCGGCGGCGCGGAGCCTGGCGCTGCGCTGCGTCGAGGACGCTCTGGACGAGGGTGTCGAGGAAGCGGAGCTGATCGAGGCCGCCGGTGGCGACCTGCCCGCACGCATCCTCCGGGCGCGGGAAGAGCTGACGCCGCGTCAGTGAGCGCCCGCCCCGCCGGCGCGGAATTGCCGGGTCAGGGGCGGTCGCCCGCTGCTTCGTGCGTGGCCTGTCACCCGCCAGCCCTTTCCGGCGACGGCCGGGCACGGTATCGCCTCCCGCCCCATCATGCGCCGCCCGGCGCCATGCGGGCTGCGATGGTCGGGAAGCGGCGGAGGACATACGGCAGGTGCTGGAGCGGAACGTGCTGAGCCCGGGCGACACGGTGCTGGTGACCGGCGCCTCGGGCTTCCTGGGTTCCGCCGTGGCACGGGCGCTGCTGGCGCGCGGCCTGCGGCTGCGGGTGCTGGTGCGGCCCAGCAGCCCGCGCGGCAACCTCGAGGGCCTGCCGTGCGAGATCGTGGTCGGGGACCTGCGCGACGCGAACTCGCTGCGCCCCGCGGTGGCCGGGGCGGACGCGATGTTCCACGTCGCGGCGGATTACCGCCTCTGGGCACCTGACCCGAACGAGATCCTGCGCGGCAACGTCGAGGGGACGCGCAACCTGATGGGTGCGGCGCTCGACGCCGGGGTGCGGCGCGTCGTCTATACCAGCAGCGTGGCGACGCTGCGGGTCAAGGGTGCCACCGCGCCGGTGGACGAGGACGCGCCGTCGCGCCCGGACGAGACGATCGGCGTGTACAAGCGCTCCAAGACCATCGCCGAGCGCGCGGTGGAGGAGATGGTGCTCCGCGACGGTTTGCCGGCGGTGATCGTGAACCCGTCCACCCCGATCGGGCCGCGCGACATCCGGCCGACGCCCACGGGGCGGGTGATCCTGGACGCGGCGCTGGGCAAGGTGCCGGCCTTCGTGGACACCGGCCTGAACCTCGCGCACGTGGACGACATCGCGGCCGGTCACCTGCTGGCCTTCGAGCGCGGCGAGGTCGGCCGGCGCTACATTCTGGGCGGCGAGAACGTGACCCTGCGCGAGATGCTGACCGCCATCGCCGCCATGACCAACCGTCGGCCGCCACGCGTCAGCCTGCCGCGCGCGCCGCTGTTTCCGGTGGCCTGGGCGATGCAGGCCGCGGCACGGGTGACGGGGCGAGAGCCGCTGCTGACAGCGGATGCGCTGCGGATGTCGCGCTATCGGATGTTCTTCACCTCCGCCCGGGCGGAGCGGGAACTCGGCTACAGCTATCGGCCCTGGCAGGAGGGGGTTCGCGACGCGCTGGGCTGGTTCCGTGAGGCGGGGATGATCCGCCCATGAGCTGGCTGCTCCTCGCGCTGCTGCCGGTGGCGATCTGGCTGGTGATGCTGCTGGGCCGCGGCGGCTTCTGGCGGGCGCTCGACCGCGACGACCGGGACGAGGCCCCTGCCCCGTCCCGCTGGCCCTCGGTGGTGGCGGTGGTGCCGGCGCGCGACGAGGCGGACGTGATCGCGCGCTCGGTCGGCAGCCTGCTGGCGCAGGATTATCCCGGCCCCTTCCGTGTGGTGCTGGTGGATGACAACAGCAGCGACGGCACCGCCGCGGTGGCGCGTGCCCTGCCGGGTGCGGCGGAGCGGCTGGAGGTGCTGTCCGGCGCGCCGCTGCCGCCGGGCTGGACCGGCAAGCTCTGGGCCATGCGGCAGGGGATCGAGCGGGCCAGCGGCGGCGCCGCGCCGGGCGAGGCATCGGGGCGGCCCATCGGAGATGGCGGGCAGACGGGTGGCGACGGGGCGCCACCGGACTACCTGCTGCTCACCGATGCCGATATCGGCCACGCGCCGGCGAACCTCCGCGCCCTGGTCAGCAGGGCGGAACGGGGCCGCTGCGCCCTGGTGTCGCTGATGGCGGAGCTGAGCTGCTCCAACGCGGCGGAACGCTTCCTGATCCCGGCCTTCGTGTTCTTCTTCCAGATGCTCTACCCCTTCCGCTGGGTGTCGCGCGACAACAGCCGCGTCGCGGCGGCGGCCGGCGGCTGCATGCTGGTGCGCCGCACGGCGCTGGAGGCGGCGGGCGGCATCGCCTCGATCCGGCACGAGATCATCGACGACTGCGCACTGGGGCGGCGCCTTAAGGCGCAGGGGCCGATCCGGCTGAGCCTGACGCATCGCGCCCACAGCCTGCGCCCCTACCGCACCGTGGCGGAGATCGGGCGGATGGTGTCGCGATCCGCCTACGCGCAGCTCGGCTACTCGCCGGTGCTGCTGCTCGGCACCGTGGTCGGGATGGTGGTGACCTACCTCCTGCCGGTGGGCTTCGCGATCTTCGGCCACGGCTGGGCAGCCGTGGCCGGCTGGGTGGCCTGGGCGATGATGACCGTGAGCTTCGCGCCGATCCTCGGCTTCTACGGCGTATCGCGGCTCTGGGCGCCGGCGCTGCCGGTGATCGGGGCGACCTACACGGTGTTCACCCTCCGCTCGGCGGTGGATGTTTGGCGCGGGCGGGGCGGCATGTGGAAGGGGCGATCGCAGGCGCTGGCCGGGGCTGGCGAGGCCGGGCTCACGCCGGTGCAGGCGGCTCCGGCAACTGTTCAGCCCGCGGCCGTGGGCCGGCTGCCGGCGAAAACCCGCCACGACGCGCCCGGCGGGCTGCTCCAGAACAACGGTGCCGCGGTCCCTGGCGGTACGGAGACGGATATGCGGAACGACCCAAGGGACGCCCCCGGACCTGGCCCGGCGCAGGGGCACGGCCCGGCACCCGCGGGGGCGCCCGGTGGCGAAGGGTTGCGGGCATGAGCGGCGCGGCCGAACTCGCCTCCGGCAAGGGGCACGAGGACGAGAACTTCCCCGTCGCCTCCCGACTGGTAAGCGCGCGCCACCGGGCGCCGATCATGGCTTTCTACCGTTTCGCCCGCGCGGCCGACGATGTGGCCGACCATGCCTCGGCGCTGCCGGAGGACAAATTCGCCCAGCTCGACGCGCTGGAGCGGGGCTTGCGCGGCGACCGCGCGGCGGCGACGGAGGGCTGGGCCCTGCACCTGGTGCTGCGGGAGCGCGGGCTGACCGAGCAGCACGGGCACGATCTGCTCACCGCCTTCCGGCAGGACGTGACCAAGCGGCGCTACCGCGACTGGGAGGACCTGCTGCGCTACTGCCGCTATTCCGCCACGCCGGTCGGGCGCTTCGTGCTCGACGTCCACGGCGAGTCGCCGGCGATCTGGCCGATGAACGACGCGCTGTGCGACGCGCTGCAGGTCATCAACCACCTGCAGGACTGCGCCAAGGATTACCGCGCGCTGGACCGGGTCTACATCCCCGAGGACGCACTGACCGAAGCCGGGATCGGCGTGGAAAGCCTGGCGGCGGAGCGCGCCTCGCCGGCGCTGCGCGGCGTGATCGCGGGGCTGGCGCGGCGGACGGCGGGGCTGCTCGACCGGTCGCGGCCCTTCTCGCGCGGGATCGACGACCTGCGCCTCGCGCTGGAGGTGGCGGTGATTCAACGGCTGGCGGAAAGCCTCAACGGGCGGCTGCTGGTGCGCGACCCGCTCCGCGACCGGGTGCATCACCGCAAGGGCGAGGCGCTGAGCCTGGCAATGCTGGCAGCCCTGTCGGCGCTGCCGGGGCGGCTCGGGCGACGGAAGACGGGGGCCGCGCTGGCGGCGGGGACGCGCGGATGACGGTGGCAACGGCGACGGCGCCGGATCAGGCGGCGCTGGAGAAGCAGGTCTCCGGCAGTTCCTTCTACGCCGCGATGCGGCTGATGCCGCCGGCCGAGCGGGCGGGCATGTTCGCGATCTACAGCTTCTGCCGGCAGGTGGACGACATCGCCGACGACGGCAGCCGCCCGCGCGCGGCCCGGGCGGTGGAGCTCGAAGGCTGGCGCGTGGACCTGGCGGCGCTGTTTGCGGGCATGCCGGCGGGGCGCGCCGCCTTCCTGGCGGAGGCGGTGCGGCGCTGGGGCCTGCGGCAGGAGGACTTCCTGGCCGTGGTGGACGGCATGGCCATGGATGTGGAGCGCGACATCCGCGCCCCCGACGCGGCCACGCTGGACCTGTACTGCGACCGGGTGGCGAGCGCGGTGGGCCGCCTGTCGGTGCGGATCTTCGGCATGGAGGAAGCGCCCGGCGAAGGGCTGGCGCACCATCTCGGGCGAGCGCTGCAGCTGACCAACATCCTGCGCGACATCGACGAGGACGCGGCGATCGGCCGGCTGTACCTGCCGCGCGAGGCGCTGCTGGCCGCTGGCATCACCGGGGACGACCCGGCCGCCGTGGCGGCGGACCGGCGCCTGGATGCGGCCTGCCGCGCGGTGGCGGCGCAGGCGCGCGAGCACTTCCGCCGTGCCGACGCGATCCTGGACTCGCGACCCAGGGGCCGGCTGCTGGCGCCGAGGCTCATGGCCGAGGTGTACCGCCGCATTCTCGACCGCATGGAGGTGCAGGGCTGGGCCCCGCCGCGCCACCGCGTCCGGATCGGCAAGCCGCTGCTGTTCTGGCTGATCCTGCGCCACGGCCTCGGCGAGGGCCTGCGACGGTGACGGCGCACGTCCTCGGCGCCGGGCTGGCGGGGCTGTCGGCGGCGGTGCGGCTGCTGGCGGCCGGCCTGCCGGTCGAGCTGTCCGAGGCTGCCGCCCAGGCGGGCGGGCGGTGCCGGTCCTACCGGGACCCGCAGCTCGGCATGGTGATCGACAACGGCAACCACCTGGTGCTGTCGGGCAACGCGGCGGTGGGGCGCTACCTGAAGGCGATCGGCGCCAGCGAGCGGCTGATCGGGCCGCTGGAGGCGGAGTTCCACTTCGCCGACCTGCGCGACGGCGCGCGCTGGACGGTGCGGCCCAACCGCGGGCGCCTGCCCTGGTGGGTGCTGGTGCCGGGGAGACGGGTGCCGGGAACGCGGGTGCGGGACTACCTGTCGCTGGTGGCGCTGACCCGCCGCCATCCGGGCCGGCGGATCGACGCGGTGATGCCCACGCGCGGCGCGCTGTGGGAGCGGCTGATCGAGCCTTTCCTGGTGGCGGTGCTGAACACAAGGGCGGAAGAAGGCTCAGCCGACCTTGCAGGCGCGGTGGTGCGTGAGAGCCTGGCGATGGGCTCCGACGCCTGCCGGCCGCGGATCGCCTCGCCGACGCTGGCGGCGGCCTTCGTGGAGCCTGCGGTGGAACGGCTCACGGCCGGTGGTGCGGCGCCGCGGCTCGGCCGGCGGTTGCGGCGGATCGAGTTCGCGGGCGACGTGGTCAGCGCGCTGCACTTCGCCGACGGCGTCGTGGCGGTGGCACCGGAGGAGCCGGTGGTGCTCGCCCTGCCCGCCTGGGTGGCGGCGGAGCTGGTGCCGGACCTCACCGTGCCCGACGACCACCGGGCGATCGTCAACGCGCATTTCGCCCTCGCCCCGCCCGCCGGCGCCACGGCGATGATCGGGGTGGTGGGCGGCACGGCGGAATGGGTCTTTGCCTTTGCCGACCGCTTCTCGGTGACGGTGAGCGCTGCGGATCACCTGCTGGAGGAGGACGCGGCGACGCTGGCCGCGCGCATCTGGGGCGAGGTCGCGCGGCTGCACGGGTTGAGCGATCCCCTGCCCCCGTACCGCATCGTGCGGGAGAAACGGGCGACCTTCGCGGCCACGCCTGCGCAGGCCGCAAGGCGGCCATCCGCCCGCACCCTGTGGAGAAACCTGTTCCTCGCCGGCGATTGGACCGATACGGGGCTACCTTCCACGATCGAGGGCGCGCTGCGCTCCGGCGAAACGGCGGCGGCCCTGGCGGCCGCCCTCCGCAGGAACTAGGACTGTTCGACGATGTTCGATGCTTCGGCTGAACCGACGAGGCTGGAAACCGGCAACATGACCGGTGCCGACCCGCTGGCAGGGATCGAGGCCGGCGTTCACCGCGCGGCGGAGGCGCTGAAGCGACTCCAGCGCGAGGATGGGCACTGGGTCTTCGAGCTCGAGGCCGACGCCACCATCCCGGCCGAGTACATCCTGCTGCGCCAGCACCTGGCCGAACCCGACGACCTCGTGCTGGAACGCCGCATCGGCAACTACCTCCGCCGCATCCAGGGCGCGCATGGCGGCTGGCCGCTGTTCCACGGCGGCGCCTTCGATATCAGCGCCTCGGTGAAGGCCTATTTCGCGCTGAAGATGATCGGCGACAGCACCGGGGCGCCGCACATGGTCCGCGCGCGCGAGGCGATCCTGGCGGCCGGCGGCGCCGGGGCGAGCAACGTCTTCACCCGCATCCTGCTGGCCCTCTACGGCGAGGTGCCGTGGAAGAGCGTGCCCAATATGCCGGTCGAGATGGTGCTGCTGCCGCGCTGGTTCCCGGTTCACCTGAGCAAGATGAGCTACTGGGCGCGCACCGTGCTGGTGCCGCTGCTGGTGCTGCAGGCCAAGCAGGTCCGGGCCCGCAACCCGCGCGGGGTGACGATCCAAGAGCTGTTCCTGCCCAAGACTCGGCGCGGGCAGCGACAGCTCTCGCACCGCAAGGCCGGCTGGGCGTTGTTCTTCAACGGTCTGGACGCGGTGCTCAAGGGTGCCGAGCCGCTCTGGCCGCGCAACGCGCGGGAGCGCGCGATCGCCTGGTGCGAGAATTTCGTGCGGGAGCGGCTGAACGGCGAGGACGGGCTGGGCGCGATCTACCCGGCCATGGCGAACTCCGTGATGATGTTCGACGCGCTGGGCTACGGGGAGGACCATCCCGACCGCGCCATCGCGCGCCATTCGATCGAGAAGCTGCTGGTGATCCGCGAGGCACAGGACGAGGCCTATTGCCAGCCCTGCGTGTCCCCCGTCTGGGACACCGCTCTGACCTGCCATGCCCTGCTGGAAGCCGGTGAGGCCACCCACGCGAAATCGGTGGAGCGCGGGCTGCGCTGGCTGAAGCCTCTGCAGGAGCTGGAGCTGCGCGGTGACTGGGCCGAGGAGCACCCCGATCTGCGGCCGGGCGGCTGGGCCTTCCAGTACCGCAACGGCCATTACCCCGACGTGGACGACACCGCCGTGGTGGTGATGGCGATCGACCGGGCCCGCAGCCGCCTCGGGCTGGAAGGCTTCGACGAGGCGGTGTCGCGCGGCGCCGAATGGACGGCCGGGATGCAGAGCCGCAACGGCGGCTGGGGCGCCTTCGATGCCGACAACGACCACGGCTACCTGAACAACATCCCCTTCGCCGACCACGGGGCGCTGCTGGACCCGCCCACGGTGGACGTGTCGGGCCGCTGCGTCGGGATGCTGGCGCAGCTGGGCGAGGCACCGGACTCGCCCCGGATGCGCGCGGCGGTGGAGTATCTCCGCCGCGATCAGGAGGTCGACGGCAGCTGGTTCGGCCGCTGGGGCGTGAACTACATCTACGGCACCTGGTCGGCCTTGTGCGGCCTCGCCGCCGCCGGCCTCGGGCCGGAGGACACGGCGGTGGCGCGCGGCGCGGAGTGGCTGCTGAGCATCCAGAATAGCGACGGCGGCTGGGGCGAGGGCTGCGAGAGCTACCGCCTCGACTACCGCGGCTACGAGACGGCGCCTTCGAACCCCTGCCAGACCGCCTGGGCGCTGCTCGGGCTGATGGCCGCGGGGCGGGTCGATGATCCGGCGGTGGAGCGCGGCGTCACCTGGCTGCTGCGGGCGCAGGACGAGACCGGACTGTGGGACCAGGAGGTTTATACCGGCGGCGGCTTCCCGCGGGTCTTCTACCTTCGCTACCACGGTTACGCGCGGTTCTTTCCGCTCTGGGCCATGGCGCGCTTCCGCAACCTGCGGCGTTCCAACACCCAGCTGCCCGCCTGGGGCCTGTGAGGCGCAGCGCAGCGCCGGGACCGTCGGTCCTGGCGGTGACGGGGATGCGGCGGGAAGCGCGGCTGCTGCGCGGCGCCGGTGTCCGGGTGGTGACCGGCGGAGGCGACCCTGCGGCGCTGGAGGAACGGCTCGCGCCCCTGGCGGCGGAAGCGCGCGGCATCATCAGCATCGGCATCGCCGGCGCCCTGGCACCCGGGTTGGTGCCCGGCGACTGGGTGGTGGGTGGCGCGGTGCTGGATGGGGTGGAGCGGCTACCGGTCGATCCGGACTGGAGCGACGCGCTGCTGGAATCGCTGCCCGGCGCCGTGCCGGGGCTGATCCTGGGTTCCGACGTGATCGTGGGCGGTCCGCGCCAGAAGGCGATGCTGCGTCGGAGCAGCGGCGCCGCGGCGGTGGACATGGAGAGCCACGTCGCCGCCCGGGTGGCGCGCCGTTACGGCCTGCCCTTCGCGGCGGCGCGCGTCATCTCGGATGGGGCGGAGCGCGGCCTGCCCGAGGCGGCGCTGGTGGCGATGCGGCCGGATGGCGGGGTGAGCCTGCCGGCCGTGTTCGGTTCGGTGATCCGCGACCCGCTGCAGATCCCGGCGCTGATCCGCACCGGGATGGAAGCGGGCCGCGCCTTCCGGGCGCTACTCCGCGGCCACCGTGGGCTGGGACCCCGCCTCGCCTGTCCCGGCTGAGGCGGCCGGGCGGGCCGACGGCCCGTGCTTGGCGGACTTGGTGCGGCGGATCTCGGTCAGCTTCTTCTCAACATGGGACGAGAAGACGTACTGCGCCGGGCGCTGGTTCGCGATCGAGATGTCGGGCGCCATCGGCCCCTCGGTCCGCACGCCGCGCAGGAACACCGAGGCCGCCTTGATCGGGTTGCGCACCGTGTGCGCCACGGCCGAGGCCTCGAAGCCGGAATGGACCATGCAGTCGGCGCATTTCTCGTAGTTGCCGACGCCGTACTTGTCCCACTCGGTGTCGTCCATCAGCTCCCGGAAGGTCTTGGCGTAGCCCTCGCCCAGCAGGTAGCAGGGCTTCTGCCAGCCGAAGACGTTGCGCGTCGGGTTGCCCCAGGGCGTGCAGGCATAAGCCTCGTTGCCGGCCAGGAAGTTCAGGAACATCGTGGACTGCGTGAAGGGCCAGTCCCGCCCGCCCCGGCCGCGACGCAGGATGCCGCGGAACAGTTCCTTGGTCTTGGTGCGGTTCAGGAAGTGCTGCTGGTCCGGCGCGCGCTCATAGGCGTAGCCGGGCGACACGGTGATGCCGTTGAGGCCCAGCGTCTTCATCTCGTCGAAGAAGTCCGCCGTCTGCTCGGGGTCGGCGTCGTTGAACAGCGTGCAGTTGATGCTGACCTGGAAGCCGCGGCTCTTGGCGAGCTTGATGGCCTCCACCGCCTTCTCGTAGACGCCGTCCTGGCACACCGACTTGTCGTGCATGACCTGGTTGCCGTCGAGGTGGATCGACCAGGTGAAGCCCGGGTGCGGCTTGTAGTCGTCGATCTTCTTCATCAGCAGCAGGGCGTTCGTGCACAGGATCACGAACTTCTTGCGCTTGAGATAGCCTTCGACGATCTGCGGCATCTCCTTGTGCAGCAGCGGCTCACCGCCCGCGATCGAGACCACGGGGGCGCCGCACTCGTCGATCGCTTCCATGCACTGATCCACCGTCAGGCGCTGGTTCAGGATCTCGGCCGGGTAATCGATCTTGCCGCAGCCGGCGCAGGCCAGGTTGCAGCGGAACAACGGCTCCAGCATCAGCACCAGCGGGTAGCGCTTCCGCCGAGTGACGTGCTGCTTGAAGATATAGGCTCCGATCCGGGCCGCCTGCAGCATCGGGATACCCAAGGGGCACGCTCCTCGTTCTTTCCTGCCGGGGCCCGCTGGGCCCGCCGGCGTGATCCGCACTGTGACGCTTCCGGCGGGCGGAAACGGTGTTCTGTCGACGCGGATCAGCGATCCGCGCAGCCCCGGTTGCGATTCGCGCGGGCCCTCCCGCGGCGCAACAAAGGGCAGTCGATCCCTGCCCTAGCACGTCCGGAAGCCGCGCGCGCCACGCAAGACGCGCCGGGGAGCCACGTTCGCGGGAGATAGGCCGGCGGGGAAGACGGCGCCCACGAAGCTGTGTCCCCCCTGCCACGGCTACAACCCCTTGTCGCGGCGGGCGGGGGTGACGAAGAACTTGCCGCATGTCCATCACACGCCGCGCCGGCCTCGGCCTCCTGCTTTCCCTGCCCCTCCTGCCCGGGACCGCGCGCCGTGGCCAGGCACAGGGAGCAGCCGATCCGGCCGCGGCCCAGATCGAGCGCCTCCATGAGGCCGTGCTGGGCATCATGAAGAACGCCCAGGCGCTGGGCATCGAGGGCCGCTACCGTCAGATCGCCCCGGCGGTGGAGGCCGCCTTCGACCTGCCCGCCATGACGGCCTTTGCCGTGGGATCGCGCTGGAGCAGCTTCTCGCCCGCCGAGCAGGCGCAGGTGGTGGAAGCCTTCACCCGCATGACCGTGGCAAGCTACGCCCACAATTTCAACGGCTTCAGCGGGCAGAGCTTCGTGACCGACCGGGTGGAGCCGCGCGGCGAGGAGCGGATCGTGGCGACGCGCCTGCTCAACCCGGGCAAGGAGTCGGTGGACCTGACCTACCGCATGCACCAGGCGAACGGGAGCTGGCGGATCACCGACGTGCTGCACGACAGCATCAGTGAGCTCGGCATCCGCCGGTCCGAGTTCGCGGCCTCGGTGCGGCAGGGCGCGCCCACGCTGGTGCAGCGGCTGAAGGAACTGTCGGACCGGCTGATGCAGCCGGGCTGACGCCGCCGCGGCAGGTGGCTGGTGGCGCCGAGGTCGCGGCAACCCGGCCTCAGCCCCTCGCCTCAGCCGCCCCTGCCTCAGTGACCCGGGGCGCGCGGTGCCGCCGGCCTGCCCAGCAGGGCCGGCTGGAGAACCAGGATCACCGCCAGCACCCAGAACAGCGACAGCATCAGCAGCCGCCCCATGCTGGCGGTGCCGGGATGGCTGGACAGCCACAGGCTGCCGAAGCCGGTGGCGGTGGCGAGTGCGCTGAACACGATGGCGCGGGTCAGCGGCGAGGCGAGCAGCCCGTGCTCCCCGTGCCGCCAGGCCATCACGAAGTAGATGTTGAAGGCGACGCCGATGCCGAAGAGCAGCGGCAGGGCGATGATGTTGGCGAAGTTCAGCGGCTCCCCCAGCACCACGCAGGAGGCCAGCGTCAGCAACCCGGCCAGGATCACCGGCCCCACCGCCAGCGCCACGTCGCGCACCCGACGCAGCACGAAGGCCAGCAGCACCGTGATCGCCAGCGCCGACAGCACGCCCGCCTGCAGGAAGGCGCCGGTGATCGCTTCGCCCGCGTCGCGCAGCGAGATCGGCGGGCCGACGGCCTCGGGCAACACGGCCTGCACGGCGTTGCCGAAGCGGGCCAGTGCCTCGTTGCTGACCGTGCCGGCGCGCGGGAAGGCCTGCATGCGGGCGCGGCCGTCCGGGCCGACCCAGTCCTGCACCAGCGTCGCTGGCAGGGTGTCGCGCGTGACCGGCCCCGCCGTCAGAGTGGTCCGGATCTGGGTCAGCAGCGTTTCGAGCGGCGCGATCACCGCGTCGCTGGCCGCGGCGCGCGTGGCGGGCGATGCCGCGGCCAGGCTTTCCAGCGCCGTGGCCAGGTGGCGGGCGGCCTCGGAGGCGGGTGTCGGCGCGGGCGTCGCGATCGGCGTGGTGGCCAGCCCGGCGCCGCGGGCCGCCACGTCGCGCAGCTTCGCCGCCAGGCCCCGCAACGCCGCGATCGTTTCCGCATCCGTAGGCGCCGGGCGGGTCGTTACCGGATCGAGCGTCAGCGACAGCAGGTCGGCGGCATCGCGGATCACGGCGAGCTTGGCGTCCTGGTCGGTGGGGATGAAGCTCGCGAGCGTGACGGCCTGGGCGACCTCGGGCAGTGCCGAGACCTTGCGCGCCGCCGCCTCGGCCTCGGCCAGCGAGGGCTCCAGCGCCTCCACCGTGTAGGGCGAGCGGTCTGGGTCGGAGGTCAGGTCCGCCAGGGTGGAAACGGACTCCGTGCGCTCGTCGCGCAGGTGCAGCGGGTTGAAGTCGAAGCTCAGCCGCGGCAGCAGCGCCAGCGCCAGCACCGTCAGCACGGCGGTGCCGGCGAACACCGCGCGACGGTGACGGACCAGCCGGCGGTCCACCGGTGCCAGGCTACGGAAGCCGACCTCCTCCGCCTCGCCCGGCGGGCGCAGGATCGTGAGCAGCGCCGGCAGCAGCGTCAGGCTGAGCGCGAAGGCGATCACCATGCCGGCGCCGGCGATGGTGCCCAGTTCCGACACGCCGATGTAGCTGGTGGGCAGAAAGGCGAAGAAGCCTACCGCGATGGCCGCCGCCGCCAGGGCCAGCGCGCCGCCGACGCCGTTGCCCGCGGCCGCCAGCGCTGCCGGCAGGGTGGGATGGAGCCGCCGCTCGGCGCGCGCCCGCACCGCGAGCTGGATGGCGAAGTCCACGCCCAGCCCGACGAAGAGCGGGATAAAGGCCACCGAGATCAGGTTGAAGCGGCCGATCGTGAGGAGGCCCAGCCCCGCGGTCAGCACCAGGCCCAGCACCGTGGTCGCGAGGATGGCGAGCACGGTTCGCCAGGAACGCACCGCCAGCCAGAGCATCAGCACGAGGCAGCCCAGCATCGACAGGCCCATCAGCGACGCGCCCTCGGCCAGGGTGCCGACCTCCTCGTCGGCCAGGGGCACGGCGCCGGTCAGCCGGACCGTGACGCCGTGCGACGGGTCGAGCGACAGCGCGGCCGCGTCCTCCCGGATGGCGGCGTCGGCCGCCGCGCCGGGGGCGAGCGAATTATAGTCGAGCACCGGCTGCACCAGGATGAAGCGCCGGGTTTCGCGCGGTCCCGGCGGCGTCGACGAGAACAGCGCGCGCCAGGAAAAGAAGGCGGGGTGCGCCATCGACACCGCCTGCAGCGTCTCACCCAGCGACTCCAGCGGGCGGCGGATGTCGTCGAGGCTGGCCTGCCCCCGCTCGACGCCGGTGAGAACCGTGGAGATCGCGCCCGTAACGCCGCGCAGGCTGGGGTCGGCCGCGAGCGGCCCCAGGAAGGGCTGGGCGGCGATCAGCTGCTCGGTGTTCCGCTGCACCTCGTCCAGCGGCAGCAGCATCAACCCGTAGCGGTCGAAGAAGGGGCCGCCATCGGGCCGGCGCAGGCTGCGGAACAGGGCGCCACGTGCCTGGAGGCGCTCGAACAGCCGGGCGGCGGCGGTTTCCGCGATCTCGGGCGTGGCGCCGTCCACCACCACCACCGTGGTATTCCTGTTTTGCGGGAACACGGCATCGAGCGCGATCTGGCGCTGCCGGTAGGGCAGCTTGGGCGAGATCAGCGCGTCGATGTCTGTGGTCATCGCGAAGTGGTGCGTCACCTGGAACAGCGCGGCCGCGCACAGGATCAGCGAGGCGAACACCACCAGCCAGGGGCGCCGGCAGCAGGCGAGAACGAGGCGGCCGGCCGCGTTGAGCCCGGTGCCGGGGCCGGTGGGGGAAGCGGCAGCACGTTCGGGCGGGGCAGGCACGGATGGATCACGCCCGGCGGCGAGGGAACGAGGCACGAGCGGGAGCCCTTCGGGTGCTGGCGGCATGTCGGCCGATGGAAGCCGTCCCGCCCCGCGTCGCGGAAGCGCCACGCCGTGGAAACAGCAGCGGTGCCGGGCGGAAAAACTGCGGCGTTCCTCCCGCCCTCGCCCCCGGCCGTCAAGCCCCGCCCCGCGCCCGCGTCCCGGACGGGGCACCAGGGCCGGGCGCGTTCCCACCCGGACCGGATGCGGGGCAGCGGGCGATCAGGGGGAGGCATTTCCACTGCGGGCGTGCCAAGCTTTCCGCGGGGTGACGCGGGGACCGTGCGGCGGCCCCGGCTCCGTCTTCGACCGGCCCGGGCGCCCTTGCCCCGGCCCTTGCCAGGGAGGGTCCTGTTCTTGGGCTACGGCGTCACGCTGGCGGGCGAAAGCTTCCGCTTCGAGGACTTGCGGGAACTGCTGGCCAGGGCCTCGCCCCGCCGCTCCGGCGATGAGCTGGCGGGGTTGGCGGCGGAAAGCGACACGCAAAGGGTCGCCGCGCGCTACGCCCTGGCGGAGGTGCCCCTCGCCCGCTTTCTCGATGAGGCGCTGGTTCCCTACGAGGCGGATGAGGTCACGCGGCTGATCCTGGACACGCATGACCAAGCCGCCTTCGCCGCGGTGTCGCACCTGACGGTGGGCGGCTTCCGCGACTGGCTGCTGCGGCACGAGACCGACGGCGCGGCGATCGCGGCCGCCTCGCCAGGGCTGACGCCTGAAATGGTGGCGGCCGTGTCGAAGCTGATGCGCAACCAGGACCTCGTTGCCGCGGCGCGCAAGGTGTCGGTGGTGACGCGTTTCCGCAGCACGGTCGGGCTGCCGGGCCGTTTGGCCTCGCGCCTCCAGCCCAACCACCCGACCGACGACCTGCGCGGCATCGCCGCCTCCACGCTGGACGGGCTGCTGCTGGGCGCGGGCGACGCGGTGATCGGGGTGAACCCGGCGGGTGATAATGTTCCGAACGGGATCACGCTGCTGCGGATGCTCGACGATCTGCGGCAGCGCCACGCCATCCCGACGCAGAGCTGCGTGCTGACGCACGTCACCAACACGATCGCGATGATGGAGCGCGGCGCGCCGGTGGACCTCGTGTTCCAGTCGGTCGCCGGGACCGAGGCCGCCAACCGTGGCTTCGGCGTGGACCTGGCGGTGCTGCGGGAAGCGCACGAGGCGGCGCTGTCGCTCAAGCGCGGAACAATCGGCGACAACTGCATGTATTTCGAGACTGGCCAGGGCGCCGCGCTCTCGGCCGAGGCGCATCACGGCGTCGACCAGCAGACGGTGGAAGCGCGCGCCTACGCCGTGGCGCGCGCTTTCCGGCCGCTGCTGGTGAACACGGTGGTGGGCTTCATCGGGCCGGAATACCTGTTCGACGCCAAGCAGATCACCCGGGCGGGGCTCGAGGATCATTTCTGCGGCAAGCTGCTCGGCCTGCCGATGGGGGTGGATGTCTGCTACACCAACCATGCCGAGGCCGATGCCGACGACATGGACAACCTGGCGATCCTGCTCGCCGCGGCGGGGGCGAATTTCCTGATCGCCGTGCCGGGCACCGACGACATCATGCTGAACTACCAGAGCCTGAGCTTCCACGACGTGCTGCAGCTGCGCGCCACCACCGGCCTGCGCGCCGCGCCGGAGTTCGAGGCGTGGCTGGAAGGGCTCGGGATGCTGGACGGGCAGCGGCGGCTGCGAACCCCGCCCGGGCGCAGCGCTCTGCTTGCCGGGGTGATCGAGGCGTCCGGGGAAGCGCCCCATGGCTGAGCCGGCGGCGGAGATCTGGGCCCGGCTACGCGAGGCCACCGGCGCGCGCATCGGGCTGGGGCGCCGTGGCGACGCGCCGCCGGTGGCGGAGGTCCTGGCGCTGCAGCTGGCGCATGCGCGGGCGCGCGACGCGGTGCACCGGGCCATGGATTGGGCGGCTGTCGAGGCGGCACTCTCCCCTGCCCCGCTCCTGCGGGTGCACAGCGCCGCGCCGGACCGGGCCACCTATCTCCGTCGGCCCGACCTCGGCCGGCGTCTCGCGCCGGAAGCGGCGGCGCTGCTGTCCCTCGCCGAAAGGCAGGTGGTGTTCGTGCTGGCCGACGGGCTGTCCGCCGCGGCGGTGGAAGCCCAGGCGGTGCCGCTGCTGCAGGCTTGCCGGGCCCGGCTGGGCGCGCTGGTGGCGGAGCCGGTGGTGCTGGCGGAACAGGCACGCGTGGCGCTGGGCGACGAGATCGGCGAAGGGCTCGGCGCCCGGATGGTGGTGATGCTGATCGGCGAGCGGCCGGGCCTGAGCGTCGCGCACAGCCTCGGCGCCTACGTCACTCACGCGCCGCGGGTGGGCCGGCGGGATTCAGAGCGGAACTGCGTGTCCAACATCCACCCCCAGGGCGGGCTGGGCACCGAGGCCGCGGCGGACCGGATCGCCTGGCTGGTGCGGGAGGGCCTCCTGCGGCGCCTGACGGGCGTGGCGCTCAAGGAGGATGCCGCCAACAGCCTCGGCGGCGGCGATGGCGGTTTGCTGCCGGGGGCGGAGGACGGCGCGGTCCGGTGAGCCGTGTTCTCACATCGCGGGGCGGCACCCGCCTCCCCGCGATGTGAGGACGGCGGGCGGCGCACAGGGGAAAATCAGCGGGGCGCCCCGATGTTCTCCTGGGGAAGCATGGAAGGGCCGGTGGCGTGCAGGCATCCGACTTGGCGAAGCTGGTGCGGGTGCTGGGGCTCCTCGGCTCCGAACACGATGGGGAGCGCGCGGCGGCGGCCATGGCGGCGCACCGGCTGATCAAGCGCTCGGGCCTGAGCTGGCAGCAATTGCTCGGCCCGGCCCAGGCGGCCAGCCGCGGGCCGGCGGCCTCGCGTCGCCCGGCGGAGGACCCTGCCGAAGCCCTGAAGGCCACGTCGTCCCGCCTGCGACAGGCGCAGCGCGAGAACGACGACCTCCAGCGGCAGATCAGACGGCTGCGGCAAAGGCTGGAAGCGAGCTACCAGGGCCGGCGGAGCTGGGAACAACGGGACTAAGCGGCCCGGAACCTCGATCCAGGGTCACCGCCTGAGGCGCGCCCCGACAGGGGGAGCCCAGGACAGGTGTGAGCCGTGTTCTGTCCTGGGCTCGGCCGGAACGGTCGGTGTGGGGAGTAGCCGGTCCGGATGGCGCGAGGTTGCTGCGCCACCCGCCGGGCAACAACGCCCAAGGTTGCGCCGGCCTCCCGCGGCCGGTGCATGCGGCGTTACACGGCCGGGCGACTCGGTGCTCCGGCGCGCCGTGCTTCGCGCGTCATCCGCGCCGCGTCCCGGGATCAGCGCCAGCCGCCGCCAGGACCACTGCCGGGACCACCACCCGGTCCGCCGCCCCATCCACCACCAGGGCCACCCGGACCACCGCCCCAGCCACCGCCCCGACCACCACCGGGCCCGCCACCCGGACCGCCGCCGCACCAGCTGAGGCCGAGCGGGCCGCAGCCGCAGCCGGCGAGGCTGCCGGCGGTGAGGATCAGTGCCAGCACCGCGAAAACGCGGGATCTGTTCCGTTTCGACATCTTCGCTCCTCCTGAGGACAGGACGTTTCACAGCCTTTCAACGCCTGCCGTGCGCGATGGATCATGCCGGCAAGGCGCACCACCCATCGCTCCGGCGGTGGCGTTGTTACCGACCGACGGTTGGCATCCGCACCGTCGTGTCGCTGAGCACCGGGGCGGCCGTGACCGGCGGCGGGGGCGGTGCGGGCGGTTGGTGGAAGCCCGAAGACAGGGCGCGCGTCTCGTCGTCGAGCGGGATCATGCTCGACTGCGGGCGGCGCATGCAGCCGCGGATGATCGGCGCGCAGATGCCGTCCTCGCCCACGGTGCGATCGTTGTTGCCGCTGTAGAACAGCGCCGCCACCTTGTTGTCGACCATGCGGAAGTTCGCCGCGCACTGCGAGCCGCTGCCGCCGATGGTGTAGCCGCCACCGACGATCGGCAGCGTGACCTCGACGCCGCCGCTGCTGTCGTTCTTCAGGTTGTAGGTGAAGATCTCGGTGTGGTCGTCGATCTTCTTGGTCTTGTCGGGAACGCCCGCACAGCTCTGGAGGTCAACGGCCGTCATCCCCTCCATGTTGATCTGCGCCTGGTGCGCCATGCGTGAGTCCGAGTAGCCGCATCCCGCGAGCGTCAACAGCGTGGCGAGGAGGAAGGGCTTTCTCATGGTCTCTCCTGATCGGCGGAGAGGCTGTTTGGTCCCATGCTGCACTGCAATGATAGGGTCGAAGGCCGGGACTCACGCGGTTCTGAGGGGATGTCGCGAGGCCGCAACGGCCACCGGCAGGCCATGTGCCCGGCAGCGTGAGACGCCTCGTCGGGTGGCCGCCACGCACGGCACGGTCGGCGGCCACCAGCGAATAATCGTCCGGGTTCAGCGGTGCGGGGGCGGCCGGCGGTAGCGCCGGCGGCGACGCGGCGGTGGGCGGCGTGGCGGCGGGGGCGGCCGACGACGCGGCGGAGGCGGCGGGCCGCGGTCGAAGGGTTGGGCCTCGGCTTCACCCGCCCCAATCAGCACCGGTGCGGCACCCAGTGCGGTGAGCAGGCCCAGCAGCAAACGTCGTCGGTCCAAGATCATCTCCGGTCGAGGCCGGCCGCTGCCACCTGGCAGCGCTCACCGGCCGGGAAGAAGCTGCGCCCCTGCGACACGTGCCGGAAGGGCCCGGATGATCACTGTTGCCGGCGCCGCTCACCCGCTTGGCGGAAGCGACGGGTCGCCGGGAGCATTGCAGGCCGCACGGGGCGCAACTCGGTGCGCTTCCAAGTCCAGGGGCATGTCTTCCGGCCGGCCCTCTGTAGCTTTCCCCTCGGAACCGCCTACATTCTGTCTGGCGACCCAGATTGTTTGGATTGGCCACAATGTATCGCGAACGCCCGAACGACTCGGCCTTCGGCTTGGTCTGCCCTCATTGCGGCGGGGCGATGCGCGCCGACGACGGCCCCGAGGGCAGGAGTCCCAAGAACAACTTCATCTGCCACATGGGACACGGCTTTTCCGCCGCGGAACTGGACCAGGCCCAGATGCAGCAGGTCGACCGAACCCTGGAAACTGCGGCGCGCATGATCAACGAGAGAGCGCTTCTCTGCCAGGTCATGCAGGGCGTGGCCCATGACCACGGCGATGCCGATTTCGCCTTCCGGCTCGGTCAGGCGCGTCGGGAGATGGAGCTCAAGGCCGAAGCCGTGCGGAAGATCATGGAACAGGGCTGGACCGCCCTCGGGCTGCGTCCGGCGCCCTGACCTGGCCCGAGCCGTGCCGCCGCTCCAGCGTCCCGGAGTGGGAACCGGTGCCCGTCGGCGATTGTGCCGTGTGATGGCTGGATGGCGCGGGCCGGTGTCCGACCTGGAATTCCGTGCTTCGACCGGCGTACCGGTTCTCGTCTGCCAGTCCAGGCCGCGCCGGGAGCTAGTGGGAGCGCCGGGTGACGAGATAGCCCGTCAGTGCAGCCGCCAGCAGACCAACCGGACCGACCAGGAACGTGAACAGTTCAGGCGTGCTCATTCCTTCAACCCCTCCAGCACCGCTCGTGCCAGCAGATGTAGGCCGATTCCGAACACGATAAACACCAAACTTGCGAGAGCGGCGACGCTCATGCCGACGCCGGGACGGACGGTTCCGTAGATCACCGCCGCCGTGGGGGTGATCACGCCGACCAGGATGCTGCCGCCAGCCAGGGTGTTGAGCCAGGTCCCGGTAAGCTTGGTTTTCTCGTTGTGGATGAGGTGGCCGCTCATGGCTTCTGCGGCTCCCCGTTCCCGACAGCAGCTGCAATGTTCTCCACGCAAGCTACAAAGCGGCGGAAGGACCCACAAGCGCCGGGGACAGGACCGCCGCGGCGGGAGCTTCCGTGCCGTCCCGAACAGCCGTTCAGGCCAGCCAGCGGCCATCACGAAGGTGATCGGGAACACCTGCCACCAAAGCGCGCACCCGGGCGGGTACAGGCAGCTTGCCACCGGTGCAGGGCTGATCATGGTGTGGTTCGGCTTGGTGGAGCTCAAACCCGCAGCAACCTGCAGGAATGGCGTCCCCTAGGGGATTCGAACCCCTGTTACCGCCGTGAGAGGGCGGTGTCCTAGGCCTCTAGACGAAGGGGACGTGGCCATCGGTGAAGCGGCTTCTACGGGAGGTTTCCCGGGTGATCAAGCCACCCCACTGCTTTCTTTTTCTTTTTTCGCACGGGCGTAACGACCGCTGCGGCAGGCGTCGGAGCAATGGCGGACGGCTTCCCAGTTGGCCGCCCACTTTTTCCGCCAGGTGAACGGCCGACCGCAGGTCACGCAGGTCTTGGCGGGCTTTTCAGACGGCCGGCGGCTCACGGGGTGACGCGTAGGTCGCCGAGCGTGCGGCCGCTGCGGGGATCCACCAGCAGGATGTGGTCCCCATCCGATCGTGACACCCAGACGCTGAGGCGGTCGCCCGCGCCGGCGATGCCCAGCACGCGCGTGCCCTCCGGCTGTTGCAGCGATCCCTCGATACGCGACATCGTGGTATTGCCCCCGGCGGCGGAGATGCGCTGAACCAGCACCGCCACCAGGCCGACGGTGGCCACCACGATCAGCACACCCATAACAACGACGAGCACCTTGAGCGCGCGCAATCCGACCCCCGACTCTTCCCTGAACTTCACCGCCGCGGAGGCGCAGGCCGGCACCCGGCTCGACCGCGTGCTGGCGGAGGCGTCAGGCACACTCTCGCGCTCGCGTGTCAAGGCGCTGATCGAGGCGGGCCATGCCAGCCGCAACGGCGCGGTGACGCGCGATCCGTCGGAGTTGGTGCGCGCGGGGCTGTGCTACGCGCTGGAGGTGCCGCCGCCGGCGCCGGCCACGCCGATGGCGCAGGACATCCCGCTGACCATCCTGTTCGAGGACCGCGACCTGATCGTGCTGGACAAGCCGGCCGGGCTGGTGGTGCACCCGGCGCCGGGCAACGAGGACGGCACGCTGGTCAACGCCCTGCTGGCCCATGCGGGTGAGGAACTGACCGGCATCGGCGGCGAGCGTCGCCCAGGCATCGTCCACCGCCTCGACAAGGACACCAGCGGGGTCATG
This sequence comes from Roseomonas elaeocarpi, assembly GCF_042433915.1. Taxonomy (NCBI): domain Bacteria; kingdom Pseudomonadati; phylum Pseudomonadota; class Alphaproteobacteria; order Acetobacterales; family Roseomonadaceae; genus Roseomonas; species Roseomonas elaeocarpi. The sequence continues at coordinate 555,260 of NZ_JBHLUN010000005.1, read as the reverse complement.
GTGGTGGCGAAGTCCGAGGCGGCGCACCACGCCCTGTCGGAGGCTTTCGCGACCCGTGACCTCGACCGGCAGTACCTGGCGCTGGTCTGGGGAACGCCCTCCCCCACCGCGGGCGAGATCGAGGGCGACATCGGGCGGCACCCGATGGACCGCAAGCGCATGGCGGTGGTGACGCGCAACGGCAAGACGGCGCTGACGCGCTACGCCACGGAGCGGAGCTGGGGAACGGCCTGCTCGCTGCTGCGCTGCAAGCTGGCGACCGGGCGGACGCACCAGATCCGCGTCCACCTGTCGCACAACGGGCACCCGGTGGTGGGCGACCCGGTCTACCTGCGCCGGACGCCGGCCGGGGCACGGACGCTGAGCGCGGAGGTGCGCGAGGCCCTGCTGGCTTTTCCGCGGCAGGCGCTGCACGCGGCGACCCTGAGCTTCCGGCACCCGCGCACCGGCGAAACGCTGAGCTTCCGCTCGGAGCTACCGCCAGACATGGCCAAGTTGTTGATGTTGCTCGATGCCATGTAACGTTTCCCGACTGTGACAGTCGGGTTTTCCTTGCGTACTTCGCAGGTACGGTATAAAAGAACAGCCAATCCCGCAGCCGGGTGCCGCTTGCAGGCGTTATCGCATCGAACCGCTCCGACGTGACCGGAGCAACCGCGAGACGCCGGGCCCGAGCTTCGAACGGGAATCAGGAAAAGCCCTGACTCAGATCCGCCGTCACGGGGGTCTCCGAGCCAGCGAGGAGGCAGTTAACGACCATGGCTTCCAGTTCCATTATTCCGATCGCCCCTGAAGGCAACCTGTCGCGCTACCTTCAGGAAATCCGCAAGTTCCCGATGCTGGCGCCCGAGGAGGAATACAACCTCGCCAAGCGCTGGAAGGACTCCGCCGACGACAACGCGGCCCACAAGCTCGTCACCTCGCACCTGCGTCTCGTGGCCAAGATCGCCATGGGCTACCGCGGCTACGGCCTGCCGGTCGGTGAGCTGATCTCGGAGGGCAACGTCGGCATGATGCAGGCGGTGAAGCGCTTCGACCCGGACCGTGGCTTCCGTCTGGCCACCTATGCCATGTGGTGGATCCGCGCCGCGATCCAAGAGTACATCCTGCACTCTTGGTCGCTGGTGAAGATGGGCACCACCGCCGCGCAGAAGAAGCTGTTCTTCAACCTGCGCCGGCTGAAGGCCCAGATGTCGGCGCTGGAGGAAGGCGACCTGCAGGGTGAGCAGGTGGAGAAGATCGCGCGCGTGCTCCAGGTGCCGGAGCAGGACGTGGTGTCGATGAACCGCCGCCTCGCCTCGCCCGATCACAGCCTGAACGCCCCCGTCCGCGCCGATAGCGAGGGCGAGTGGCAGGACTGGCTGGTGGATGAGGGCGAGTCGCAGGAAAGCGAGCTCGCGGACCGGGAGGACATGTCCAACCGCCGCGACCTGCTGAACACCGCGCTTCGCTCGCTCAACGAGCGCGAGCGGCACATCCTGATCGAGCGTCGCCTCAAGGATGAGCCGACGACGCTGGAGGAGCTGTCGCAGCAGTACAACATCTCGCGCGAGCGGGTGCGGCAGATCGAGGTTCGCGCCTTCGAGAAGCTGCAGAAGTCGATGAAGAACCAGATCGTGGAGCGTCGCCTCGCCGTGGTGTGAGGCTTCTCCAAGGATTGGACGGAACAGGGCGACGGGTCTTCCCGCCGCCCTTTTTCTTTGCCTGCGCTCCGGATGCCGGCGCCGGCGCATGGCAGGCCGGTGCCGCAAACTGCACGCGCGGCGCTGCGCCCGTCGGTTTGTGACGGTAAGAAGAACGCCGACAGCCCGGGGAACCACGTCATGGAGGCCACTGCCGCAACGGTGCCGAAGCGCAGGCGCATGCGCCGGTTGCAGCGTATGCCGCTGGTCTCACCGCGTCAGTGGTGGCGGCGGATGGCGCTCTGGCTCGGCGCGGTGCTGGTCGGGTTGGTGGCGATCCTGTTCGCGAAGCTGGCCGATCACGCCGGCGGGTTGTTTCTTTCCATCACCGGGCGCTGGCCCTGGGCGGCCCTCGTCGTGTCGCCCCTTTGCTTCGGTGCCGCAGCCTGGCTGACGCGCCGCGTGTTCCCGGGCGCCCAGGGCAGTGGAATCCCCCAGGTGATCGCCACGCTGCACATGGACGATCCGGCGATGATCTCGCGGGTGCTCTCGGCGCGGATCGCGCTGGGCAAGGTGCTGCTGACGCTGCTCGGCCTGTGCGGCGGGGCTTCCATCGGCCGCGAGGGCCCGACGGTGCAGGTCGGCGCCTCGATCATGCAGGCGATCGGGCAGCGGCTGCGCCTGCCCCGGATCGAGGCGCAGCGGGCCATGATCCTGGCCGGTGGTGCCGCGGGCGTCGCGGCCGCCTTCAACACGCCGCTGGCCGGGATCGTCTTCGCCATCGAGGAGCTGAGCCATTCCTACGAGTCGCGCACCAGCGGCACGGTTCTGACGGCGGTGGTGATCGGTGGCGTGGTCAGCCTCGCCCTGGTCGGCAACTACGCCTACTTCGGCGTCACCTCGGTGGAACTGCCGATCGGGCTGGGCTGGGTGGCGGTGCTGGTCTGCGCAGTGGTCGGCGGGTTGGCGGGCGGGGGCTTCAGCTGGGCGCTGATCCGGGCCTCGGCAGGGTTGCCCGGCGCCTTCGGGCGCTTCGTGGCACGACGTCCGGTGATCTTCGCGGCCTCGTGCGGCCTGGCCGTGGCGGTGATCGGCCTCTTGAGCGGCGGCGCGACTTACGGCACCGGCTACGCCCAGGCCGCCGGGCTCGTCGCCGGCGAGCACCAGATGCCGCCCTCCTACGTCGTGTCGAAGTTCCTCGCGACCGTAGTGTCGTATTGCAGCGGCATCCCGGGCGGCATCTTCGCGCCATCCTTGTCCGTGGGCGCGGCGCTCGGTGGGGCGATCTCGGGGCTTCTGCCGAGCGCGCCGGCCGGGGCCGTCGTGCTGCTGGGCATGGTCGCCTACTTCTCCGGCGTCGTGCAGGCGCCGATCACCGCGGCGGTGATCGTGATGGAAATGACCAGCAACCAGTCGCTGCTGATCCCGCTGATGGCCACGGCCTTCCTGGCCACCGGCGTGTCCAAGCTGGTCTGCCGCCGCCCCTTCTACGGAGCCCTGGCGATGCGCTTTTCCCGCGCCATGGCCAGCCACTGAGGAAGGCCGCCGGAGGGTGCCTCCGGCGGCTGGCAGCCGAGGCCCGTACTGCTCCCCGGCTCCGCTGACCCGTCGTTCGTAGGAGAGAGGGCGCTCAGCCCTCCTCCGGGTCCGGTCCGCGGGTGCTGGCGGGGCGGCTTTCCACCGCGACCGGGCGGTTGTCGCCCGCGGCACGATAGACCTTTTCCATCAGGCGCATGTCCTGCAGCCCCTCCTCGCCCGGCGTGTGCGGCTGCCGCTTCGTGGCGACGCAGGTGGAGAAGTGGTCGATCTCCGTGGCGAACTGGTTCTTGTGCTCGATCTTGCGTTCTTCCTGGCCCACGACGTTGCCCGCCTTGCGCGACACGGTCATGCGCTGCCCCACGTAGGAGAAGGCGTCGGGCATCTCCACGGTGCCGCCCTCCAAGTGCAGCACCAGCGTCTTGTTGTTGAAGGCGCCGTAGGAGGAAAGGCAGCTCGCCATCACGCCAGAGGGGAAGCGCAGGTCGAAGCTCATGCTTTCCTCGACCTCCTTCCAGCGCTCGTCGCCGGAGGGGCTATAGGCGCGGGCGCTGATCTCGGTGGGTTCTTCGCCGGTGATGTAGCGCGCGGCGTTCAGGCAGTAGAGGCCGATGTCGTACAGCGCCCCGCCACCCGCGAGCCGCTTGCTGTAGCGCCACTGCGGCCCGGGGCCGTTGGCCTGGACGTTGGTGGCCTGGATGAAGCGCAGCTTGCCCAACTCGCCGGAACGGACGATATCGATGGCGGCGCGGTTGTAGGGCTCGTACTGGCAGCGATAGGCAACCATCAGCCGGACGTCGGCCTTCTCGCAGGCGTCCACCATCTCCTGCGCCTCGGCCGGGTTGTCGGCCATCGGCTTCTCGCACAGCACGTGCTTGCCCATGGCCGCGGCGCGCAGCGTGTATTCGCGATGAATGCCGTTGGGCAGCACGATGTAGACCGCCTGGACCTCGGGCATGTCGCGCAGCTTCTCGAACTCGGCGTAGGAGAAGATGGCGGTGTCGGGAACGCCGTACTGGCGCGCCACGGCGCTGCCCTTGGCGGCATCGCCCGTCACCAGGGCGCGCAGCGTGGAGCGCTTGCATTCCCCGAAGGCCGGAAGGATTTCCTCAAGGCTGAGGCGGCCCAGGGCAACCACGGCGTAGCCGACGCGCTCGGCCGGGGGCCAGGGTGCCGGCGGCGGCGGCGTGCGCGGCTCCGTTTCGCTGCGCCAGTTGGGAAAGGTGACACGGCCGTTCTGAACCGTGCCGGTATCCATGGTGGAAGGCTCGGGGTAGTTCGGCGCACCGGCGGCGCCCAGGGCCAGCCCTGCGGCCGAGAGGCCGGACACTCGGATCAGCCCGCGGCGCGTGGCTGAGAATTTGTTGTCGGACATTCGGGGGGAGGCTCCTGGAGTCTCCCCTTCAACGTCCCGGCCGTGCGGGAGTTGAGAGCCGGGCCCCCGCCCATGGACGGGCGGCGGGGGCCCGACCAGGGCCTCAGGGCTGCAGGATGCCCGGGATGCTGGCCTGGAAGAACTGCAGGAACGAGGCCGGGTGCAGGCCCATCCAGATCGTCACCAGTACGAGCGGCACGAACATCAGGCGCTCGCGGACCGAAAGGTCCAGCAGGCCCCTCACCTCGTCACGCGTGATGCGGCTGAACACCACCAGGCGGTACAGGCGCAGCATGTAGGCGGCACCGAGCACCATGCTGCTCGCCGCGCCCAGGGCCACCCAGGGGCTCAGCTTCCAGGCGCCCACGATCACCAGGAACTCACCCGGGAAGGAGGCGGTGCCCGGAAGGGCCATGGTCGCCATGGTGAAGATCATGGCCACCACGGAGAAGGCCGGCATCACCTTGGCCAGGCCGCCGAAGTCGCCGATCTGGCGGGTGTTCATCCGGTCCTGCAGCACGCCGATGCACAGGAAGGTGGCGCCCGAAACGATGCCGTGCGCCAGCATCTGCAGCAGCGCGCCCGACACGCCCTGGAGGTTGTTGGAGAAGATGCCGATGGTCGCGATGCCCATATGGGCGATCGAGGAATAGGCGACGACCTTCTTCATGTCCTGCTGGGTCAGGGCGATCAGGCTCGTATACACCACCGCGATCACGGCCAGGGTGAGCACGTAGGGCGTGAAGGTCTGCGTCGCGTCGGGCAGCAGCGGGATGGTGAAGCGCAGGAAGCCGTAGGAGCCCATGTTGACCATGACGCCGCCCAGCATGATGGAGCCGGCGGTGGGCGCCTCGGCATAGGCGTCAGGCTGCCAGGTGTGGATGGGCCACATCGGCATCTTCACGGCGAAGGCGGCGAAGAAGGCCAGGAACATCCAGATCTGCGTCGCATGGGGCAGCTGCAGCTGCTGCAGCGCCGGCAGGTCGGTGGTGCCGGCTTCGAGCCACAGCGCCAGAACCGCCAGCAGCATCAGCACCGCGCCGGCCAGCGTGTAAAGGAACAGCTTGAAGGCCGCCTGGACCCGACGCTGCCCGCCCCAGATCCCGATGATCAGGAAGGCCGGGATCAGCGCCGCCTCGAAGAACACGTAGAACAGCATGAGGTCCAGCGCCGCGAAGACGCCGATCATGATCATCTCCAGCAGCAGGAAGGCGATCATGTACTCGCGCAGGCGGCTCTGGACGGAGTTCCACGAGGCCAGGATGCACACCGGCGTCAGGAAGGCCGTCAGCACCACGAACAGCACCGAGATACCGTCCACGCCCATGTGGTAGGTCAGGCCGATCTGCGGCATCCAGCGGGTGTGTTCCTCGAACTGGTAGCCCCCGAGCGACTTGTCGAAGCCGAACCAGAGGATCGAGGACAGGGCCAGGACCACGAGGCTCGTGGAGAGTGCCATCACCCGGATCTTGGATCGGAGCTGCTCTCCTTCTCCGCGCAGAAAGAAAATACCTGCCGCACCGATCAGCGGCAGAAAAGTCATCAGCGATAAGAGCGGAAAATCCGTTATGTCCATGGCGGCACCTCGCGAGTTGCGGAAGCAACTGCCCAACCTTGCAGGTTCTGGCAAAGGCAAGTCATGCAGCCTTGCCGTGCTGGATCGTAATAGCTCCGACCCAAAAAAGTCTTTACACTTCCGCGCCAATTCCGCGGCGCATGTAACCGTCAGTGTCTGAGCGGAAATTGGACGGGTCGAGCACCGGGCGGAAATGGTGGATACCAGATTTCGCCGCCGCCACAAAGACTTAGGTCTTATACATCAATTCATGTAGCATATAGAGTAATAGCCTTGTCATTGCGAATTTGGAATTAATGGATTATCATCCATATTCCTCCGGAAGGTGGGCGCGAGCCTTGTGTGCCCGGATCGCCAGAAAAGCATCGGCCCCGAAACTTTCGCTGTTCTGGGGCATGGGAAAAAGGCTGTCACGCAGCACGGATAATCGTTTGGTATGATCGAGGATCAAACGCTTTTTGCGTTGTGACCGGGCGCGGAATTAACCGGCAGACAGGTTCCGCAGAAAAGAACACGCTGCCGTTCGGCAATGCGCCGCCGGGCGGGCACGACCCTGCCCTCCCGGCAGGCGCTTCAGTCCCGATAGTCCGGCTGTTCACGGTCGAGCTTGCGGCGCATGGCCTGCCACAGCAGCCAGCCCTGGGTCGGGCTGTCGGGAGACTGGGCCCGGGCGCGCTCCACCACCTCGGGTGGCGGCAGCGACAGGGTGGCGCCGGTGCTCAGCGCCGCCACCTGGATGCGGCAGGCCTGCTCCAGGTAGTACATCCAGTAAAAGGCCTCGGCGACGGTGCGGCCGGCGGTGAGCAGCCCGTGGTTGCGCAGGATCATGCAGGGCCGGTCACCCATGTCGCGCACCAGCCGCTCGCGCTCGCTGAGGTTGTCGTCGTCGGCCACGCCCTCGTAGTCGTGGGTGGCGACCCGGCCGTGGAACTCGGTGCTGATCTGGTTGACCGGCAGCAGGCCGCCCTCCAGCGCCGCCACGGTCATGCCAGCCAGCGTGTGCGTGTGCATCACGCACTGTGCCCGCGGGTTGCCCAGGTGCAGCGCCGAGTGGATCACGAAGCCGGCCGGGTTTACCGGCCAGGCGGTAGGCTGCGCAGGCTCACCCGCCGCATCCACCAGCACGAGCGAGGAGGCCGTGATCTCCTCGAACAGCAGGCCGTAAGGGTTCACCAGGAAGAGGTGGCTGCCGCCGGGCCCCGGAACGCGCACCGAAAGGTGGGTGTAGACCGTGTCGGTCATGCCGTGCAGCGCGATGAGGCGATAGGCCGCGGCCAGGTCTTCGCGCAGCTCACGCTCGGTGGACTGGTGGTTCGGATCGGGTTTGACGGGTGGGGTGGGAAGCGCCATGGATCTCAGTAGCCTCGCTTGGCGTCGAACAGGTTAGGCAACGTGCCGCCGCCTTCGTGCGACGCGATCGCCTCGGCGACGTAGCGCACGCGTTCCCGCCGGCTGGCCAGCGAGGCCAGGTGCGGCGTGACCGTGATCTTGGGGTGGCGCCACAGCGGATGGTTGTCCGGCAGAGGCTCGCGCTCGAAGACGTCCAGCACGGCGCTGTCGATCTGCCCGTCGTCGAGCGCCGCCAGCAGGTCGTCCATCACCAGGTGGCTGCCGCGCCCGACATTCACGACCTGGGCGCCGCGCGGCATCCGGTTGAGCAGGTCTCGGTTGATGATGCCCACGGTCTCGGGCGTGGAAGGAAGCAGGCACACCAGGATGTCGGTTTCCTGCAGGAAGGCATCCATCTCCTCCGCGCCCGCGAAGGAGCGCACGCCCGGGACCTCCTTGCGCGACCGCGACCAGCCCGAAACCGGAAAGCCGATGGCGCCCAGCATCCGGGCCGTGGCGGCGCCGAGATTGCCCATGCCCATGATGCCGACCCGACGTTCCGGGGCGGTACTGGACGTCTGGAAGTGGTCCCAGTGCGCCTGTTCCTGTCCCAGCGCCATCCGGCGCGCGCCGCGCAGGAGGGACAGGCAGCACCAGCTCACGAACTCGGCCATGCGCCGCGCGGTCTCGGTGCCGCCCATGCGGACCAGCGGCAGGTGGGCGGGCCATTCGGGGTCGCCCACGATGTTGTCCACCCCGGCCGCGGAAGAGAAGATCACGCGAAGGTTGGGGTAGTTCTTCAGCCGCCCGTGCTCCGGGTCCCAGACCAGGACGTAGTGGACATCCTCCGCCGCCACGGTGGGGTCGTCCCACCAGCGGACGTCGAGGCGCGGGTCCACGGCGCGGAAGTCCTCGCGCCAGCCGGGCAGGCTTTCCTCGCCACCCGATTTCACCAGTATGATCAAAGGAACCACCCCCGCTCCGCCGGACCACCGGCCCGACGCCGTCACGCCGCCCGCGCTCTTCCCGCCCACCGCCGGGCGCGCTTCCTGCGCCGGCATGGATTCCGGGACGGGCGGCCTCTGAAAGGGGGCGGCGCATTCCATAACGCCTGGGCGCGCGCTGTCCACCACCGGCACGTGACTGCACGGCGAGGCTGAACCTCTGGCCGTCAGCGTCGTTGCTCCTATGAGCGACAGGGTTGGAGCGATCCGGCACCCGTCACGAGACAACGTTGGAGGAGCAAGGCAATGCCCGCAGACGACACCACCGACCAGAACCTCCTGGCGCCGAAGGTCAAGACGCCGGACCAGCATGTCGAAAAGTCGGTCATGGACACCTTTCCCGCCAGCGACCCGGTGGGAACCAACGACACCGCCGGCGCGCGCGCGGCGCCGCCCAGCGAGATGCTGACCCACCATAACCAGGAGCCGCTGCCGGATGGCCTGCGGCTGAGCTTCGGCTTTCCCGATCGCGAAACCGCCAAGCTGGCGATGGAGCAGGCAGTCCGCGCCGGCGAGGTCGAGGACAGCCGCGCCCAGCTGGACACCGATGGTGGCGAGGCGATGCTGCATGTCGAGGTCACCCCGTCCTCGGCCGATCGCGTGAAGGACCTGCTGATCAAGGCCGGCGGGCACGAGCACTGACCAGGCGCCGGCCGAGCCCGCGCTCCCGCGCCGCCATCGTCATCTTCGGCGCAGCGGTGCGGCCGGACGGATCGCCCAGCCAGACGCTGCGCCGCCGGGTTGAGGCGGCGGCGCAGTTCGGAAAGCGACTCGCGCCACCCCCGCTCTTCGTGCCGACCGGGGCACGAGGGCGGCATGGGCCGACGGAGGCCAGCGTCATGGCCGAGCTCCTGGCGGGCCACGGCGTCGGGCGCGACGCCATCCTGGAAGAGCCGACCGGCACGGACACCCTCTCCTCGGCGCGCGCGGTGGCACGGCTGCTGCGCCGCTGGGCGGGGCCTATCTACGCGGTGTCGTCCGGCTATCACCTCCCTCGCTGCGTCACGGTGTTGCGGCTGCTCGGCGTCGCGGCGCGCGCCGGCCCCTCGCCCCGGACCGGCGCCGGCTTCCCGGAATGGCGCTGGCGTCTGCGGGAAGCGCCCGCCCTGCCCTACGACGCCCTTCTCGCCGCCTGGCACCGCCTCCGCGGCCAGGTTGCGGAGCCCGGAGACGCGGCTGGTCCGCGTCCCGGCTGAACGAGAGCCCCCTCCGCACGGCCTGGCCCTTCCACGCCGCCCGGCATTGTGCTTCGAGGCGAGCGGATCATGGCGGAGTAGGGATGATGTTGGGGATCCTGGGCGGCATGGGGCCCTTGGCCGGGGCGCAGTTCCTGCTGCGGCTGACGCTGCTGACACCGGCTGAGCGGGATCAGGATCACATCCCCGCCGTGCTCTGGTCCGATCCCACGGTGCCGGACCGCACCGAGGCACGGCTGCGCGGCGGCGAGGACCCCCTGCCCGCCCTGCTGCACGGGTTGCGCGGGCTCGAAGCCGCCGGCTGCCGGGCCATCGCCATTCCCTGCAACACCGCCCACGGGTGGTTCGACCAGATGCAGGCGGCCACGAGCCTGCCGATCCTGCACATCGTCGACTCGGCGGCCGAGGACCTCCGGCGCCAGTCGCTCGAGGGCGCGACAGTAGGCGTCATGGGAACCGCCGCGACCTTGGCCATGGGATTGTACCAGGAACGCTTCGGCGCCCTCGGACACGCGGTGATCACGCCCGAGGCAGGGGAGATGGCGGAACTGGTGACGCCGGGGATCGCGCTGGTGAAGAGCAACCGCGTGGCCGAGGCCTACGCGCCGCTGGCCGAGGCCGCGGCCCGGCTGATCCGCCGCGGCGCCGCGGCGGTGGTGCTGGGCTGCACCGAGATTCCGCTGGGCATCGCGGCGGGACCGACGCTGCCCTTCCCCGTGGTGGACACGATCGATGCCCTGGCCCGGGCCTCGATCCGCTGGTCCGGGCGCAGCCCGGCGGAGCTCAGTTCGCCGGCGCGTTGAAGGGCTGCGTCGCGCCGGTGGCGCTGGCCGCCGGCGCGCTGAAGGGCTGCGTGCCGCCCGAGGCGCGCAGGCAGTCGCCGTAGGCGGTGACGGCCCGGCTGGACCCGTCGAGCGGCGCGCGCCAGGTGCCCTCGTTGCCATCCAGGAAGCGGATCGTCATCAACCGCCCGCCCGCGAAGCCGGACAGGAAGCGCACCGCCGTCTCGGAGTTGGGGAACTCGGCCTCGATCACCGTTTCGCGGTTGCGGCCGGACAGGTCGCGGTCGGGTGGAGGTGCGGCGAACTGGCCGATCCACTGCGTGCGGCCGTCGACGTCGAAGGCGACGTTCATGCTGACATTGGGCGGCACCCGCCAGCTGTCGCGAAAGATCTGCACCCTGGCAGGGGTCCCGTCCGGCGCGCCGCGCACCAGGAAGCCGCGGCCGAGCAGCTGCCGGGCGATCACGCACTGGCCGCCGCCCGAAGCGACGCTGTTGTAGGAGGTGGTCCAGGAGCCGGAGCGCTGCAGGACGTGGCTGCTGCCCGAGGCCGACTGCGCGGAAGCCGTCTGCGACGCTGCCGCGGCGAGGATCAGCGACAGGGCCGTGGAGGAAACGAGAGATTTAAATCGCATCATGGCTGCCGGAGATTACGCCCGGCAAAGGCGGCGGTTTCGAGGCGGCGCGTTCCGGCCGCCACCCTCAGCCACCGCAGATCGCGTCAGTCACACTCGCAGCCGCTGGTCGGGCCCTTCTCGCCACGCACGAGGTGATGGTCCACCCACTCCGCCACGAGACGCTGCGCCTCGCTCACCGAGGCTTCCGGGTGATGGATGCGGTACAGCGTCGTGCAGGCGCGGAACGAGGACAGGTCGTCGCTGCCGCCGATCCGCAGCTCCCGATAGGCCGTCACCACGGCACGCTCGCAATTGCGGGTGATGTGGCTGAAGTCGTTGCCCATCGGATACTCCTATGCTGCGACCCGGATGAGAATCGCTCGCAACCATTTGCCAAGTTATATTCTCACCTGAATGGCTCTTCAAGTGTCGAGACGAGCGCGGCACAACCTGCCTCAGCAACGACGGCGGCTGCCGCCATGCTCACGCCGCGCAACCATGTTGCCAGTCGCGCCTTCACGGTCGGCGTTGAGGCAAACACTGCGACGCGGCTGCCCCGCGCCCGTCTGCACGCCAGCTTCGAGGCTCTAGCTATGCAGCCACGGGCATTGGCGAGAAAATGGTGCATCCACCAGAGCGTTCCAAGCTTGAATGGTAGAACCTGGAGTCACGAGCCCGCCATGACGAACAAGGGAAGCGTTGCGGTGACACCCAGGCGCGTCGTGATCGTGGGTGGTGGCGCCGCGGGGCTCGACCTCGCCACCCGGCTTTCCGGCCGGCGCGGCGGCCCGAGGCTCGACATCACTTTGGTGGATCGCAGCGGCAGCTACGTCTGGAAGCCAAGGCTGCACGAGGTCGCGGCCGGAACGCTGGATACTGCCACGGAACAGGTGTCCTACCTCGCCCATGCCAGGCGGCACGGCTTCACCTTCTGGCCAGGCATGCTCCGGGCACTCGACCGGGAGCACCGGCAGGTGACGCTGGGAACGCTGCAGAACGAGCGGGGTGAGGACACGGTCACCACGCGGCTGCCTTACGACATCCTGGTGCTGGCGATCGGCAGCCATGCCGACGACTTCCGCACGCCCGGCGTGACGGAGCACTGCCGCTTCATCGACAGCCGCGACCAGGCGGAAGCCTTCAACGTCGCGCTGCGCGAGGAGGTCATCCGCATCCTCGCCGCCCCTGACAAGCCCGAGCTGACGCTGGCCGTCGTCGGCGCCGGTGCCACCGGCACGGAACTCGCGGGCGAGATCAACCACGCGCTCGACCTCGCCTCCGGCTACGGGTTGCCCGGGTTGCGCGCGCGCCTGCGGCTGACGCTGATCGAGGCGGCACCGCGGATCCTGCCAGCCCTGCCGGAACGCGTTTCCACCGCCGCAGGCGCGGCGCTCGGGCGGCTGGGCGTCGAGGTGCTGACGGGCGATCCGGTTGCCTCGGTGGACGCCGGGGGCCTGACGCTGCGCTCCGGCCGGCGCGTCGAGGCGACACTCAAGGTTTGGGCGGCGGGCATCCGCGCGCCCGCGGTGCTGGCCGGGATCGACGGGCTGGCGACCGACCGCGCCAACCGGCTGGTGGTGACGCCGGGGCTGCAGACCACGGCGGACGAGCACATCTTCGCGCTGGGCGACTGCGCCGCGCTGACGCCGCCGGGCTCCGAGCGTCCCCTGCCCGCCACGGCGCAGGTCGCGCATCAGCAGGCAGCGCACCTGGCGAAAACGCTTCCCGAATTCCTGAACGGCAGCCCGCTCACCCCGTTCCGCTACAAGGAGCGCGGCTCGTTGGTGTCGCTGGGCGGCTACGACGCCTTCGGCAGCCTCGGGCGACTCGGGGTGCTGCCGGGCGGCTTCATCGAGGGCCGCTTCGCGCAGTTCAGCTACAACATGCTGTACCGGCAATATCAGCTCGTGGTGCACGGTCCTTGGCGCGTCCCGCTGATCTGGGCGGCCGAGGGCTTGCAGCGCCTGGCGAAGCCCAGTGTGCGGCTGAGCTGACGGGCGGCTGAACCCGGGCGAGGCGGCAGGGCTGCGCCGGCCACGGTCCACCGGCCGCCGCGCTGCCCCGGCAGTGAAGCCGTGAGGACCATCCACCGGCCACGTCAACGATGCTTCAGCGGGACCGCGCCCCGGCCTCAGCCGGCGGCGGCTCCGGTGGGAACCAGCCCGGCCTGGACGAGGAGCGCCGCCACTCGGGCACTCTCGTCCAGCGGCGCCCGATCAAAGGGCGACAGGTCGCCATCGAAGGGCCGCGCCTGCCCCGCCTCGAACAGAGTGCGATGGAGGCGGGCATGACGGCGCGCACCGCCGGCCCGGGCGACGAAGACCGGCGCCGTGGTCGCGAGCGCCTCGGAGATCATGGACACGCTGTCGCCGGTCACCACGATCCGGTCGGCCCAGGCCAGGAACCCCGCGAAAGGATTGGGTCCCGCCTCGCCCCAGCGGAACAGCCGGCCCGGCGTGTTTCCGAGGGCGGCCGCTACGGCTGCGGCGGCGGCATCGCCGGTGCGCCGGCTGGTGGACGCCAGGACGCTGCCGCCAGAGGCGCGGGCCTCGGCGGCCAGGCGCCCGGCGATGGCGGCGGCCTCGGCGGGCACCATGCCCTCGCCGCGCACGGGGCCGCCCAGCAGCAGCACGGTCCGCGGCCCCGGCAGGGCCGAGAGCGCCTCGTGGGCGGCACGTTCCCGCAGCAGCCGCTCCGGCGAAATCCGGTGGGTGGCGCCGAGCACGGGCACGACGTTGCTCGGCCAGCCGGATTTCGCCGGCAGGTCGTGCCGCCCGAGCACGAGGCGATCAAACTGTCCCGCCGCGAAGCCCGGCCGCATGCAATGCACCACGCGTGCCCCGCGCCGGCGCAGCCACAGGGCCACCGGGGCGGAGCGCCGCCCGGCCGAGAGCACCAGCGCCGGCACCTCGGTCCCCAGGGCCTCCCGCGCCCGCGGCGTCAGCCCGGCCAGCGTGGGCAATGGCCAGGGCAGGCGCGCCAGCGGCGACCATTCCAGCGTTACGGTGCGGAAGGGCTGGCCCAGGCGCTCGGCGATGCCCAGCGCCTGGGCGGCCGTGCCGGCACGGGGATCGGCCAGTACCCAGATCGGCGCCGGGCGTGTTTCCACCTGCGCGCCCGCTGGCCACGTATCGGTCATGGACGCCGCCGCGCGCGGAGGCTAACGGACGGGCAACCTGGAGAACTCAACATGACCGCCCGACACGCCTCTGACTGGGACCGCGACGCCGCGCTGACCACAGCGCGCATCCTGCTGGAGATCAAGGCGGTCAACTTCCGTCCGGAAGAGCCCTACACCTTCACTTCGGGCTGGAAGAGCCCCGTCTACATCGATTGCCGCCGGATCATCTACTTCCCGCGTGCTCGCAACAAGATCTGCGAGCTGGCGGTGGAGAAGATCGGCCGCCACATCGGCTTCGAGACCATCGAGGCGGTGGTGGGCGGCGAGACCGCCGGCATCCCCTACGCCGCCTGGATTGCGGACCGGATGATGGCGCCGATGGCCTATGTCCGGAAGAAGCCCAAGGGCTTCGGCCGCAACGCCCAGATCGAGGGCGACGTGCCCGAGGGCAAGCAGACCCTGCTGGTGGAGGACCTGACCACCGACGGCGGCTCCAAGATCCGCTTCGCCCAGGCGCTGCGCGATGCCGGCGCGATCTGCGACCACACCTTCGTGGTGTTCTTCTACGGCGTCTTCCCCGGCGCCTTCGACACCATGAAGCAGATGAACCTGAACCTGCACCACCTCTGCACCTGGTGGGACGTGCTGGAGGTCTGCCGCGAGCGCCCCTACTTCGACGAGAGCGCCCTGCGCGAGGTGCGGAAGTTCCTGGAGGATCCCGTCAGCTGGTCCGGCTCCCATGGCGGCGTGTCGAGCGCCGAGGAAGCCAAGGCCCTGATGAAGAGCAAGACGGAAGGCTAAGGATGCCGTCCGGCCGGGTCACGCGACCCGGCCGTCCGCTCACAGCGTCCAGCTACCTGTTTCCGCCTCGATACAGTAAGTTAACCGCCGGGTTTGAAGTTCCTGCTTCACACGGCTCCGGTGGGCTCCTAGGCTTCAAACCTCACATCCTCTTGAGGTCCGGCCCGTGTGTCGCTTCCTGGCCTACCGTGGCGAACCCATCCTGATGGACACGCTGGTGGCGGCGCCCTGCCACTCGTTGATCCACCAGTCGCTGCACGCCACGGAGTGCAAGACCGAGACCAACGGCGACGGCTTCGGCCTGGGCTGGTACGGTGAGCGCGAGGAGCCGGGCCTTTACCGGGAGGTGCGCCCCGCCTGGTCGGACGAGAACCTCCGCTCCATCGCCTCGCAGGTCCGCTCCCGCCTGTTCTTCGCCCATGTCCGGGCCGCCACCGGCACCGCCACCACGCGCGCCAACTGCCATCCCTACGTCCATGGCCGCTGGATGTTCATGCACAACGGCCAGATCGGCGAGTGGACGCGGGTGCGGCGGCAGGTCGAGGCGCTGATCCCGGACGCGCTCTACACCGCACGCGGCGGCACCACCGACAGCGAGGCGCTGTTCCTGGCGGCGCTGGCGAGCGGGCTCGAGCACGATCCTGTGGCGGCGGTGACGCGCACGCTGCACCAGGTCCGGCGCATCATGTCGGACCGGGGCATCGCGGCGCCGCTGCGCTTCACGGCCGCGCTGTCGGACGGCGAGAACCTTTGGGCCTTCCGCTGGGCCTGCGACGCCCGACCGCCGTCGCTCTATTTTCGCCATACCCAGGCCGGGCTCGTGCTGGTGTCGGAGCCGATCGACGAGGACCGCGCACCCTGGCAGGAAGTTCCGCGCGGCGGCGTGCTGGAGCTGCGTGGCAACGGGGCACCGGTGCTGCGGGCGATGGACGCGCCCATGCTGGCTGCTGCCTGAAGGTTCAGGGGCGCCGGGGCGAGCGCCCCTCCTGGAGCCCTGTCGGCCCGATCGGGCTCCCCACAGTTTGTCACTTGCGAATGATACGCAAGTTCTCATAGCCTGCTGCCATCAACGCGACAGGAGTGCCGGCGATGCAATGCACCCGTTCCATCGGCTTGACGGACCTCGTGGCCCTGATGGCCAGCCATCGCACCGCCGCCCCGGGCCAGGACCGGCCCGAGGCGGCGGAATTCGACCGCATCGCCGCCTACCTTCGCAACACCCGCCGCGGCGCGGCGCCGACGGCAACGGAGGAGCGTCAGCGGCGCCGGCGACTGGCAATCGGCAGCGCCGCCTCGCCCGGCTGAGAAAGCGGCGCCATCGCCGCGCCGCCACCTGTGCGCGTGGGGCAGGACGGGCGTAGAATGCCGCCTTTATCCTGGAAGGCCACGCTATGCCCCCTCGCGCCAATTCCCCCGCCGCCCGCGACGCCGCCTTCGCGCTGCATCCCTACACGGAGCACAAGGCGCATCGCGAAACCGGCTCGCTGATCATCGAGCGCGGCCAGGGCGTGCGGGTCTGGGACGAGAGCGGCAAGGAATACATCGAGGCGGTGGCCGGCCTCTGGTGCGCCTCGCTGGGCTTCAGCAACGAGCGCCTGCGCGAGGCGGCGGACCGGCAGATGCGCAAGCTGCCCTTCTACCACGCCTTCGGCGCCAAGGCGCACGAGCCGATGATCGAGCTGAGCGAGATGCTGGTGCAGCGCGCCCCGGTGCCGATGGCGCGCGCCTTTCTCGCCAACTCGGGCTCCGAGGCGAATGACAGCGCGGTCAAGATGGTCTGGTACTACAACAACGCCATCGGCCGGCCGCAGAAGAAGAAGATCATCTCGCGCCTGCGCGCCTACCACGGCGTGACGGTGGCCAGCGCTTCGCTGACCGGGCTGCCCGCGAACCACAAGCTGTTCGACCTGCCGATCGCCGGCATCTTCCACGTGTCCGCCCCGCACCATTACCACGGCGCGGAGCCCGGCGAGTCGGAGGAAGCCTTCGCCTCGCGCCTCGCCGACGAGATCGAGGCGCTGATCCTGCGCGAAGGGCCCGACACCGTGGCCGCGATGTGGGCCGAGCCGATCATGGGCGCGGGCGGCGTCGTCGTGCCGCCGCGCACCTACTTCGAGAAGGTGCAGGCCGTCCTGCGCAAGTACGACGTGCTGCTGGTGGCCGACGAGGTGATCTGCGGCTTCGGCCGGACCGGCGCCTATTGGGGCTCGCAGAGCCTCGGGATGGAGCCCGACATCCTGACCTGTGCCAAGGCGCTGAGCTCCTCCTTCCTGCCGATCTCGGGCGTGCTGGTGAACGAGCGCATCTTCGAGGGGCTGGCCGAGGGCAGCAGCCAGATCGGCACCTGGGGTCACGGCTTTACCTATTCCGGCCACCCGGTCTCCGCCGCGGTCGCGGTGGAAACGCTCAAGATCTATGACGAAATGGACGTGGCCGGGCATTCCCGGCAGGTGGGCGCGCACCTGCAGAACGAGCTGCGCCGCCGCTTCGCCGACCACCCGCTGATCGGTGAGATCCGCGGCATGGGCCTGATCGCCGCCGTCGAGATGGTCGAGGACAAGGCCACGCACCGCAACTTCGACCCTGCCCGCAAGCTGGGCGCGCGCCTGGCCAAGCTGTGCGAGGCGCACGGCGTGATCGTGCGCGGCTTGGCCAACGACGCCGTCGCCTTCTCGCCCCCGCTGATCATCACCGAGAGCGAAGTGGACGAGATGCTCGAGCGCTTCGGCGCGGCGCTGGAGGCCTTCACGGTCGAGTTGCGTCGGGAAAGCCTGTCCGTCGTTTGACCGCCTTGCGCTGGCGGTCTGCCGCCTTTCCCGTCGCGGCGGCCGCCCTGCTGGCGCCCGCGGCGGCGGTGCTGCAATCCAAGGCCATGGCGCCGCTGGCGCTGGTCTGCCTGGCGCTGTCGGTGCTGGCCTCCCGCCGGGCGACCGGCCGCTGGCCCTGGCCCGACGGGCGGATGCTGTGGGGCTGGCTGGCGCTGGCGGCGCTGGGTCTTGCCTCGTCGCTCTGGGCGCCCGAGCCGGGGCGCAGCGTCGCGACCGGGCTGCAGTTCCTGGCTATCGTCCTGCTCAGCGTCGCCGCGGCGCGCGCCGTGGCGCCGGAGGACGGCGGCGCCGTCGGGACGGCCTTGTTCTGGGGGCTGCTGCTGGGCCTGGGGCTTGCGCTGCTGGACGCCGTGACGGGCAACGCCGTGCGCCTCCTGGTGCGCGGCCTCCCCGCCGCGCGGCCCGACATCGAGTTCGGCCTCAAGCCCGCAGGCTCGGTGGCGGCGCTGCTGCTGCCGCTGCTCGTCGCGACGCCCTTTCCCCGCCCGGTGCGGCTGGCGGCGCTGGCGGCCTGCGTCCTGGCGGTGGTGCTGCTGCCGGGCGACACGGCCAAGATCGCGGCCCTGCTGGGGGCCGCCGTGGCGGTCCTGGCGCGGCGGCTGCGGCTGCGGCGGCTCATCGCGGCGGGACTGGTCGCCGGCTTCCTCATCGCGCCTTTCCTCGGCGCGATGCTGGGCCGGCCCTCCGTCGTGGCGCACCTGCCGATCTCGGCGGTGCACCGCATCCTGATCTGGGATTTCGCGCATCAGCGCGCCGCGGAGCGCCCGCTGCTCGGCTGGGGCCTGGAAGCGAGCCGCGTGATCCCCGGCGGCCATGGTGGCGTGCCCGCCGAGAACCTTGATCGCATCGGCGAGACACGCCCTGAGGCGCGCGCCTTCTTCGCGCGCGACGATGTCGAGCTGCTGCCGCTGCATCCGCATGACGGTCCGCTGCAGCTGCAGCTCGAGCTGGGTTGGGTGGGACTGCTGCTGGCCACGATGCTCGTGGCCGCGCTGGCGCTGCGCGCGCCGGGGCCGGCCGCGCTGGGGGTGCTCGCCTCGGGCGCCGTCACCTTCCTGTTCTCCTTCGGCGTCTGGCAGCCCTGGTGGCTGGCGACGCAGGGGCTCGCCTTTGCCCTGGTGGCATCGCTGGAGAAACGTGCATGAGCGAGCTTGCCGAGGCGAACGCCGTGGCCCGCGTGGAAGGCCTCACCGTCCGCTTCAACCGCCACAACGGGCTGTTGCAGATGGGGCTGCGGCTGCTCACCGATCAGCCGCCCGAGGCATTGCACGGTGAGATGCGGGCGCTGCGTCCCCTGAGCAATGCCCGGGTGGAGATCCTGCCCGGCGCGCCCGGGCAGCTGCGCGTGGAAGGCACCGCCGTGCTGCCGCCGGGGATGGCGCCTTCCGAGCTGCGCCTGCTCCTCGCCGCGGGCAAGGAGCCACTGCTGGCCGTCGCGACCGGCGAGGTGATCGAGGACCGCGCCGACCTCGTCAGCCTGGAGCCCACCGGGGACGGCGCGGTGGCGCAGGCCTGGAGCGATCCGGGGATCGCCACGCAGCTCTGGGTCGATCACCGGCTGGAAGGCATGATCAAGGCGTCGCCCGGCCTCCTGCGGACGCGGCTGCCGATCCGCCCGAACAGCATCGCCGTGTCGGCGGACGGGCGTCGGGGCCTGCCGACCAACCCGCTGGGTGGCTGGCTCGCCGCGCCGGAGGCCCGCGACGGGCGCCTCGATGCACTGCGCGACCGCCACGCTGGGGCCACGGCCTGGCTGATCGGCAACGGCCCCTCGGTCCGGCCGGAGGATCTGGACGCGCTGCGCGGGCAGCTCTGCTTCGGCTTCAACCGCCTGCACTTGGCCTATGGCGGCACATCGCTGCGGCCCCGCTACACCTTCAGCGGGGATGGCCAGATGATCGCCGACTTCGGCGAGGAAATCGTGGCGGAGGCCGGGGGAACCGTGTTCCTGGCCACCGAGTCCAGGCCCGCAATCCCCGGTGAGTGGATCTGGTTGCGGCAGCTTTCGATCTGGCCACCGCTCTTCTCGCTCGATCCCGGCCGGGTCGTGGGGGCCGGCGGCTCCTCGCTCTTCGCGGCGATGCAGGTAGCCTGGTGGATGGGCGTGCGGCGCTTCGTCTTCTACGGCATCGACTTCTCGTTCCACGGCGTAGAGCCCGGGCTGGACGGTCTGGCCACGGCCGAGGGCAACCACTTCATCCCCGGCTATCGCAGCGGCCGCCCCTGGATCCCGCCCTCCTGGCGCGACATCTGCTCGGCCTTCCTGCTGGCCCGGCGCCTCGCGGAAGCGGAAGGCGGCTGGGTGCGCAACGCCACGCGCGGGGGACAGCTCGAAATCTTTCCGCGCATCCGCTTCGAGGACGCGCTGCGGCTGGGCTGAGGCCGGGGCAGCTCAGCCGAGGCCTGGCCTGCTCACGGGCGCTTCCGATGCTGGCCTGGCCGCACCGGCTCCGGCCTGGGTCCGGGCATCTGCGTCGCGGCCCGGACCATGGCCCACTGCCGCTCCCGGGAGCGGCGGACCGCCGGTCGCGACGGTCACGCGGCCGTCGCGATGTCACCGGGTGGGTGTCAGCGCGACACCAGCCCGTCCGCGATGTCACGCTCCAGCGCCGCCGGATCGCGCTCGGCCGGGTCGCCCATGCCGCCGCCGCCCGGCAGCTTGAGCAGCAGGTGCCGTCCCGCGGGCACGGTCTGGTAGCCCTTGGCGCGCAGCACCGTGCCGTCGTCCAGCCCGACCCAGCCCGGCGCGCCGTCCTGCCCGCCATCGCGCCCGCGTGGCGCGTTGTCGACGCGGTCGAAGATGGCATTCACGGCGAATTCGGCCTCGCCCTTGGCGCCGATCTCCATGATCTGGCCCATGCCGCCGCGGGTACGGCCGGCACCGCCGGAGTCCGGGCGCAGCTCCTTGCGCCAGAAGATCACCGGCGCGACGTTCTCGGTGGCCTCCACGGGGACGGTGCGAACGCCCGAGGGGAAGGCCGTGCCGTCCAGCCCGTCCAGCCGCGGGCGGGCGCCGGTGCCGCCAGAGTTGAAGGTGATCACCTCGAAATCCGGCAGCGTGGCGCCCTGCCCGCTCACCTCCGAGCCGCCGCGCAGCGGGGGGTTCCACAGCGCCGAGGAGCCTTCCGCCGTCACCCGGTCCGGCACCGCCTGGTGCAGGCAGCCCATCATCAGGTCGGGCAGCAGCTGTCCGACGATGTGGCGCACCGCCACCGGGTAGGGACGCGGGGCGTTGAGGATGCAGCCCTCGGGAATCACCATGCGGAAGGGCTGCAGGCTCGCCCAGTTGTTGGGGATCTCCGGTGCCACGACGCACTTGATGCCGAAGCAGGCATAGGCGCGGCAGTAGGCGGGCGGAACGTTGATGGCGCGTCCCGACAGGCCCGAGGTTCCGGCGAAGTCCACCTCGATCGCGTCGGGGCGGATCGTCATGGCGGCCACGAGGTCCACCGGCGCCTCGTAGCCGTCGGAGCGGACGGTGGCGCGGAAGGTGCCCTCGGGCAGCTTGGCGATCTCGGCCACCGTGGCGCGCAGGCTGCTGCTGAAGATGAAGCTGGCCAGCGGGTCGAGGCTGTCCATCGAGAACTCGTCCATCATCTCGACCAGGCGGCGCGCGCCGGCGTCGTTGCAGGCGCAGAGCGAGTAAACGTCTCCCTCCAGCTCCGCCGGCGTGCGCGTGCCCATGCGCAGGATGTCGAAGAAGGTCTCGTTGGCGACGCCCCGGTCAAAGCACTTGATGATCGGGATGTAGAGACCTTCCTCGTAGACGGAGCGCGCGTCCGGCCCCATGCCGCGGCCGCCCACGTCGATCACGTGCGCGGTGTTGGCGAACAGGCCGACGATGTGGCCGTCGCGGAAGGCCGGCGTTACCACCGTCAGGTCATGCAGGTGCCCGGTGCCGAGCCAGGGATCGTTGGTGATATAGTGGTCCCCGGGCTGCATGCTCTCCACCGGGAACTTGCGCATGAAGTGCCCCACGCTCTCCATCATGGAGTTCACGTGGCCGGGCGTGCCGGTCACCGCCTGCGCCAGCATGCGGCCCTGAAGGTCGAAGATCCCGGCGGAAAGGTCTCCCGCCTCGCGCACCGTGGTGGAGAAGGCGGTGCGGATCATGGTCTGCGCCTGTTCCTCCACCACCGCGATCAGGCGGTTCCACTGGATCTGGCGCTGGATCGTGGCCAGGGCATCCGGCTGGCCGGAGGGGGTCACCGAAGCGTCGTTCATCACGCGGTCTCCCGCAGCAGTTCGAGGTAGCCGAGGCCATCGGCGCGGCATGTCCAGCCGGGGCCGACCAGCGTGCTGGTTTCCGTCTCGGCGATGATGCAGGGCCCCTGGACGGCAGCGCCGGGCGGCAGCGCCTCGCGATCATAGACCGGCCAGGCGGAGACCGTGCCGCTCAGCGTGTCGCGCACCTGCTGCTGGCGGATCGGGCTGCCGGCCGGGGCGGGCTCGGGCTCGGCCACCGGCTCGGCCGCCTCGGTCAGGGTCGCCACGGTCAGCGCGAAGGTCAGGATCTCCACGTCGGAACCCGGCACGGGGCGGTCGTAGAAGCGGGTATATTCCGCGTCGTAGGCCGCGCGGATGGCGGCGACATCGGCCTCGTCCAGCGCGCGCGGGGGCAGCGGCACCGCGATCTCGTGCCCCTGCCCGACGTAGCGCATGTAGGCGGTGCGGGTCTGCGCGGTGGGGGCCCCGAAGGCACCGGGCGCCACCATGGCCTCGGCCTCGCGCGCCATGTCCTCGAGCAGGGCGTTCACCGCCAGGCGGTCGAAGCTGGCGAAGCGCTGGTAGAGCGAGCGCACCACCTCGTAGCCCACCGGCGCGCGCAGGAAGCCGATGGCGGAGCCGACGCCGGCGCCCGAGGGCACCAGCACGCGGCGGATGCCGATCTTTTCCGCGACGCGGTAGCCGTGTACCGGGCCGCCGCCGCCGAAGGCGATCATGGCGCGGTCCTCGAAGCCCTTGCCGGATTCGATGGCGTGGACGCGCGCGGCATTGGCCATGTTCTCGTCCACCATCTCGATCACGCCCAGCGCCGCCATCTCAGGCTCCAGCCCCAGGCGGGTGCCGACATGTTCCCGCAGCGCCTCGCGTGAGCGTTCCGGCTGCAGCTGCATCGTGCCGCCCGCGAAGAGCGTCGGCTCGTAGCGGCCGAGCAGGAGGTTGCTGTCGGTCACGGCCGGCTTCGTGCCACCGCGTCCGTAGCAGGCCGGCCCCGGATCGGCCCCGGCGCTTTCCGGGCCGACCTGGATCAGCCCCAGGGCGTCGATGCTGGCGAGCGAGCCACCGCCGGCGCCGATCTCCACCATTTCCAGCACGGGGATCCGCAGCGGCAGGCCGGAGCCCTTGCGGAAGCGGCCGACGCGGGCGACCTCGAAGGTGCGGCTGGCCTGCGGCGCATAGTCGTCGATCAGGCAGACCTTGGCCGTGGTGCCACCCATGTCGAAGCTCAGCACCTTGTCCAGCCCGCGCTGCCGTGCGACGTGCGCCGAGAAGATGGCGCCGCCGGCCGGGCCGCTTTCCACCAGCCGGATCGGGAAGCGCGCGGCAGTATCCAGCGTGGTCAGGCCGCCGCCGGACAGCATCATGAAGACCGGCGCGTCCATGCCCATCTCGCGCAGCCCGCGCTCCAGCAGGCCGAGGTAGCGCGCCATCAGCGGCTGCACGTAGGCGTTGGCGGCGGTGGTGGAGAAGCGTTCCCATTCCCGCATCTCCGGACTGACCTCGCTCGACAGCGAGACCGGCAGTTCCGGCCACATCTCGCGCACGATCTCGGCCGCGCGACGCTCATGCACCGGCTGCACGAAGCCGTGGATGAAGCCGATCGCCAAGCTTTCCACGCCCGCTTCGCGCATCGCGGTGACCTGCTGCCGGACTGCGGCCTCGTCCAGCGGGCGCAGGACCTTGCCTTCGTTGTCGAGGCGCTCGGGCACCGTCAGGCGCAGGCGGCGCGGCACCAACGGTTCCGGCAGGGCGATGTTGAGGTCGTACTGGTCGTAGCGGCTCTCGTTGCCGAGCGCGAGAACGTCGCGGAAGCCTTCCGTGGTCAGCAGCGCCGTGCGGGCGCCCTTGCGCTCGATGATGGCGTTGGTGGCCAGCGTCGTGCCGTGCACCATCACCGCGATATCGGAGGGTTGCAGTCCAGCCTTCCGCAGCAGCACGCGAACGCCTTCCAGCAGGCCCGTTTCCGGCGTGGCCGGGGTGGTGAGCACCTTGGCCGTCCAACGCTCGACGCCGGCGGCGCTGGTGCGTTCCGCCGCGAGGTCGGTGAAGGTGCCGCCGATATCGGCCGCGAGGCGAACCGTGCCGGTCACGCCGGCAGCCCCGACATCCCCGGGCGCACCGTATCGCGAAGGAGGGCGGAACGGCAGGACACGGGAAAACGGGGCGGACGCATTTCAGGTACTCCATGCAGCGACCCGGGCGCAGCCCGGCGCCGCAGCCTGCGCAGAACACCAGACCGTTGCAAGGGATGGCGGCATACTGGCCGCATACGGTCACCAAAGACGAGGAACTGGGCAAAAAGGCGCTGCCCTGCCCGCAGGTTGTTCACACCGTGCGCCGACGCGCCCTGCGTCAGACGTGCTGGCCGCCGTTGATGTGGATCTCCGCGCCGTTGATGTAGGCAGAGGCCGGCGAGCACAGGTAGAGGATGGTTTCCGCGACCTCGCGCGCTTCGCCCAACCGGCGCATCGGGATCTGCTCCTGCACGATCCTGTCGGTGCCGGGCGACAGGATCGAGGTCCTGATCTCACCCGGCGCGATGGCGTTCACGCGGATGCCGGCCTGCCCGAACTCGTGCGCCATCTCGCGCGTCAGCGCCGCCAGCGCTGCCTTGGAGCAGGCATAGGCCGTGCCGGCGAAAGGATGCACGCGCGAACCCACGATCGAGGTGACGTTGACGACCGAGCCGCCGGCCGCGCGCAGCTCCTCGAACAGCCCACGCGCCAGCAGCGCGATCGAAAAGAGGTTCACGTTGAACACGGCGTTCCAGGCGGCGTAGTCGGTGGCCATCACGCCCAACCGGGCGCCGCCCGGTCCCTTCGGCGAGATGCCGGCATTGTTGACCAGTGCGTGCAACTGCCCGTCGCCCAGGCGCTGCTTCACCAGAGCGATGAGCTCGCCCACCTGAACCGGGTCGCTGAGGTCGGCCTGGAGGTGGCTGTCGCGCGCCTCGGGCCAGGCGCAGGCGTCGTCGAAGGGCTGGCGCGACACCGTGAGGATGCGCCAGCCTTCCTCCTGGAAGCGCTTCACCGTGGCATGGCCGATGCCGCGGCTGGCACCCGTCAGCAGCATGGTCTTACGGGCCTGGGACATCGGCATCACCTCCGGTCGCGGCGACGCTCAGCCGGTGCCGCTGCGACGGGATAGCAGCCCGGGCCGTTCAGACGAAGCGTTCGAACTCCGCTTTGGGGAAGGCGTCGAGATGCGTGCCCGGCGTGGCGTTGATGATTTCGACGCCGTTCGCTGCCCCCCAGAGCGAGCAGTAGCTGTAGCAGACCTCGGACCAAGCGGTGCGCGGCGGCACGAAGATGCGGTTGCTGGTGTAGTTGTTGGTGAAGTGCGTCGGCCCCTGCGCCGTGTTGCCTTCCCAGAAGTCGAAGCCCAGCCGGGTGCGCTTGAGCAGGTCCTCGGGCGCGATATGCGCCGTGGGGTTCGGATCCTGCTCGTCCTGGCCGCGGCGCCGCACCTTGGCGATCGGGTAGGTGTGGTCCACGCCGATCAGCACGACCGGGTTGCAGCCCATCATCACCGCGAGCTGGATCAGCACGATGGTCACGGTGAAGCTGTTGAACAGCATCGCCGGCGTTTCCCCGAACTGCGGGAAAGGCAGGATGCTGTCGCCGGCCGGGATCTCGCCGGGCATCGGCACCGGCACCTGGTTGGGCATGCGCATGAAGCCCAGGTACTCGAAGGGGATGAACTTGATGGACTCCGCGTCCATCCCCGCCTCGTACTCCTCGCGATACATCTCGATCTGCAGCCGGTCCGAGATGGCCCAGTAGGGGAAGCTCAGCCCCCAGTCGGCATAGCCCATGAAGGAGCGGTTGGAGCCGAAGGCCACCTGCCCCCGCAGCTTGGTCATGTCGATATTGCGCAGGCTGGGCCCATTGCCCACCACGAAGGCGCGCTGCCCGGCGTGGCGGTTGCGGAAACCGTCGAGCAGCAGCGGCACCTCGATGCGGAGCTCCTGCGTACGGCCCTGGAAGTGGAAGCGGCGCACGCCCAGCGCGTGCAGCACGCGCACCGCCGGGTAGCGGTCGTTCCAGGCCGGCTGCTCCTGCCCGCCCAGGAAGACCATGGACATGCGCGCGGGCTCGCTCAGGATCACCGCCTCGTCGCCGACATGCCCCAGCAGCGGGCGCAGGCGCAGCGCTTCCGGCCGGTCGGGCGCGTCGGGCAGCACGAAGTGGCGCAGGCCGTGGCGACGCGCGATGCCGGCCGCGATGGGCGCGTCCTCGAGGTCGGACACCAGCACCGTCGGCACGCCGGGCGCCTGGCGCAGCCAGTTCTCCGCGAGGTCGGCATCGGCGGCGTTGACGTGGACGATCTTCATGCCGGGACAGCCTCAGCGGGTTGGGAAAGAGGCTGAGGAGGACGATCCACGGCCAGGAGCGCTGGGCCGCACAGGCAGGTGCCGTCGGGATGCGGCAGGGTCCAGCCGAGACGCAGCTCCAGCCGGCCGTTCCTGCCGCCGGCCGGGTCGGGAAGCGCGGCCGCCAGGGCCAGGACGCCGGGCAGCCCGTCGAACTCAGCCGGCACCGGGACCGGCTGCAACGCCAGCGGCCGCCCGTTCAGGCGCAGCTCCAGCCCGCCATAGGCGGCGAGGTCCTCGCCCGCCAGCACGAGACGCAGCTGCGGCACCTCGCCCTCGAGGGCCGGCAGCGGCAGCACCGCGGTGGGACCGGGGCCAATCCGGCGCGCCGGCAGGCTGTCGACGAACTCAACTTCCAGCAGGCCGAGGCTGGTCACCCCTTCGCGCAGCAGCAGCCGTCGCGCGGCGCCGGCCTGGGCCAGAACCTCCGGCAGACGCGCGCTCATGCCGCCACCTTCGGGTCGAGATGCACTTCGTGGCTGTCCTCGCCGCCGCCTTCCGGCTGCAGCAGCACGGGTCCGGACAGGACCTCGTCCAGCACGGCGTAGGGGTGCTCGGGCAGCGCCGGGAGCGTGAAGCCGCCGGCAGGAACCTCGGCAGCGGCGACGCAGGGCCAGGGGCCGCCGCGCTGCAGCGACACCACCGGCACCCCCATGCCCAGTGCGGCCACCGCCGGGGACGAAGGATCACCCCGGTTGCAAGGGTCCACCAGGGCGATGACCCTGGCACGGTCGAGCATCACGAATTCCGGCACCCAGGCGAGCGCCACCTCCGCCGGCAGGCCCAGCTGCAGGCGCACGGCATCGGGCGACATGAGCGGTGGCGCGTCGACGACGCACAGGATCGTGCTGCCCGCCTCCCCCGCAGGTTCCAACAGGGCCGACACGGTGGACGCGACCTCGTGCGGGTCGGCCCGGGTCGCGTCCACCGCGATCCAGGGAGTCTTGCCCGAGGGCGCCGAAACGCCATCGAGCCGCAAGGCCGCCAGGACACCGGCCGCGTCAGGACCGAGGGAGCGCCCTTCCCGCCCGGGCTCGAAGCCGATTGCCTCCGCCGGCGCGGCGGCGACGGAGGCCGCGGGCCAGAGCGTGGTGGCCCGCATCTCCAGCGGCACGGCGCCCGGACGCTTCTGACCCAGCAGCATCACGGCGCCCAGGCCGGGCTCCGCCGATAGCTGGTCGAGGCAGTTCAGCAGGGCGTCCGGCCCCGGGTGAAGGTCGTTGAGCAGGAGGATGCCATCCGACAGCGCCTGCCACCGGGCGAGGTCGGCGGTGAAGTGGTGGGGGTTGCCGTGCAGCAACAGCACCAGCGGCCCGCGCCGGCGCAGTTCCGCCATCAGGGCGCGCTCCGGTGCGCCGGCCACCGGCGCCAGAGGGCCGTTGTCACCGATCACCAGCAGGGTCACGCCGCTGCCGGCCTCGGTCAGCAGCGTCGGCGGCAGCAGCGCCGCGTCGGCGCTCCACTTGCCCTTGCCGCGCCGGACGCGCTCCGGCGTCACGCTCATGGCGTGCGCCACCTCGCCGTCGCGGATGAACTCCACCCGGGCCTCGGCGCCGGGCAGGTTCGGGGCGCGGGCGTTCAGCGCGAAGCCGGAGTAGGCGTCGCCATAGGCGCGGTTCTTGTTGTGCAGCCCGGCCTGGAGACGGTCGGGCAGGGTTTCGCCCATCAGTTCGCCGTCGAGCAGCACGCGGATCGCCTCGACGCGCGGGCGCGACAGGACGTGTCCCTCGATCTCCAGCACGCCGTACTCGTCCAGGATGGCGCGCTTGAGCTCGGCCAGGAAGGGAAGGCTCGTCGGGTCCTCGGCCGGCATGGACGGCTCGGCCTTGCCGGCGGTGGCGCGTTCCCACTTCACGGGCATCCGCTGCACCGCGATGCCGCCGGGGCCGTAGCCGACCAGCGTGAACTCACCGGCCGCTTCCAGCATCCAGCTTTCCTCGCGCGTCAGGTGCGCGGCAAAGGCCGGGGACTGCTGCGGAAAGCCCTCGAGCTTGGCGATGACGTCGGGGCGCGCCCGCCCGCCCTGGAGCCAGACCCGGCGCGGTCCGGCAAAGCCTTCGATCAGCATCGGCACCGGCGCGCCGGCGGCCCAGCCGGACACCAGGGCGCTGTCCGCTTCCCGCTGGTACTTCATGCCGCCGGTGCGCCACCAGGCCGGCGGCTTCTTGGGCCGGGCGGCGGCGAGTTCCGCGAGGTCGTAGATGCGGGTCGCATGGTCGAGCACCGCGCCGTCCGCCGCGAGCGCCACGGCGGTGACCTGGACGCTGTCGCCCATGGCGACGTGCGGGCGCACGAGCCCGAAGCCGACCTCCGCCGTCTCGACCCATGGCTGTGCCGCCAGCACGTCGGTGCGGGTCATGCCGCGCTGCGCGGTGCCGAGCAGTTCCCTGTCGACGTAGAGCAGCACGCTGCTATCCGGCGGCACCGCGGCCCAGCCGCGCAGTTCCAGCAACCAGCCGGGATGCATCACGGCGGCGCCGAGATTTACCAGCCGCCGTTCCGGCCGGCGCGGCGGCTTGTTCGGGACCGCCGGCGTACGCCGGGCAGGCAGCGGCGCGTCAAGGAAGCGCTGCAGGCTTTCCAGCGCCGCCCGGCCACAGGCTTCCACCGAGGCCACGGAAGCCACGGCCTCGGGCAGGTGCCGCCAGTCCTCCGGCGAGGATCGCATGACCTCCAGCAGGCCGCGGCGCAGCCCGGCCACGTCGCCCACCGGCGCGGTGATCAGCGCGTCGCCGCAAACCTCGCGGAACACGTCGAGGTCGTAGCAGACGCAGGGCGTTCCGGCCGAGAGCGCCTCGATCGGCGGCAGGCCGTAGCCCTCGAACCAGGACGGGTAAAGCAGGACGCGCGCGCGCTTGAGCTCGACGAACTTCTCGGTGTCGCTGGCGAGCGGCCGGACCTCGACCTCGATGCCATAGCGGCGGGCCACCGGAACCAGCGTGTCGCGATACGCCTCGTCCAGCTTGGGGCTGCCGACGATCAGCGACAGCGTCCAGCCGCGCATCTCCTCGCCCAGCACGTCGATGATGTCCTGCGCGCCCTTGTGCGGGTCGCGCGGCCGCACGAAGCACAGGATGCGGTTTTCCCGGTACTGGGGCGCGGCGCGGTTCAGCGCGTCGAGGTTGATGGGCTGGTGCCAGTGATCGAACATCAGACGGTCGTCGCCGTACCAGAGCCGGGCGTACTTCTCGGACTCGCGCGAGTTGCTCAGCACCAGCACGCCGTTGTCGGCCACGTCCTCGGTGGCCAGGCGCCACTCGCGCCACAGGACCTCGTCGCGCGCCACCGGCACCGCGGCGTTGAACCAGTTCGGCGTTTCGAAGTTGAAGATGCACAGCCGGGCGCCGCGGCGACGGGCGAAGCCGCGCGCGCCCACGTAGACCATCCGGTCCAGCGACTGCGTGGGGATCAGCACCACCACGTCGAAACCGCCCTCGGGCAGCGCGTCCTGGAAGTTCTTGGTGACGAAGATGTCCACCTTCCCGGGCCGCCCGAAGGCGTGCAGGTCCTCGTGGAACACCGGAACGTGGTTGGTGCAGAAGGCGACCTCGGCCCCGGCGCGGGCGAGGCACTGCGCGAGGACGTAGGCCGCCAGGCGGCCGCCACCGTAGTTGCCGGGGGCATTGGTGACGAAGATCGCGACGCGCATCAGGCTGCCCTCCTCCAGTCGGGCGACGACACCGCGAGACCGCGCTGCGCCAGCGCCGCCAGCAGCGGCGCGAGCCGCTCCTGCTCCTCCGGACCGACACGGAGCTCGAGCGAGGCGCAGCCGAGGTGGAGCGCGAAGAGCAGCAGCGCGTCCAGCCGGTGGCGCCGTTGCGGCAGCAGGGACGGCAGGCAACGCTCGTCGTAGCCCAGCAGGGTGGCGCGGTCTTGCGGACCGCCGTTCTCGCCGGGACGGCTCCAGAAGGCGGCGGAGCTGGCGTCGAAAAGGCTCGCCACGCGACCACGCCGCCCATCGCCGGCCCAGCTCAGCTCCACCACGTCGGCACGTTCCGCCAGGGCCTGCGAGTCGCCCGCCTGCAGCACCAGGACGTCGTGCTCCGGAACCTCGCCACCGGCCTCGCCGTCCAGCAGTACGGCATGGGCGCCGGCACGGCTGCCGCGCAGCGCTTGCAGCATCTGGCGGTCCGACTGGGTTGCCTGCGGCAGCAGGGGCACGGGCTCCAGGCCCCACTGCTCCACCGAAGCGGCGAGCGCATCGAAGCCTTCGCCTTCCGCCAGCACCAGCAGCCGTTCCACGCCCAGCGCGTAGGCCCTGGTGACCGGCAGGCCCTGGGCACCGCCGTCGAGGCGGAAGGCCTGAACATTCCCCGGCAGGCTCGCGAGGTCGGACAGCAGCGTGTCGCGGCTGTCCGGCGGCAGACCGTCCAGCAGCACGCCCTCGCCGCCGCGGCCCAGGCGGCTGCGGAGAAACACGCGGCGCAGCACCTGGTCCAGCATGGGCTTCGTGCCCTGTGCCTCGAGCCCGAGTGCGGCCAGCAGCGACGACACGCCGCCGCCGGCGGGCAGCGTCATAATGTCGGCGCCAGGGCACTGGCGCAGCAGCACCGCGCGGGAGGCTTCGTCGGGCAGGATCGCCACCACGCCGCGGAGCTTCTCGCGCATCTGGTTGATCAGGCGCTGGCGATGCAGGGGCACGAAGATCAGGCGTGGCGCCGAAACATCGTCACGCTCCACGAGCACGGCGCGACGCATGGCAGCACCCGGCTTGCCCAGCCGCGCCAGGAGTTGCGGCGTTTCCGCTACGAGGCGGGACGTGCCACCGCCGAAGGCTGGCAGCAGCCGCTGCAGCGAGGCCTCGAGCCCCGGGTCGGAGGGTAGCTGATCCCAGGTTCCGGCCCCTTCCGGCATCACCCGCGCCGGCACCAGCGGCGCGGCGGCATCGAAGCTTTTCAGGATGTCCGCCACCGCCGCCTCGAACACCTCCGGCTGGCCGCAGAACAGCAGCACCGGCACGCAGCCTTCGCGGCGAAGCCCTTCGGCCAGGCTGCACAGGCGGTTCCACGACGCGCCGGACAACCCTGTGGCGGCGAGAAACACCACCCTATCGGCAGCGCCCTTCAGGAAGTCCTGGGTCGCCTGGTGACGTGAGACCACGGGGCCGGGGTAGCGCTCCATCGCCGGGTCGAGGCGTCCCCACAGCGTGATCCGCCGCGACAGGCCCGGGGACGCACCCGGGTCGGCGGCCTGGAGCTCCACCGCCTCCGCCGGGGTGGCGAGCCGACGCCTCAACTCGAGCCGGTTCTTCGACAGGAGCTGCAGCGGCATCCGCTCGCCCGCTGCGGTCGAGGCAACAACCCCCGGTAGGTGCCCCGCGGCCTGCAGCCGCAGGGTCAACACGCCGCCGCCATCGATGCTCGCCTCTTGAACGAGGAGCGCGTCGAGGGCTGCCGCGGGCGTGCGGGAACCGGCAGTGTCTGGAGCGGGATGGGACGACATGCAGCTCGCTGGCAAGGGAAGGATCGGCCACACAGTCCCTCACCTGGGCTTTACGGGCAAGGCCGACATTCCATGTACTTAAGATAAATTATGAGACGTTTCTCGAAAAAATAATGAAAATCTTGCGTCAGCGTGTACCCTAGAGGATGCTTGTCGCTGCGGTTTGTGCAATGCAATGCTCTCGGCGGTCCGACCTTTGGGCGCCGGGCAGGGTACGGCCGTGCCGACACGAACTAAGCGAAAGGCTTGCAACCAATGCGCGTAGGCATCATCGGCTTTGGCAAGATGGGGCAGATCCGCGCCGCCGCCATCGAGGCAGGCGGGCAGGCCGAAATCGTGACGGTGTTCGACACCGTGGTGGCCGACGATTGCCCCTATCCCGTCGCCTCCTCGGCGGAAGAAATCGTCGACGATCCCACCCTCGACGCGGTGTTCATCTGCACGCCGAACTGGCTGAACCGCCCCCTCACGATCGCGTCGCTGCGGGCCGGCAAGCACGTCTTCTGCGAAAAGCCGCCCTGCTTCAACGGCACCGAGATGCGCGAGATCATCGGGGTCGAGCGCGCGTCCGGCCGGACGCTCATGTACGGCTTCAACCACCGCCATCACGGCGCCATCCTGCGCATGAAGGAGATGGTGGCGGGCGGCGAGTTCGGCCGGGTGCTGTGGATGCGCGGACGCTACGGCAAGAGCGTGGATGGCGATTACCTGACGGGCTGGCGCGCCGACAAGAAGCTGGCCGGCGGCGGCATCCTGCTCGACCAGGGCATCCACATGCTGGACCTGCTGTTGCACATCAACGGCCGCGCCTTCGACGAGGTGCACGCGCTGGTGTCCAACCTTTACTGGAAGACGCCGGGCATCGAGGACAACGTCTTCGCGCTGATGCGCGACAGCACCACCGGCTGCTCCGTGTCCTTCCATTCCACCATGACGCAGTGGCGCCACCTCTTCTCCCTCGAGGTGTTCCTGGAGCGCGGCTACCTCGTCCTGAACGGCCTGAAGACGAATTCCGGCACCTACGGCGAGGAGGTGCTGACGATCGCGCGCAACCGCGCCAGGGCACCGGCCGCGACCTTCGACAGTGAGGAGCGCATCCACTTCGAGGTCGACGCCTCCTGGCAGCGTGAAACCGATGCCTTCTTCGAGGCCGTGCGGACCGGCAGCGAGGTGCAGTACGGTTCCTCCACGCAGGCGCTGCAGGTGCTCGACCTGATCGATCGCATCTACGAAAACGAGCGGCACGAGTCCGAGGAGCTTCGCGAGACGCTTCTCGGCCACGCGGATTGATGGAGGGTTTTCCGATGGACGCAGCGTCCGACACCGATTGGAACGGCTGGCTCAGCGACTACTACAAGCGCTACACGGCCGACGCCTTCGATCCGCGCCACTTCCCGAACCTGATCGCCTTCCGTGACCTCGCCATCAAGCTGCGCGACAACAAGCGCAAGATGATGCTGGCGGGCAACGGTGCCTCGGCCTCCTTCGCCTCGCACGGCGCGGTGGACTTCACCAAGCAGGGCAAGGTCCGCGCGGTGGACTTCAACGAGCCCAACCTGATCACGGCCTTCAGCAACGACTACGGTTACGAGAACTGGGTTTGGCGCGCCATGGAGCGCTACGCCGATCCGGGCGACGCGGCGGTGCTGATCTCGGTCAGCGGCACCTCGCCGAACCTGGTCAAGGCGGCGGAATGGGCGCGGCAGAACGAGGTCACCGTGGTGACCTTCACCGGCAAGTCGGAAGGCAACCCGCTGAAGGCACTGGGCGACATCAACTTCCACCTGCCGTCGGGCGCCTACAACGTGGTCGAGGGCGTGCATAACATCTGGCTGACCACGGTGGTCGACATGGTGGTGGGCCGCGCCGAGTACAGCGTGGGCTGATCCGGTGCGCATCATCGCGATGATCCCTGCCCGCCTGGGCAGCCAGCGGCTCAAGCAGAAGAACCTCAAGGAAATCCGCGGCGCGCCGCTGATCGCGCACGCGATCCGCAAGTGCCTCGCGGCCGGGGTTTTCGACGAGGTCTGGGTGAACTCCGAAAGCGCCATTTTCGGCGAGGTGGCGGCCGCCGAAGGCGTGCAGTTCCACCAGCGGCCGGAGCACCTGGGCTCCAACACCGCGACCTCGGAGCAGTTCGTGGCGGAGTTCCTGGAAAAGCACCCGTGCGACGCCGTGGCGCAGGTGCATTCCATCGCGCCGCTGCTCACTGCCGAGGAGGTCCGCTCCTTCGTCGCCCATATGCGGGAAGGGCAGGAGGATGCGCTGATGAGCGTCATCCCCGAGAACCTGGAATGCATGTATCGTGGGGAGCCGGTGAACTTCACCTTCCGCGAGAAGACCAACAGCCAGGACCTGTTGCCGGTGGAGCGGATCACCTGGTCGATCACCGGCTGGCGCCGCGCGCCCTACCTGGAAGCCTTCAACGCCGGAAAGTGCGCGACCTATGCCGGCCGGATCGGCACCTGGCCGGTGGGCCGCATGGCCGGCCACGTCATCAAGACGCAGGAGGACTTCGACATCGCCGACGCCCTCTGGGACACGGTGCACGGCACCGCGGCGGCGCAGCCCGCCTGAGGCGAGATGGCGGGAGCCTTCATGCTCCCGCCCCTCCCGGCTTTTAAGCTGGCAGCTGCAGCTTCACCGTGCCGAAGCGGCCGAAGGACGCCACGACCTCGCCCGGGCGCGGCGGCTGCAGGCAGCCGGTGCAGGACCCCGTCATCACGTACTGCCCGGCCTCGATCGTGTAGCCGCGGGCATTGGCCAGGGCCACGAAGGCGACGGTGGCCCCGAACGGCCCGCCCTCGACCAGGGAGCCGGGGCCGCTCGCCGCTACGACGCCGTCGAAGGCGACCGAGGCTTCGAGTTCCATCAGCTCCTCCGGCGTCCAGTCCGCCACGCCCTCCCCGACCACGCCCAGGCCGGACGCGCCGTTGTCGGCGATCAGCCCGAAGGCACCGTGGACGCCCAGGCCGGCGAAGCGGGTCTGCGGCACCTCGATGGAGGGATGTACCGACACGATCGCGGCCCGCACATCCTCGGCCGACCAGGGCGCGCCGCGCGGGTCGAGGTCGCGACCGAAGCGGAAGGCGATCTCGCTTTCCACGCCCGCCTGCGGCAGATCCTCCGCCTTCGGCGCGGCACCCGACGGCAGCACGCGCTCGGCAGGCAGGACGCCGAAGAAGCCGCGAGGCAGCCCGAAGCCTTCCCGCACTGACTTCACCGTCGCGCCGAGCTTCCAGGCGCCGATGCGCCCGATGGTCTGCGCGACCATCGCGTCCTGCACCGCCTCCGCCGCGGCGAGGCTGTCGGGCAGCTCGCCTTCGGCGGGCGTCACCACCTGCCGCGCGCGAACCGCCTCCGCCAGCTTCGATGCCAGAGCTGTCATGCTTTCACCTTCCCTGTCGTGGCACGGACGTGCATCGGCTCACCGACCTTGCCGGTGACCGAGATCTCGCC
The DNA here is from genome assembly GCF_042433915.1 of Roseomonas elaeocarpi. NCBI lineage: Bacteria > Pseudomonadati > Pseudomonadota > Alphaproteobacteria > Acetobacterales > Roseomonadaceae > Roseomonas > Roseomonas elaeocarpi. The sequence continues at coordinate 519,977 of NZ_JBHLUN010000005.1, read as the reverse complement.
GCCCGCAGCCTCCACCAGCGCGCAGCCGGCGGCCACGTCGTACCAGTTGATACCTTCTTCCTCGTAGCCGTCGAACCGGCCGGCGGCGACCCAGGCCAGCGAGAGCGCCGCGCTGCCGATCATGCGCACCTTGGTCCAGGAGGCGACCCGGCCGAAGACCCGCGCCAGCCCGTCCGGCGAATGGTCCGCATGGGCCGGCAGCCCGGTGGCCAGCACCGCGCGGGGGCGTTCCGGCGGCTGGGTCGCGACGCCGTTCACGCGAAAGCCCAGACCGGGGCCGCCCGAAAACAGCTCGTCCCGGTTGAAGTCGTAGATGGCGCCCAGCACCGCGCGATCGTCCCGGCACAGCGCCACGGACACGCAGCACAGCGGCACGCCGCGAAAGAAGTTCCAGGACCCGTCCAGCGGGTCGAGCGCCCACCAGGGTTCCCCAGCCCCGGGCTGCCCGCCGATCCAGCCGGCTTCCTCGCTGAACACCGGAAAGGGCGCGCCCTCGCGCAGCGCTGCGATGATCATCGCTTCGGACGCCTTGTCCTGCTGCAGCTTGATGTCGCGGCCGATGGCGGATTCCGCCACGCCCTGCCCGGCGCGCAGGAGGTCACGGCTGGTCTTCGCGGCCGATTCGGCCAGCGCGAGAGCGTCGAGATCGTTCATGCCGCGATCCTGCGCCAGAGGCGGCGGAGCGGGAAGCGCCGGAGGCGCGGATGGGTGCTGGCCGGACTCACGACGAATCCGAGTCGAAAATTGCTCATCACGGCAAGAATCCTGAACAAACAGCCTTGTAGAGCGGAATCTTGACACCTAGTCTCACGCGCACCTGAACGAGGCTTTCCACCCGCCGATGATGGCCGGCTCGCACATCGCGCTCGGCGCCGCGGCCTGGCTGGTGGCCGCACCGCATTTCGGCCTACCGGCGGTGGAACCGCTCAGCCTCGGCCTCGCCGTGCTCGGGTCGCTGCTGCCCGACATCGACCATCCGAAATCCTGGGCGGGCCGGCGCGTCCGTCCGCTGTCGAACCTCATCGGCGCCGTGTTCGGGCACCGGGGCTTGACCCATTCCGCGCTGGCGGTGGCGGCCTGCCTGGTGCTGCTGAGCCAGTCCGACCTGCGGCCCTCCATCGTGGCGCCGCTGGTAGTGGGCTACCTGTCGCACCTAGCGGCCGACCTGTTGACGCCCAAGGGGCTGCGCCTCGCCTGGCCGCTGCGGGGGAACTACGCCTTGCCGCTCTGCCGCACCGGCTCCCCGTTCGAGCCGCTGGTGGTGGCGCTGGTGCTCTGCTGGGCGGGCTCCGGCATGGGGGGGCCGGCCCTGGTCAGCCGGGCGACGCTCGATAGCGGCTGGCGCGAGCTCGGGTTGTGCAGGCTGCTCACCGGCCACGGCAGCTTCCAACCCTGTGCGACATCGGCCGGGTCGCGACCGGTACGGCCGATCCGGACCGCGGGCCGGGGAGTCGGAACCCCTCCCCCGCGCGGCGCCGCGGAAGGTTCCTGAGGGGCCAGCTTTCCGCCTGCCCTGCTTACCCCTCGCTTGAGGCGGTGGCGGCCCGGAAGCGGGTGATGAACTCGGCGCAGAGCGAGACGATGTGCTCCGTCACCTGCGCCCCGGCTTCTGCCGAACACATGGCGGGGTCGCCGCCCGTCATGCCGTTGCCGGTGACCTCGTCGATGTTGAGAGGCATGGCCACCTCGACGCCTCCGAAGCGGATGGCGCCGGTCCCGGCCGTCTCGAAGCCCAGGAAGCGCCGGCCGTTCTCGGGCCGCTCCGCCAGATCCGGCCGCATCAGCTCGGGAAACAGGTGAGCGTAGACCGAGCTGACCGGTTCGCCGCCATGGGCGAAGCCTTGCTTCGCGGGCACGCCGTAGGCTTTTTCCCAAAGCTCGGCGGTCTGCAGCCGCCACAGGTTGAGTGACGGCATCAGCACCTGCCGTTCGGCCCGCAGATCACGGGCGACGCGGTCGATCAGGGGCGCGTTGCCCGTGTGGCCGTTCAGGATCACCAGGTGCCGCAGGCCATGATCGAGGAAGTTGTCGGCCACGTCGCGCAGGAGCCGGCAGAAGGTGCCCGCGCGCAGCTGCACGCCGCCTGGAACGGCACGGAAATGGTCGGCGTAGCCGAAGGGGATCGTCGGGGCCGCGATGGCGCCGCAACGCTCCGCCACGCGAGCGGCCAGGGCTTCGGTCAGCATGAAGTCGCCCATCGGAGCGGTGGGCCCCTGCTCCTCCTGCGAGCCGAGCGGCAGGATGATCACGGGCTTCTCGGGCAGGCGCTGCTCGAACTCCCGGAAGGTCATCTGGGCAAGGACGTGCTTCGCGGTCATCGGACCAGCCTCCTGTGGTGGCAAGCGGCTCAGCCGCCGATATGGACGCCGCCGTTCACGTGCAGGACCTGCCCCGTGATGTAGCCGGCGGCCGGTGAGGCCAGAAAGGCGATGGCCGCCGCGACCTCGGCAGGCTCGCCCAGCCGTTCCAGTGGAATGCTGCGGAGCTGACGGTCCCGCTGCGCCTCGTCGAGGGCGGCGTGCGCGCGCGCGTCCTTGCGGATGAAGCCGGGCGCCACGGCATTCACGGTCAGGCCGCGCGGCGCGACCTCCACGGCCAGCGCACGAACCAGCGCTTCCATGCCGGCCTTGGCCGCGGCGCTCGCGGGGAACAGCGTGATGTCCCGCCGGAACGTGTGGGCCACGAAGGAACTCACCGCCACGATTCGCCCGTCCCGCGCTTGCGCCATCAGGGGCAGGCAGGCCTGGGCCAGCCGGAGAAAACCCGTCTGGATCGTGGCCACGGAGCGGGCATAGCTCTCGTGGTCGAGCGCGGCGAAGGGCGTGCGGTCGGCGAAGCCGGCATTGCTGACCACGACGTCCAGCCCGCCCAGATGCCTTCGCGCGGCCTCCGCCAGCGTCCCCGCGGTACCGTCTTCCGCCAGGTCCGCCAGCACCACCCAGGCTTCCGCGCCAGCCTCGACGGCGGCGCGGCGCACTGCCTCGGCGCCCTCGGCATTGCGGCGCGTGTGGATCAGCAGTGCGGTGCCCGGCGCGGCCATGGCACGGCAGGTCGCCGCGCCGATGCCGCTGGCGGCGCCCGTGACCAGTATCCTGCGTCCCTGGCCGGTGCCGGGGTGAGACATGTTGAACCTGCTGCGAATAGCGCGTGTCGGATGCTGCCCGGCACGATGCCGCGCGCTGCGCCGCCCATGCAAGGGAGCGGCCAAGCTGAAACTTCCGCCTGAGGGAACTGCCGTGCCGCAGGGGTGTTTTCCGGACAGCACCGGCCGGTCGGGCGATCACCCCGCCCGGCGCGGCCGGAAGCTGCCGAGGAGCGTCGCCATGACCATTCCTGTTGAACGGCCTGAGATGTCCGCTGCCAGGCGAGGAGCAGCGCGCCGCCTCACGGTGGCCCTTGCCTGCCTCGCGGCCATCGGCGCGACTGTTCCGGCGCCTGTGCACGCGCAGGCCTCCGGCGCGACTCCGGCTCTGCCCGAAAGCCGTGATGCCCGGCCGAATCCCGCGCCGCCCGCCTCCGGCTCCACCAGTCCAGCGCCCGGGGGCACCGGAACCGGCAACGGCGCCGCGCAGGCGCCCAGCGTCATCCGGCCACCGGCCTCGGTCGACCCGGGGATCCGCGCACCGGTGCCCAACCCGGAGCCCAACACGACGCCGGTGATTCCACCCCCTGGAAGTGCCGGCAATCAACCGAATGTACAGCCGCGTTAACAGCGGCTTCGCAGCTGCCACTTCATCTTTCGCGATGCTTGCTGCTGGACACAGGAAATTGGCGGACAGCACGCGACATGCGTGATGTGGTAAGCTATGCAGCGAGCACTACAGGAGGGGTTGCATGAGCAAGAAGTTTCTGACGGGCGTGATCGTCGAGTCCAGCGAGATGACGGGCGTGGCCGCCAATCGGTTGGCCAGCGACATCATCGCGGCCATCAAGAAGGAGATCATCGAGAACGGCCGCTTCTCGCTGCCGGACTTCGGGTCCTTCTCGATTCGCGAAACGCCCAAGCGGACGGCGCTGAACCCGCGCACCGGCGAAAAGGTCTCGGTGAAGGCGGGCGCCACGGTCCGCTTCAAGGCGGCGCCGTCGCTGAAGCAGTCGGTCTTCACGGGCATGAAGAAGGCCAAGCGCAAGGCGGCCCGCGCCACCCCGGCCGCGAGCTGATCCCGCCGCCCGGCAGCGGAACCAACCGCTGCCGGCGCTTCCTTAAGGGGCGTTCCCGTCCGGCGACAGGCTCAGCAGGAAGATCCCATGCCGGTCCGCGGCGGCCACCGTGGCGTCCCGGTTGAGAAGCAGGGTTCCCCCGGCCTCGAAGGCGATGCCCGACAGCCCGGCGGCCCGCGTGGCCTCGACCGTTTCCGGCCCGATTGTCGGCATGTCCAAGCTGCGATCCTGGGACGGCTTTACCAGCTTCACCACCACGCCGCCGCCGCCATCGCGCCGCAGCTCGCCGCAGCGGCGGATCAGCGCGTCGGTGCCTTCCACGCCCTCGACGCCCAGCACCAAGCCCTGCTGAACCACGGCCGCCTGGCCGACATCCAGCTGTCCCAGGCTCCGCACCACGGCCACGCCGCGCCGGATGTCGTCGTGGTCGCGTTCGGAAGGCGCGGCACGCGTCAGCAGGCCGGGCGGAACCTGGATGTCGTGCAGCAGGGCCTGCGCCCCGAGAAGGATGAAGCCCTCCTCCTCCAAGACACGCCGCACCGCCTTCAGCAGCCCGTCATCGCCGGAAAAGGCACGCATGCCGATGCGTGCGATGTAGCGGGCCGAGGCCGCGTCGGGCCGCAGCGCCAGGAAGGACGGCCGGCGGACATTGCCGGCCAGAACCAGTTGCCGGACGCCCTGCTCGCGCAGCCAGGGGATCGCGGAGCCGAGCGCGCCGAGACGCAGCGTCAGGCTGGGAAAGCCAGCCCAATCCGCCGGCAGGGCGAAGTCCTGCAGCAGCACCACACGGACCTCACGCCCCGCCTGCCGGGCGGCGGCGGCCACGCGCAGCGGCAGCTCGCCGCCGCCGGCGAAAAGGCCGAGCGGCCCGGAACCCTGACTCAAGCCACCTCGCCCGCGGCGTCGTCCTCGCGCTGCCCGTGGACCCGGGCCCGCATCAGACCGCGCCGGCTACGGGCATCCATGAAGCCCAGGATCTCCGCCACCGCCGGGTCCTCTCCCCAGGTGCTGCGGGTGCGTGACAGCCGGTCCGCGAAAACGCCGTCACGCGCGAACAGGGTGCGCACCGCGGCGCGCAGGGCGTTGATGCGATCCCGGCTGAAGCCGCGCCGCTTGAGGCCGATCAGGTTCAAGCCCGTGAGCCTCGCGCGATCACCCAGGCAGGCGCCGTAGGGGATCACGTCGGCCTCGACGCCGCTCATGCCGCCGACCACCGCCTGCCGTCCGATCCGGACGAACTGGTGCACCGCCGCGCCACCGCCGACGAAGGTGGTGTCGCCGATCTCGACGTGACCGCCCAGCATCACGTTGTTGGCCAGGATGACGTGGTGCGACAGGTTGCAGTCATGGCCCACATGGGCGCAGGCCATGATCAGGCAGTCGTCGCCGATGCGCGTCACGCCGTGACCGCCGACGCTGCCGCGATGCACGGTCGAATGTTCGCGCAGGATGGTGCGTGCACCGACCTCCACGCGGGTGGGTTCGCCCTTGTACTTGAGGTCCTGCGGCGGCAGTCCCACGGAGGCGAAGGGCATCAGCACGGCGCCGTCGCCCAGCGTGGTTTCCCCGTCGACCACCGCGTGGGACACGAGCTCGACGCCATTGCCCAGCACCGCCTTGGGGCCCACGGTGCACCAGGGACCGATGCGAACGCCCTCACCCAGGCGCGCGCCCTCGGCGATGATGGCGGTGGGATGGATCTCCGCCACGCTCACTTGTCCAGAATCATGGCGGCGTAGGTCGCTTCCGCCACCACGACGCCGTCCACCTTGGCCTCGGCCGCGAACTTCCAAACGTTGCCGCGCTGACGCTCCTTGACCACGTGGATGCGCAGCTGGTCGCCCGGCACCACGGGCTTGCGGAACTTCGCGTTCTCCACGGTCATGAAGTACACGAGCTTGCCGTGCGCCGACGGGCCCAGTGTCTTGACCACCAGCACCGCCGCCGTCTGCGCCATGCTCTCGATGATCAGCACGCCGGGCATCACCGGGTGGCGCGGGAAGTGGCCCTGGAAGAAGTTCTCGTTGACCGTGACGTTCTTCACGCCCGTGGCACGTTCGCCCAGCACCACGTCCACGATGCGGTCGACCAGCAGCATGGGATAGCGATGCGGGATCGCCTCCATGATCTGCCCGATATCATAGGCGTCGAGGGTTTCCCCCTGCGACTCTTGCTGACCGCTCATCCTGTCCTGTCCGTCACGTCTTTCCTGGCCGCCAGCTTTCGCAGTGTGGCGTAGCCGCGCATCGCGTCGCGCACCGGCTGAGACGGGCTGCCGAGCACGTCGGTTCCCGCCGGCACGTCGTTCATCACGCCGGACTGTGCACCGATCCGGGCCTTGGTCCCGATCCGCAGGTGCCCGGTCAGCCCGGCCTGGGCCGCCACCGTCACGTAGTCGCCCAGCACGGTGGAGCCTGAGATCCCCGCCTGGGCCACCACGATGCAGCCGCGCCCCGTCCGCACGTTGTGTCCGAGCATCACGAGGTTGTCCAATCGCGTTCCCGCGCCGAGCACCGTGTCGCCCGCGGCGCCCCGGTCCACGCAGGAATTGGCGCCGACCTGTACCCGGTCCTCCAGGATGACGCGGCCGAGCTGCGGCACGGTCACGAAGCGCCCCTGCTCATCGGGTACGAAGCCGAAGCCCTCGTTGCCGACCCGGGCGCCGGGATGCAACACGACCTCGTTGCCTGCCAGGCAGAAAGCGACGCTGGCATGGGCCTGGAGGTGGCAGTCGTCGCCGAACACGCAACCGTCCCCGACGGTGACGTGGGGGCCCAGGATGCAGCGGGCGCCGAGCGTCACGTCGCGGCCGATCACGGCGTAGGGACCGATCTCGCAACCCTCGCCGATCCGGCAGCCTTCGCCGATCACCGCTGTCGGGTGGATGCCGGGCCGGGGAGCCTGGGGCGGATGGAACAGCGCCGCGGCCCGGGCGAAGGCCAGTTGCGGGGAGCGGGCGCGCAGCACGGCCACCCCTTCCGGCACCTCGGCCACCTGGTCCGCCGCGACCACCACGGCACCGGCCGCCGTCGCCCGCAGCGCCTCGAGGTTGCGACGCCCTTCCGCGAAGGCGAGTTCGCCGCCATCGGCCGTGTTCAGGGGTGCCACGCCGCGCAGGCGGCGCGACGGGTCACCCGAAACGAGCTCGGCTCCGGCGGAGGCGGCGATGGCGGCGAGGTCGAATTCCCCCGCCGCCGGATGGAAGCGCGCGTCCGTCACCGGAACGTCAGCGGCGCTGCTGCTGGCCCTGCGCGGCGGGGCGCGCCGGCTGCTGGGCGGCTTGCCCCTGCGTGCTGCCCGCCTGAGCGTTGCCACCCTGGCCTGGCGGAGCGGGCGGGGGCGGCGGAACGTCGGCACTGGGGGCCGCACCCTCGGGGGCGAGGTTCACGCTGCGGAGCTGACGGTTCAGCTGCTGGCTGATCTCCTCCGTCAGGTCGAAGGGCGGCTCGTTGAAGATCACCAGCGGCCGCGGCAGCACGATGTTGACCTTGCGCGACGACGCGACCTGGCGGACCACCACGGCCAGCGCCTGCTCGATCTCGTTGAGCGCCTGCTGCGCCGCCTGCTCGATCCCGCGCGAGCGGTCGCGCAGGACGCGCTGGCTCTCGGTGATCTTCTCCTGCAGCTCACGCTCCTTGTTGCGAAGCGCCTCGGGCGGGTTGCGCTGCAGCTCGGGCGTCAGGGCGGCGCGCTCCTGCTGGAGCTGCTGCTGCTGGTCGCGCCAGCTCGCCTGCTCGCGCTGAAGGTCGTCGTTCAGCTTCTGGCGACGGCGCTCGATCTCCTCGCGCACGGCGTTGAAGGCGGTGGAGTTCCGCTGAACCTCGGGCACGTCCACGATGCCGATCACGGCATCGGGGGGCTGCTGACCCGGCGGCAGCGCGGCGCGCTGCACGGCCTGCGGCGGACGCTGCTGCGGCGCCTGCTGAGCCGGGCGCGGAGCCTGCTGAGCCGGGCGCTGCTGCTGCCCCTGGTTGGGCACGAACCAATCCTGCGCCTGCGCCGGCGCAACCGTCGCGGCGGCGGGAAGCAGGACGGCCAGGGCGGCGAGAGCGCTGCGCGCCTTCATCATCATGAACTCCGGATATCTTAGAAGCGGGTGCCGAAGCCGAAGCGGAACACCTGCGTCTCGTCGTAGCTCTTCTTCACCACGGGCACGGCGAAGTCGAGGTTGATCAGGCCGAATGGGCTGGCCCAGGAAATGCCCACACCGGCGCCCACGCGCGGCGAGGCATCGCTGCGCACGGTGGCGCCGCTCGACGACTGGCTCAGCGCGCCCACGTCCACGAAGGTGCGGCCGGTGATGCCAAGCTCGTCGGGGATGGGCAGCGGGAAGCGGAACTCGGTGGACTGCGTCCAGATCAGGCGGCCGCCGAGGGACTCGTTGTTCGCCGAGCCCACGTCGCGCGGACCGGCACCTGCCACTTCGAAGCCGCGCAGGTTGTCGCCGCCGAGGAAGAAGCGGTCCACGATCAGGTCGCGGCCCCCGGAGAAGTTCTTCAGGTAGCCACCGCCTGCCGACAGCGCCAGCACGTAGTGCGGGTCGCCCAGCAGCTTCTCGAACGGGATGTAGTAGGAGCCGTCGAGCTTCAGTCGGACGTACTTCGCCTCGCCGCCCAGGCCGGCAAGGTCGGTGCCGAAGCGCAGCACGTAGCCGTCCGACGGGTCGAGGCGCGAGTTGCGGCGGTCGTAGGTCAGCGTCTGGCCGACCTGGGACAGCAGGCTCTTGCCCTTCTGTTCCAGGATGTACTGGCTGGTGACGTCGTCGGAGATGTCGAAGATGTTACGCTGGGACAACGTGTAGTTCCACGACTGGCGCAGGAACTCGTTGAACTCGTAGCCGGCGCGCAGCGTGAAGCCGTAACGGCGTTCCTGGTAGCCCGAGTAGTCGCGCAGGTCGCGCGTGACGTAGAACACGTCGGCGCCGACGGCGAGGTTGCGATCCAGGAAGGACGGCTCCGTCACCGAGGCCTGAACCGAGGAGCGGCGCTGCGCGATGGTGCCGTCGATACTGGCATCGATGCCGGTACCCAGCAGGTTACGCTCGCGCAGGCCGACCTCCGCCAGAGCGCCCGAATCCGTGGAATAGCCGCCGCCCAGGCTGATCTCGCCGGTGGCCTTCTCGGACACGTTGGCGTTGACGTTCACCCGGTCCGGGGCGGAACCCGGCGAGGTGGTGACGTTGACGTCGTTGAAGTAGCCGAGGTCGCGCACGCGCTGGCGGGAGCGCCGCAGCTGCGCGGCGTTGAAGGCGTCACCCTCGGCGATGCGGAACTCGCGCCGGATCACGTGGTCCTCGGTGCGGGTGTTGCCGGTGATGTCGATGCGGTCGACGTAGAGCTTCTCGCCCTCGTTCACGTCGAAGGTGATCTCGACAGTGCCCTTCTCGCGGTCGCGTTGGATGCGCGGCTGCGCTTCCACGAAGGGCGCGCCGAGCTCGTTGCCGCGGTCCTGGATCGCCTGGGTCGCGTTCTCCACGCGCTCACCATCGTACCAGTCGCCGGGCTGGAGATCGATCTGGCCGCGCAGCTGCTCGGGCGTGATGTTGCGCAGGTGCGAGACGACGTCGATCTTGGAGACGCGGTACCGCTTCCCCTCGTTGATCGTGTAGGTGATGAAGAAGCCGGACCGGTCCGGCGCCAGCTCCGCCGCCGCCGAGGTGATCTGCACGTCGGCGTAGCCCTGGCGCAGGTAGTAGCGACGCAGTAGTTCCCGGTCGAAGTTCAGCCGGTCGGGATCGTAGGTGTCGGAGGAGCTGAAGGGCCGGTACCAGGCGGCCTCGCGGGTCGCCACGATCTCCTTCAGACGGCTGTCGGAAAAGGCGTCGTTGCCCACGAAGTTGATGCGGCTGACCAGCGCTGTGTCGTTCTCGGTGATCTCGAAGACCACGTCGACGCGGTTCTGGTCGAGCTCGATGATCTTCGGCTCGATGGTGGCGGCGAAGCGGCCGCGGCGGGCATAGACTTCCAGCAGGTGCTGCCGGTCGGTCTGGGCGGCCTGCGGCGTGAACACGGCGCGGGGAACCAGCTGCACCACCGGCCGCAGCTGATCGTCCGACAGCTTGCGGTTGCCCTCGAAGGCGACGCGATTGACGATCGGGTTTTCCTGCACCCGCACCGTGATCCGGTCGCCCTGGCGGCCGACCTGAACGTCACGGAACAGGCCTGTGGCATAAAGGGCACGAAGGGAGCGGTCGAGGCGGTCAGCTTCGAACTGGTCCCCCGGCTGCAGCAGCATGTAGGAGCGAATCGTGTCCGCCTCGATTCGCTGGTTCCCGGACACGTCGATGCCCTGAACGATGCCGCCCTGCGGCCGGGCCGCCGTGGGACGGGCGGGAGCACTCCGGCGAGGCTGTGCCTCCGCCTGATGGGCAGCGAGCACGGGGACGAGACAAGTGGCAGCGAGGAGCAGAGCGCGAGTGGCGTGCAAAGGTCAGGTTCCGTGCCGGCATACCCCCCGGCCGCCCTTCCAGCGGAAGGGCCCCAGGGGCGGGCCGCAAACTAGCGGGAACCTCCCCTTCGCGCCAACCCTGTCTCAGCACGGAAGACGGGGAAGGCCTAGCCGGCCAGCCCCGCGATCCAACGAACAACGCCAAGATGGCTCAGGTCGTTCCATGTGGAGAAAATAAAAAGCGTCGCCAGCACCGCGAGGCCCGCCCGCAGCCCGTATTCCATCGCCCGCGCGGACAGGGGACGGCCGCGCAGCGCTTCCACCGCGTAGAAGACGAGGTGGCCACCGTCGAGCACGGGGATGGGGAACAGGTTGATCAGGCCAAGATTGACCGAGAGCACCGCGATAAAGGTAATCAAGCTCGGCAGGCCCAGCGCCGCAGCCTGACCCGAGATCTGCATGATCCGCAGCGGTCCGCCGAGCTCGTCCGTGCCGCGCTGCCGGGTGATCATCTGCCAAACGCCCACCAGCGTTTCGCGCGAAACCTCCACGGTGCGGGTCACGCCCATCCAGACGGCGCGCAGCGGGCCGACCTGCTCGAAGGTGGGTGCCCCCGCCGCGATGCCCAGGACGCCCGTGGGCTGCTGCCCTTCGCTGCCAGGGCGGGCCGACGGCGTCGCCGTCAGGTCGAGCAGCTGCAGGCCGCGCTGGACGTGCAGCGCGAGGGGCTTGCCGGCGCTGGGGCCGACGCGGTCCTGGAGCTCGGTGAAGCGCGTGATGGGCGTGCCATCGACCGAGAGGATGGTGTCGCCCTGCTGCAGCCCGGCCTGCTCCGCAGCGCTGCCGGCCACCACCTGCCCGACCGTGGCGGTCATCACCGGCTGTCCGACGGTGGCAAACAGCAGCGCGAAGAGCACCGCGGCCAGCACGAAGTTGGCGATCGGACCAGCCGCCACCACGATGGCGCGGTCGCCCACCGGCTTGTCGTGAAAGGTCCGCCCCGCCTGCCAGCGCGCGCGGTCCTCGGGCGAAACATCGGCGGGCTGCTCGTGGCCGTGCAGCTTCACGTAGCCGCCCAGGGGCAGCCAGCCGATCTGCCATTCCGTTCCGCGACGGTCGGTCCAGCGGGCCAGGGCACGGCCGAAGCCGATGGCGAAGCGCTCCACATGGACGCCGCGCCAGCGCGCCGCCCAGTAGTGTCCGGCCTCATGGATGAAGACCAGCACGCCGAGCACCACCACGAAGGCGATGATCGTGCGAAGGGGGCCGACGAGCGTGCCGAGCGAGGGGTCCAAACCGAAACTCTCCGAGAAGGGCCCCTAACGGAGCCCGAGTGCGTCCGCTGCCGCCTCCGCCGCGCGCCGGGCCTCGGCATCCAGGGCGAGCACCGCGCCCAGGTCGGCAACGGCGGGCGCCCCGAGCCGCTCCAGCGTGGCTTCCACGACCTGCGCAATCCCGAGAAAACCCAGGCGGCGGCCCAGGAACCGCGACACGGCGACCTCGTTGGCAGCGTTGAAAATGGTGGTAGCCCCCTGCCCCGCCCGCAAGGCTTCGCGCACGAGCCGTAACGCGGGGAAACGATCGGCATCGGGCGGGAAGAAATCCAGCCGCCCCAGCGCCGCGAGGTCGAGCCGGCCGACATCGGCGTGCATCCGCCGGGGCCAGGCCAGGGCGTGGGCGATCGGCGTGCGCATGTCGGGCGTGCCGAGCTGCGCGATCAGCGAGCCGTCGGCGTACTGCACCAGCCCGTGCACCGCCGACTGCGGGTGCACCAGGACCTCGATGCGCTCGTGCGGCACCGGGAACAGGCGGGCGGCCTCGATGACCTCCAGCGCCTTGTTGAACATGGTGGCGCTGTCGACGCTGATCTTGGCGCCCATGCTCCAGACCGGGTGGCGCACGGCCTGCTCCGGCGTGGCGGCCGCCATCTCCTCCCGCGAGGCATGGCGGAAGGGGCCACCCGAGGCGGTCAGGATGATCTTCTCAGGGACCGAGGGCTGCCGGGTGTCGAGCGCCTGGAAGATCGCGTTGTGCTCGGAATCGACCGGCAGCAGCGTGGCGCCGGAGCGCGCCGCCACGGCGAGAAAGATCTCGCCCGCACAGACCAGGCTTTCCTTGTTGGCCAGAGCCAGCGTGCCGCCACGCCGCAGGGCCGCCAGCGTCGGGGGCAGGCCCACGGCACCGACGATCGCGGCCATGGTCCAGTCGGCCGGGCGTGCGGCCGCTTCCTCGACGGCCCGGGTGCCCGCCGCGCATTCCACGCCGGTTCCCGCCAGGGCGTCGCGCAGCGCCGGCAGGCCACCCTCGTCCGCCAGCACCGCCAGCCTCGGGCGCAGGCGCCGCGCCTGCGCCGCCAGGCCCGTCACGTCGCGGCCCGCCACCAGCGCTTCCACCGCGAAGGTGCCGGGCGCGGCGGCATCCAGCAGGGCGACCGTGCTGCGGCCGACGGAGCCGGTGCTGCCCAGGATCGTGATGCTGCGCGTCATCGCGTGACCGCTACCGCCAAAGTGGTACTCCGTAGCCGATAGCCAGGGAAATCAGTGCCGCCAGCGGGGCCGCCGCCAGCAGTCCGTCGAGCCGGTCCAGCAGCCCGCCATGGCCAGGGATCAGGCTGGACGTGTCCTTGACCTTGAAGTGCCGCTTGATGGCGCTTTCCAGCAGGTCGCCGGCCTGGGTCGCCACCGCCAGCCCCGCCGCGATGACCGCGGCGCGCACCATCGAGCCTGGGGCCAGCACCAGCGTCAGTGCCGCGCCCACCGCCATGGCCAGCACCAGCCCGCCGAGCGAGCCCGACCAGGTCTTGTTGGGCGAGACCCGCGGCCAGAGCTTCGGCCCGCCAAGGAGGCGGCCGGCCATGTAGGCGCCGATGTCGCTGGCCCAGACGGCGGCGAGCAGGAACAGCAGGTTGTCGCGGCCGGCCTGGTTGTCGTGGCGCAGCTCGATCAGGCACAGCCCGCCGATGCCGATGTAGAGCACGCCCAGGGCCAGACGCAGCGAAGGCTGGCGCGGCACGCCGGAGCGCCCGCGCGACCACTGCGCCACGCTCCAGGCGAGCAGGAAGCCCAGCAGCAGCACCGCCCAGGCAATCAGCGGCCGCTCCACCACCGCGGCAGCGCCCGCGAGCAGCACGGCCAGCGGAACGGCCAGCCCCGGCAGCTCCCGCGCCCGGAGCCCGCAAAGATGCACCCATTCCCAGGTCAGGACCGCGACGCAGACGGCCATCAGAGCGGTGAACGGATCGGAGCCCAGCCAGACGCAGAGCAGCGCCAGGGGGCCCAAGATCACGGCGGACAGGAAGCGCTTGCGCAGGTCTCGCCAACGCTTGGCTTCCGCCGCGGATACGGCGGCGTCAGACAACGCAGGCGCCGCCGTAACGGCGTTCGCGGCGGGCGAACTCGCTCAGGGCCGCCGTGAAGTGGCGGGCATCGAAGTCCGGCCAGAGCACGTCGGTGAAAACCAGCTCGGCATAGGCGCTCTGCCAGAGAAGGAAGTTGGACAGGCGCTGCTCCCCGGAGGTGCGGATGATCAGGTCGGGATCGGGCATGTCCCGGGTGGCGAGGTGACGCTCCACCAGCGCCTCATCCACCGAGGCGGCATCGAGGCGCCCGGCGGCGGCTTCCCGCGCGATGGCGCGTGCGGCGGCGGCGATCTCGGCCCGGGCTCCGTAGGACAGGGCGATGTTCAGGTTCAGACGCTGGCCATCGGCCGTCAGCCGCTCGGCGCGCTCGATCTCGGCGGCCGTTTCCACCCCGAAGCGCTCCCGGTCGCCCACGACCCGCAGGCGCACGCCGTCACGGACCAGCTGCGACACCTCGTGCCGGAGGTAGTGCCGCAGCAGGCCCGTCAGCTCCAGTACCTCGGAGGCCGGGCGGCGCCAGTTCTCGGAGGAAAAGGCGAAGAGGGTGAGCCAGCGCACCCCGGCCTCCGCCGCAGCCTCGATCACCCGGCGCGTCGCCTCGGCGCCGGCCCGATGACCCATGGCGCGGGGCAGTCCGCGCCCGGCCGCCCATCGGCCGTTGCCGTCCATGATGATGCCGACATGCACCGGCACGACCGGTGACGCCACACCCGGCCGGCGTTCCGGCAACGCGCCCATGCGTCGGATATCCCCCTGTGCTCGTCAAGCCGACTCAAACGGCTTTGATGTCCTTTTCCTTCTCGGCGAGCACAACGTCCACCTTCTTTACGTATTCGTCGGTCAGCTTCTGCACGTCGTCCGACCAGCGCTTGGCATCGTCCTTCGAGATCTCGGACTTTGTTTCCCAGCCCTTGATCGTTTCCATGCCGTCACGGCGCACCCCGCGCACGGCCACCTTCGCGGCCTCGGCATAGCGGGCAGCCTGCTTGGCGAGATCGTTGCGGCGTTCCTGCGTCAGCGGCGGCAGCGGCACGCGGATCACCTGGCCCTCGGCCTGGGGGTTGAGGCCCAGATTGGCATCGCGAATCGCGACCTCGACCGCCTTGGTCACGGACTTGTCCCAGACCTGCACCGAAAGCAGCCCCGGACCCGCCACGGAAATATTGGCCACCTGGCTCAGCGGCTGGTTCGAGCCGTAGGCTTCGACCCGGATCGGCTCCAGCAGCGCCGGGCTGGCACGGCCGGTGCGCAGGCCGGTGAACTCCTTGCGCAGGGTTTCCAGCGCGCCGTCCATGCGACGGGTCACGTCCTGCTTGAGGTTGGGGAAGTCCGGGGCGGCAGCCATGGGAATGCGTCCTTAGTGCTCGATAACCGTGGTGAAGCGGCCTTCACCCTTCATGACGGCGGTGAAGGCGCCCGGCTCGTGAATGTTGAAGACGATGATCGGCAGCTTGTTCTCGCGCGCCAGGCTGATGGCGGCGGCGTCCATCACCGACAGGTCGCGGGCCAGGACGTCGAGGTAGGTCAGCGTCTCGTAGCGCTCGGCCTGCGGGTTCTTGCGCGGGTCGGCCGAGTAGATGCCGTCCACCTGCGTGCCCTTCAGCAGGGCGTCGCAGTCCATCTCGGCCGCGCGCAGGGCGGCCGCGGTGTCGGTGGTGAAGTAGGGATTGCCGGTGCCGGCGGCGAAGATCACCACCCGGCCCTTTTCCATGTGGCGGATCGCGCGACGGCGGATAAAGGGCTCGCACAGGCTGGCGAGCGGGATGGCGCTCTGCACCCGGGTGGGGACACCCTCCTGCTCCAGCGCATTCTGCATGGCCAGCGCGTTCATCACAGTGGCCAGCATGCCCATGCCGTCGGCCTGCACCCGGTCCATGCCGGAGGCCGCACCGGACACGCCGCGGAAGATATTACCGCCGCCGATCACCAGGCAAACCTCGACGCCCAGCGCTACGACCTCGCGCACGTCCTGCGCGATGGCCTTCAGGGTCTTGGTGTCCAGACCGTAGTCACGCATCCCCATCAGGGCTTCACCGGACACTTTGAGCAGGACGCGCTTGTGGGTCGGCGAAGTCATGGGACGGCGTGTTTCCGTTTTGGGAATAAAAACTAGGCAGGTCGATCCGGCCCAGGCAAGGGTGCCCGGGCCGGAAGGATGACGAGGCGGAGAGGAGCTTAGCCCACGCCTGCCGCGGCGGCCACTTCGGCCGCGAAGTCGCCGGTCTGCTTCTCGATGCCCTCGCCCAGCTGGAAGCGGGCGAAGCCGGTCAGCGTGCCGCCAGCCTTCTGCACCACGGCCTTCACGCGGCTCTCGCCGTCATGGACCCAGACCTGCTCCAGCAGCACCACTTCCTCGTAGTACTTGCGGATACGGCCCTCGACCATCTTCTCGATGATGTTCTCGGGCTTGCCGGAAGCGCGCGCCTGCTCGCTCAGCACGCTCTTCTCGCGCTCCAGCGCTGAGGCGTCGACGGCGGAAACGTCCAGCGCCTCGGGACGGGTTGCGGCGACGTGCATGCCGACCTGGCGACCCAGGGTCTCGAGCGCCTCAACCTCGGTGGCGCCCTCGACGGCCACCAGCACGCCGATCTTGCCCAGGCCGGGCTTCACGGCGTTGTGGACGTAGGTCGCGACCGCGCCCTGCGGCACGGTGAAGACCTTGGCGCGGCGGATCGCCATGTTCTCGCCGATGGTGGCGATCATGCTGGTCAGCTGGTCGGCCACGGTGCCCTCGCCGCCCGGGAACTTGGCGGCCTTGATGGCCTCCACGTCCTCACCAGCGTCGAGCGCGATCTTGGCAACGGCGCTGACGAAAGCCTGGAACTGCTCGTTGCGGGCCACGAAGTCGGTCTCGGCGTTCACCTCGACCATGGCGGCCTTCTGCGGCGCGGAAGCCACGCCGATCAGGCCCTCGGCGGCCACGCGGCCGGACTTCTTGGCGGCGGCGGACAGGCCCTTCTTGCGGAGCCAGTCGATCGCGGCCTCCATGTCGCCGTCGCTCTCCACCAGCGCCTTCTTGCAGTCCATCATGCCGGCGCCGGTCTTCTCGCGCAGGTCGCGCACCAGCAGAGCCGTGATCTCGGCCATGGGTTGATCTCCCGTGTTCTCGCGGCGCGGGGCGTGACCCCGCGCAATGATCGGAAGGCGCGCCGCCAGGGCGACGCGCCTCCCACTCAGTTCAACGGTGTGGCAGGCTCAGGCGCCAACCGCATCCTTGTTCTGGACTTCACCCTCGAGGGTCGCGTCGTCCAGGCCCGAGGCCGGGCTGCTCTGCGCACCGTCCAGCGCCGGGCCGGCATCGGCGGAGCCGGCCTCACCCAGCAGCTCCGGCGAAACCTCGTCGGGCATCACCTCGTCCGGCATCTCCTCGGCGGCGCCCAGGTCCATGCCCGAGGCCTGCAGCTCGGCGCTGATGCCGTCGAACACCGCACCGGCGACCATGTCGCAGTACAGGTTGATGGCGCGGATGGCGTCGTCGTTGCCCGGGATCGGGTAGGTCACGCCCTGCGGGTCGGCGTTGCTGTCGCACACGGCCACGACCGGGATGCCGAGCTTGTTGGCCTCCTCGATCGCCAGCTTCTCCTTGATGGTGTCGATCACGAAGATGATGTCGGGCAGGCCGCCCATCTCCTTGATGCCGCCCAGGGCGCGCTCGAGCTTCTCCTTCTCGCGCGTCAGCATCAGGACTTCCTTCTTGGTCAGGCCGCCGGTGTCACCGGCCAGCTGGACGTCCATCTGCTTCAGGCGCTTGATCGAGCCCGTGATCGTCTTCCAGTTCGTGAGCATGCCGCCGAGCCAGCGGTGGTTCACGTAGTACTGGCCGCAGCGGGTTGCGGCCTCGGCCACGTACTCGGCCGCCGACTTCTTGGTGCCCACGAACAGCACGCGACCACCGGCCGCGACCACGTCGCGAACGGCCTTCAGGGCGCGGTCCATCATCGGCACGGTCTGCTGCAGGTCGAGGATGTGGACCTGGTTGCGGACGCCGAAGATGTAGGGCGCCATGCGGGGGTTCCAGCGGCGCGTGTGGTGGCCGAAGTGAACACCGGCCTCGAGCAGGCCGCGCAGGGTAACTTCAGGCATCGCCATGGTGGGCGTTCCTTTTCTTCCGATGGGATCCGGTTGCACCTCCGCGGCGCCAAGCCCCCATTGCTGAAGGACCGGACCCTTGCCGCGTATCTCGGAAGGGCGCGCCGCGTGCGGATTTGCCGCCGGCGGCGCATCCGCCGGCAACGGGCGGCAGATGGCATGATCGTGTCGTCGGTGCAAGGGCAAAGCCCGCATCCGCCTGACCGGACACCTCACTAGGCGGGCGGAACAGGGCTCGGGTGGACCGCGCCACCCGGCCGGGCCATGCCGGCCGGCAAGCCCTCAGTCGAGGCGCCCCCCCCCCCGCGCCGTCAAGCCGCCTGGACGTCCGCCACGCCCGGCGTCGCCCGCAGCTTCTGGGCGAAGCGCGGCGACACGTTCCAGCTTCCGGGCAGGGTGATCTCGACGCTGCGCTGCTCGTCGATGCAGGGCACCATGACGACCTTGCTCTTGCCCCGCCCCTCGCCTTGCAGGAGGCGCGCGATCTCCTGGATCGCCCCTTCCTCCTGAACCAGGATGCGCAGCCCGCTGGCGACGGCTGAAGCCGCCTGGTCCAGGGACTCGCAATCCCCGGCGGTCAGGCGCACGGCGTCGCCGTCCATCCGGACGTCGACCGAGAACACCACAGCCATGCCTTCCTTCAGGATCTCGCGCGATTTGCTGAGCACTTCCGAGAAGCAGGTGACCTCGGTGCTGCCCGAAGCGTCCGAGATCCGCACCCAGGCCATGCGGCTGCCGGTCTTGGTGGTGCGCTCCTTGGTGCCGACCACGGTGCCGGCGAGCTTGATCCGCCCCGTCCCGCTCTTGGCCGCGTCGTTCATCCGCGCGATCGGCGTCACCCGCAGCTTGGCCAGCACGGTCTTGTAGCTGTCGAGCGGATGGGCCGAGAGGTGGAAGCCGATCGCCTCCGCCTCCTCCGACAGCTTCTCCAGCGTCGGCCAGTCCGGCCGCTCCGGCAGGCGCAGCGGCGCCTCGACCGAGGCACCACCGCCGAACAGGCCGATCTGGTCGCTCACCCGCTCCTCAGCCGAGGACTGAGCGCGTCGCAGGATCGCCTCGGCACCTGAGGTCACCCGGGCGCGGTTGTTGTCGAGGCACTCGAAGGCACCGGCGCGCGCCAGGTTCTCCAGCTGCATCTTGTTCAGCAGCTTTGGATCGACGCGGGACGCGAAATCCACCAGCGAGCGGAACGGCCCGCCCTGCTTGCGCGCCGTCACGAGGTCCCGCATCGCGCCCAGGCCCACGCGCTTCACCGCGGCCAGGGCGAAGCGGATGACCTTCTTATCATCCTCGGTCCGCTCCACCGCGAACTCCGCCTCGGAACGGTTCACGTCGGGCGGCAGCACCTTGATGTTCAGCCGCGTGGCCTCGCCCATATGGCCGGCCAGCTTGTCGGTATTGCCGAGGTCGAGCGACATGGAGGCTGCCAGGAACTCCTCCGGGTAGTTCGCCTTCAGGTACGCCGTCTGGTAGGCGACCAGCGCGTAGGCGGCGGCGTGCGACTTGTTGAAGCCGTATTCCGCGAACTTCTCCATCAGGTCGAAGATCTCGCCGGCCTTCACCTCCGGCACGTCGTTCTTGACGGCACCGTCCACGAAGATCTTGCGCTGCGCCTCCATCTCGGCGCGGTTCTTCTTGCCCATGGCGCGACGCAGCAGGTCCGCGCCGCCCAGCGAGTAGCCGGCGAGCTCCTGCGAGATCTGCATCACCTGCTCCTGGTAGACCAGGATGCCGTAGGTTTCCTCGACCAGCGCCCGCATCTTGGGGTGCGGCGCGTCCCAGGCCTCGCCGTGCTTGCGCGCGCAATAGGCCGGAATGTTGGCCATGGGGCCCGGGCGGTACAGCGACACCGCCGCGATCAGGTCCTCGAAGCGGTCGGGGCGCATCATGCGGAGAACGTCGCGCATGCCCTGGGATTCGAACTGGAACACCGAGGCGGAATCACCCCGCGCCAGCATCTCGTAGGTCTTCGCGTCGTTCAGCGGGATCTTGGCGAGATCCACCTCGGTCCCCTGCCCGGCCAGGATCTGCACCGCGCGCTGGAGCACCGTCAGCGTCTTGAGGCCCAGGAAGTCGAACTTCACCAGCGACGCGCTTTCCACGTACTTCATGGAATACTGCGTCACGAGGTCCGGCGCCCGTGGGTCGCGGTAGAGCGGCACGATGTCGATCAGCGGCTTGCGCCCGATCACCACGCCGGCGGCGTGGGTGGAAGCGTTGCGGAACAGCCCTTCCAGCTCGAGCGAGGTTTCCAGCAGCCGCGCGATTGTCTCGTCCGAGCCCTGCATCTCCTGCAGACGCGGCTCGCCATCGATCGCTTGGCGCAGCGTCACCGGCTTGGTCGGGTTGAAGGGGATCAGCTCGGCCACACGGTTCACCTGACCGTAGGGCATGCCCATCACGCGGCCGACGTCGCGCACCACCGCCTTGGCTTGGAGGCGGCCGAAGGTGATGATCTGGCCCACCCGGTCCGCGCCGTATTCCTCGCGGACGTAGTTGATCACCTCGTCGCGCCGGTCCTGGCAGAAGTCGATGTCGAAGTCGGGCATCGACACGCGCTCGGGGTTCAGGAAGCGCTCGAACAGCAGGCCGAACTGCATCGGGTCGAGGTCGGTGATCGTCAGCGCCCAGGCCGCCACCGATCCCGCGCCCGAGCCGCGTCCTGGCCCCACGGGAATGTCATGCGCCTTGGCCCACTGGATAAAGTCGGCCACGATCAGGAAGTAGCCCGCGAAGCCCATCTTCTCGATGATGTCGAGCTCGAAGGCCAGGCGCTCGCGATAGGGCTCGCGCTCGGTCGTATTCTGCGCGTCGAGCCGCGCTTCCAGCCCACGCTGCGCCATGTCGCGCACCGTTTCGGCCTCGGTCATGCCCGGCTGCACCTTGGGGCAGATCGGCAGTTCGGGCTTGCGGGTTTCCGCCATCACGGCGCAGCGGCGGGCGATCGCCAGGGTGTTGTCGCAGGCCTCGGGCAGGTCGCGGAACAGCTCGCGCATCGCCTCGGCCGGCTTGAACCAGTGCTCGGGCGTGCAGCGCGGACGGTCGGGCTCGGCCAGGGTGCGGCCATGGGCGATGCAGAGCAGCGCGTCGTGCGCCTCGTACATCCGCGCCTCACCGAAATGCACGTCGTTGGCGGCGGCGAGCGGCAGGCTCAGCTGGTCCGCCAGCGCGATCAGCCCCGGCTCGGCGGCGCGGTCACGGTCGGTGCCGTGGCGCGTCAGCTCCATCACCAGCCGGTCGTCGAAGCATTCCTTCAGCGCGCGCAGCAGCTGCTCCGCCTGGTCCCGGCGCCCTTCCAGCAGCAGCCGCGCGACCGGTCCACCCGTGCCGCCGCTCAGCAGAATGACGCCGCGGCTCGACTCGCGCAGCTGGTCGAGGTCGATGCAGGGACGCCCGGAGATATCCTCGCCCAGCCAGCTCAGCGAGCTCAGGCGCTGGACATTGGCCAGCCCTTCCTTGTCCATCGCCAGCGCCACCAGCGCGTCGGGCTGGCAACGCATCGGGTCCGGCCGTTCCTCGGTGGCACGGCGGGCGAGCCAGAGCTGGCAACCCATGATCGGCTGCACGCCTTCCTTGGTGGCGTACTGCGCGAATTCCAGCGCTCCGAACATGTTGGCCGTGTCGGTCAGCGCCACCGCCGGCATCCCGTGCTTGCGGGCGAGTGAGGGCAGCTTGTCGGCCTTGATGGCCCCTTCGGCGAGCGAGTAGGCGGAGTGGACGTGAAGGTGGACAAAGTCGCCGGGCATGACGCCCGTCTACCATGGCCCGCGCGGCAAGGGGACCGATTCCGCGCCCGGCTGCTCCGCGCGGGCCACGGTGCCGCGCCTCAGCGCCCGCGTGCCGATCCCGGACCTCCCGCCTCGAAGCCGCCCCCGCCGAAGCCGGGCACCCCGCCATCGCCCCCCTGCCCGTCCGGCCGCAGCGCACCCTGCGGCCGCAGTGCCGACGGGCGGTCCCGCCCATAGCCGCCGCGATCCAGGCTCCGCCCCGCCGCGCCGCCACTTCCCGTGGGGCCGTTGAGGTTTCCGCCAGACCAGCGGCCCGGAACCGGCGCGGGCTCCCAGCGGGCACCTCCATTCCTGCCATCGCCGGCGTTCGGCGCCCCGCCGGTGCCGGGACGACCCGGCTCCCGCACTGCCGAGGGGAGCGCCGGCATCTGCGATGAGGCCGCGGCCGGCGCTTCCGGCACCGGGCGCAGGGAGCGCGCGACCAGCCCACCACCGGCGTCGCGCCGAAGTTCCACCACGCTCCGCCCGGGCATGGGGTGCAAGGTGCGGTCGAACCCGGTCGAAACGGAGGAGCCCAGCAGAAGCGCGCCACCCGACACGGCCACGAAGGATTCCAGCAGCACGCGCCCGACATCCGGCGCGAAGGCCGCGGCCGGGTCGCGCAGCACGGGATCCGGCTGGATCGACTGCGCCAGCAGCACGCCGCCGCGCAACGTGCCGCTCACCGTGGCGTAGCGGTCGGCTTCGAGATCCAGGGCACCGGCCTCGCGCAAAGGCAGGCGCCCGATGCGAAGGCTGCCGTCGTCGCCGCGCCGCAACTCGCCGTGCACCCGAACCACGCCCGGCGTCCCGAGGTCGATGCGCGTGGCGACGACCGTGCCATCAGCCCGGCGGAGGCCGCTGACCTCCACCCAGTCGCCGGGCTGCGGCGAGATCCCGCGCGTGCCCTCCCCGGCCACTACGTCCTGCCCGGCCACGCTCAGCACGCCGCCGGGGCCGAGGCTTTCCACCGGCCCGGATACCTCGTGCCGCACCGCGACGTGCCTAGCCCGCAGGTCGGTGCCGCCCTCGGCCTCCACCACCACGACCTGCCCGGCGCGCAGTGCCGCGGGCGTTGCTGCCACGCCCTCGATCCGCACTGGCACGTCGGGCGCGTAGCCGACCTCGACGCCGCTGACGCAGATGCTGGCAAAGCCGGTGACCACGCCGATGATGCCGGTGCCGCCGATCCCGCGATCCTCGCCCGCGGCGGCCATGCGACCGGTTCCGCCGATGCCGCGGTCGTCGCCGCCGGCCGCCAGGCTGACCGGCGGTCCGTCATCCGGGCCGATGCGGCAGAAGCCCGACGGCGCGCTGGCCGTTTGCGGCACCGGACCGGCCGGCGCCGCGCACTGCGCCAGGATCAGCAGCGTGCCGAGCCAGGGACGGACCCTCATGCCCCGGGCTTCCGCGGCTCGTCCTCGGCATAAAGGTAGATGCCGAGGTTGACGCGACGGGTCGGCAGGTCGCTGCCGGCCGGAACCTCGCCCTCCGCCTCCAGCGCCGTGAGGGCCAGGCGGTTGATCTCCAGCAGCAGCCGCTGCGCCCCTTCGCGCCCGGCCGCCTCCAGCCGCGCTGCCAGATCCGGGCTCAGCCGGTCGTAGTGGACGCTGCGGTCCAGAAAGGGCGCCGCCCTGCCGGCCTGCGCCCCTTCGGAGGGCGTCAGGTTGGCCGCCGCCGCCGCCAGGTGATCATGGAGGTTGCGGGCGAAGTAGAAGAGCTGCTCGCTGCGCCCGGGTCGCGGCAGGAAGGCACCGACGTTCAGCCGCACGCGATCCTCCGCGTCGATCGTGACGATGCCCTGCTGGAGCCAGTCGTCCAGCACCGTGCGCGGGCGCAGGTCCGTGGTGACGGAAGCGACCAGCGCCTCGAAGCTGGCGCCTCCGTCCGGCGCAGCCGTGCGCGGCAGCGGGGCCGGCCCGCCGGCGGGCGTGGCATAGGCCGGCAGGCCGAGCCAGCGTCCGATGATCTGGCTGCTCACCGTTACCAGGGGCGGCGCTTCCTCGCTGTCCTCGCCGGCAGTGCGCAGGCGGCGGATCTCCTTGCGGTGCACCCCCGTGAGCAGGCTCACCCGGCTGTCGGTGCGGGAGCGGGGATCGGACAGGAGGTCCTCGGTCACGACCTCGACGTACAGGACGCGCAGGAGATCGGCCAGGACCGGAAAGGTGATCCCGCTTCGCACCAGGAAGCGCACGAGCGGCCGCAGCAGCCGGCGCAGCGCCCGCAACAGGGCCGCGCCGTCTTGTGCCCCGGGTTCCCCCGCGTCTCGATCTCCGGGCGCCATCCGCTGCCGTTCTTCCTTTTGCCAGCAGGTTCTAGCACGGGCTTTCCGTGGGCAAAATTCCCACATCTCGGCATTTCGCGATTGACGTGGGAAAATTTCCCACGATAGGTTGAGCGCAGCTTTCCACGGCAGGATCACTCATTCCATGTCACTCACGACCGCCACTGCCCGCTCTGCTGCCGCGCGGCGGGATGAGACCAGGGCTCCGACGATGGGGGCCTCGAACATGACGGGGGGAACCAACGGCCGGCACCGCGAGGAAACCCAGCTGCAGCAGCTGCGCCACCACACGCGCAACGCCCTCCAGCGGATCGTGCTGCAGATCTGGGACGTGCCCGACCTCCAGGCCTCGCTGCCCGGGCGGCAGCTGCTGCGCGACGTGGAGCAGCGGATGCGGCTGTCGATGGACGTGTCGGATGCCCTGTTCGGCCTGACGCGGCAGCCCGGCCTGTTCCCGAGCCGCCTGAAGAGCCTCTGCACCTCGGCCGTGCAGCTGCTGTCGGACCCCGATCAGATCATCGAGCTCGACGTGAAGGTGGAGGCCGCCGTGCCCAGGCCATGGGAAGAGATGATCCTGCGGATCGCCTACGAGATGGTGGGCAACGCGGTGAAGCACGGGCTGCACGTCCGGCTCCTGGGCCGGATCTCGGTTTCCGTCGCGCAGGGCGCGGAGGGCCTGGCGCTCACCGTGCGGGACGACGGTTGGGGCCCTTCCGCCGCGGACGGCAGCGGGGAAGGCCTGCAGCTGATGCGCGCCATCTCCGCCGAGGCCGATGGCAAGGTCAGCCTGGAGCGGATCGAGGATCACACCGTGGCGCGGCTGGTGCTGCCCCGGGAATACCCGGCCCAGCACGCGGCGGAGCGCTGCTGAGGCGGGGCGATCCCACGGCCGGGCGCCGCCGGCGTCTCAGGCGGCGACGAGTAGCCCGTCGCGCAGCACCACGGTGCGGTCCATACGCGCCGCCAGCTCCGGGTTGTGCGTCGCGATCAGCGCGGCGAGGCCACGCCCCCGCACGGCCTCAAGCAGCTGCTCGAACACGCGGTCCGAGGTGGCGACGTCGAGGTTGCCGGTCGGCTCGTCGGCCAGCAGGAGACGCGGGGCATTGGCCAGGGCGCGGGCGATCGCCACGCGCTGCTGCTCGCCACCCGACAGGCGACCGGGCCGGTGTTCTTCCCGCCCGGCCAGACCGAAGCCCGCCAGCAGCTCCCGCGCACGCGTCACGGCGGCGGCGCGGGGCACGCGCGCGGCCATCTGCGGCAGCACCACGTTCTCCTCGGCCGTGAACTCCGGCAGCAGGTGGTGGAACTGGTACACGAAGCCGATCGCCTCGCGCCGCAGCGTGGTGCGGGCCGCGTCGTCGAGACCGCCGGCGGCGCGCCCGTCCACGTAAACCTCGCCGGCGTCCGGCCGTTCCAGCAGCCCCGCGAGGTGCAGCAGCGTGGACTTGCCGGTGCCCGACGGCGCCACCAGCGCGACGATCTCACCCGCGTGCAGCGAAAGGTCGACGCCCCGCAGCACCGGCAGCTCCCCGGCCTCGGTGCGGAAGCGCCGCTCCACCTTCTCGAGGCGGAGCGGGATCGCGGGATCACTCATTGCGCAGGGCCACCACGGGGTCGGTGCGCGCGGCGCGCCAGGAGGGATAAAGCGTTGCCAGCAGCGACAGCAGCAGGCCCATGCCCACCACCTGCATCACCTCGTGCGGGTTCACCACGGCCGGCAGCTTGCTCAGGAAGTAGACCTCCGGGCTGAACAGCTCCGTTCCGGTCAGCGACTGCAGGGCTTCGCGGATACGCTCGATATTGGCGCAGAACACCATGCCGATGGCGAAGCCGAGCAGCGTGCCGACGACCCCAACGCTGGCGCCGCACAACAGGAAGATGCGCATGATCGCGCCGCGCGTGGCGCCGACGGTGCGCAGGATCGCGATGTCGCGGCCCTTGTCCTTCACCAGCATGATCAGCGACGACACGATGTTGAAGGCCGCCACCACGATGATCAGCGTCAGGATCAGGAACATGACGTTCCGCTCGACCTGAACGGCGTTGAAGAAGGACGAGTTCGCGCTCTGCCAGTCGAGGATGCGGACGCGCGTCGGAGCGAGGGCCTGGTAGATCTCCCGCCCGATCGCGCTGACGTGGTCCGGGTTGTCCACGAAGACCTCGACCTGCGAAGCCATGTTGCGCTGCTGGAAGTACACCTGCGCCGCGGCGAAGGGCATGAAGACGTAGCCGCTGTCGTACTCGTTCATGCCGGCCTCGAACAGCGCCACGATCTCGTAGGCGCGCAGCCGCGGCACGGTTCCCACCACGGTGTCGCGCCCCTGCGGCGAGACCAGCGTGATGCGGTCGCCCACGCGCAGGCCCAGCTTCTGCGCCAGCCGCGTGCCGATGACGATCGCGTCGTCACCGCCGAAGCGATCCAGGCTGCCGGCGCGGATGTTGCCGGCGATCAGCGGGCGCGCCCGCAGGTCCTCCGGCCGGATGCCGCGCGCGATGCCGCCCGAGGCGCCGCCGACCTCGGAGGTGAACAGCACCTGCCCCTCGACGATCGGCGTGGCGGACACCACGCCCGGCACCGCGCGGACCTTGGCGGCAATGCTGTCGAAATCCGGCAGCGGTCCGCCTTGTGCCGAATACACGCCCATGTGGCCATTGAGGCCCAGGATGCGGCCGAGCAGCTCCTGCCGGAAGCCGTTCATCACGCTCATCACGATGATCAGCGTCGCCACGCCCAGCGCGATGCCTACCAGCGAGAAGATCGCGATCACCGACACGAAGCGCTCGCCCTTCCGCGCCCGCAGGTAGCGGAAGGCGACGGCGCGCTCGAAGGCTCCGAACATCAGCCGCGCAGCTTCTGCAGGGCGTCCTCGAGCGACAGCTCCTCACGCTCGCCGGTGGCACGGCGCTTGAGCTCGACCTTGCCGGCGGCGGCACCGCGGGGGCCGACCACCACCTGCCACGGGTAGCCCAGCAGGTCGGCATCGGCGAACTTCACGCCCGCGCGCTCGCCACGGTCATCGTAGACGGCATCGTCGGGGAAAGCGGCCAGGATCTGCTCGCACAGCGCGTCGCAGGCGGCGTCGCCCACCTTGAGGTTCAGGATCGCCAGCTTGAACGGCGCGATGGCGTCGGGCCACTTGATGCCGTTCTCGTCGTGGTTGGCCTCGATCGCCGCGGCCACGAGGCGCGACACGCCCACGCCGTAGGAGCCCATCTCCGGCGTCACCATGGCACCATCCGGGCCGCTGACCTGCAGCCCCATCGCCTTGGAGTACTTGGTGCCGAAGTAGAAGATATGCCCGACCTCGATGCCGCGCGCCGAAACACGCTCGGCCTCGGGCACCGCGTTCCAGGCGGCCTCGTCATGGAGGTCCTCGGTCGCGGCGTAGCGGCGGGTCCAGAACTCCACCTGCGGCGACAGGTCGCTGTTGTAGTCGGGTGCCTCCGACAGCGGGTCGTAGTCCAGCAGGTCGCGGTGGAGGAAGACCTGGCTCTCGCCCGTCTCGGCCAGGATGATGAACTCGTGGCTCAGGTCGCCGCCGATCGGGCCGGTGTCGGCGCGCATCGGGATCGCCTTCAGCCCCATCCGCGCGAAGGTGCGGAGATAGGCCACGAACATCTGGTGGTAGGAGTGGCGCGCCCCTTCCGGCGTCAGGTCGAAGGAATAGGCGTCCTTCATCAGGAACTCGCGCCCGCGCATCACGCCGAAGCGGGGGCGGACCTCATCCCGGAACTTCCACTGGATGTGGTAGAGGCTGCGCGGCAGGTCGCGGTAGGACTTGGCGAAGGACTTGAACAGGTCCGTCACCATCTCCTCGTTGGTGGGGCCGAACAGCATCTCCCGGTCATGCCGGTCGCGGATGCGCAGCATCTCCTTGCCGTAGTCGTCGTAGCGGCCGCTCTCGCGCCACAGCTCCGCCGGCTGGATGGTGGGCATCAGGATTTCCTGCGCCCCGGCACGGTCCTGCTCTTCCCGCACGATCCGCTCGATGTTGCGCAGCACCCGCAGGCCCAGCGGCAGCCAGGCGTAGATGCCGGCGCTGGTCTGCCGGATCATGCCGGCGCGCAGCATCAGCCGGTGGGAGGCGATCTGCGCCTCGGCGGGCGTTTCCTTGAGCGTGGGCAGGAAGGCGCGTGACAGGCGCAAGGCGGCGATCTCCGGAGGTCGGCGGGTCCGGGAACACGCCCGGCTGCATTGGCGGCGCAACCTAGGAGGCTCCGCGCCGGGGGGGAAGCGTCACCGCGTAAGAAGCTGCAACGGCGGAGCCCTGCGCAACAAAAAGAAAGGGCCGCACCAGGAGGCACGGCCCGAAGTTTAGGGAGGAAACGCCAGTCACACGGCAGGAAGAAGACCAACCCTCTTCCTGAAGACAGGATGCCGCCCCTCACCCCTTCGCGGCAACAACAAAAAGCACAAAGAAAAGGCGAAACGGGCTCGTTATCTCACGAAACGCTGAACTTTAGGCATCCACCGGACACTTTCCCGCCTTCTGCCTAATTTCCGCCCATCGCCCACCATCCATGGCGGAAAGACATCCAATCACTGCGAACCACTGCCTCGATCCCCACCCAGACAACGGTGGCGACCAGGGTATTAATCAGAACGACCCGCCCGACGCGGGTTCGCAGCGGGGCACCGCGCCAGCCACCGGTGGTGTTGTGCCCTTCCACGTCCGGCCGGACACCCAGCGGCAGCACCGCGAACAGGGTGGTCCACCAGACCAGGAAGAACACCACCGTCCCGGTGACCGCGCCCATGGCTCAGACCCGCAGCAGGTGGACGTCGACCATGGGCCGCTTGCGCAGGCGGCGGCCCAGGGCACGACGCAGGACCGACCGGGCCGCCTCGCGCAGAGGCTCGTCGTCGCGGCGGAGGTTGCCGGGCAGCTCGCTCACGGCGCGGGCCAGCTCGGAGGCGATCTGGTTCGGCGCCTCGTCCAGCTGCTCGAAGAGGCCGGGCGCCGAAACACGCGGCTCACCCCGGACGCGACCCTCGGCATCGACCGCCAGCGAGGCCACCACCACGCCGTTGAACAGCATCCGCCGACGCGCGGCCAGGACGCCGCCCTCCAGCGGCAGCAGGCGGTCGCCGTCGATGGCCAGACGACCCGTCGGAACGGTGTCCACCACCTCGGGCTTGTTGCCGGACAGGCGCAGGACGTCGCCATCCTCGATCAGCACGGGCGTGGCACCGGCGTCGCGTGCCAGCTCGGCATGCTGCTCCAGGTGGCGCCACTCGCCGTGCACCGGCACGGAAATCTTGGGCTTCACCAGCTCGTACAGGCGCCGCAGCTCGTCGCGCGCCGGGTGGCCCGACACGTGGACCGGGCGCTCGTCGGCGGTGATGACGCGGCAGCCGGCGCGACGCAGCTGGTCCTGCACCCGGGCGATTGCCCGCTCGTTGCCGGGGATCTGGCGCGACGAGTAGATCACCGTGTCCCCTTCCCCGAGCGAGATGTTCGGGTGGGTGTCCGCTGCGATCTTGGACATGGCGGAGCGCGCCTCACCCTGGCTGCCGGTGCAGACCACCAGCAGCGCGTCGTCGGGCAGGAAGCCGGCCTCGTCCTCGGTGACGAAGGGAGGGAGGTCGCTGAAGTAGCCGGTCTCGCGCGCCGCCACGTCGATGTTGCGCAGCGAACGTCCGAACAGCGCGACCTGCCGGCCGTTGCGCTCGGCCGCGCGCACGATGCTGTCGAGGCGGGCGACGTTGGTGGCGAAGCAGGTCACTGCCACCCGCCCCTGCAGCTCACCCAGCAGCTGCGTCAGCCCGTCGAGGACTTCGGCCTCGGAACCGGAGCGACCTTCCACCAGGGCGTTGGTGCTGTCGCAGACCATGGCCAGTACGCCCTCGCGGCCGAGCTCCGCGAAGCCTTCCTCGTCGGTCGGCGGGCCGACCACCGGGTCGGGGTCCAGCTTCCAGTCGCCGGTGTGCAGCACCGTGCCGTAGGGCGTGCGGATCGCCAGCGCCTGCGCCTCGGGCACCGAGTGCGCCACGCTGAGGAAGCGCAGCTTATAGGGGCCGAGCTCGAAGGAGCCGCCGGCCGGGATGATGTGCAGCGGCACCTGCTGCACCAGCCCCGCCTCGCCCAGCTTGCGGCGCAGAACCGCGGCGGCGAAGGGCGTGGCATAGACGGCGCAGCGGAGCTGCGGCCATAGATGCGCCACGGCGCCCAGGTGATCCTCGTGGGCATGGGTGATCACCAGCGCCAGGAGGCGGTCGCGACGCTCCGCCAGCCAGGTGGCGTCGGGCACCATGACCTCGGCCTCGGGCGTGTCGTTGCCGCCGAAACCGATGCCGCAATCCACGGCGAGCAGCGCGCCGTTGCATCGGTAAACATTCAGGTTGAGACCGATCTCCCCGGTCCCGCCGAGCGGGATCAGGGCGAGGTCTCGCGAGTCATCGGACATTTTGTTCTCTATCTAGAATGAAATCAGTCGGGTTCGGGCTTGAGGGCGTCAGGAAGACTTGTCCGATGAAAGATGGGCGCGGGGTTGCGGTCCGCCAACAGCCGCAAACCTTCAAGTGTGATGTCGGGGTCCGTTCGCTCGATCACGGTTGTGCCCTCGGCAAACAGCGGCGCCAGGCCCCCGGTCGCCACCACCTTCATTTCGCCACCGAATTCTGCCTTGATGCGGGCCACGATGCCCTCGATCAGGCCGACATAGCCCCAGTAAATACCGGATTGCATGGCAGGTACCGTGTCACGGCCGATCACCGCCTGCGGACGGCCGATGCCGATCCGCGGCAAGCGTGCGGCGGCGCGGTGCAGCGCCTCGATCGACAGGGTGATGCCGGGCGCGATGACGCCGCCGAGATAGGCCCCTGCCCCGTCCACCACGTCAAAGGTCGTGGCGGTGCCGAAATCCACCACCACCAGCGGGCCGCCGTAGTGCTGATGCGCCGCGAGCGCGTTGAGCAACCGGTCGGCGCCGACCTCCTTGGGCCGGTCCACCTTGATCTCGAAGCCCCAATCGACGTTGGCCCTGGCGATCAAGGGTTCGCAGTCGAACCATTCGCGCGACAGGCGACGAAGATTGTAGAGCGCCGCCGGCACCACCGTGCCGATCGAACAGCGCTTGATCGCGCGCGGCGACAGGCCGACGTGCTGGAACAGCGCCATCAGCCAGACGCCGTACTCGTCGCTGGTGCGGTCGTCGCGGGTGGCGATGCGCCAGCGGCCGCGCCACTCCGCGCCGTCATGCACGGCGAAGACGACGTTGGTGTTGCCGGCATCGATGGCCAGGAGCATGTCGCTCTCCATCCGCACTCTACCCCAGGACCTCACCGGCCACGACGGCGTGGACGCGCCCGCCCGTGCCGAGCAGCAGCGCGCCGTCCTCGGACAATCCCTGGAAACGGCCGCTGACTTCTCCGTTACGCCCCCGGACCGTGAGGGTTGCGTCGAGGGACGGGCCGCGCGCCAGCCACGCCGCCCGGACCGCTGCGAAACCGTCCAGGTGGCGACGCGTCGCCCAGCGATCGAGCGAGGCCAGCAGGCTCCGGGCCACCGCCTCAGGCTCCTGCGGTTCCGCGCCAGCCGCCTGCATCGAGGTGACCGCGCGTCCCGGAACCTCTGGTGCGGCCGCCAGGTTCACGCCGATGCCCACCACCAGCCACGGGTTCCCCGTCGCGTCCGTGCCCCCTTCCACGAGGATGCCGGCCAGCTTCGCGCCGTCGATTAGCAGGTCGTTGGGCCATTTCAGGCGCAACGCACCCGGTTCCGGCAGCAGGGGCGCCAGCGTGTCGGCCAGGGCGACGGCCAGCAGCAGCCCCCATTGCGGCAGGGTCCGCGGTGACTCGCGTGGGCGCAGCAGGATGGAAAGGTAGAGATTGCCGGGCGGCGACTCCCAGCTCCGACCGTGCTGCCCTCGCCCGGCCGTCTGGCGCCGGGCCACCACGGCGAGGCCGCCCGGTTCTCCCCGGACGGCCAGATCCTTGAGCAGGTCGGAAGTGCTCGGAAGGCTCTCGTGAACGAGGAGGCGCCAGCCTCCTCCCGATGCAGCGGCCTCCGGAACCTCGCTCACCCGGGGGTCAGTGCCGTGACGGCGGCCTGCGCCGCCGACAGCACCGGCGCCGGGAACAGGAAGAAGCCGACGTTGAGCACGCCCGACGCGGCCAGCAGAACCGTGAGGCCGGTCGGCCGCGGGTCCATCGCCCCCTCCGGCACGTCGAAGTACATGACCTTGATGATGCGCAGGTAGTAGTAGGCCGACACCACCGAGGTCAGCACGCCGACCACCGCCAGCAGCCAGGCACCCGACTGCACGGCCGCCAGGAAGACGTAGAGCTTACCGAAGAAGCCGGCGAGCGGCGGGATGCCGGCCATCGAGAACATGAAGATGGTCATGGCCAGCGCCATCATCGGGTCGGTGCGGCCGAGCCCGGCGAGATCGCTGATCCCCTCCACCGCGCGGCCGTTCCGCCGCATCGCCACCAGCACCGCGAAGACGCCGACATTCATCACCAGGTAGATGGCGAGGTAGAGCAGCAACCCGCGCACGCCGGTCACGGTGCCCACCGCCAGGCCCATCAGCGCGTAGCCGACATGGCCGATCGAGGAATAGGCCATCAGTCGCTTGACGTTGCGCTGCCCGACCGCGGCGAAGGAGCCCAGCAGCATCGACAGGATCGCCATCACGGTGATCACCTGCCCCCACTGCGTCGCGAGTTCGCCGAAGGGTCCCACCACCACGCGGGTCAGCAGGGCCACCGCCGCGACCTTGGGCGCGGAGGCAAAGAAGGCCGTCACCGGCGTCGGCGCGCCCTCGTAAACGTCGGGCGTCCACATGTGGAAGGGCACGGCCGAGATTTTGAAGGACAGCGCTGCCACCACGAAGATCAGGCCGATCACCAGCCCGGCGGACACGCCGCCATCCGCGCCGAGCGAGTCCGCGATGCGGTGGAAGTTGGTGGTGCCGGAGAAGCCGTACACGAGGCTGGCGCCGTAGAGCAGCATCCCCGAAGCCAGCGCGCCCAGCACGAAGTACTTCAGCCCCGCCTCGGAGGAACGGCCGTTGTCGCGATCGAAGGACGCCACGACGTAGAGCGAGAGCGACAGCAGCTCGAGCCCCATGTAGAGCGACAGCAGGTCGTTGGCCGACAGCATGACCAGCATGCCCAGCGTCGCCGTGACCACCAGGATCGGGAACTCGAAGCGGGCGATCCCCTCGCGCCGGTTCCAGTCGAGAGCCAGCAGCATCGCCGCCACGCCGCCCGCCAGCACCAGAATCTTGGTGAAGCGGCTGAAGGCGTCCGCCACGTACTGCCCGTTGAAGGCGAGGCCCCTGCCCTGGGCCAGCACCAGCGCCATCGTCACCACCAGGGAGCCGATGGCCCCCATGGTGATGCCGAAGGAGGTGTCGCGCTTCGGGATCACGCCGCAAACCAGCAGCGCCAGCGCGCAGAGCGCCAGCACCAGCTCGGGGAGCGAGAGGCTCCAGTTCATCACGCTCATCTCACTCACATCCCAGCCAGGCGCGGCAGGGCCAGCGCGGCCTCGTGGCGCTCGATCAGCGCGCCGACGCTCGCCTGGAAGAATTGCAGGAAGGAGGACGGGTAAACGCCCATCCAGATGGTCAGCAGGATCAGCGGCGCGAACATGGCGTATTCGCGCGGGCTGAGGTCCAGCAACGCCCGCAGGTCGTCGCGCGTGATGCGGCTGAAGACCACGCGGCGGTAAAGCCAGAGCATGTAGCCCGCACCCAGGATCATGCCCGTCGCGCCGCCCAGCGCCACCCAGGGGCTCGACTTCCAGGCCCCCACCAGCACCAGGAACTCACCCGGGAAGCCGGCCGTGCCCGGCAGCGCCACCGAGCCCATGGTGAACAGCAGGAACACCAGCGCGTAGCCCGGCATGATCTTCGCCACCCCGCCGTAGCGCGCGATCTCGCGCGAATGAACGCGGTCGTAGAGCACGCCGACGCAGAGGAAGAGCGCGCCCGACACCACGCCGTGCGAGATCATCTGCAGCAGCGCGCCGGAGATGCCCTGCTGGTTGAAGGTGAACAGGCCCAGCGTGACGATGCCCATATGCGCCACCGAGGAGTAGGCGATGAGCTTCTTCATGTCGTCCTGCGCCAGGGCGACGAGGCTGGTGTAGATCACCGCGATCACCGACAGCGCGAAGATCCAGGGCGCGAAGTACTGCGCCGCTTCCGGGAACAGCGGGATCGAGAAGCGGATGAAACCGTAGGCGCCCATCTTCAGCAGCACGCCGGCCAGGATCACCGAGCCCGCCGTCGGCGCCTCAACATGGGCGTCCGGCAGCCAGGTGTGCACCGGCCACATCGGCACCTTCACCGCGAAGGCGGCGAAGAAGGCCAGGAACATCCACATCTGGGTGAAGCGCGGCAGCTGCACCTGCATCACGGCCACGAGGTCGCTGGTGCCGGCGCTGTACCACAGGGCCAGGATCGCCAGCAGCATCAGCACCGAGCCGAGCAGCGTGTAAAGGAACAGCTTGAAGGCGGCGTAGACGCGCCGCGGGCCGCCCCAGACGCCGATGATCAGGAACATCGGGATCAGCACGCCTTCGAAGAAGACGTAGAAGAGCACAAGGTCAACGGCACAGAACATGCCGACCATCATGGTCTCGAGCAGCAGGAAGGCGACCATGTATTCCCGGACGCGGCTCTGCACCGCTTCCCAGGAGGAGATGATGCAGATCGGCGTCAGCACCGTCGACAGCAGCACGAACAGCACCGAGATGCCGTCCACGCCCATGTGATAGTCCAGCCCGACCTCGGGGAACCAGCTGGCGCGTTCCTCGAACTGGTAGGCGGAGGTGCCGACGTCGAAGCGGAACCAGAGGATCAGCGACAGCACCATCACGATCAGGCTGGTCCACAGCGCGGTCCAGCGCGCGTTGGACGCCAGCGTTTGCTCGTCCCCTCGGACCAGCATGATCACCGCCGCGCCGAGGAGCGGCAGGAAGGTCAGCAGCGAGAGGATTGGAAAACCGGCCGCGTTCATCGAATGACACCCAGCAGGAAGATGGAGACGAACAGCACCAGCCCCAGGATCATGGCGAAGGCGTAGTTCGCCACTTTGCCCGTCTGGATCCGGATCGCGCCTCGTGACGCCTCGACCGTCAGCCGCGCCGCACCGTTGGGCATGCCGTCGATGATCTTGGCATCACCCACCTGCCACAGCCCGCGGGCCAGACGGCGCGCCGGGCGGACGAAGAGCACGTCGTAGAGCTCGTCGAAGTACCACTTGTGCAGGAGGAACTGATAGATCGGCTGGAAGCGACTGGCCAGGATGCCCGGGATCGAGGGCACGAACATGTACATGAGGTAGGCCAGCACGATCCCGGAAACGCCCATCACCGTCGGTGCCAGCGGAACCCATTCCGGCACCTCGTGCATCGCGTGCATGATGTGGTTGGTCTCGGCGTTCACGATGGCGCCGTTCCAGAACTCTTCCCAGCGGTGCCCCACGAACAGGTCGTAGAAGCCGGCGCCGGCGAAGATCGCGCCCACCGCCAGCACGATCAGCGGGATCAGCATGACCGCAGGGCTCTCGTGCACGTGGTCCATGACGTGCTTCTCGGCCCGCGGCTTGCCGTGGAAGGCCACGATCATCAGGCGCCAGGAGTAGAAGGCCGTCAGGAAGGCCGCGATCATGGTCAGCACGAAGGCGTAGCTGCCCACCACGGAATGAGCCGCGAAGGCTGCCTCCATGATGGCGTCCTTGGAGTAGTAGCCCGCGAAGAAGGGCAGGCCCGCCAGCGCCAGGTTGCCGATCCAGAAGATCACGTAGGTGACCGGGATCTTGGTCCAGATCCCGCCCATGCGGCGGATGTCCTGCTCGTCCGACATGGCGTGGATGACCGAGCCCGCGCCCAGGAACAGCAGCGCCTTGAAGAAGGCATGGGTGAAGAGGTGGAAGATCGCCGCCTGATAGGCGCCCACGCCCACCGCCACGAACATGTAGCCGAGCTGCGAGCAGGTGGAGAAGGCGATGATGCGCTTGATGTCGTTCTGCACACAGCCGACGGTCGCGGCGAAGAAGGCTGTGGTGGCGCCCACCACGGTCACGATGTTTAGCGCGATCGGCGCCAGCTCCATGAGCGGCGACATGCGCGCCATCAGGAACACGCCCGCCGTCACCATGGTCGCCGCGTGGATCAGGGCGGACACCGGGGTCGGGCCTTCCATCGCGTCCGGCAGCCAGGTGTGCAGGCCGATCTGCGCCGACTTGCCGCAGGCCCCCAGGAACAACAGCACGCCGATGACCTCGAGCGCCGGCATCCCCAGCACGGTCTGCGCCTGCGCCTCGTCGAGGGAATTGAAGATCTCGTTGAAGCCCAGCTCGCCGAAGGTCCAGAAGGTCAGCGCCATGCCGAGCATGAAGAACAGGTCGCCCACCCGGTTGACGATGAAGGCCTTCATCGCCGCG
The DNA here is from genome assembly GCF_042433915.1 of Roseomonas elaeocarpi. Lineage (NCBI taxonomy): Bacteria > Pseudomonadati > Pseudomonadota > Alphaproteobacteria > Acetobacterales > Roseomonadaceae > Roseomonas > Roseomonas elaeocarpi. The sequence goes on along the minus strand of NZ_JBHLUN010000005.1, from coordinate 483,531 downwards.
CGGTTAGCGCTCTCACGCTCGTAGTAGTAGCCGATCAGCAGGTAGCTCGCGAGGCCGACGCCTTCCCAGCCGAAGAACAGCTGCACGAGGTTGTCGGAGGTCACCAGCATCAGCATGGCGAAGGTGAAGAGCGACAGGTAGGCGAAGTACCGGCTCGGCGTCGGGTCGTGCGACATGTAGCCGACGCTGTAGAGGTGGATCAGCGTCGAGATCAGCGTGATCATTCCGACCATGATGGCCGAGAGCGTGTCGTAGCGGAGCGCCCATTCGACGCGCAGCGTGCCGACGTCGATGAACTCGGTGATCACCACCGTGGCCGGCTGGGTGTGCAGCGCGACCTGCCAGAAGGCCGAGATGCCGCATACGGCGGCGAGCGCCATGCAGAGCACGGTGGCCCACTGCGCCGCCCGGTCGCCGATCCAGCGACCCAGGAAGCCCGAGATGCTCGCGCCCAGCAGCGGAAAGAAGACGGCGCCGACGAACATGCGCTTAGCCCTTCAGGGTGGACACGTCTTCCACCTCGATGCTGCCACGGTTGCGGAAGTAGATGACGAGGATGGCCAGCCCGATCGCGGCCTCGGCGGCGGCGACGGTCAGCACGAACAGCGCGAAGACCTGCCCGGTGAGGTCACCCAGCGCCGAGGAGAAGGCCACGAAGTTCAGGTTCACCGACAGCAGGATCAGCTCGATCGACATCAGGATGACGATGATGTTCTTGCGGTTCATGAAGATGCCGAAGACACCCAGCACGAACAGGATCGCCCCCACCGTCAGGTAGTGGCCAAGTCCGATCGTCAGCATCAGTGATGCCCCCCGCCATGACCATGATCCGCGTGTTCCACCGCCTTGGGCTTTTCCAACGGCTCGGGCGGCAAGGGACGCAGGATGCCCAGTTCGCCCAGGCCGGCGCCACTCGGAACCTTCAGCATCTCGACCTTGCCGGCGCGGGCGACCTGCATCGCGATGTTCTGCCGCCGCGACACCGCCCTTTCGCGGTGGGTCAGCACGATCGCGCCGATCATGGCCACCAGCAGGATCATGCCGGCCACCTGGAACAGGTACAGGTAGTCCGTATAGATCACCTGGCCGAGCGCATGGGTGTTGGACAGGTCGGCCGGCGTCACGTTCGTCCGCAGCGTCGTGACGTCGCCGCTGAACTGCCAGGCGCCCAGCACCAGGACCAGTTCCCCGAACAGCACCGCGCCCACGACCGCCCCGATCGGGGCGTACCGCTGCAGCCCTTCGCGCAGCTGCGAGAAATCCACGTCGAGCATCATCACGACGAACAGGAACAGCACCGCGACCGCGCCGACGTAGACGATCACCAGGATCATCGCCAGGAACTCCGACCCTGCCAGCAGGAAGAGCCCTGCGGCGTTGAAGAAGCCCAGGATCAGGAACAGCACGCTGTGAACCGGGTTGCGGCTGGTCACCACCATCACGGCGGAAGCGATCAGCACCGCCGCGAAGGCGTAGAAGGCGAGACCTGCAATCATTGGGACGTGCCGTCCATGGAACCGTTTCCGTTCTCGTGAACCGGGGGCACCGAAGCGCCCCCGTCATGTCTGATTAGCGGTAGGGAGCGTCGAGTTCGAGACGCTTGGCGAGCAGCGGTTCCCACCGGTCGCCATTCGCGAGGAGCTTGTCCTTGTCGTAGATCAGCTCCTCGCGCGTCTCGGTCGCGAATTCTAGGTTCGGTCCCTCGACAATGGCGTCCACCGGGCAGGCTTCCTCGCACAGGCCGCAGTAGATGCACTTCGTCATGTCAATGTCGTAGCGCGTGGTACGGCGCGACCCGTCCGCGCGCGGCTCGGCCTCGATGGTGATGGCCAGCGCCGGGCAGACCGCCTCGCACAGCTTGCAGGCGATGCAGCGCTCTTCCCCGTTCGGGTAGCGGCGCAAGCCGTGCTCGCCCTTGAAGCGAACCGAGAGCGGCTGCCGCTCGAACGGGTAGTTCAGCGTGATCTTCGGCTTGAAGAAAGCCTTCAAGGTCAGCCACATGCCCTGTGCAATGTCCACGAGCAGGAAGCTGCGCGCCAGGCTGTCGAGCGTCGCCATGGTTCTTACACCCCTCGGGCGGCACGGCGGCCGCCCCGATCCAACCCGCCGCGGCTCATGCCGGCAGCCATCCGAAAACCTTCAGCGCCGCCGCCGTCAGCACCAGCCACACGAGGCTGAAGGGCAGGAACACCTTCCAGCCCAGCCGCATCAGCTGGTCGTAGCGGTAGCGGGGGAAGGTCGCGCGCACCCACAGGAACACGAAGAGGCAGAAGCAGATCTTCAGGATGAACCAGATGGGCCCCGGGATCCACGTCAGCGGCTCGACATGCAGCGGCGGGTACCAGCCCCCCAGGAACAGGATGCTGGTCATCGCGGACATGAGGATCATGTTCGCGTACTCGCCGAGGAAGAACAGCGCGAAGGACATGGCGCTGTATTCCACGAAGAAGCCGGCCACCAGCTCGCTCTCGCCCTCGGGCAGGTCGAAGGGGGCGCGGTTGGTTTCCGCCAGCGTCGAGATGAAGAAGATAATGAACATCGGGAAGAGCGGAATGACGAACCACAGGTGTTCCTGCGCCCGCACGATCGCGCTCAGGTTCAGGGAGCCGACGCACATCAGCACCGTGACGATCACCAGCCCCATCGAGACTTCGTAGGACACCATCTGCGCGGCCGAACGCAGCCCGCCCAGGAAGGCGTATTTCGAGTTCGACGCCCAGCCCGCGATGATGATGCCGTACACGCCCAGCGAGGAGATCGCGAAAAGGTAGAGCACGCCCACGTTGATGTCGGCGATGGCCCAGCCCTCGTTCACCGGGATCACCGCCCAGGCGATCATCGCCAGCACGAAGGTCAGCATCGGCGCCAGGATGAACAGCCCCCGCGACGCGCCGGTCGGGATGATGGTCTCCTTGGTCATCATCTTCGCGGCGTCGGCGAAGGGCTGCAGCAGGCCGAAGGGGCCGACCACGTTGGGACCGCGGCGGTACTGCATCGCAGCCAGGACCTTGCGCTCGGCATAGGTCAGGTAGGCGACGCCGATCAGCAGCGGCACCAGCAGCGCCAGCGCCTGCGCGACGGTGAGGGCCAGCGTGCCGAGCGGCGTGGCGAGAAACGCGTCCATGCCCGTTTTTACTCCGCCGCCATCTGCGAGGGCACGTCTTCGCGACGCGCCCGGCTGCACTCGGCCATCACCTCGCTCGCGCGCGTCATGGCATCCACGATGTAGTAGTCGGCGATCGGCAGCACGAAACCGCCGCCCGCCACCGTGGCGCCGGCCGCGGCCGGGCCGGAGGCCGGCACCGCAGCCGGCGTCAGCACGCCGACCTGCCCGAAGACCGGGTTCGCCGACACCAGCGCGGCGCGGATCGCCGCCTCATCGTCGTAGGGCAGCGGCCGGCCGATCACCTGGCTGAAGGCGCGCAGGATGCGCCAGTCCTCCCGCGCCTCACCCGGCGGGAACACCGAGCGGCGGCCGCGTTGCACGCGTCCCTCGGTGTTCACGTAGGTGCCCTCCTTCTCGAGGTAGGTCGCACCCGGCAGGATCACGTCAGCCCGCGACGCGGCCCGGTCACCATGGTGCCCCTGGTAGACCACGAAGGTTCCATCCGAGATCAGCGCCGGGTCGAAGCCGTCGGCGTCCAGCAGCCACAGCGCGTCCACGCCGCCGTTCAGCATGGCACCGAGGTCCTTGGCCCCCTCGCCCGGCACCAGGCCGAGGTCGAGCGCGCCCACCTGGCCGCCGAACTGGTGCAGCATGGCAAAGCCGTTCCAATCCTCGCGCAGGGCGCCGAGCCGTCCGGCCAGAGCCCAAGCCGCCGCCAGCACCGCGGCGCCGTCCGGACGCGCCAGCGCGCCGCGGCCCAGGATCACCAGCGGGTTCTTGGCTTCCCGCAGGGTCTTGGCGAAGGCACCGTCACCCTGCTCCAGCGTCGCAAGGATGTCCGCCCCGTCGCCGAGGTGCTCGGCCGCGTAGGTCAGGTCCAGCCCGGCCGGGCCGACATAGCCGACCGAGAGCGCGCTGCTGTTCGCCCAGCGCTTGCGAATGCGCGCGTTCAGCACCGGCGCCTCGACGCGCGGGTTGCTGCCGATGATGACGATCGCGTCCGCCCGATCAATCCCGCGGATACCGGAATTGAAGGTGTAGAAGGCGCGGCTGGAAGCATCCAGCGCCGCGCCGTCCTGCCGGCAGTCGACGTTGCGCGAGCCCAGCGTGCCCATCAGGTCGCGCAGCGCCAGCATCGCCTCGGCATCCACGGTGTCGCCCACCACCGCACCGATGCGGTCACCGGAGACACCGCGCAGCCGCGCCGCGATGGCCTCGAAGGCTTCTTCCCAGCTCGCCGGCTTCAGGCGCCCGTCGCGCTTCACCCAGGGCCGGTCCAGCCGCTTGCGCTTCACCGCGTCGTGCGAGAAGCGCGACCGGTCGCCCAGCCATTCCTCGTTCACGTCGTCGTTGATGCGCGGCAGCACGCGCAGGATGTCGGGCCCGCGGAAGTCCACGCGGATATTGGCACCCACCGCGTCCATCACGTCCACGCTGTCGGCGTGCGACAGCTCCCACGGGCGCGAGGCGAAGGCGTAGGGCCGGCTGGTCAGCGCGCCCACCGGGCAGATGTCGATCAGGTTGCCGGCCAGCTCGGTGGTCAGCGCCTTCTCGATATAGGTGCCGATTTCCATGCTCTCGCCGCGCCCGGTGGCACCCATCTCCGGCACGCCCGCCACTTCCGCCGAGAAGCGGACGCAGCGGCTGCACAGGATGCAGCGGTTCATGATCGTCTTGATCAGCGGGCCGACATACTTGTCCTTCACCGCCCGCTTCGCCTCGCGGTAGCGGCTGTGGTCCATGCCGTAGGCCACGGCCTGGTCCTGCAGGTCGCACTCGCCGCCCTGGTCGCAGATCGGACAGTCGAGCGGGTGGTTGATCAGCAGGAATTCCATGACGTTGCGCCGGCTCTGACGAACCAGCGGGCTGTCGGTCATGATCTTCATGCCGTCCATCACCGGGAAGGAGCAGGACGACACCGGCTTGGGCGACTTCTCCACCTCGACCAGGCACATACGGCAGTTGCCGGCGATGCTCAGCCGCTCGTGGTAGCAGAAGCGCGGGATCTCCTTGCCCGCGATCTCGCAGGCCTGGAGCGCGGTGACGCCGGCCGGAACCTCGAGCTCCTGGCCGTCCACCGTGACCTTGATGGTCTTCACGTCGCTCATCGGATTACTCCGCCGCCATCGGCAGGGATGCCGGGGAATGCTGCCGCTTGTACTCGGCGATGCGCTCTTCCATCACCGGGCGGAAGTGCCGGATCAAGCCCTGCACCGGCCACACGCCGCCGTCGGCCAGCGCGCAGATGGTGTGACCCTCGATCTGGCGCGTCACCTGCTCCAGCACGTCGATCTCCTCGACCTCCGCGCGGCCCTCGACCATGCGCCACATCACCCGGTTCACCCAGCCCATGCCCTCGCGGCAGGGCGTGCACTGGCCGCAGCTCTCGTGCTTGTAGAACTTCGACAGCCGCGCAATGGCCCGGACGATGTCGGTGGACTTGTCCATCACGATCACGCCCGCCGAGCCCAGGCCCGACTTGTGCTCGCGCAGAGCGTCGAAATCCATCAGCACGTCGTCGCAGATGTGCTTGGGCAGCAGCGGCGTGGACGAGCCGCCCGGGATCACCGCCAGGAGGTTGTCCCAGCCGCCGCGGACACCGCCCGCGTAGCGCTCGATCATCTCGCGCAGCGGCATGCTCATTTCGCACTCGATGTTGCACGGATTGTTCACGTGCCCCGAGATGCAGAATATCTTGGTGCCGGAGTTCTTCGGCCGGCCGAAGCCCGCGAACCAGGACGCACCGCGGCGCAGGATCGTCGGAACCACCGAGATGGTCTCGACGTTGTTCACCGTGGTCGGGCACCCGTACAGACCCGCGGCCGCCGGGAACGGCGGCTTGAGGCGCGGCATGCCCTTCTTGCCCTCGAGGGACTCGATGAGCGCCGTTTCCTCGCCGCAGATATACGCACCCGCCCCACGATGGAGGTAGACGTCGTAATCGTAGCCGGAGCCCGAAGCGTTGTTCCCGATCAGGCCGGCCTCGTAGGCCTCCTCGATCGCGGCCTGCAGCACCTTGGCCTCGTTGGCGTACTCGCCGCGGATGTAGATGTAGGCGGCGCGCGCCCCCATCCCCACGCCCGCCAGCAGCGCGCCCTCGATCAGCGTGTGCGGATCGTGGCGGATGATGTCGCGGTCCTTGCAGGTCCCGGGCTCGGACTCGTCGGCGTTGATCACCAGGTAGGACGGGCGCCCGTCGCTCTGCTTGGGCATGAAAGACCACTTGAGGCCTGTCGGGAAGCCGGCGCCGCCGCGGCCGCGCAGGCCCGACTGCTTCACTTCCTCGACGATCCAGTCCCGGCCCTTGGCGATGATCGCCGCCGTGCCGTCCCAGGCCCCGCGGCTGCGCGCCGCCTGGAGATTCCAGGGGTGCAGGCCGTACAGGTTCTGGAAGATGCGATCCTTGTCGGAAATCGCCATGGGATCACTCCACCACCGGCGGCGCGCCCTTGGGCACCGCGGGAACGGTTCTCTGGGCCGGGGACACCGTCTCGATCTCCAGCAACACCTGCGGCCCGCCTTCCGGCGCGCTGGTCTGGCGCCCGATGGTGGAACCGATCGGCGGCCGCTCACCCCGGCGCAGCGCCTCGATCAGCTGCACCGTGCGATCGTAGTCGAGGTCCTCGTAGTAGTCGTCATCCACCTGCAGGATCGGCGCGTTGACGCAGGCGCCGAGGCACTCGACCTCGGTCAGCGTGAACATCCCGTCCTCGGAGGTGTCGCCGTAGCTCTTCAGCTTGCCCGCCACCTGGCAGGCCCGCAGCACGTCGTCGGAGCCGCGCAGCATGCAGGGCGTCGTGCCGCAAACCTGCAGGTGATAGCGGCCGATCGGCTTGGTGTTGAACATCAGGTAGAAGGTCGCGACCTCGTACACGCGGATCGGTGCGATGCCGAGGCGATGTGCGATCGCGTCCATTGCCACGCGCGGCACCCAGGCGCTGCCGGTGGTGCGGCCCATCTGCTTCTGCACGATGTGCAGCAGCGGGATGGTGCCGCTGGCCTTCTTGGCCTCCGGGTAGCGCGCCAGCACCGTCTCGATCTGGGCGTTGCTCTCAGCGTCGAAGCTGAAGGAGGTCGGCTCCTGCGGCTGCTGCTTGCCGATGGCGTGGGTCGGACCCTCGTGCGCGTGGTCGCTCAACGGTCGATCTCCCCGAACACGACATCGATGCTGCCGATGATCGCCACCGCGTCGGCCAGCATGTGCCCCTTGGACATCATCTCCATCGCCTGCAGGTGCGCGTAGCCGGGCGAGCGGATCTTGCAGCGGTACGGGCGGTTGGTGCCGTCCGCCACCAGGTACACGCCGAACTCGCCCTTGGGCGCCTCGACGGCGGTGTAGGTCTCGCCCGCCGGCACGTGGTAGCCCTCGGTATAGAGCTTGAAGTGATGGATCAGCGCTTCCATCGAGCGCTTCATCTCGGCGCGCCGCGGCGGAGTGATCTTGTTGTCCGGCGTCTTCACCGGACCCGGCTTCATCTGCGCCAGGCACTGCTTCACGATCTTGATGCTTTCGCGCATCTCGGCCACCCGCACGAGGTAGCGGTCGTAGCAGTCGCCGTTGCGCCCCACCGGGATGTCGAAATCCATCCGGTCATACACGTCGTAGGGCTGCTGCTTGCGCAGGTCCCAGGCGCAGCCCGAGGCGCGTAGGCAGGGACCGGTGAAGCCCCAGGCCATCGCGTCCTCCGCCGACACGACGCCGATGTCGACCGTGCGCTGCTTGATGATGCGGTTGCCCGTCACCAGCGTTTCCAGCTCGTCGATGAACTTCGGCAGACCGTCGGCCCACTCGGCGATACGCTCTTCCAGGCCCGCCGGCAGGTCGCGCGACACGCCGCCCGCCCGGAAGTAGTTGACGTGGTAGTGGCTGCCGCCCACCGCCTCGTAGAACTCCAGCCCGCGATCGCGCTGCTCGAAGCCCCAGAGCGGCGGCGTCGTGGCGCCCAGGTCCAGCGCGAAAGTGGTGACGTTCAGCAGGTGGTTCAGCAGCCGCGTCACCTCCGCCATCATCACGCGGATGTACTGGGCACGCTCCGGCACCTCGATGCTCAGCAGCTTTTCCTGCGCGAGCACGTAGGCGTGCTCCATGCACATCGGGCTGACGTAGTCGAGGCGGTCGAAATACGGGTTCGACTGCAGGTAGGTCTTGTGCTCGATGAACTTCTCGGTGCCGCGGTGCAGCAGCCCGATATGCGGGTCGGCACGCTCGACCTGCTCACCCTTCATCTCGAGGATCAGGCGCAGCACGCCGTGCGCCGCAGGATGCTGCGGCCCGAAGTTGATCGTGTGGTTGTCCACCTCGATCACGTTGCGCTGGTTCGGATCGTGCGGCACGTCCGGGCGCTCGCCGGGGCCGGCGTTGTTGCCGGACTGCACGGCGGCCGTCTCGGCCGGATCGTTGGTCGCGAGGCTCATGGCGAGACCTCCTTCCTTTCCGATTCAGCGGAAAGACGGTTCAGATGGACCTTCTCGTCGCCGGGCAGCGTGGTCATGCCTTCCCAAGGCGACAGGAAGTCGAAGTTGCGGAACTCCTGCGTCAGCTTCACCGGCTCGTAGACCACCTCGCGGCGCTCGGAGTCGTAGCGGACCTCGAGATGACCGGTGAGCGGGAAGTCCTTGCGCAGGGGATGACCTTCGAAGCCGTAATCCGTCAGCAGCCGGCGCAGATCCGGCTGGCCGTCGAAGACCACGCCGTACATGTCCCAGACCTCGCGCTCGAACCAGGTGGCGGTCGGCCAGACGTCGCAAACGCTCGGCACCGGCACCGCCTCGTTGGTGCGGGTCACCAGGCGGACGCGATGGTTGTGGCGCAGGCTCAACAGGTTCCACACCACCTCGAAACGCTCCGGCCGGTCCGGCCAGTCCACGCCGCAGATGTCCATGCATTGCTCGAAGGCGAATCGCGGGTCGTCGCGCAGCAGCATCGCCAGCGGCAGCACCGCTTCACGGCGGACCGTCAGCACCAGCTCGCCCACGCGGTTGACGCGGGCATCCAGCACGGCGCCGGCGGGCGCGGCGGCGCTGATGGCGGCGCCCAACGCCGCGGCCGCGGACTGCGGCGGGGTCTCGGGAGTGGAGTCGGTGTTCTCAGCCACGCAGGATAGTCCCCGTCCGGCGGATCTTCTTCTGGAGCTGCAGCACGCCGTAAACCAGGGCCTCCGCCGTGGGCGGGCAGCCCGGCACGTAGACGTCCACCGGCACGATCCGGTCGCAGCCGCGCACGACGCTGTAGGAGTAGTGATAGTAGCCGCCACCGTTGGCGCAGGAGCCCATCGAGATCACCCAGCGGGGCTCGCTCATCTGGTCGTAAACCTTGCGCAGCGCCGGGGCCATCTTGTTGGTCAGCGTACCGGCCACGATCATCACGTCGGACTGGCGCGGCGAGCCGCGCGGGATCACGCCGAATCGGTCCAGATCGTAGCGCGCCATGTAGGCGTGGATCATCGGCACCGCGCAGCAGGCCAGGCCAAAGGTCATCGGCCAGAGCGAGCCAGTACGCGCCCAGTTCACCACTTTGTCGATATTGGCGACGACGAAGCCTTTTTCTTCCACCTCGCCCGTGATGCCGCGGATCACGGCGTCCTGAGCGGGACCAGGAGGCAGAGCTTCCTTGTTCCAGGCGATGGCATTGTCACTCATCGAACTCTCCCACGCGCTGGTGGCGCGAAGCATTCAGTCGCAACGGGGTGGCCCCGGCCCGTGCCGTGGACCACCCGACTCCGGGGCATGAACCCGGTCATCCCCATATGGGGGTTATTCCCAGTCGAGAGCGCCTTTGCGCCATTCGTAGATGAAGCCGACCGTCAGGACCGCAAGGAAGGCCATCATCGACAGGAAGCCGACCCAGCCGATCCCACCGAGCGAAACCGCCCAGGGGAACAGGAAGGCCACTTCGAGGTCGAAAATGATGAACAGGATCGCCACGAGGTAGAAGCGGACGTCGAAGCGGTGCCGGGTGTCATCGAAAGGCTCGAAGCCGCACTCGTAGGTCGAGAGCTTCTCCGCATCCGGCTTCTGACGGGCCACCAGAAGCGACCCACCCACCATGGCGATGGAGATCACCGCGGCGATAGCGAGAAACACCAGGATCGGGAAATACTCTGAAAGCAGCGACTGCGTCATCGTCAGGTCCCAATAAGGGCACCATCACGGCATCTGGGTGCGGTGCACCACCCTCATAGTCCCACCGGATGAAGACCGCCATACCTCGAAATGAACTTCTAAATACATGACCATATTGGTCTTCTTTCCGGGCCGCAGTAACAACCCGGAGGGCCTCGAAGTAGCAGGAAGAGGAGGATAACGATGCGCGTGGCGCGAGTGACGGGGCTCGAACCCGCGACCTCCGGCGTGACAGGCCGGCGCTCTAACCAACTGAGCTACACCCGCTCAATCCGATGCGAACCATCGGCGGAACCGACTGGCGGACCCTGTGAACCCGGGATCTTCGGGACGTTGCTGGCGCGAGTGACGGGGCTCGAACCCGCGACCTCCGGCGTGACAGGCCGGCGCTCTAACCAACTGAGCTACACCCGCTCGCAACGTGAGGCGGGGGATACGGGCAGCCGCCGCGGGTGTCAAGAACACCGGATGGTTGTTTCGTCACACACCCGCGGTGGACCGTGTTTCGGGCAGAATGGTGGGCGCTGACGGATTCGAACCGCCGGCATCCTCGGTGTAAACGAGGCGCTCTACCGCTGAGCTAAGCGCCCTGGCCGTGACCGGAGGTCACGCCAAAACCAGGCCGGGCGGAGTGTAGCATCCCCGCCGGAAAAATCCTCAGCCGTTCAGCGCGTCCTTCAGCCCCTTGCCGGGCTTGAAGCGCACCGAGGTAGAGGCCTCAATCTTGATTTCCTCGCCGGTGCGGGGATTGCGGCCCGTGCCGGCCTTGCGCGTCGAGATCGAGAAGCTGCCGAAGCCGACGAGACGGACTTCCTGCTTCTCCTTCAGGGACGTCTCGACCGCCTTGAAGATGGCATCCACCACCTCCGTCGCCTTGGCGCGGGTCAATTCCCCCGTCTCGGCAACGACGGCAACGAGATCCTGCTTATTCACCTGTCAGTACCTCTTCGGTGCGCGAAAACAAATCCGGACAGCAGGAGCGAGGCTGTCCAGCAATGTTCCCGACACTAGAGGGGTTTCCGCCCGCGCGGAACCGCCCGGCACCCGGGCTGACGGCATTTTGCGGGAAGACAGGCCCCACGAGTCCTCCCAACAGAGAAGCTGTCGAGGGCTCCGGACCGGGGATGGACGGGGCGCCGCGCAGGCGACGCCCCTGCCCGTTCAGTGCGGCAGGCTGGGCGAGACCGGCGCGCCGGCCACTGCCTTGGCAGCCGCCGCGGCCTCGGCGGCCTCGTCCCACTCGATCGCCTCGGGCTTGTGAACCAGCGCCTGGGCGATGACCTCGTCGACGTGCGCCACCGGCAGGATCTTGAGGAACTTCTTCACCGAGTCGGGGATCTCGGCCAGATCCTTCTCATTGTCCTTCGGGATGAAGACGGTGGTGACACCGGCCCGCATCGCCGCCAGCAGCTTCTCCTTCAACCCGCCGATCGGCAGCACCCGCCCACGCAGCGTGATCTCGCCCGTCATCGCCACGTCTTTGCGGACGGGAATGCCGGTCATGATCGACACCATGGCGGTGGCCATGGCGATGCCGGCGGAAGGCCCGTCCTTCGGCGTCGCGCCCTCCGGCACGTGCACGTGGATGTCGCGCTTCTCCAGCATGTTCGGCTTGATGCCGAACTGGATGGAGCGGCTGCGGACGTAGCTCAGCGCCGCGGAGACGCTTTCCTGCATCACGTCGCCCAGCTTGCCGGTGTGCTTCACCGCACCCTTGCCCGGCAGCAGAACGGCCTCGATGGTCAGGATCTCGCCGCCCACCTCGGTCCAGGCGAGGCCGGTGACGGCACCCACCTGATCCTCCAGCTCCGCCTCGCCGTAGCGGTACTTCTGGACGCCCGCGTACTTCTCGAGGTTCTTGCGGGTGACCGCGACCTTCTTCGCCTTGCCGGACACGATCTCCCGCACCGCCTTGCGCGCCACGCCGCCGAGCTCACGCTCGTAGGAGCGCACGCCGGCTTCGCGGGTGTAGTAGCGGGCGAGGTCGAGCAGCGCCTCGTCAGTGATCGTCCACTCGCCGGCCTTCAGCCCGTTCGCCTCGGTGACCTTGGCGATCAGGTGCCGCTTGGCGATCTGGATCTTCTCATCCTCGGTGTAGCCGGGGATGCGGATGATCTCCATGCGGTCCAGCAGCGGCTGGGGCATCTTCAGCGAGTTGGCGGTCGTGATGAACATCACGTCCGACAGGTCGTAGTCGACCTCCAGGTAGTGGTCGGCGAAGCTGGCGTTCTGCTCCGGATCCAGCACCTCCAGCAGGGCCGAGGACGGGTCGCCACGCCAGTCGGCGCCGAGCTTGTCGATCTCGTCCAGCAGGAACAGCGGGTTCGAGGTCTTGGCCTTCTTCATGCCCTGGATGACCTTGCCCGGCATGGAGCCGATATAGGTCCGCCGGTGGCCGCGCACCTCGGCCTCGTCCCGCACGCCGCCCAGCGACATGCGCACGAAGTTCCGGTTCGTCGCCTTGGCGATGGACTTACCGAGGGAGGTCTTGCCGACGCCCGGAGGACCCACGAGGCACAGGATCGGCCCCTTGATCTTCTGGGAGCGCGACTGCACCGCCAGGTACTCGAGGATGCGCTCCTTGACCTTCTCCAGCCCGTAGTGATCGGCGTCGAGGGTTTCCTCGGCCGTCTTCAGGTCGTTCTTGGTCTTGCTCTTCTTCTTCCAGGGGATCGAGAGCATCCAGTCGAGGTAGTTGCGCACCACCGTCGCCTCGGCGCTCATCGGCGACATGGTCTTGAGCTTCTTCAGCTCACCCAGGGCCTTCTCGCGCGCCTCGGCCGAGAACTTGGTGGCCTTGATCTTGGCCTCGAGCTCGGCGGTCTCGTCCTTGCCCTCGTCGCCCTCGCCCAGCTCCTTCTGGATCGCCTTGAGCTGTTCGTTCAGGTAGTACTCGCGCTGCGTCTTCTCCATCTGCCGCTTCACGCGGTTCCGGATGCGCTTCTCCACCTGCAGGACGCCGATCTCGCTTTCCATGTGCGCGAAGACGCGCTCCAGCCGGTTGGCGACGCCCACCGTCTCGAGCAGGTCCTGCTTCTCGGAAATCTTGAGGTTCAGGTGGCTGGCCACCGTGTCGGCGAGCTTGGCCTGGTCCTCGATCTGGTTGATCGAGACCAGCACCTCGGGCGCGATCTTCTTGTTGAGCTTGATGTACTGCTCGAACTGCGTGACCACGGAGCGGGCCAGCGCCTCGAGCTCCTTGCCCTCACCCGGAGCAGGCTCCTCCACCGGCGAGGCGTAGGCCTCGAAGTGGCTGCCGGTTTCCTTCCAGCTCTCGACCTTGGCGCGCCGGCCGCCCTCGACCAGCACCTTCACGGTGCCGTCGGGCAGCTTCAGCAGCTGCAACACCGTGGACACGGTGCCGATGTCGTACAGGTCGGAGGCCTCGGGATCGTCCTGCGCCGCGTTGCGCTGGGCCAGCAGGAGGATCTGCTTGTCCTCCCGCATCACCGCCTCGAGCGCGCGGACCGACTTCTCGCGGCCCACGAAGAGCGGCACGATCATGTGGGGGAAAACAACGATATCCCGTAGCGGCAGTACGGGGAGCAGTTCGCCGCTGGCAGTTTCCGTCATGGGACCTCACGAGTGACAGTCGGCACATTGACCGCCTGTGAGCAGCACGGTCCCGGTGCCACGGGGGTGATGGTCAGATGGTGCGCCGCGCCACACCCCACAACAGGGGCGGCGCGGCGCCATGCATCACGCAGAGGTCTGTTCCGCAGGCCGCTCGCCATAGATGAACAGCGGCGTGCCGCGACCTTCCGCGACCTCTTTGTTCACGACCACTTCCTCGACCTCGTCGAGGCCGGGGAGCTCGAACATGGTGCCGAGCAGGATGCCCTCCATGATGGAGCGCAGCCCGCGGGCGCCCGTCTTGCGCTGGATCGCCCGCCCGGCCACCGAGCGCAGCGCATCCTCGGTGAAGGTCAGCTTGGTGGCCTCCATCTCGAACAGGCGCTGGTACTGCTTCAGCAGGGCGTTCTTGGGCTTGGTCAGGATCTCGATGAGGGCCTTCTCATCTAGGTCCTCCAGCGTGGCGATCACCGGCAGGCGGCCGATGAACTCCGGGATCAGGCCGAACTTCAGCAGGTCCTCGGGCTCGACCTCGCGCAGGATGGCGCCCTGGCGGCGTTCGTCCGGGCCACGGACCTCGGCACCGAAGCCGATGCCCGAACCCTTGCCCTTGGCCGCGATGATCTTGTCGAGGCCGGCGAACGCGCCGCCCACGATGAACAGGATGTTGGAGGTATCCACCTGCAGGAACTCCTGCTGGGGGTGCTTCCGGCCACCCTGCGGCGGCACGGAGGCGACCGTGCCCTCCATGATCTTCAGCAGCGCCTGCTGGACACCCTCGCCCGACACGTCGCGCGTGATCGAGGGGTTGTCCGACTTGCGGGAAATCTTGTCGACCTCGTCGATGTAGACGATGCCGCGCTGCGCCCGCTCGACGTTGTAGTCGGCCGCCTGCAGCAGCTTCAGGATGATGTTCTCAACATCCTCACCGACGTAGCCGGCCTCGGTCAGCGTGGTGGCGTCGGCCATGGTGAAGGGCACGTCGAGGATGCGCGCGAGCGTCTGGGCCAGCAGCGTCTTGCCCGAGCCCGTCGGGCCCACCAGCATGATGTTGCTCTTGGCGATCTCGACCTCACCGGTCTTCGCCCCCGCCGCCAGGCGCTTGTAATGGTTGTGCACCGCCACCGAGAGCACCTTCTTGGCGTGCTCCTGCCCGATGACGTAGTCGTCGAGGACCTTGCAGATCTCCTTGGGCGTGGGCACGCCGTCGCGAGACTTCACGAGGGTCGTCTTGTGCTCCTCGCGGATGATGTCCATGCACAGCTCGACGCATTCATCGCAGATGAACACGGTCGGACCGGCGATGAGCTTGCGGACCTCATGCTGCGATTTGCCGCAGAAGGAGCAATACAGGGTGTTCTTTGAGTCGCCGGACTTGCTCATGCTTGCTCCTGCCCCTTCCAGCCCGCCCTTTCCGGGCCAAGCCGAAGGGCAAAGGGTACTCTAGCCCCCTCCGCACGCGCGGGGGAAGCGGCAACGCCCCGGCCGGTCCGGCCGGGGCGCCATGGGTTCTCAGCCCGCCTTCGGGGCACCGTCGGTCGTGGCGGCAACGGGACGCTGGTCCACCACCTGATCGATCAGGCCGAAGTCGCGGGCTTCCTCGGCGGACATGTAGGTGTCGCGCTCCAGCTTGGCCTCGATCGCCTCGACCGGCTGACCGGTGTGCTTCACGTAGATCTGGTTCAGCCGCTTGCGCAGGTCGAGGATCTCGCGCGCCTGGATCTCGATGTCGGTCGCCTGGCCCTGGGCGCCGCCCGAGGGCTGGTGCACCATGATGCGGCCATTCGGCAGTGAGAAGCGCTTGCCCTTCTCGCCGGCGGTCAGCAGCAGCGAGCCCATCGACGCCGCCATGCCCATGCACACGGTGCTCACCGGCGCGCGGATGTACTGCATGGTGTCGTAGATCGCGAGGCCGGCCGAAACCACGCCACCCGGGGAGTTGATGTAGAACGAGATCTCCTTGTTGGGGTTCTCGCTCTCCAGGAACAGCAGCTGGGCGCAGATCAGCGAGGCAACGCCGTCGTAGACCTGACCGGTGAGGAAGATGATCCGCTCCTTGAGCAGGCGCGAATAGATGTCGAAGGAACGCTCCCCGCGGGCGGTCTGCTCGATGACCATCGGCACGAGGGCATTGCTGTAGAATTCAACCGGATCGCGGTCACGCATCGGAACTTCCTTTCGCCACCGGGTTCTAGCCCGTGCTGGCGGCGGCGCGGCCAGGAGCCCTTGCGCTCCCCTGCCACCCGACCCCCAGCCCCGCCATCCTATCGCCACGAAGGTGAAGAAGGTGATGATGGGGCCACTCGGCAGGCCGGTCCGCCCCGGCACGTAACGCGCCTCGGCATGAGGAAGATGGCCCGCCTTCCCCACGGATGGAAGGGGGCGGAGGACGGATAAAACCCGACCCGTCATAAAGGTGAAACGGGCGCCCCAGAGGGACACCCGTTTCATCAGTCAGAATAAAGCCCCTGCCCGGAGGGGCCGGCCATCAGTCCTCCCCCTCCGCGCAAGCCCGTCTCAGGCGGAGGCGGCGTCGGCCTGCAGTTCCTCGGAAGGCACCACCCGCTCGTTGACCTTGGCCAGCTCGAGCATGAAGTCCACCACCTTCTCCTCGAAGAGCGGCGCGCGCAGCCCCTCGATCGCCTGCGGGTTCTTCTGGAAGTACTCCACCACCTGCCGCTCCTGCCCCGGGTAGCGGCCGGCCTCGGCGCGCACGGCGCGGGCCAGCTCGTCCTGGGCGACCTGGACGTTGTTGGTGCGGCCGATCTCGCTGACCAGCAGGCCCAGGCGGATGCGGCGCTCGGCGATCTTGCGGTACTCGTCGCGCAGCGTCGCCTCGTCCTTGCCCTTGTCTTCCTCATCGAGGCGGCCGGCCTTCAGGTCGGCCTCGACCCGCTGCCAGATGCCCTCGAACTCGGCATCCACCATGCCCTGCGGCACGGGGAAGTCGGCGCGCTCGGCCAGGGCGTCGAGCAGCTGGCGCTTCACCTTCATGCGCGACACCTGGTCGTACTGGTTCTGCAGGATCGCCTTCATCTGCGTCCGCAGTTCCTCGATGCCGCCCTCGACGCCGACGTTCTTGGCGAACTCGTCGTCCATCTCGGGCTTCACCGACTTCTTCAGCGCCTTGGCCGTCATCTCGAAGGTGGCCGGACGGCCCGCGAGGTCGGGGGCGTGGTACTCGGCGGGGAAGGTCACCTCGACGTGGCGGGTCTCACCCACCTTGATGCCGTCCAGGCCCTCGGAGAAGCCCGGGATAAAGCCCGTGCCGCCGATCTCCACCGGCATGTCGGTGCCCGAACCGCCCTCGAAGGCCACGAGTTCACCCTCGGGCTCGTCCTTGGGGCGGGCGCGGCCGGTGAAGTCCACCACCACGGTGTCACCCGTCGTCGCGGCGCGATCCTCGTTGACGTCCTCGAGCTTGGCGGCGCGGCCAGCCAGACCCTCGAGGGCCTTGTTGACCTCCTCGTCGGTCGGCTCGGCCTTCAGGCGCTCCACCTCGATGGTGCCGAATTCCGGCATCGGGATCTCCGGCAGCACTTCCATCTCGACGCGGAAGGCGAGGTCCTTGCCCTCGGCGAAGTCCTGCAGGTCGATCTTGGGCTGCTGCGCGGGCTTGAGCCCACGGTCGTTCAGCAGCTGGCGCGTGGCGTCCTGCACGCGCTCCTCCAGCACTTCGCCGGTCACGGCGGCGCCGTAGCGGCCCTTGACCACCGACATCGGCACCTTGCCGGGGCGGAAGCCCGGGATGCGCAGGTCCTTCGCGACCTGAACGAGCCGCTTATCCCGCGCCGCCTCTACCTCGGCCGCCTGCACAACAACGTCGAAGGAGCGCTTCAGCCCCTCCGTCGCGACCTCGGTCACCTGCATATCGTCTGGTCCCAGTTCCAAAAATCCGAGCGACCTGGTGCGGGCGGAGGGACTCGAACCCCCACGGCTTGCGCCACTGGAACCTAAATCCAGCGTGTCTACCAATTCCACCACGCCCGCGAGGCCGCAAACCTCAAGCGCGGGCGTGTAGCCCAAGGATGAGGGCTTTCCAAGTCAGGGGAGCGGCGCCGGCAAAACATCGTCGCAACGATCCCTCTCCCGGCCGCACTTCCCTTATGACATGTCAGGCGTATGTCTCTGTCCACTGGGCAAAGGCACGGGGAATCCCCGCCGCCACATCCTCCGCCACGACGCCGGCCCCCGTCGGTGCCGCGGCGCCGTGAAGCCATACCGCTGCCGCAGCGGCCTCGAAGGGCTCCAACCCCTGCCCCAGCATCGCGCCGCAGATCCCCGACAGCACGTCGCCGCTGCCCGCCGTGGCAAGGGTGGGCGGCGCGTTGCTGTTGATCGCCACCCGCCCGTCGGGCGCGGCCACCACCGTGTCGCTGCCCTTGAGCACCACCACGGCGCCCGTCAGCGAGGCCGCTTGCCGCGCCGCTTCGGGCTTGTCCGTCTGGGCGAGGTCGCCGAGCGGCCCGAAGACGCGCCCGAACTCCCCGCCATGGGGCGTGATGATGCTGGCGCCCCGCAGCCGCTCCGGCGCGCCGGCGCAAAGTGTCAGGCCGCCGGCATCCACCACCAGTCGGTCACCGGCCTCCATGACCTTCGCCAGGAGGTCCCGCGCCCGGTCGTCGGGCACCATCCCCGGTCCCAGGACCCAGACCTTTCCCTTGCCGCCCACGAGCGCCTCGGCCGGCGGGTCGGCGATGATGTCGCCGGCCTCCGCCACGCCGCGCAGCAGGAAGGCCGCGCCCTGCGTCGTGGCGGCCACGGTCACCAGCCCCGCGCCAGCCCGCCGCGCCCCCGCAGCGGCCAGGCGCGCGGCCCCGGGCATGGTCGCGCCCGCCGCCACGACCACGTGGCCGCGGGAATGCTTGTGCATCGCCGCCCCGGGCACCGGCAGCCGCCACAGTGCCGGCCCGTTGCGCCAGCAACGGACCCGGAGCGCCTCGATCAACCCCGGTGGAAAGCCGAGTTCCACCACCTCCAGCGCGCCGCACAGGTCCCGTCCCGGAAGGAGGACGTGGCCCGGCCGCGCACGCTCCAGCGCCACCGTCACCGCGGCCTCGGGCGCGAAGCCGCGCACCTGGCCGGTGGCACCGTCCAGGCCGCTCGGCACGTCCACCGCCAGGATCGGCGCCCGAATTGCGCGCAGCACCGCTTCCGCCTCCGCCGGCAGGTCGCGCGACAGCCCGGCGCCGAATAGCGCATCGATCACCAGCCCCGCCCGCCCGACGGCCTCCGGCGAGAACGGCACCCTCACCCCGCGCCAGCGCCCGGCAGCCTCGGCGGCAACGCTGTTTTCCGGCGGCATGCCGAACGCGGCCACCGCCACCGGCCAGCCCGCCTCCTCCAGGAGGCGCGCCGCCACCCAGCCGTCGCCGCCGTTGTTGCCGGGCCCCGCCAGCACCACCACCGGGCGCGGCCGCCAGCGGCGCATGGCGGCGCGTGCCACCGCCCGGCCGGCCGCAGCCATCAGGCGCTCCAGGCTCACCCCTGCCTCGGCCGCCGCCTGGTCCAGCCGCCGGCTCTCGTCGGGCAGCAGCAGTTCGGCCGGGGCGGGGCGCGTCGCCTGCCGCGGATTTTTGTCGTCGCGTCGCGGGAAAACGGGCATGTCGGTACGCTAACGTCCTGGCGCCGGGCGGGATGCGCCGCCCGCCAGGGTCGCCGGGGCACCGGAAGGAGAGCATTGGGGATGAACGATCTTCTCGGCCTCGACGGTTTCCTTCTCCGGCTCGGGCAGGCCCCTCGCGCCAGTGACGATTGCAGCCGCGGGACGGCCGGGAATGCCCGGCGGCAGGTGCCGGCCGAATTCCGACAACACGGCGTTGCCTGACAAACAGGGAGCCCTCCTGGGGCTTGGGGGAGCAGGCACATGGCCTTCACGATCGCGATCGCCAGCCGCAAGGGCGGCGCCGGCAAGTCCACGGTCGCCGCCAACCTCGCCACCGCGCTGCTGGCGGCTGGCGAGGCCGTGGCCCTGCTGGACACGGACCCGCAGGGCAGCCTCACCCACTGGCACGCCGCACGCCCCACCGCGATGCCCGCGATCGACTTCGAGGCGCCCTCCGGCTGGCGCGCGCCCCAGGCGGTGGAAAGCCGCAAGCGGGCGGCGGGCTTCACCATCCTGGACACCCCGCCGCATGCCGATGCCGATGCCAAGCGGGCGATCCGCGCGGCCGACCTCGTGCTGATCCCGCTGCAGCCCTCGCTGCCCGACCTTTGGGCGATCGACGCCACGCTGGCCGCCACGCGCGCCGAGAAGCGCCCGGTGATCCTGCTGCTCAACCGCGTTCCGGCCCAAGGGCGCCTGCGCGAGGAGATCACGGCCGCCCTGAACGGGCGCGACCTGCCGCTGCTGGACACCACGCTCGGCAACCGTGCCGCCTTTGCCCAGGCCTTCGGGCGCGGCCTGGGCGTCGTGGAGGACGCGCCGCGCTCGGCCGCCGCCGCGGAAGCCACGGCCTTGGCAGAGGCGATCCGGCGCGAAGCCGCGCCCTGAGGCGTCTCCTTCCAGGATGTAGTCCGGAAGGACGCGCGACGGGACGTCCCGCCACGGACTGCTCCGCCTAGCCTGGCCGGCATCATCCCGGCGAACCCAGAACCCGGCTGCCCGCCCGGCGTTATCGCGACGAGATGACCGGAGCATACGTCCGTGCCGCCACCGTCCCGCCGCCTATCGCTGGCGATCGCCTCGGTGCTCGCCGCAGCCCTGCTGCTGGTCCCGAAGCGGCGCGCCATGGCAGCTGAGCTGGACGGCTATCGCTGGCGCAGCCGCGTGCTGCTGCTCTTCGCAGACGGCGAGAACAGCGCGCTGAAGCGGCAGCGCGAACTTCTGGACGTGGCGCGCCCGTCGCTGCGCGAGCGCGACATGGCGGTGCTGGCGGTGGTCGGAAACGGTCCGGTGGAAGCACTGTTCGGCCCCGAGGCTACGGCACCTGGCACTCCGGCGCCCGACGCGGCCGCACTCCGCCGCAGCTTCGGGGTGCCGGCCCCCTCGCCCTTCGCGGCGCTGCTGATCGGCAAGGATGGCGGCGTCAAATGGCGCGCCGAGCGCCCGGCCGAGCCCGAAGAACTCTTCGCGCTGATCGACACGATGCCGATGCGCCGCGACGAGATGCGGCGCGGCTGAACCCCTCCTCGCCCCCGGGCCTCAGCTCCGCGTCGCGGCCCGGGCGAGCTCGGCTTCCCAGGTGCCGGGGATGAACTCGGTCACGTCGCACAACTCTCCGCTTTCCCATTCCGCCCGGAACAGCCGCGCGGTGGTGAGCGCGCCGCGGTCGGTTTCCCGCCAGCCCAGGATCGCCAGCGAGCCCGCGCCGCCTGGCTCCACCGTCAGGATCAGTGTCAGCGGTCCGGCGCCGCGGACATGGGTGCCGGGGCCCACGTAGCCGCTGCCGTCGTCAAACATCGCGACGGCCTCCGTGACCACGGACTCCGCGCCCGCCACGGTCGGCATCCAGGGATCCTCGGTCATGCCAGCCTCCTGCCCGCAAACATGTTTCCGCGGAAGGTCCTGTTCCCGGGCTGGCTGTCAGGCCCCTCCGGAACAAGGCCACCGGCGCGGCCCGCCGCCTGGTTCTACCGCGCAAGTCCCGGCCGGTGCAGCATGAAACGCGCCCTGCGCTCGCAACCGGACAAAGCGCGTCGTCCCGCGACAGGCCCCGATTGGCACCGCCGCCGCCGCGGCACAAGCCGTCCGGCACGGCTCTTGCCTGCATGCGTCGCCAGCATCCCCCGGCTGGTGCCACCACGACACGCCTCGCCCGGGGATCCACCAAGCCGGAAAGTCCCTGCCGCATGTCAGACGCCACCCCGCAAGCCCGTCCCTACCTCCCCCGCACCGCGCGCTTCCGCGACGGCGCCGACACGCCGCGCGCCTTCCTGGAGGAATGCCTCGACGCCGTGGCACGGCTGGAACCCACCGTCGGCGCCTTCACGGTGATCGAGGCCGGGGCCGCCCGCCGGGCCGCCGACGCCGCCACCGCGCGCTGGCGGGACAACCGGCCGCTGTCGCCGGTGGACGGCATGCCGGTGGGCGTGAAGGACATCATCGACACCGCCGACATGGACACCGCCATGGGCTCGGCGCTGTTTGCCGGGCACCGGCCGCGCTTCGATGCCGCCAGCGTCCAGGGCCTGCGCGAGTCCGGCTGCGTCGTGCTGGGCAAGACGGTGACCACGGAGTTCGCCTCCACCGAGCCGCGCGGCACCCGCAACCCCTGGGATACGAGCCGAACGCCCGGCGGCAGCAGCAGCGGCTCGGCCGCGGCGGTGGCGGCGGGCATGGTGGCGGCCGCGCTGGGAACCCAGGTGGTCGGCTCGATCCTGCGTCCTTCGGGCTACTGCGGCGTCCATGGCTTCAAGCCGGGCGTCGGCGGCATCAACCGCGGCGGCAGCCTGGACTTCCTGAGCCAGAGCACCACCGGCCCCATCGCCGCCTCGCTGGCCGATACCTGGGCGGTGGCGGCGGCCGTGGCGGGGCGGGTCGGCGGCGATCCCGGCTATCCTGGCCTCGTGGGGCCCGAGACCCTGCCGTCACCGGTGGCGCCCCGACGCCTGGCCCTGCTGCAGGGCCCCGGCTGGAGCGTGGTCGAGGACGCCGCGCGCGAAGCGCTGGAGGATGCGCTGCGACGCCTGCGCGACGCCGGCGTGACGGTGATCACGGCGGAGGCGAGCCCGGAACTCCGCGCGCTGGAGGACGCCCTGGCCGGAACCATGGAGATCGTGACCGGCATCAACGCCTGGGAATGGCGCTGGCCGCTGAACAGCTTCCTGGCCCGCGACGCGGCGGCGGTCAGCGAGGCAGCCCGGCGCCGGGCTGCCATGGCGAACGCGATGACGCAGCGTGACTACGCCGCCCTGCTTCGCCGGCGCGACGAGGCTCGCGCCGCCCATGCGCGGCTGAGCGGCCAGTGCGACGCCCTGGTCAGCATCACCGCGCCCGGGGCGGCACCGGTCGGGCTGCAGTCCACGGGCAACCCGGTCTTCGCGGCGCCGTCCTCGATGCTGGGGGCGCCCGCCCTCGCGCTGCCGCTGCTGCGCGCGGAAGGGCTGCCGCTCGGCTTCCAGCTGGTGGGATTCCGCGACGGGGATGCGGAACTCTTCGCATTGGCAAACGGCGTGGAGGCGATCCTCGGCGCCTGATGGTCGCGACCGGGCCTTCCGGTCGCGCCGCGCCCTCCCCGGGCGCAGCCACCCCTCGCCGGCACCATTGGCACCGGCCGGGCGCGGTTCCGCCTCCGCCGCTCCCGGCCCCCGCATGGGGCCGGGGTGCGCGGGGTCAGGCCCGCCGCACGCCCCAGGGATAGGGCGAGGTCCCCTGCACCAGGTCCACGATGTCCTTGCGCAGCGCGGCCTTCTGCGTGAACTGGCCGAGCGGCACGGTGGCCACCTCCTCGAGCGCCAAGCGCCCGAGCTCGCCCGCCAGCTTCGCCTGCTGCGCCGGGTCGGCGGCGTTCAGCCAGGCCTCGGTCAGCTCCTCGGCCCGGTCGTTCTTCCACCAGCCGAACCAGCCGCCATCCGACCCCTGCCCGCGCACCAGCGGTGAGAGCGCCGGGTTGCTGTAGATCTGGGCGGAGCCGGTGGTGTGGAAGATGCTCCAGCCGCCCTTGTCCACCGCCTCCTTGCTGGCGCGCCGCTGCACCACCGTGCCCCAGTCGGACTCCGCCATGTCCACGTTCATGCCGATGCGGCGCAGCGTGTCGCCCGTCACCTGCCCCAGCTGCCCGATATCCGGGTAGTCGGTGGGGTTGATCACCACCACGCGGGCATCCTTATAGCCCGCTTCCTTCAGCGCCGCCCGCGCCTTGTCCAAGTCGCCCGGCATGAGGTCGGCCTGCTCGGCGAAGTAAGGCGTGTTGCGCGGCCACAGGCTGCGGCACTCGCTCCAGGTGGAGCGGTCGTCACCCTGCGAGGCGCGCATGTAGTCTTCCTGCCGCACCGACATCAGCACGGCGCGGCGGAGCTTCACGTCGTTGAACGGTGCCTGAAGAGCGTTCATGCGCATCAGCGCCGTTTTGCCGATCGGGTCCACGATCTCGAGCCGCAGGTCCGGCGCGCTTGCCAGCATCGACATGAGGTCCGGCAGCGGCCGCTCCCACCAGTCCACCTCGCCGCTCATCAGCGCGGCGGAGGCGGTGGCGGGGTCGGGGATGATGTTCCATTCGATGCGGTCGAAATTCGCGACCTTGCCGCCCGAAGCACGCTCGGGCTTCTCGCTGCGCGGCACGTAGCCGGCGAACTTCTCGTACACGGCGCGCGAGCCGGAGTTGAACTCGCTGTTCACGAAGCGGTACGGCCCCGATCCCACCATCTCGGTGATGGCCTTGGTGCCCTCGGTCTTCGCCAGCCGCTCCGGCATGATGAAGGGCACCGAGGCGTCCGCCTTGGCCAGCGCCTGCAGCAGCAGCGGGAAGGGCTTGTTCATCCGGATCTCGATCGTCCGGTCGTCCGCCGCGCGCCATTCCGCGGCCGCGCGCAGCATCAGCTGCCCGAAGGGATCGCGGCTGCCCCAGCGCTGGAGGCTGGCGATGCAGTCCACCGCCCGCACCGGCTCGTTGTCGTGGAACTTCAGCCCGTCGCGCAGGCGGATGCGCCACTGGCGCCCATCAGCGGACACCTCGTGCCCTTCGGCCATCTGCGGCCGCGCCTCGCCCTTGGCATCCAGCGCGTAGAGCGTGTCGAACACGTAGTAGCCGTGGTTCGACACCACCGTGGCGGTGGTCCAGATCGGATCAAGGGCACTGAGGTTGGACTGCGGCACGAAGCGCAGCGTCTTGCCGCGCGTGTTCTGCGCGACCGCGGGCGCGGCCAGCAGCGTTGCCGCGGCGGCTTGGAACAAGGTCCGGCGCTTCATCATATTGTTCCGTCTCCACCCGGGGGAAAATCGTGGCGCGAGACTGCCGCTCCTCCGCGGTGGCCACAAGCATCCTCCCCGCGGCATCCAGGCTTGAGACCTTCGCTTTCGGGCATCCCCGCGCTGGGCGCCCCGTGACGGGCATCCAGCCGCGTGCCTCCGGCGCCGCAGGGATCCGCAATCGTGCTGCGCCGGAACCGGGGGATTCGGCGCCCACGGGAACCCGGCAACGGCGGCGCACGGGCTTTTGCTCGTCACCGGCGCCGGGGCCTGCCTAAGCTGCGGACGGAGATCGTGGTGCGCGACCGGAGCCGCAGAAGGCCGGCGCCCCACCGGGGCGGAGGAAAAGCTTCATGGCCAGCGTCATCGACATCGGCTCCGTGCGGGGCCTTCCCATGCGACGCGTCGAGAGCACGGAGCTGGACACGGTTCTCGCCGAGGAGGTGCGCGAGCGGCTGAGCATCCTGCTGCTCTGGGAAACCAACTGTGTCGCCTGCGACACCATCCGTCGTGCGCTCGGCGAAGCGCCGGAACGCTTCCGCTGGCCCGGGGTGCGCTGGCTCCAGGGCGATGTCCGGGCGGATCCCTGGATCGCCACCCGCTTCGGGTTGCACGGCATCCCGGCCTTCCTGCTGTTTTCCGGCCACCGGGTCCTGGGCCGCATCACCGGCTGGCCGGGCGGCGAAAGCTTCGGCAGGATCGTCGCGCACCAGCTGCAGCGCACCGCGCAGTCGCCCCTGCCGCCGCGCATCCATCGGCCGCGTGGCGGTGACCTCCTGCCGCGGGCCTGATCGAACCTCCCGCAGCGGGCAACCCGGTCAGCGGATCGCGCGGACGCGGAGCCGAAGCCTGCTCCCAGGCGCCGCCGTGACCAGGAAGCACCGGGCGGACGACGCGGGGATCGTTCCCCCACGAAGCCGGCCGGGGCGGCTTCAGCGCCCTTCGCGCTCGATCGTGACCTTCACGTCGCGCGGGGCCGCGGCGTAGGGCGCCGAGGTCACGATCACGTCCACCCCGGCCCGGGCATAGGCCACGACGTTGCCCTCGTGGATGCCGCCCGTGGCCGCCAGCACCGGGCGGTTCGGATGCCGCTGAAGGGCGCGCGCCACTTCCGCCACCTGCTCGGGCGACATCTTGTCGCACTGCAGGGCGTCCACCCCGGCATGGGCGTACTGAACCGCCGTGTCCACGTCCTCGGCCTCAACCGCGATCTTGCGCTCGGGCTGCGCCGCGCGCAGGCGCGACACCCAGAGGTGCGGCGGCTCACGTCCCAGCAGCGAGCGGTGCTGCGCGAAAACCAGCACGCTGTCGCTGAGCCCGAGCCGGTGCGGCACGCAGCCGCCGGCCGCCACGGCCTTGAGCATCACATCCTTGGCACCGGGCAGGTGCTTGCGGGTGCAGGCGACCACGATGTCGGGCCGCACCTGCCGCGCCAGGACACGCAGCTGCGCCGCGGCACTGGCGACGCCGGACGCGATCTCCACCAGCACCTGCGCCACCTTGGCCGCGCGGTGCAGCGCGCCCGCCGGGCCTTCCGCGACCAGCATGGGACTGCCGGCCTCGAGCCGCACGCCCGTGGCGCAGAGGCGGCGCGCCTCCTCGCAGCCGGCGAGGCGGAACAGCGTCTCGGCTTCCTCGGTGCAGCAGACGGTCATGTCCACGCCGGCCGCGAAGGTGGCCCGCGCACCCACATCCGCGATGCC
Source organism: Roseomonas elaeocarpi (assembly GCF_042433915.1). Classification (NCBI taxonomy): domain Bacteria; kingdom Pseudomonadati; phylum Pseudomonadota; class Alphaproteobacteria; order Acetobacterales; family Roseomonadaceae; genus Roseomonas; species Roseomonas elaeocarpi. The sequence continues at coordinate 457,178 of NZ_JBHLUN010000005.1, read as the reverse complement.
CAACCCCTCGGTGGTCAGGTCCCCGTAGGGCACGTCTTCGCGCAGCATCGCGTCCAAACGGGCGGTGGCGATGGTGTAGCTCATTCCCGGTGACTCCCCGGTTCGTTTCCTGCCCCAGCTATAGCCCGGCCCCTGAGAGCCCGTCCCTGCGCACCCGGCCACCTGGGGTTGCGTTCCGCTCATGGGCCGGCATCATCCCTGCCGCGCGCCGCGGCGTGCGCCGGGGGGCTGGAAGCGCTCCCGCCGCGACGCAACATTGCCGCCCGTCCCCGGATGGCCGTGCGGACACCCGGCACAGGGGAGCAACGATGACGACGCGCCTCCCCGACGAGAAGGGACGCCAGCACTCCCTTGAGGTGGACGGCCATGCGCCCGGAGCAGCGGCGCCCGGTGCTTCGCCGGTCAGGCAGCCCGCTTTCGCTGAACCGCGCGGGGACGGCCGCACCGCGCCCGCCGCCTCGGCGGACCGAGCCGGCGGCCCTCTGGCAGTCACTGCGGAGCCGACACCCGAAGCCCCAGCGCCGATCGCGATGACCGCCGCCTTTCACCGCTTCCGCGAGGGCACGCCACCGGCCGCCCTGTTGCGCGAGGTGGCCGTGGAAGCGCCAGTCAGCCTGGTTTACTCGGGCGTTCCCTTCGCGGTGATGATGGCCACGCCTTGCGACCTCGAGGATTTCGCCCTGGGCTTCAGCCTCACCGAAGGCATCGTGGAGAACACCGGCGACCTGCGCGGCACCGAGGTCGGTACGGACGAGGACGGCAATCTCCGCGTCGACCTGACGCTGACCGGTACCGCGCTGCGGCGGCACCTGGCGCGGCAGCGCGGCCGCCCGGGCCGGGTCATCACCGGCCGCACCGGCTGCGGTATCTGCGGCGTCGAGGACGCGGGCGACCTGCCCTGGGCGGCCGCCCCCGGGACGGAGCCGCCGGTCCTCCATGCCGCCTCGGTCCGCCGCGCCCTCGACGCGCTGGAGGACGCGCAGCGGCTCAACCGGCGCACCAATGCCGTGCACGCCGCCGCCTGGGTGGCGCTCGACGGCGCGCTGCTGCTGGTGCGCGAGGATGTCGGCCGCCACAACGCGCTCGACAAGCTGGTGGGTGCCGTCGCCCGCGCCGGGCTGGACCGCCTCGCGGGCTTCGTCCTGGTGACCAGCCGCTGTTCCTACGAAATGGTGGAAAAGACCGCGGTGCTGGGCGCCCGCGCGCTGGTGTCGATCTCGCTGCCGACCTCGCTGGCGCTGGAACGCGCGCGCGCCCTGGACATGACGCTGGTGGCCGGGGCGCGCGGCGGCGTGCTGACGGTGTTCCACGGGGCTGACCGGGTGACGGAGATGGACCTGCCGCCATCATGAGGAACGATGGGGCGCCCACGGCCGCCACCCTGCCAGACCCCTGCGCGCCGGTGGGTCTCGACACCGGCACCGCCCTGGCGCTGATCCTCGAGGGCGTCGAGGCGGTGGCAGGGGAAGAGGCCGTATCGCCGATGCTGGCCGCAGGCCGCGCGCTGCTGCGCGACCTCCCGGCCCCCGCGCCGCTGCCCCCCTTCCCCAACGCGGCGATGGACGGCTACCTCCTGGCCGAGCCTGATCTCGCCCGCGCCGCACCCTTCACCCTGCCGCTCGCCGGGCAGCGCTTCGCGGGCGACGCGCCGGGCGAGGCGCTGCGCCCCGGCACCACGATCCGCATCCTCACCGGCGCCGTGGTGCCGCCCGGCGGCGCGGCCGTGATGTACCAGGAACGCTGCGAACGGCACGGCGACGCCGTCACCTTCCACCAGACCCCGCTCCTCGGCGCCAACATCCGCGGGGCGGGCGAGGATGCCGGTGCCGGCAGCACGCTGCTGCGGGGCGGGATCCGCCTTGAACCGCAGCACCTGGCGCTCGCCGGCGCGGCGGGGGCCGCGACCTTGCCGCTGCGCCGCCGGGTGCGGGTCGGGCTGATGAGCACCGGCAGCGAGCTCGCGCGGCCGGGCGAGGCGCTGCGCCCCGGGCAGATCCACGACAGCAACCGCCCGATGCTGGCCGCGCTGCTCACGGCGCCCTTCGTGTCCTTGCAGGATCTCGGCACCGTGCCGGACCGGCCGGACCTCCTGGCGCAAACCCTGCGCGACGCGGGCGACCTAGACCTCCTGGTGACAACCGGCGCCGTGGCGGGCAGCGAGGCCGACCACCTGCCCCGCGCCATCGCGCTGGCCGGCGGCAGCGTCGCGGTGCAGCGGCTGGCGCTGCGGCCCGGCAAGCCGCTGCTGCACGGCAGCCTGGGGCAGGCGCGGGTGCTGGGCTTCGGCGGCAATCCGCTGGCCGGCTTCGTGGGCGCCTCGCTCTTCGCCGTGCCGCTGATCCGCGCGCTGGCCGGCCTGCCCCCCGCGCCACCGCGCGGCCGCGAGGCACGCCTCGACGAGGTGCCGGGCCGGCGCGTCGACCGCCGCGAGTTCCGCCCGGCACAGCTCCTGGAGGACGGTGCCGACGGCGTGCTGCTGCGCTGCCTCGGCCCCGGCAGTTCGGCTCGCCTCATGCCCCTGGCGGCGGCGGACGGGCTGGCGGAGCTGCTGCCGGGCGAACCCCTGCGTGTGCGCTTCCACCCTTTCGCCTCGCTACTGGCCGGGAGCTGAGCGCGGGTCCCTCCGGCAACCGGAGGTTCAACCCGCCCGACGGGCGGTCACCCCAGGATGCTGGTGCCGGGGGGAAGCACGTCTTCTTCCCGCGCCGTCAGCCGCGCTGCCAGCAGCACCGTGTGCCGCCCCGACGGGCTGAGCCGCTCCCAGAGGTCCAGCAGTTCCGTCCGTTTGGCCGCGGTGGTGGTCGCCCCGGTGAAAGGCTGGATGCCGCCATCCACCAAGCGAGCGACTTTGATCAGGCGGCGCGGCTTCATGCCGCCCATACTATCAAACAGAACGTTTTGAAGGAAGAACCTGCGCTGTTCCCGCTTGGTAGCAACAGGAATGGCACGGTCGTCAGCCTGGTCGCTTGGTCCGGCGTTGCGGCAGTCCGGCAGGCCGCTCAGTTCATCACCGGCCCAGGCATGACAGCCTCGTCCACGGCTGGAGGGGCGTCCGTCCGGGAACCCAGGCAGACAGCGCCGGCATTGAGTGGCTAGCTCGCGGCCCCCGCCTTGGCCTTCACTTCCCGCTGCCAGATATACAGCCCCGACCCCACCAGCACCGCGAAGCCCGCGAAATCCAGCGCTTCCGGCAGCCTGTCCCAGAACACCGCGCCCAGGATCGTGGTCCAGAGGATGCCGGAATACTCGAAGGGCGCCAGCAGCGCCGACTCGCCGCCGCGGTAAGCCGCCGTCATCAGCAGCTGCGCCACGCCGGACACCGCGCCCGCCACGAAGAGCAGCGCCCACTGCTCCGCCGTCGGCCAGACCCAAACGGGGATCGCCGCGAGGAGCGACACCACCAGCGCCAGCAGCGCGAACCACAGCACGATCGTCACCCCGGCCTCGCCGTTCTCGCCCATGCGGCGGATCGAGATCATCGCCATGGCCCAGCCCAGCGCCGCCAGCAGCACCGCGCCCGCGGCCACCGGGTCGGGCGCGTCGCTGCCGAAGCCCGGGCGCAGCATCAGCAGCACGCCGGCGAAGCCCACCACCACGGCCGCCGCCCGCCGCGGCCCCACGCGCTCACCCAATAGGGGCACCGAGAGCAGCGTCAGGAACAGCGGCATGGTGAAGTTCAGCGCGCTCACGGTCGGCAACGGCAGCTTGGCGTAGCCGTAGAAGGACCCGCCCATGCCGAGCAGCCCCCAGAAGCCGCGCTGCAGGTGCGCCAGAGGCGATCGCGTCCGCAGCGCCCGGAAGCCCCCCGCCGCCACCATCGCCGGCAACAGGGCCGGCAGCGCGAACAGGTTGCGGAACACGATGACCTCGGCCAGCGGGATCCTCCCGTCCAGCCCCTTCACCGCGGCGGCGGCCAGCGCGAAGGCGAAGGCCTCCGCCAGCACCAGCAGGATCGCGCGGCGGCGCGCCGCCAGGCGGGCATCGCCCCTGGCATCGGCCGGCAGGGTCAGGGGAGTGTCGCTCATGCGGCGCGGTTGCTTCCGGGGCGGGGCCAGCCGCCGGGCCCCTCGGGTGGACGTTTCCTGACCCCGAGGCTAGGATTCCCGGCCGATGAAGGCCAGACCTGCCACGGCAGATTTCCCGGATGTTGCGCCGGCGCTGCGCCGGATGGCTCCGCTACCGGGATTTGTGCCTTGGCCTTTTCCGACCGGACATTCCGAGCTGCCGCCCCGCCCTGGGGCGAAGGCGAAACGCCGCGGGGGCGGTGCCGTTCACGTCACAGCGCTTCGCCGGTTTGGGTGCCGATGCCGCGCCAACCGAAGCACGCTCACCGGGACCCCGTTCCGCCGCGGCGCCTCCCGTGGCGATGACCCGTTCCGCGCAGCCCCGTAGCCAGGACCGATCTCACGCATGACCGAACTGCTGTTTCGTCTCGACCCCTACGGCCACGACGCCCAGGGCACCGTGCTGTCCTCCACGCCGGAGGGCATCGTGCTGGACCGCACGCTGTTCTACCCGCGCGCCGGCGGGCAGCCGGGCGACAGCGGCACGCTGCGCTGGGGCACGGAAGCCGGCTTCACCCATGCCGACATCACCGAGGCCACCAAGGGTCCGGACGGCAATGTGCTGCACGTCCCGGCCAAGGGCGCCGAGCTGCCGCCCGTCGGCAGCGCGGTGATCGCCTCGCTCGACTGGAACCGGCGCCACCGGCACATGCGGATGCACACGGCGCTGCACCTGCTCTGCGCCGTGATGCCGGGCATCTACGCCACCGGCAACCAGATCGGCGCCGAGAAGTCGCGCCTCGACTTTGACCTGCCCGAGCCCCCCACCAAGGAATGGCTGACCGAGCGGCTCAACGCGCTGATCGCCGCCGACCACAAGGTGTCGGAGCGCTGGATCACCGAGGCCGAGCTCGACGCCAATCCGGGCCTGGTGCGCACCCTGTCGGTGCAGCCGCCGCGCGGCGCCGGGCAGATCCGCCTCGTCTGCATCGGGCCGGAGGACCTGCCGGTGGACCTGCAGCCCTGCGGCGGCACCCATGTGCGCTCCACCGGCGAGATCGGCGGGGTCGAGGTCACCAAGCTCGAAAGCAAGGGCCGGCAGAACCGCCGCGTCACCCTCGTGCTGAAGGACTGAGCCACCATGGATTCCCTGGTTTCCACCGAATGGCTCGCGGGGGAGCTCGGCAAGCCCGACCTCGTCGTGCTCGACATCACCTACTACCTGCCGCCCGAGGGCAAGACGGGCCGCGAGGAGTTCCGGAAGGCGCACATCCCCGGCGCCCGCTTCCTCGACGTGGACGAGGCCGCCGACCCGGACAGCGACCTGCCCCACATGGTGCCCACGCCGGCGCGCTTCGCGAAGCTGATGGGCAGCCTGGGCATCACCAACGACACCCGCGTGGTGTTCTACGACGGCAAGGGCATCTTCAGCGCCCCGCGCGGCTGGTGGCTGATGCACCTCTTCGGGCATGACAAGGCCGCCGTGCTCGATGGCGGGCTGCCGAAGTGGCAGCGCGAAGGCCGCCCGGTGGAAAGCGGCGATCCTGCACCCGTCACCCCCTTGGCCGAGCCCGCCAGCTTCACCGCCGACCTGCGCACCGACCGCCTCGCCGGCATCGGCGACATGAAGCGCATCGTGCGCCAGAGCGCCGTCACCGGGGGTGGCGACACGCTGATCCTCGACGCCCGCTCCCGCGGCCGTTTCGAGGGCACCGCGCCCGAGCCGCGCCCCGGCCTGCCCGGCGGCCACATGCCGGGCGCCGCCAGCCTCCCCGCCACCGAGCTCGTCGGCCCGGACGGCACCTTCCTGCCGCCCGAGGCGCTGCGAGAGCTCTTCGTGGAAGCCGGCGCCGACGGGACGCGGCCGGTGGTCACCACCTGCGGCACCGGCATCACCGCCTGCGTGCTGGCCTTCGGCCTGCATCAGACCGGGCTGGTGGACGCCGCCGTCTACGACGGCTCCTGGACCGAATGGGCGTCCCGCCCCGAAACCCCGAAAGTTCGCTGATGTCCGACGATCGACCGCACGGAGAGATCCCGGCGGAAGGCTTCGCCACCCGCATGGTGCAGGTGGGCCGCGCCCCGCTGCGCCAGCACGGCTTCGTCAACCCGCCGACGCATCGCGGCTCCACCGTGCTGTTCCCGTCGAGCCGTGCGATGCGGGCAGCCGGCCCCGATGGACCGATCACCTACGGCACGCAGGGCGGGCCCACGCACCAGGCGCTGGCTGCCGCCGTGGCGGAGATCGAGGGCGGCACGCGGGCGCTGATCCTTTCCTCCGGCCTCGCCGCCATTGCCGTGCCGATGATGGCCTTTCTTAAGGCCGGCGATCACTGCCTCGTCCCCGACAGCGCCTACGGTCCGAGCCGCCGGCTGGCGGACGGGCTGCTGCGCGGCTGGGGGATCGAGACGACCTACTACGATCCCATCGTGGACGAGCGCGGCATGTCGGAGCTCCTGCGCCCCAACACGCGCGTCGTGCTCACCGAAAGCCCTGGCTCCCATACCTTCGAGCTGCAGGACATCCCGGCCATCGCCCGCGCCGTTCACGCCGCCGCCGCGCCGGACCGGCCCCGCGCCCGTATCCTGATGGACAACACCTGGGGCATCCACCACTTCCAGCCCTTCCGGCACGGGGTGGACGTGTCGATCCAGGCGCTGACCAAATATGTCGGCGGCCACGCCGACGTGCTGCTGGGCAGCGTGACCGTGGTGGACGAGGCCGACTGGGTGCCGATCCGCAACGCCTACACCGCGCTGGGACAGGTGGCTGGCGCCGATGACTGCTCGCTGGCTCTGCGGGGCCTGCGCACCATGGCCACCCGCCTGCGCGCGCAGGGCGCTGCCGGGCTGGAGATCGCGCGCTGGCTGGAAACCCGACCCGAGGTGCTGCGCGTCCTCCACCCCGCGCTGCCGTCGCACCCGCAGCACGCCCTCTGGCAGCGCGACTTCACCGGCACCTGCTCGCTGTTCGGGGTGGTGCTGCAGCCGCACTATTCCGAGGACGACCTTTACGCGCTGATCGACGGTCTGCACCACTTCGGCATCGGCGCCTCCTGGGGCGGCTACGAGAGCCTGGCGCTGGCCACCACCGGCGGCATCACCCGCACCGTGCCGGGCGAGCGCCTGGGCGGCCCGGCCTTCCGCCTGCATATCGGGCTGGAAGACCCGGCGGACCTCCGGGCCGACCTCGCGGCCGGGCTGGACCGGCTGCCGCGCTGAACCCCGCGCCGCGCGCCCGGTGTTCCGGCGCGCGGCGCCGTCGCGAGAAACGGCAGCCGGGCTTCGCGGCGCCCTGGTAGCGTCCGCGTGACCGGCCGGCGGCAGCGCAGCCCGCTGCGGCACCACCCTGGGCAAACCGGCACACCGCCTCACATCCGGGGGCGATGATCCAGCCGACCCGCATCCAGCCCCTCAACCGCAAGCCGGAAAACGCCGCTGGCCGGCACGTCCTCTACTGGATGGGCCTGTCGCAGCGGGCGCACGACAACCCGGCGCTGGAGCATGCGGTGGCTGAGGCCAACCGGCTCAACCTCCCGGTGCTGGTCTGCTACGGCATCGCCGAGGGCTTTCCGGAGGTGAATGCCCGCCACTGGAACTTCCTGCTGGAAGGCATGGCCGAGATCGGCCCGGCGCTGCGGGAGCGCGGGATCGGCTTCGTGGCCCGGCGCGCCCCACCGGTGGAAACCGCGCTGCGCTACGCGGCCGAGGCCGCGCTGGTGGTCTGCGACCGCAACGACCTGCGCCCGGTCCGCCACTTCCAGGCCGACTTCGCCGACAAAGCGCCCTGCCACGTGTTGCGGGTGGAGGGCGACCTGGTGGTGCCGTTGGAAACCGCCTCGCCCAAGCACGAATTCGCCGCGCGGACCCTGCGACCGAAGCTGCACCGGCTGTGGGACGAGTACCTGGTGCCCCTGCCCGCCGCCGAGGTGAAGCACCAGACGCGCGAACCGCACCCCGACAGCGACCTCGGGCTGGAGGACGTGCCGAAGCTGGTGCGCTCCCTCAAGGCCGATCAGAGCATCGGCCCGGTGCGGCGCTTCCGCGGCGGGATGGCGGCGGCGGAAGCGCGGCTGCGCGACTACCTGGCGCATCGCTTCCGGGGCTACGGCAAGGCGCGCGGCCGGCCGGAGGCCGGTGCCGCATCCCACTTCAGCCCCTACCTGCATTTCGGCCAGATCTCGCCGGTGACGATCGCCCTCGCGGTCCGCGCCTCGCCCCAAGGCGACGAGGAGGACCGCGACGCCTTCCTGGAAGAGCTGATCGTGCGGCGCGAGCTCGCGGCCAACCACATCTTCTACCAGCCGGACTACGACCGCTACGAGGCAGCCGTGCCGGACTGGGCGCGCAAGACGCTGGACGCGCACCGAACGGATGAGCGCCCCTACCTCTACACGCCGGAGCAGCTGGAGATGGGCGAAACCCACGACCGGTACTGGAACGCCGCCATGGGGGAGATGCGCGACACCGGCTACATGCACAACCACATGCGCATGTACTGGGGCAAGAAGATCGTGGAGTGGTCGCGCTCCCCGGAAGAGGCCTGGGACACGGCGCTGCGGCTGAACAACCGCTACTTCCTGGATGGCCGCGACGCCAACTCCTTCACCAACGTCGCGTGGCTCTTCGGCCTGCATGACCGCCCCTGGGGCACGCGGCCGGTTTACGGCACTGTCCGGTCGCTGGGTGCCGCGACGCTGCGTAAGTTCGACGCCGACGGCTACGTCCGGGACGTCGAGCGGCTGGCAGCGGCGGAAAAGGGCCAAGCGCCGGGCTGAGCGCCGCCCCTGGAGCCGGATGGCGCGGAAAATGCCGCGCCGGGATAGGAGGTAGGTCGCCTCAGCGGCATCCTGGCGCCCCGACTCCCCCTCCCTGCCGCGGGAACATCGCCTTGCCCAGCAACCGCCCCGTCACCGCATTGCGGCACCTCGCGATCCTGGCAGTGCCGGCGCTGCTGGTTGGCTGCGCGGCACCCTGCGACTACGGAACCGGCAACACCCTGCCCGTTCACGAATCCGCCTCGCTGCCGGTGGTTCCGGTGTCGCTCAACGACCATCGCGCGCCCTTCCTGCTCGACACCGGCGCCACGACCACGACGCTTCTGCCGGAGGGCGCGAAGGCACTGGGCCTGCAGACCGACCAGCTCCGGAGCACGCGCAGCATCGGCATCGGCGGCGAAACGCGCGGCCAGAACGTCCTGCTGGCGCGCTTGCGCGTCGGCAGCCAGGAGGTCCGCCAGCTGACCCTCCCGGTGGCGGGCCACACCACCGGCGAAGGCCAGCGTCGGCTGGCCGGGCTGCTGGGGGCCGATTTCCTGCGGATCAACGAGGTGGATCTCGATATCCCAGGCCGTCAGGTGGTGCTCCATGACCAGCGCCGCTGCGTGGCCGGCGATCCACCCTGGAGCGGTTCCTACGACACCCTGCCCTTGCAGGTGCTGAGCAACGGCTGGCTGCGCCTCGACGTGCGGATCAACAACCGGACCCTGCCGGCGCTGCTCGACACCGGTGCGGCCGGCAGCCTGGTCTCGCCGGACACGGCGCGGGAACTCGGCGCGCCCGAGGCCGTGCTGTCGGGACCTCCGGCGGGTCGGGCGCTGGGCATCGGCACCGAGGAGATGGAGTTGCGTGCCTGGCGAAACGTGACGCTCGAGGTCGGGCAGGACCGGTTGGAGGGCGTAACCCTCGGCATCGCCACGCTTCCCGAAGACCTGCCCTTCAAGGTCATCCTGGGGCAGGACTATCTCGGTTCACGCCACTTGTGGATTTCCTACGCGACGCGGCGCCTGTTCGTGCAGCGCCAACCCGTCCAGCCCCGACGATCCTGAAGCTCGCGGAGCCCCCGCCTCTCTCACGCCGCCAGGAGGCAGCGGGCGCAGGTTCCCTCGACCTCCACCGTGGCACGCTGCGGCCGGAACCCCACCGCGGCAGCCGCGGCCGCGATGGCGCGCGTCACGGCCTCGTCGGTGACTTCCTGCGTGGCGCCGCAGCGGCCGCAGATCAGGAACTGGTGCGGGTGGTCGTGCGCCGCGCCGTGCGCGTGCTGGTGGGCGTGGGAATGCGCGTGACCGTGCGGCGCGCCGGCGCAGCCGACAAAGGCGTTCAGCCGCTCGACCTTGTGGATCAGCCCGTGCTCCAGCAGGAAGTCCAGCGCCCGGTACACCGTGGGCGGCGCGGCGCCGGGCCGTTCGGCCTTCAGGCGGTCCAGCAGTGCGTAGGCGCCCACCGGCTGATCCGCTTCCAGCACCAGCGACAGGACCTGCCGCCGCAGCGGCGTCAGCTGCGCCCCGCGCGCCGCGCAGGTCGCCTCGGCGCGCTCCAGCACCGCCTCACTCGCCTCCGCCATGCAAGCCCTCCCGTCCAAAGCCTCGCGCGGTTATATGGTAACGCATGACCGGCGCGCCCACAGCCCTGACCGACCGAAACGCCAGCACCCCGCCTTCCGAGGCGGAGCGCGCCCGCTTCCTCGACGCCCTGCGCTTCGACGCGCGCGGGCTGGTGGCGGCGGTGGCGCAGCAGCACGACACCGGCGAGGTGCTGATGCTGGCCTGGATGAACCGCGAGGCCGTGGACGAGACGCTGCGCACCGGCCGCGTCACCTACTTCTCGCGCTCGCGCAACGCCCTGTGGCGCAAGGGCGAGACTTCGGGCCAGGTGCAGCACCTGCGGGAGCTTCGGCTCGACTGCGACGGCGACGCGGTGCTGGCGCTGGTGGACCAGCCCGGCGTCGCCTGCCACACCGGCCGCCGGTCCTGCTTTTCCTGGGCGCTGCGCGACGGCGCGGTGACGGCGATCGCACCGGTCCTGGAGGACCCGGCGAAGCTTTATGGGCAGCCGCACGACCATGCACACGACCGGCCGGCCGCCCCCGCGCCGCGCCGCGACTCCTGACCGCGTCGGACCGGCCCAGGCGCCCTGAATGGCCAGTGCCAGCCCGGGCCTGGGGACCACGCGCCGGCGTGATGCCCGCCGCCCTTGCCGCCACGCGCAACGCCGTCCAGTAATGCCGCGCGCATGAGAACACAGCGAGGCCCGTCCCGACGCGGGACAGGCCGCCCCGGCACCGCGGGGCCTGCGGAACGGCAATCCCATCCATGACCCGCCCCGACGACCCGTGCCCCTGGGGTGAGACCCTCCACGAGCCCTTCCCGCCGAGCATCCTGTTCGACGACGGGGTGATCCGCGTTGTGCACCAGCCCGGCAGTGGCCGCGGCTCGCTGCTGACCTTCGCCGACCTGACCTTCCGCCCCGACGGCACGACGTGCTGGGGCAGCAGCGCCGCGCGGCGCCTCGGCTACGACCTGATCGGCGTGGTGGGCTACGACACGCACTGGTACCCGGCCGCCTCGATCGAGGCGGCGGCCCCGTTCATCCGCCCGCTGGTGGAGGCCACCACCGTGGCCTACGGCTACAGCATGGGCGGCCACGCGGCGCTGCGCCACGCCCGCCGCCTCGGGGTGGATTACGCGCTGGCCGTGGCGCCGCAGTTCTCGATCGACCCGGCGGTGATGCCCGAGGACCTGCGCTATTCCGGGCTGTTCCGCCCGAAGATCCATCGCGGCCTGCGCATCAGCCACGAGGAACTGCCGCGCGTCCCCTTCATGATCGCCGACCCGTACTTCCCGCAGGACAGCGCCCAGGCCCGGGCCATCGTGGCGGCCGGCTCGCCGGATCCGGGCGACCGTCACCTCCGCTGGGTCCACACCCCCTTCGTGGAACACTGGGCGATCCACCTGATCCGCAGTTCCTGGGCACTGGAAGAAACCCTGGAGAACGTCCTGGCCGACGATCCGGCCGGGCTGCGCCGGGTACTGCGACGCAGCCGCCGCACGCCCGTCTGGCACCGCGTCGTGGCGCGCGAGGCGATGGTGCGCGGCCGCGAGCGCCACGCCCAGCGCCTCTGGCCCGCGGCCATCGCCCTGGGCTGCCCCGAAACGCTGCGCCACGCCGACGAGCGGGAACTGGCGCCCGACATGATCGTGGAGCTCCTCGGCCGCGGCGGCACCGGCATCGCGTCGCGCGCCTGGCCCCTGTACGGCGGCGTCCTGTCGGGCGACCTCGAGGCGCTGCGCAAGGTCGGGCACGCGCTGATCGCCCACGGCTTCCCCGCCGAGGCCGCGCCCTTCTTCCGCGCGGCCCTGTTGCTGGCACCTGCGGACGGCACGCTCTGGCACGCGCTGTCCACCGCGCTGGTGAACGAGCCGGCGGAATCCCTGGCGGTGGCGCTGGAAGGGCGGGAACGGGTGCCCGGCTATGCCCCACTGGCCATGCAGGCCGGATACCTCCTGTCCGCCCAGGGGGAGTTGGACGCGGCCGAGGCGCAGTTGCGCGACGCGCTGCGGCTCGACCGCCGGCTGCCCGGCCTCCATGCCGCGCTCAGCCACCTCCTCGCCAATGCCGGGCGCCTCGACGAGGCCCTGGTGAGCGCCCGCCAGGCCTACGAGGCCGCCCCGGGCGACGTGTCGCTGGCCCTTCAGCTGGCGCGGCTCCAGCGCGCCCTGGGCCACGCCGCGGCGGCGATCCGCTCCTTTCGCGCGGTGCTGCGGCTGGAACCCGCGAACGAGGAAGCGGCGCGCGAGCTCGCGCTGCTGGAAAGCAGCGGCACCCTGACCAAGCTGGCAGGGCGGCTGGGCAGCTCGCTGGACACGCTGCTCGGCCGCGGCATCCCCACCGCCGCACCTGCCCCCCGCGACCCGGGGCGCTGAACGGCCCAGAGCACCGAACAAGGACGCCGCGCCAAGGCGCCCAGCCAGGGCGCCCAGCCGGGGCGCCCAGCCGACCCACGACACCCGCATCCCCGCCACCGGCGCAACGGCGCCGTTCCGCGCACCGGTCGCCCCGCCGCGACGGCCAGAGGAAGCGCGGCATCCTCCAGCGCCCTCCCCACCCGGCGCGATCCGCTTTATGCAGTCGGCGATGTCGCACGCGCTTCCCACCACCCGGACCTTCGAGGGCGAAGCCCTGCTTCCCTGGATCGACGCCGTGGCACGGCTGCGGATGGAGGTCTTCCGCACCTGGCCCTACCTTTACGAGGGCAGCCTGGCGCACGAGGAATCCTCGCTCCTCGCCTATGCCGCCAAGCCACGCTCCGCCGTCACGCTGTTCTTCGATGGCGGGGTTCCGGTGGGCGCCGCCACCTCGCAGCCGATGGAAGACAGCTTCGCCAGCGTGCGCGACGCCTTTACGGCGGGCGGCGAGGACCCGCAGCTCTACTGCTACTTCGGTGAGTCGGTGCTGCTGCCGCGCTATCGGGGGCAGGGCGTCGGCCTGTCCTTCTTCCGGGCGCGCGAAGCGCACGCGCTGCGCCACGGGCTGCGGCACTGCGCCTTCGTGTCGGTGGAGCGGGAAGCCGATGATCCCCGCCGCCCGGCCGATTACCAGCCCCTCGACGGCTACTGGACCCGCCGCGGCTACACGGAGCGACCGGACATCGTCGCCCGCATGAGCTGGCGCGAAGTGGGCCAGGAGAAGGAAAGCCAGCACACGCTGCGCGCCTGGGTGAAGCGGCTGCCGTGACCGCCTGCCCTGTTCCGCCATCCTCCCCGCTCCGGCTGGCGCTGCTGCAATACCCGGTGGAGCGGCCGGACTCCCTCGATGCCTTCGCCGGCAAGCTCGACGGCTGGCTGCGGCAGATCGAAGGCCGCGCCGACCTCGCGGTGCTGCCGGAATACGCGGCGGTGGAACTCGGCGCCGCGCTGGCGGGTCCCGGGCCCGGCGCCACGCCCGATGCCGGAAACGACACCCCGACCGATGGCTCGGCTGGTGCGTCGACCGGCACCCCCACTGGCACCCCCACGGGCACCCCGGTGGACGAGGCGCGCGAACTCGCCGCCATGACCGAGGTGGCCGAACCGCTGCTGCAGATCTTCCGCGACGCCGCCCGGCGCCACGGGCTGTGGCTCCAGCCCGGCACGCTGCCCGTGCGCGGCGGGGACGGGCGGGTCCGCAACCGCGCCCCCCTCATCGACCCGGCAGGCCGGATGGCCTTCCAGGACAAGCGGGTGATGACGCGCTTCGAGAACGAGCGCTGGATGGTCTCGCCCGGCGCGGCGCCGGCGGTGTTCGACACGCCCTGGGGCCGAATCGGCCTTTCGGTCTGCTACGACGTGGAGTTCCCGACCCATGTCCGCGCCCAGGTCGAGGCCGGCGCCTGGCTGATCCTGGCGCCCTCCTGCACCGACACGATGCACGGCTTCAACCGCGTCCGCTTCTCCGCCGCCGCCCGGGCGCTGGAGAACCAGTGCTTCGTGGCCGTCACGCCCACCGTGGGCACCGCGCCCTGGTCCGCCGCGCTGGACGTGAACCGTGGCTTCGCCGCGGTGTTCGGCCCGGTGGACCGCGGCTTCCCCGAGGACGGCACCCTCGCCCGCGGCGCGCTGGACGAGCCCGGCTGGGTGCTGGCCACGCTCGACCCCACGCGCCTCGATCGCGTGCGGCGCGAGGGCGGCGTGCTGAATCACCGCGACTGGCCGGAGGCGCCCTTCCCCATCGCCCGGCCAGCGCCCTTCGCATGAGCCGGGCGCCCGAGGCGGAAGCGCCGCTGATCTACCTCCTCACCGGCGAGGCGTCGGGCGACGTGCTGGGGGCGCGCCTGCTGGCCCGGCTGCGAGAACACCGCCCCGATCTCCGCTTCGCCGGCGTGGGCGGCGAGCGCATGGCCGAGGCGGGCTTCCGCTCCCTGTTCCCGATGGCGGAGCTGGCGCTGATGGGCCTCCTGGAGGTCCTGCCCAACCTGCGCCGCCTCAGCCGCCGGCTGGACGAAACACTGGCCGACATCACTGCCCGCCGCCCCGCCGTGGTGGTGTCGATCGACGCGCCGAGCTTCACGCTGCGCGTGGCCCGGCGCATCCGCCACCTCGGCATCCCCGTGGTCCACTACGTCGCGCCGCAGGTCTGGGCCTGGAAGCCCTGGCGCGTCCGCCAGATCCGCGAGGAAGTGGACGAGATCCTGGCGCTGCTGCCCTTCGAGGCGCCGTTCTTCGAGCGCGCCGGCATCCCCGTCACCTTCGTGGGCCATCCCGTGCTGGAAGGCGGCGCCGACACCGGCGACGCTGCCCGCTTCCGCGCGCGCCACGGGATCGCCCCCAACGAGACGGTGGTGCTGGTGATGCCCGGCTCCCGCCGCACCGAGGTGCAGCGCCTGCTGCCGATCTTCGGCGAGGCGCTGCGCCGCACCGCCGCCGCCGTGCCGCGCCTGCGCCCCGTGGTGCCGCTGGCCGGGCCGGTGGAAAGCACGGTGCGCGCCGTCGCCGCGACCTGGCACCCGGCGCCGATCCTCATTCGCGACGTGGCCGACAAGCACGACGCCTTTGCCGCCGCGGCCGTGGGGCTGATCAAGTCCGGCACCTCCTCGCTGGAGGTCGCGGTGGCCGGCGTGCCGATGGCGGTGGGCTACCGCGTGAACCCCGTCACGGCCGCCATCGTGCGGCGGCTGATCAAGGTCCGCTTCGCCAGCATCGTGAACCTGCTGGCCGACGATGCGGTGATCCCGGAATACCTGCAGGAACGCTGCACCCCGGAACTCCTCGCGGCCGAACTCACCCGCCTCCTGCAGGACCCGTCCGCCGCCGCGGCGCAGCGCGACGGCTTCCGCCGCGTGCTCGGCCTGCTGCGGCCCGAGGCCGGCCTGCCGAGCGAGGCGGCCGCCCAGGCCGTGCTGCGCCGCCTCCCGCCGGCGGCGACGGAGGGCGGCACGGCCTGAGCCGCCCGGCCGGCCAGCCCGGCGGCTCCAGGGCTCCCGGTCTTCCCGCAACGGCTCGCGCGGCGCGGCGGGGCCGATGCCTCAGACCGGAACCTCGCCCTCGTCCTGGCCGGCCCAGTAGTGGATGCGCTCGGCGTGGACCTTGATCATCACCAGGTTCGGCGTGTCGATCCCCTGCTCGAACCAGCGGTCGAGGTCCTTGTTCCAGTGCGCCTGGAAGGCCGCCTTGTCGCGCACCAGCTCGGCCACGCCTTCCACCGCGATAAAGATCGCCGTCTGCCCCAGCAGCCCTTTGGAGCCGTGGAAGCTCAGCCCGACCTTGGGGTCGCGCTCGATCTCGCCCACCGAATGCGTGTCGCCCAGCGCGAAGAAGTAGCTGTCGCCATGGTATTCCACGTCGCCGTTGTTGCTCATCGGGCGGCTGGCGATGTGGCCGTTCTCGGCCTTGGTGGACAGCATCGCGTAGTCGATCTCGGCCATCCGCTCGGAAATGTCGGAAAGGGTCATCTGCGCCATCGGCTGCGCTCCTCTGGGTTGGGGGGTATGCGGCGCCGGGTGACAGCGGTCCGCCCGGCCCGGCCTGCGGGTTAACTCCGCCGGAGGCACCGGGACTGCACCCGCGGCACGATCATTTCCGCCGCCTCGACCGGGTGCTGCGCAGGGTCAGCGCCCGGTCGCCCCGCGGCTGTCCGTCGACAGCCCAGAGCCCGCCCGCGTCCCGGCCCGGACCGTTTCCGCCGCCGCGGGACGACGGGGGAGCTCCCCTCCCGTCAGCCTTCCGCCGCGTCCGCGTAGGCGCGCCGGTAAGCCTCCCCCAGCGCGTCCTCCAACAGCCGCCCTTTCTGGTACTCCGCCAGATCCGCGGTGCGCGCGACGTCGGGCGGAAGGCGCTCACACGGCTCCGGCGCCCCGATCACCGTTTGGACCGGCAGCCGCTCGGCATAGATTGGCAGCGCGTAGTCCTCCTCGTCATCGGCCACGCCCTTTGCGCGGATCTTGGCCGAGGCGCGCTCGATGGACATCGCGATCACCGCGGTGGCCTTGGTTTCCTGCACAGTGGTCGCGCGCAGCGTCGCGGTACGACCGGGAAAGAAGCGGTCCACCATCATCACCAGCGCGCGCTCCTTTTCCGCCGGGTCGCTGACCAGCTTCGCCTGCCCAAAGCACATCACGGAACGGTAGTCGGCCGAATGGTTGAAGCCGCAGCGCGCCAGCACGAGGCTGTCGAGATGCGTCACCGCGAGGCAGGCGGGCTCGCCGGTCGACAGGTTGCGCAGCATCCGGCTGGCCGAAGAACCGTGCCAGTAGAGCGTGGAGCCTTCCCGCCAGAACAGCGTCGGCGTGCAGTACGGCTGGCCGTCCACCACGTAGGACACGTGGCACAGCGCTGCCGCGTCCAGCAGCCGGTGCACCGTCTCGTGGTCGTAGAAGCCGCGCTGATGGAGGCGCTTCACGCGGTTGGTGCGATCCACCGGGTAGCTCGGCGCCTCGGGAATGCTGGACATGATGGCCTTTCCGATTGACGCCCGCATCCTCGGCCAACAGAACTGGTCGCTGCGAGGTCCAATCCGGAACTGTCCATGGCAACCACTTTGCGCGCGCCGCCGGGCGCCTCGCGGCGGTCCGCACGCCCCAGGGTCCGCCGTCCGGCGGAGGTCCTGGACCTGCCGCTACCGCTCGGCGCCGGGGGCACGCAGTCGGCCCGCGTCCACGCCGCGCTGCGCGACGCGATCCTCCGGGGCCGCCTCGCCGCCGGGCTGCGGCTGCCCTCCTCGCGGGCGCTGGCGGCGCAGCTCGGCCTGCGGCGCAACGCCGTGGTGCTGGCCTACGAACACCTGCTGAGCGACGGGCTGGCCGAGGCGCGCACGGGCGCCGGAACTTTCGTCGCCGCGCTGCTGCCGCAGCCCCCGGAACCCGCCGCTACGGCTCGTGCCGCCACGGCTTGTACTGGGAATCGCACCGCGCCGCCCCAGCCGCGCGCCGTGCCCGGCCGGGCTGCTCCCGCCGGCCCGCACGCCGCGACCGATCTGATTGTCGGCCGCGCCGCCACCCCGGAACCACCCGGACCGGCCAACCCTGGCCCTTTCGCCCTCGGCCACACCAGTCCCGACCCGCTCATCCTGGCCCAGTTCGGGCGACTGTTGCGAGCGCAGCTCCTCCGCGCCGACCCGATGCATTTCGGCTACGGCGACCCGCGCGGCAGCGAGTCGCTGCGAGCGGCCGTGGCGGAGCACCTGGCCGTCACGCGCGGCATCCGCTGCGACGCCGCGCAGGTGATGCTCACCAGCGGCACCCAGCAGGGCCTGCGGCTGGTGGCCGAAACCCTGCTCCGCCCCGGCGATACCGCCTGGATCGAGGACCCGGGCTACCCCACCGCCTGGCGGGTCCTGCGCGCCGTCGGAGCCTCGCTGGTGCCGGTGCCGGTGGACGGCGCGGGATTGGTGGTCGAAGCCGGGCTGGCCAGCGCGCCGAAGGCCCGGCTCGCCTACGTCACGCCGTCGCATCAGTTCCCGACCGGCGTGACCATGACGATGGCGCGCCGCGCGGCGCTGCTCGACTGGGCGCGCGAGCACGATGCCTGGGTGGTCGAGGACGACTACGACAGCGAGTTCCGCTACGCCGGCCCGCCGCTCACCGCCCTGGCGGGCCTCGGCGGGGCGGAGCGGGTGATCTATCTCGGCACCTTCTCCAAGACGCTGTTTCCGGGCCTGCGCGTCGGCTACGCCGTGCTGCCGCCGGCGCTGCTCCATCCGGTGATGGCGGCGCGCGCCGTGGCGGACCGCTTCCCTTCCACCCTGCTGGGCGAGGCGCTGGCGGAGCTGATGCGCTCCGGCGCCTTCTCCGCGCACCTGCGCCGGATGCGCAACCGCTACCGCGCGGCGCGCGACCTGCTGGCGGCCCTCCTGGACGCGGGCTCGGGCGGGCGGCTGCGTGTGGTGGTGCCCGATCAGGGGCTGCACCTGCTGGCGATGCTCCCGCCCGACTGGCCACCGGGAGCCGGGGCGGCGATCCTCGCGGCGGCGGGGATGGAGGCGCGGCTGCTGTCGGAATCCCGCCTCACCCCGGGCGCACAGGACGGCTTCGTGCTGGGCTTCTCGGGCCAGCCGGTCCCGGTGCTGCGCAACGCGGCGGAACAACTCGCCGCCAGTGTCCGGCGCTTCGTGCCGGGCGCCGGCGGACCGCCCGATGGCGGGTGAGAAGCCCGGCACCTCCGCAGCGCCGGGTTCCGCCTCCAGGAAAACCCCACGCCCAGGCGACGCGGGGCCGGGCAGCCAACCACACCCTCCCGGCGGCGACACCTAAGCTACTTGGCCGCGCGTGCCGCCCTGCCTTGTTTGCGGCGCCCGTTGCCACCGGCGCCGCCACGCACGAGCCTCGTGCCTTCCACAGAGACTCGCCTCCACCATGTCCTTCCTGTCGCCCTTCATCTCGCGCCATCGCCCCTGGCTACCCACGGCCCTGACCGCGGGTGCCGTGACGTGGTTGCTGCTGACGCGCCTTGCCGCCTGGCGCACCTCCACCGCGCTGCTGGCCGGCTGGGACGTGGGGGTGCTGGCCTACCTCGCGGTGCTCGGCCGCAGCATGCTCAGCTGGGAGCCCCAGCGCGCCCGCGCCCGTGCCGAGGCCCTGGACGAGGGCCGCTGGACGGTTCTGCTGGTGACGCTGGGCGCGGTGCTGGTGTCGCTGGTGGCGGTGGCGCTGGACCTCGCCGGTTCAAAAGGCACCTCGCCCTGGGCGGCGGCGCTGGCCATGGCGACCGTGCTGCTCAGCTGGTGCTTCACCCACGTGATCTTCGCCAACCATTACCGACACGAGCACCTGCTGCGCGGCGGCCTCGATTTCCCGGGCAACAAGGGCGAGCCCGACCTGCTGGAGTTCTTCTACCTGAGCTTCACCGTGGGCATGACGGCGCAGGTCTCCGACGTTACCACCAACTCCGCCGCGATGCGCCGGCTGGTTCTGGCGCACGGGCTGGTGTCCTTCGTGTTCAACACCGCCGTGGTGGCCGGCACCGTGAACATCGCGGCCGGCCTGGCGAGTTAGCAGCGGGAAGAAACCAAAATAGTTCAAGTTTTTACACTGCAATCTCGCTGCTTCACCTCAGCCACGAAGACTGAGCCCGAAGGGAGAGGCGCAGCACACCGCATCCACCGACCGGAGCTTCAGGTTCAGGGATCGCTCCGACGCACCGCCTTGCCCAATCCGTATTTCCAGCGCCCGCACGCCGCACCTAAGCCTGGGGCGGCGTCCCGCGCACCAGCGCCACGTTGGCCAGCAGCGCCAGCACGCCGGACGCCCCCACGATCAGCGCCATGGCCCATGGCGTGCCGTCGCTGACCCAGCCGATCGCCGCGCTCGACAGCGCCGCCAGCGCGAACTGCACCGCGCCCACCAGCGCCGAGGCCGTGCCGGCCTTGTGCGGAAAGGCCGACAGCGCGCCGGCGATGGAATTGGCCACCACCAGACCCAGCATCGCCACGTAGAAGAAGATCGGCACCACCAGGCCCCAGAGCCCGCCGAAGCCGGTGTAGCCGTCGATCATCAGCACCACGCCGGCCGCGGCCGAGATTCCCGTGCCGATCCGGAACAGCCGGTCCGTGCCCAGCCGCAGCACGAGGCGGCTGTTGACCATGTTGGCCGTCATCATGCCGGCGATGTTCATGCCGAACAGCAGCCCGTAGAGCTGCGCCGGCACGCCGTAGTAGTCGATATAGGCGAAGGGGGTTCCCGCGACGTAGGCCAGCACGCCGGCGTAGAAGAACCCGCCCGACAGCCCGTAGCCCAGGAAGCGCCGGTCCAGCACCAGCTGCAGGTAGCTGAACAGCATGCCGCCCAGCCGCAGCGAAATCCGGTATTCCGGCAGCAGCGTTTCGCGCAGCGTCGCCACGCCGCCCAGCGCCAGCACCCCAAAGAGCGCCTGGATCCAGAAGATCCCCCGCCAGCTCCACGATACCAGCACCTGCCCGCCCAGCAGCGGCGCCACCAGCGGCGCGATGCCCATCACCAGCAGCAGCACCGACAGCATGCTCGCGGCCCGGTCGCGCCCGTACAGGTCGCGCACCATGGCACGCGCCAGCACCGGCCCCGCACAGGCCCCCACCGCCTGAACGAAGCGCCAGACCATCATCTCCGCCGCCGTGTCCGACAGGGCGCAGCCGGCCGAACCCGCCAGGTAGAAGAGGATGCCCACCGCCACCATCGACTTCCGGCCATAGCGGTCGCCCAGCGGCCCCCAGGCCAGCTGCCCGGTGGAAAAGCCCACCAGGAAGGAGGACAGCGTGAGCTGCACGCGCGCCGCCGGCACGCCGAAGATCGTGGCCAGCGCCGGCATGGCCGGAAGGTACATGTCGGTCGCGACGGAGCCGAGCGCCATCAGCGCGCTCAGCACGACCACGAGCTTCACGCCCGGCGCGGGCTGCTGGATCGGAAGAGCCTTGGGCTCGGTGGCGGATGTCATGGGACCGTAACCTCGCGCGCCGTTCTGCAACGCACAATCCGCATTGCGCGAGGGCAGCCATCCCTTGCGCACCCGATCAGTGAGGATCCCGGCTGGTGGAGGGTGCACGGCGAGGCCGCCGCCGTTCAGCACCGCGCGGGAGCGGACAGGCGGCGGTCGTGCACGGCCGCCAGCCAGCCCCTGCCTCGGAAGCGCTGCGGCCGCGGCGCTGTCAGATCCCGGCGGCCTGTCGCGTCGCCAGGATCGCCGCCTCCACCCGGAGCGCCGCGTCGAGCGCCGCCCGGCCGGCAGCTCCGTCCGCTTCCACCGGCGCCCCGTCGAGGCAGGCCGCGGCGAAGGACGCGTGCTCCGCTTCCAGGCTGTCGCGATCGGTCCAGGAACTCACCGCCGCGCCGAAGCCCGGAAGCTGGTCCAGCGGCTGCATCCCGCCCATCGCCCCAACCGCGCCGCCGCCCTGAGCCTCCTCGCGGATAACGGCCCCCGCGTCCTTCCGGACGACATCTCCCGCGTCCTTCCGGATGACATCTCCCGCGTCCTCCCGGACGACGTGCATCGTGCGCGCCAGGAAATCCATCTGCAGGTAGCCTTCCGTCCCGAACAGGCGCAGGCGGCGCTCCATCTTCAGGCTGACCCGGCTGGCGGTCAGCGTCGCCACGGCACCGTTCGCGAAGCGCAGCCGGGCGTTGGCGATGTCGGTGCGGTCGGAGGCGACGTTGGCGCCCACCGCGTCCACGCTGTCCAGTGGCGCGCCGAAGATCGCCAGCGCCAGGTCGAGGTCGTGGATCATCAGGTCCAGCACCACCGGCACGTCGAGCGAGCGCGGGCGGAAGGGCGCGATGCGCACCGCCTCGAGGTAGAGCGGCCGCCCGATCCGCGCCGCGATCCCGCCTTCCGAGCGCAGCGCCGCCATGCCGGCCGAGAAGCGCTCCAGCTGCCCCACCTGCAGCACCCGCCCGGCCGTGGCGGCCGCCGCGATCAGCTCATCCGCTTCCTGCAGCGTGGCGGTGATCGGCTTTTCCACCAGGACGTGGCGCCCCGCGCGCAGCGCCTGCAGCGCCAGCCCGTGGTGCCCGGCCGTGGGGCAGGCCACGATCACCGCGTCGGAGGCCGCGATCACCGCCTCGGCCGACATCGCCGGCACGCCCACCTCGGCAGCCACCTGCGCGGCGCGGGTGGGATTGTGATCGTGGACGCCCACCAGCTCCGTGCGCGCGCCGGATTTCGCCTTCAGGACGTGGAAACGCCCGAAATGCCCCGTCCCCAACACACCCAGGCGTAGCCGCATCCCGAACCCTCCGTCCCCGAAAGCCCGCCCGTCGCGCCGCGGACTGGCGCCCCGGGGCTTAAAGCAGAACCGGGCCGAGGGGAAAGCGCAGGCCCCTTGCGCGGCCGCGTGCGAGCCCCGTGCTGAGCCGCGCGCGAGCACCGCGCGCGGTCGCGCAACCGCCATCGGGCCGCCACCACCGGACAGGGCTTCACGCGCGCTTGCATCGCGCGGGCCTGGGCCGCATGTTCCGCCCCCTCAACCAGGGGCGGTCGGTCAGCTCTATGCTTTACTTCGCGCGGTGGAAGGTGGCCGCGATCCTCGGTGTCATCCTGCTTGGCATCCTCGTCTGCCTGCCCAACATCCTGCCTCGAAACGTGCTGCCGGCCTGGGCCTCGCGGCAGATCTCGCTCGGCCTCGACCTGCGCGGCGGCTCCTACCTCCTGCTCGAGGTGGACCTGAACCGCGTCGCGCATGACCGGCTCGAAGCCCTGGCCGACGGCGCGCGCTCGCGCCTCCGGCAGAACGGCATCGCCTTTTCCGGCATCGCCACCGACGAACCCGCCCGCCGCGTGAACATCCGCCTGGCCGACCCAGCCCAGGCCGAGGCCGCGGCAACCCAGCTGCGCGAGCTGTCGAACCCGGTGACCGCGGCCAGCGGCGCCACCACCCCCGACATCGACGTGGCCGCGAACAACGGCGTCGTGACGGTGACCGTGACCGAGGCCGGCCTCCAGTCGCGCGCCTCCGGCGCGGTGGAACAGTCGGTCGAGATCGTGCGCCGCCGCGTGGACGAGACGGGCGTCGCGGAATCCATCGTGGCCCGCCAGGGCGCCGACCGAGTACTGGTGCAGCTGCCGGGCGTGGACGACCCCAACCGCATCAAGCAGCTGCTCGGCCAAACGGCCAAGATGACCTTCCACCTGCTCGATGAGAACGCGAGTCTCGGCGCCGCCAACCCGCCGCCGGGCGACATGTTCCTGGTGGGCGAGCGCGACGGGCAGCGCTATGCCGTGCGCCGGCAGGTCGCGGTGGACGGCGCCAACCTGTCTGACGCCCGCGCCTCGCGCGACGGACAGACCGGCGAGTGGGTGGTGAGCTTCACCTTCGACAGCGCCGGCACCCGCCGCTTCGCTGACATCACCCGCGCCAATGTGGGCCACCCCTTCGCCATCGTGCTGGACGACAAGGTGCTGACGGCGCCCGTCATCCGCGAGCCGATCACCGGCGGGCGCGGACAGATCAGCGGCTCCTTCAACGCCCAGTCCGCCAGCGACCTCGCGGTGCTGCTGCGCGCCGGCGCCCTGCCCGCGCCGCTGACCGTCGTGGAAGAACGCACCGTCGGTCCCGAGCTCGGCGCCGACGCCATCCGCGCGGGCCTGATCGCGCTGGGCACCGGCACGGTGCTGGTGCTGCTCTACATGGGCACCGCCTACGGTCTGTTCGGCTGGTTCGCCAACCTGGCGCTGCTGATCAACCTCGTGCTGACGGGCGCCGCGCTGACGCTGCTGGGCGCGACGCTCACCCTGCCCGGCATCGCCGGCATCGTGCTGACGCTGGGCACCGCGGTGGACGCCAACATCCTGATCAACGAGCGCATCCGCGAGGAACAGCAGGCCGGGCGCAACCCGGTCGCGGCGCTGGAGGCCGGCTTCTCCAAGGCCTACGGCACCATCCTCGACAGCAACATCACCAACCTGATCGCCATTGCCTGCCTCTACGTCTTCGGCTCCGGCCCCGTGAAGGGCTTCGCCGTGACCGTGGCGCTGGGCACCGTCGTGCACCTGTTCACGGCAACGACGCTGGTGCGCTGGATGATCTCGGTCTGGTTCCGCCGGCGCCGCCCGCGCGTGCTGCCGGTCTGAAGGGCGATCCCATGTTCCGCATCCTGTCCCGCCCCCTGTTCCGCGTCATCCCCGACAACACGAACATCCAGTTCATGCGGGGCCGCTTCCTCGGCGTCCTCGTGTCGGCGATCCTTTCGCTCGCCTCGGTGATCCTGGCCTTTCACCCGGGGCTGGAGAAAGGCATCGACTTCAAGGGCGGCATCCTGATGGAGCTGCGCACCCCAGGTCCCGCCAACCTCGGCGCCATCCGCACCAAGCTCGACAGCCTCGGCATCGGCGAGGCCGGCGTGCAGGAATTCGGCGCCCCGGATTCGGTGCTGCTGCGCCTGCCGACCCAGGGCGAGGAAGCCTCCACCCAGGTCGCCGTGAACCGCGTTCGCACCGCGTTGGATGAGCTCGCGCCCGGCACCCGCATCCTGCGCACCGACGCCGTGGGCAACCGCGTGTCGGGTGAGCTGTTCCGCGACGGCATGTACGCGCTCGGCTTCTCGCTGCTGGCGATGTTGATCTACATCTGGTTCCGCTTCGAGTGGCAGTTCGCCGTCGGCGCGGTGACCACGCTGATCCTCGACACCACCAAGGCGGTGGGCTTCCTCGTGGTGACGCAGATCGAGTTCAACCTCACCACCGTGGCCGCGATCCTGACGATCATCGGCTTCGGCGTGAACGACAAGGTCGTGGTCTACGACCGCGTCCGCGAGAACCTGCGCAAGTTCAAGACCAAGCCGCTACGCGAGGTCATCGACCTGAGCATCAACCAGACGCTGAACCGCACCGTCGGCACCTCGGCGACGCTGCTGCTCTCGGCGCTGCCGCTGGCACTGTTCGGCGGCGAGGCGCTGTCGGGCTTTGCCTGGACGGTGCTGTTCGGCATCGTGGTGGCGACCTCCTCCTCGATCTTTATCGCGGCGCCGCTGCTGCTGTTCCTGGGCGAGCACCGTTTGCGCCGCAGCGGGGCGCCCGCCGCCCCTGGCCGCGGTGCCCCCAGCACCGCGCCGCGCGGCAACGCCGCAGCATCTTCGCGCGGCGATGCCGGAACATCCCCGCGCGGCAATGCCGCCGCATCTCCGCGCGGCGATGCCGCGACGCCGGCGAGGCGGTGAGGCGTCCCCTCACGCCACTGGTTCCGGACCGCCGCAGGCTGCTGCGGTGGGCCGCCCTGTTGTCACTGGCCGCGCCGGCGCTGCACCCGGGTCCTGCCTGGGCCGGCGGCGCGGTGCGGCTGCACACCGGCGCGCCGGAAGGCAGCCCGGCCGATCTCTGGGCCCGTGCCTTCGCCCCCTTCCTGGAGCGGCACCTGCCGCACAACAGCGTGGAGGTCGTGGCGCGGCCCGAAGGCGGCCCGGTGGCGATGCTGGGTGACCTGGCCAGGGCGCCGGGCGCGATCGGCACCGTTCTCGCTCCTGATATCCTGGCCCGCATCGCCGCCTCCGACCGTCCCCGCGCCCTCGCCGGCTTCCGTTTCCTCGCCGCCGTGACGGAGGAGCCGCTGGTGCTGGTGGCAGCACCTGGCACCGAACTCGCCGCGCTGCGCGAGTCCGGCGCGGTGCTGGCCCTGCCGCCCCCGGGCTCCACCGCGGCGCTGGCGGCCGAGGCACTGCTGCACGCCACCGCGGCGGCCGCCGTCCACTTCCCATCCGGCACCGCGGCCCGGTTGGCGGCGCAGTCGGGAAACACCGCCGCCGCGCTGGTGCGCCTGCCCGACGCGATCGGCGCCATCCGCGACAACCGCGTCGCCGCGCTGGCCCTGGCCACGGCCGCGCGCTCCGACCTGCTGCCGGAAACCCCGACGCTGACCGAGCTCGGCATCCCGCTCACCGCCGCGGCGCGGCGCGGCTTCGTGCTGCCGCCCGGTGCCACCGCGGGCTTCGCCTCCCTCATCACCGCGGCGCTGCGCGACGTCGTGGCCGATCCGGAATACGTGGCGCAGAGCCGCGACGGCGGCATGCTGCCGCAACTGCGCGACGAGGCCGCCTGGACGGCGGAGCTGGGCCTCGCCACCCCCGCACCCCAGATCGCGGGTGGCACGCCGATGACCGGCGGGCCGGCCCGCTCCTCCAGGATCTCACCCTAGCGTATGCCCAAACGGCCGCCGCCCGCAGACCCGCACCCGCGACCTTCCGACGGGAAGCCCGGCGCCGCGCCGTCGCAGCCCCGTGACGGCAGCCCTGCGGTGGCGGCCGCGCCACCCCCTGCCCAGCCAGCCGAGCCGCGCCCGATCCTGGTGCTCGCCCGCGATCCGGCGGTGATCCGGGCGGCGCAGGGGGCGGTGCGCGCCACCGGCACCGAGGCCCCGGCCCGCCCCGTGGGCTCGGCGCGCGAAGCGCTCGCCGCGGTGCTGGCGGCCGACCAGCCACCGCGCCTGCTGATCCTGGAACACGGGCTGGCCGAGGACACCGAGGGGCTGGAAGCCATGCTGGCCGATCCCTTCGGCCCCACCCGCGCCATGCTGCTGCACCGCGAACATGCCGAGGCGCTGGACCCCCGCGCCGTGTTGGCGGCGCTGCGCTCGCAGATCCGCCCGGCCGCCGAGGCGGGAGATGCTGGCACGCTGCGCCGCGGGCTGGAGCAGGACCGCGTTTCGGTGCGCTACCAACCCATGGTGCGCCTGCGCGACGGCGCGGCGGTGGCGGCCGAGGCGCTGGCCCGCTGGACGCAGCCGCCGAAGCTGCTGGCCCCCGACACCTTCGTGCCGCTGGTGGAGCAGGCAGGCCTCGGCCTCGCGCTGTCGATGGCCGTGGCACGCCGGGCGGCGGCGGAGCTGGCGGGCTTCCTGCGCCGGGGCCGGCCGCTGCGCTACGTGTCGGTCAACCTGCCGCTGGCCGTGCTGGAGGAGGCCGGCACGGTGGGCTGGCTGCGGCAGATCCTGCGCGACAACGGGTTGCGCCCGCACCACCTGGCGCTGGAGCTGACGGAAACCACCCCGGTGCACGACCCGGCCCCGCTTCGCCGTGCGCTGCTTCGCCTGCGCCAAGCCGGGTTCGCGGTGCTGATCGACGACCTGTGCCGTGACGACGAGCGCGAGGCGCTGCTCCACCTGCCCTTCAGCGGCGTGAAGCTCGACCGCTCCTTCACCACCGCCCTGCCCGCGAGCGCCCGCGCGCGGCGCTCGGCGCAGCGCGTCGTCGCACTGGCCCGCAGGCATGGGATGCGCGTGGTGGCGGAGGGCATCTCCACCCAGGCGGAATGGCGCGCCGCGGCGGCGCTGAGCGTCGACCTCGCGCAGGGCTATGCCGTGGCCCGCCCGATGCCGGCCGCGGTGCTGCCGGAATGGCGGCACGGCTGGACACCGCCCGCCCTGGCCCACCCGCAGGCGCGCTAGGTCGCACGAAGCGTCAGGCCGTCATCCCGTTCAGGCGCGGGCGGAGGACCCGCGCCAACCCGACACGTACTCTCCCCCAGGGCTCTCCCCCCAGGGCTCTCTCCGCCAGGGCCGTGCCGCGACGCGGTGGCGCCCGTCTCAGGCGGCGGCCGCCACCGCGTTGCCGCGCAGAGCGGCCACCAGCGCGTCGAGCCCCTCATCCACCTCCGCCCGCCAGCGCAGGGCCAGCACGCGCGAGGCATCGAGCAGTTCTGGAGCTAGCGTGTCGGACAGGGTCATCTCCCGCATCCAGCCCGCCACCTCGGCGGCATCGGCGGCACGGTGCGCCGGGTGCTCCGGCCGGAGGCCGGCGAAGGCATGGCGCGTCCCGATCACCGGGCGGCCGTAGCCGATCGCTTCCACCGTCTTGATCTTGAGGCCCGTGCCGCCCTCCATCGGGTTCACCGCGCAGGCGACGAGGTCGTAGAACTCTTCCGGCTCTCCCACCGGGCCGAGCCGCGTTCCGGCCGAGCGGAACGGCCCCGGCAGCCGTGCCTCACCGGCCAGCAGCCAGGCAACCTCGGGACTCTCCGCCAGCGCCCGATCCAGCGCGGCGGCCGCCTGGATGTTCCAGACATTGCCGCTCGCGAGCATCCCGAAGGGCCAGGCGCCCGCCGGCAAGGCACGCTCCAGCAGTCGCGCCGGCATGGCGTGGCCCACCGTCAGCACCGGCCGGCCGCCGCGCCGGCGCAGCACGCGGCTTTCTTCCGGCTGGATTCCGATCACGAGGTCGGCCCGGCCGAGCCCCTCGGCTTCCTCGGCCTCGCCGGTCCAGTACCAGGACGGCAGCAGCCCGGCCGCCGTGGCCGCCGCCGCGCGCCCACCCACCAGGTCGTGCGTGTCGAGAAGGCGCAGCGCCCCGGGCACCGCCTCCAGCACCGCCGACATCCAGGTATAGGACGCCACCACCGCGTCGTAGCGGCGCGCGCGGTGCAGCGCCGCCACGGCCTCCACGGTCTTTGGCGGGCACCAGTCGTCCAGCGCCCAGCGGTCCGCTAGCGAGGGCACCGGGCGCGGCTGCCACGGCATCGGGTGGACCGCCGCCCATTCCCGCTCCAGCACCGCCATCTGCCGGGGATCGGCACCCGGCGACGCTCCCTGGGGCGGCAGGGGACAGCAGAGTTCCAGCGGCTGGCCCCGGGCCGCCAGTTCCAGCCCCAGCGCGCGCAGCCGCGCCGCGTTGCCCGCCCGCGGCGGCCAGGGCACCATCGGCGACACCACCAGCACGCGCGGCGGGGCGCCGGACGAAAGGCCGGGCGACGCCAGCGGCATCGACGCTTCGGCCAGGTCCCGGTCCGCCGCCAGTTCCGCCGGCGACACCCGGCGCAGCGGCGGCGCGGCGCGGAAGTCCTCGATCACCGCGCGATAAGCGCGCCCCACAGCCTCGGGCGACAGCACGGCGCGGGCGTAGCGTCGCGCGCGCTCGCCCACCGCTTCCGCCAGGGCGCGGTCCCGCGCGATCGCCAGGATCGCTTCCGCCAGCCCCCGCTGCGGCGCCAGCGCCGGCAGGTGCAGCACCGCGTCGCGCGGCAGCTCGGCATAGGCCGCCACGTCGGACACCAGCACGCAGCGCCCCGCGGCCAGGGCGCGCGCCAATACGCCGGAGCTTTCGCCCACCGACGGCGCCCGCAGGTTCACCATCGCGTCCGCCGCGGCGATCCAGGCCGCCAGGTCCGCTTCCGAGAGGTAGCCGGTCACCCGCAGCCGCCCCGCGGCCGCGAGCTCCGGCGCGATCGCGCTGGCATCCCCCTCGCCCGCATGGACCCACAGCACGTCGCCGCGCCGCCGCGCCACCTCGGCCATCGCCTCGGCCACCCATTCCAGCCGCTTCGCCCGTGACGGAAAGCCCGCGGTCAGCAGCACCGTCCGCCCGGACGGCAGCCCGAGCGCCGCGCGCGCCGCCGCGCGGTCCGAGGGCGCCTTGACCGCCAGGTGCGGGATCACCGCCGAGCGCGCCGCCAGCGCCGGGTCGAACTCGCGCAGGCGGCGCTGGGCATGGCGGGAATGCACCACCACCGCGCGCGACCCGCGCAGCGCGTGGGCCACGAGGTCGAACACCGCCGCCGCCGCCCCGGCCTGCCCGCCATGCTCCAGCCATTCCCGCCCCAGCGTCGCCGCGAGGCCCGGGGAACGCTCCTGCAAGGCTGCTCGCAGCGACGGGCTCTCGCTCGTCTCCGCGAGTCGCGATGGCACCGCCAGGGTCAGGTCGTGCAGCACCGCGACGCCCGGATGGCGCCGCATCGCCCGAAGCACGAAGACGTGACCGGCGCTGTTGCCCAGCTGGTGCAGCAGCCGCGCGCCGTCCGGCGGCTCGGCGCCTGCCTGCCGCCCGTCATGCACCGAAACCTCGTACCAGCGGTTCAGCATGGGCAGCAGCGCGGCCGCGTAGTCGGCCACGCCGTTCCGGTCGGGCGGCATGGGGCTGAACATGTGCAGTTCGGACAAGGCGGGCACACTCCTGAAGAAGCCCGAACCCCGGTCGGGACGCGGCATCGGGGAAGCCGCCCCGGTGCGGAAGGGCGGAGAAGCATGGCCGCGATGTTGCGGACCGCTCACGCCACGGTCTAGTGCAACCGGAGGATGACGACACCTCCGGTTGCGCGAGAAATCCTGGCCGATACCGATCGGAACCGTTCAATCCAGGCCGCCAGCAGCCGGCTGCCGGCCCCTGACCGGAGGTTCGGTCACGTACGCGTTCCGTTGTGTGTAATTGCAGCGTTAACCCCTACCCCTTATGGATTATGCGGGTGAGCGACATGTTCATCGGCGACAACGCCCTGTCATCCCCGCCTGCTTTCGAGCATGCCGGTCTCGTGCCCGGCACGGTCCGGCTTCGCTGTGCTCAGGCGGGCACCCTGCCGTCGCCCCTGATCGCCTGGTGCAACGGCGCCGAGGCGGGTCGGGCCGAACGCACCGGGGCGGTCGCGGCGGAGGACGTGCTGGACATCGCCATCGCCCGCCTGCCCTGCACCCCGACGCCGCAGCCGCTGCGCTTCGCGCTGGCGGACGCGCCCGGCGACCTCGCGCCGCCGCTGCCGCTGCAGGACGGGCGCAGCCCCTGGGCGCTGCTCGGCCCCGGCCACCCCGTGGTGGAGGAGCTGGAAGCCCAGCACGGCGTTCTGCGCGGCCGGCTGGTGAACCGCGAGAACGGGCTCTTCGCGCCGCTGCTCTTTGCCCGCGTGAACGGCGGCCCCGCCCGTCCAGTGGCGGCCGAGCCGCCGCGCCCCCGCCCGGACGGCGCATCGTCGATCCGCTTCTCCATCACGCTGCGCGCCGAGGAGATCAGCGAATCCGGGCTGCACGTCGAGATCTTCGCCGAAGGGGTGGAAGGGCCGGTGGCGCGCTGGGGCTTGCGGCCCGACACCCCGGGTGCCGCCGCCGAATCCATCGCGGTGCTGAGCACCCGCCTGCGCGCCGCGGAACACGCCGGCGCCCTGCGCGACGCCCGGCTGCGGCTGGACCTCGACCGGGGCCTTGCGGAGCGTGACGCGCGCTTCGAGGCCTTCGTGGAACACGTCATGGGCCTGATCGCCGTGCAGCCGCCGGCGGAAGCGCGCCTGGGGGCACCGGACAACCGGCTGGAAGCCGTGCGGGCACTGATCGCGGGCGCCGTGCCGCCGCCGGCCGAAACCCTGTCGGAGCGGCTGATCCGCGCCGGCGGCCCCGAGTTCACCCAAGGCTGGCACCCGCCGGAAGAGGACTTCCGCTGGATGGGTCCCACCGGCCTGATCGAGAACCCCGAACCCTGGCGCCCCGTGCGCGAGATCACGCTGCGCCTGCGCCACGTCTACGGCGGTGGCCGGCCGCGGCTGCTGATCAGCCTCGACGCCCGCGACACCCCGGCGCGGCTGCGCGACGGGGAAGGCGGGCGCGAGATCGTGGTGGCGCCGGAAGTGCCTGTGGCCTTCGACGTCCTGCGCCTCGACAGCCTGACCCATGGCAGCCCGGCGCGCGAAGGCCACGGCGACGACACGCGCGAACTCTCGCTGGCCATCGCCGAGGTGCGCTTCGCCTACGCCGGCTGACGGGTTTTCGGGATGCCGGAAGCTCCACGCTCCGGAGCACCCCGCCAGCCGCATCCAGCCACGCCTTGCCATGCCATGGCGGCCCCGGAGCAACGCGCCGGGGCTGGCCTCGCTCGGCCGGAACGGCTCGAACGAAGCTCCAAGCGATAAGGGCCGGGCCGCCAGAGCGGCCACGGCCGGAAACCCGGCTCAGGCTGGCTGCGGCAGCCCCGGCGCGTCGCCCACCGCGCGGCGCCGGATGCACAGCGCCAGCACCGCCGCCACCAGCCCCGTGGCGCCCGCCAGCATGAAGGCATCGGCGTAGGTTCCCTGGGCGCCGCGCATCGCCCCCGCCGTGAAGGCCGCCGTTGCCGCCCCCAGCTGGTGCCCCGCGGCGATCCAGCCGAACACGATCGGCGCGTCGCGGTCGCCGAAGCTCTCGTTGGCCAGGCGCAGCGTCGGCGGCACCGTGGCAATCCAGTCGAGGCCGTAGAACACCGCGAAGAGCGACAGCCCGTAGAAGCTGAAATCCGCGTAGGGCAGGTAGATCAGCGACAGCCCGCGCAGCCCGTAATACACGAACAGCAGCCGGCGCGGGTCCACCCGGTCGGTCAGCCATCCCGAGCCCGTGGTGCCCACGAGGTCGAACAGCCCCATCATCGCCATCAGGCTCGCGGCCTGGACCTCGGCCATGCCGTGGTCGCCGCACAGCGCGATCATGTGCGTGCCCACGAGGCCGTTGGTGGTCGCCCCGCAGATGAAGAAGGTCGCAAACAGTAGCCAGAAGGCCCGCGTCCCCGCCGCCCGGCGCAGGGCCCCGAAGGTGGTGGCGAGCAGACCCGTGCGGCGCGGCGGCGGCGCCACCGCGGCCCCCAGCGCGGCGCCGAAGGGCCGCTGTCCGATGGCGGCCGGGCTTTCGGGCACCAGCAGCCAGACCACCGGCACCAGCAGCGCCGCGGCGGCGGCCACCACCAGCACCACCGGCCGCCAGCCGCCGCTGTCGGCCAGGCTCGCGAGGCCGGGCAGGAAGATCAGCGTCCCCGTGGCCGTGCTGGCGGTCAGCAGGCCGGAAACGAGGCCGCGATTCGTCACGAACCAGCGGTTCACCACGGTGGCCGCCAGAACCATCGCCACCGCGCCGCAGGCCATGCCCGACAGCACGCCCCAGGTGGCGATCAGGTGCCAGGGCTGGCTCATGAAGCTGCTCAAACCGGTCGAGGCGGCCATCAGGATCAGCGCGCCCACCAGCACCCGGCGCAAGCCGAAGCGCTCCATCGCCGCGGCGGCGAAGGGACCCACCAGCCCGTAGAGCGCGATGCCGATCGCGGCCGAGAGCGACACGGTTTCCCGCGGCCAGCCGAAGGCTTCCTCCAGCGGCAGCAGCAAGACGCCCGGCGCGGATCGCATCCCGGCCGAAACCAGCAGGCTCACGAAGATCGCGCCCACCACGACGAAAGCGTAGCGCTGGCCGAAAGGCCGCCGGAGTGCCATATCGATGTTCCTGACCGGTACGTTTCTTCCGCCTGCATACGTACCGATCGGTCACATCGTCAAGCCGGGTGTTTTCCGTTGCCATGACCTCTCGCCACGACGCCGCCGAAAAGGACCGCCCCCGACGCGCCGCCGACCGCATCCGCGACACGGCGCTCGAACTCTTCTACCGCGAAGGCATTCGCGCCGTGGGCGTGGAGGAGATCGTCCAGACCGCCGGCGTCACCAAGCCCAGCCTCTACCGGGCCTTCGCTTCCAAGGAGGCGCTCGCCTGCGCCTACCTCCAGGACTACGACGCGATCTTCTGGGGGCGGTTCGAGGCCGCCGTGGCGGCCCATCCGGACGACCCCCGCGCCGCGATCCTGCGGTTTCTCCGCCGCCTGAGCGAGCGCACCGAGCTGGAGGACTACCGCGGCTGCGGCCTGAGCAACGCCGCGCTGGAACACCCCGACAGCACCCATCCCGCGCGTGCCCTGGTGCGCGAAACCAAGGAGCGCCTGCGCGAGCGGCTGCGCGCCATGGCCGCCGCGGCCGGCGCAGCGGAGCCCGAGCGCACGGGTGACGGGTTGCTGCTGCTGATCGAGGGCGCCTACGCCACCGGGCAGATCTTCGGCCCTGGCGGCCCGGCCACGAACCTCGTCGCGGTGGCCGAGCTGCTGCTGGGCCCCGCCCGCGCCTGAGGCGCCGTCCCACCGTGCGCGGCGGGACTGGGCGCCCCCTGCCCTGACTCAGCCGAGGTCCAGCCGGTGCATCTGCAGGATCTCGGCCAGGATCTTCTCGTCGATCGGCTCACGGAAGGCTGTCGCCTCCCATTCCCCGACCGGCTGGTAGCGCAGCATCATGTGCTCGCCCTCGCGCGCCAGCAGGGTGACCTCGGGCAGGAGTCCGCCGCCCGGCCCCGCCACCACCACGGCATTCAGCACGCCGTTGGGGAAGTAGCGGTCGAGGCAGCGGGCGGTGTTGCGGAACTGCGCCACCGACATGTCCCCTTCCCGGCAACTCTGGAGCAGCAGCACCGGCTCGCGCCCACGGGCGAGCACGCGGAAGCGCTCGACGCTGCGCCGGAGATAGGCCTGCCCTTCCTCGGTCCAGACGTCGTGGTGGTTGAAGATGAAGTCGAGCCCGAAGCGCTCCCGGTAGAAGCGGTGGTGGCAGCGCTCGAAGCGCGGGTCGCTCCGCTGCTCCACCGGCACCGGCTCCAGCTGTCGCGGGTCCAGGAAGGTCGCGAAATCATCCTCGATGCAGTGGACCACCATGTCGGGCGTCGAGAAGATCCAGTCGAAGGGCCCGGCGAAGCGCCGCCAGCCCATCCGCTTCAGGAAGTACGCGGAATAGCAGTGGGTCCCCAGGCCCAGAACGTGCCGGAAGGGCGCGTGGGGGCGGAAGTCGCTGCGGCGGGCGGGCCGTCCCCCGGCGGGCAGTTCCTCCGTGGTGTCCTCGCGCAGCTCGAAGTACCGGAACACGTAGCGCGCGTCGCTGCCGACCTGCACGGCGAACTCGATGTTGCTCACCTCTTCCGGGAGCGTGAAGCCGAGCTCGGTCACCTCACCGGCCAGGCGCCGCGACGCGATCCGCCTGCGTCCGAAGTCGTGCCACACCGAAAGGCTGGCCTCGCCGCCCGCCGCCGTGCCGAAGCAGCGCAGCGTGTAGTGGCCCGCCGGAAGCCGCCAGTAGGGGCCGTAGACCAGCGATCCTTCCCGCCCGTCGCTCGCCAGCCCCTCGCCCGTCCAGGTTCCGACGGCGGAAGCCAGCGGGGCGGTGGTGAAATCCACCCGCAGCACCCGATCCGGCGGGGGCGAAGCGGCCTGCGGCGTTACCAGTTCCAAACAACCTCCCCCGGGTGACATTGGCTCCAGGCAGAACATGTGTCACGTCGGGAGGCGGCGGGGAACCGGCCCTGCACGCCAACTCTGCGGCCGTGCGGCGGGCTGCCGCGGCCCGGCCCCACCGCGACCCGCGCGCCGGAGCCGTCAGTCGCCGCCGAGTTCCCCGTGCCGGTCGAAGGCCACCGCGCCGCCGCGCAGCGTGATCTCGGCCCGCGCGTGGCGCACCGCCTCAGGCTGCCGGAAGATGTCGCGCGACAGCACCGCGAGGTCCGCCAGCATCCCCGGCTCCAGCGTGCCGCGCCGCTCCTCGGCGAACTGCGACCAGGCGCCGCACCAGGTCTGGCAGTGCACCGCTTCCTCGACGGTCAGCGTTTCGTCCGGCCCGATCACCGTGCCCGCCACCGTGCGCCGGCTCAGCATGGCATCGAGGTTCCCGAAGGGATCGACGCTCGACACCGGGCTGTCCGAGGACGCGGAGGGGTGGTGCCCCTCGTGCAGCCAGGTGCGCATCGGATACGACGCCGCGGCCCGCGCATCCCCCAGCACGCGGCGGTACACCTCGCCGAATTCGTGGATGAAGACCGGCTGCGGCACCGGCAGGATGCCGCGCGCCTTCATGCGCGCCCGCTGATCCGCGTCCACGAAGCCGCAATGCTCGATCCGGTGCCGCCGCCCGGCAACCGGCGCTTCGGGCGTGTCGGCCGCTTCCATGGCGCTGAGCACTTGCTCGATTGCCGCGTCGCCGATGGCGTGGATCGCCAGCTGCCAGCCGCGCCGGTGATGGTGCGCCAGAACCTCGCGGTGCGTCGCGTCGTCGTAGCACAGGATGCCGGTGCCGCCGGGAAGGTAGGGCTCGCGGAAGGCAGCGGTCAGCCCGCCGGCCGAACCGTCGGCGAAGGTCTTCACCGCCGCCCAGCACAGCATCGGGTCCTCGCGCCCCGGGCGCAGGCCTACGTCCCAGGCGGCGTCGGCGATGCCGCCCGGATCGGCCGCCAGCACCTGCCACATGCGCTGGTGCAGCCGCCCCTCCCGCAGCGCCCGCCGATAGGCCTCGATCTCCACCAGCCCCGCCGTGGCGCCCACGTTCATGTCGGTGGCCGCGGTGAAGCCTCGGCTCGCGAGGTCGCGCCCTGCCGCCTCGATCGCCGCCACCAGCCCCGCCTCGTCCGGCACCGGGATGCGCCCGCGCACCAGGACCTGCGCGCGTTCCTGCAGCAGCCCGGTCAGTTGCCCGGCCTCGCGCCCGATCGCGCCGCCCTCGGGGTCGGGCACGGCGGCGTCCAGTTCCGCGATCCGTAGCGCCGCCGTGCTCGCCACGCCCATGTGGCCGCAGGTCCGCACCACCCAGACCGGGTTGTCGGGCGCCGCACGCTGCAACTCCTCCGCCGTGGGGTGCCGTGCCACGTCGAGCACGAGGTGGTCGTAGCCCCGCCCCAGCAGCCAGGCGCCGCGCGGCAGGGTCGCCGCCTGGGCGGCCACGCGCCGCAACAACTCTTCCAGCGTGCGCACACCGTCGTCGGGGCGCAGGTTCACCTGGCTCAGCCCCAGCCCGTAGGGCAGCAGGTGCATGTGCGCCTCGACCAGCCCCGGCACCACGACGCGCCCGTCGAGCGCCACGCGCCGCGCCCCGGCACCGGCCGCGCCCGTGACATCGTCGCGCGTGCCCACCGCCGCCACGCGGCCGTCGCGCACCAGCAGCGCCTCGGCGAACCCACCCCCGGCGCCACCCGGAACGCCCGGCGCGTCGCGCAACCCGCGGAAGACGCGGCCGCCGGTGAAGATCGTCTCGCTCAACTCATGCTCCCGGAAGCGGAAGGGCGCCGGACCAGCGGTGCCCAAGGGGCGGTCGGCACAACCGGACCGGCCGCAGCCCGGCTGGGCCGCGACGCGACCCTCCCGCACCGCCCGGTCAGGCCTGGAAGGGG
This sequence comes from Roseomonas elaeocarpi, assembly GCF_042433915.1. Classification (NCBI taxonomy): domain Bacteria; kingdom Pseudomonadati; phylum Pseudomonadota; class Alphaproteobacteria; order Acetobacterales; family Roseomonadaceae; genus Roseomonas; species Roseomonas elaeocarpi. The sequence continues at coordinate 420,298 of NZ_JBHLUN010000005.1, read as the reverse complement.
CCCTTCTGCGACCCCGCGCTCAGGCGCGCCAGTCGCTGCCGACGCCCTCGATCGAGCGCAGCATCGAGGCCCAGAGCATCTCGAAATGCGCCTCGTTGCCGCCGCGGTTGAACTGCGCCGCCGTCTTCAGGCGGACTTCCTCGGGCGGGAAGATCAGCTCCGAGCCGCCCGCCAGCGCCGCCACCTGCGCCTGGCAGGCACGCTCCAGGTAGTAGATCGTGTGAAAGGCCTTGGCGATGCTCGGCCCGCAGGCCAGCAGCCCGTGGTTCACCAGGATCATCGCGTCGTGCTGCCCCAGGTCGCGCACCAGCCGCTCCCGCTCATCGAGGTCGAGGGCGATGCCCTCGTAGCCGTGATAGGCGAGGTGACCGTAGAACTTCAGCGCGTGCTGCGAGATCGGCAGCAGCCCGTGCTTCTGCGCCGACACCGCGATGCCGGCCTGGGTGTGCGTGTGGATCACGCACATCGCGTCGGGGCGCGACATGTGCACGGCGGAATGGATGGTGAAGCCCGCGGCATTGACCGGCTTGCTCTGCCCGTCCTCCTCCACGACGTTGCCGTCGAGGTCGATCTTCACGAGGTCGCTCGCGCGCATCTCGTCGAACATCACGCCGTAGCGGTTGATCAGGAAATGGTGCTCGGGCCCCGGCAGCCGCGCGCTGATATGGGTGTAGATCAGGTCGGTCCAGCGGTGATGCGCGATCAGCCGATACAGCGCGGCGAGGTCGCAGCGCGTCCGCCATTCCTCCGCTGACATGCCGCGGCGCTGGGCCTGATCCTGCAGGTCGGGCGTGGAAACGTTCATCGCTTGGGGCCTCCGGTTCGGCGGGAACTCTGTTCCCGCCGCCGGGGCCGCGTCAACCGCGCGCCCGTCCCGGAGGCTTGCCGGACCCGCCGCCCCTCAGGGGAAGCTGACGTTCACCGCGTTGCACAGGTCGATGTTGCGGCGCTCCTCCACCCGTCCGCCCTGGTATTCCACCCGAACGTCGTAGTCGCAGGGGCCTTCCGGCAGGCGGATCGCGGCAGTCTTGCCCGGCTCGATGCCGGCGCGGCTGTTCAGCCGGTCGTCGCCCCAGTCCTGTGCGCTGTTGGGCGAGGCCCGCACCACGGTGATCTTCTGGCGGGTGTTGTTCACCAGGTTGAAGGACGGGTTGCCGGTCTGCCCGCTGCCCGTCCCGGCGCCATTGGCGCTCCGCCCGCTGCCGGAGTTGCCAGGGCCGAACACCACCTCGAAGCCGTTGCAGGTGTTGACGTTGCGACGCTCCTCCGAGCGGCCGCCGTCGTAGACCACGCGAATGTCGTTGTTGCACTGCCCGCGCGGCGGCGCGATCCGCAGCGCCAGGCCGCTGCTCAGCACGTTCTCGCCCAGCCGGTCCTCACCCCAGTTGTCCTGGCGGGAAGACGAGACGTAGGCCTCGTTGATCGTGTCGCCGCTGTTGTTCACCAGGAAGAAGGTGGGGTCGTTGCCCTGCGGCCCGGCCGCCAGCGCCGGCGCGGCCGTGGCGGTCAGCAGGGCCGCCGCGAAGAATAAACGCCTGTGCCCGGTGATCATGGAACTTCGTTCTCCCATTCCGCCGCAACTCCCTGGCGGGTGTCGCGGCGACGTGAATGTAACGTTCCACCTCAAACTGGCCATCCCAAAAGCCCGAGAGCTTGGTTGACGCGGCCATCGGCGGACGGAGCCCCTGCCCCGAAGCCGGCAGGGGCCGCCGCGACGGCTCAGCCCGCGAAGGGGTCGTTCACCAGGATGATGTCGTCGCGCTCCGGACTGGTGGAGAGCATCGTCACCGGCGCTTCCACCAGTTCCTCGATGCGGCGGACATACTTGATGGCGGTCGCCGGCAGCTGCCCCCAGGACCGGGCGCCGCGGGTGCTCTCGCTCCAGCCTTCCATCGTCTCGTAGACCGGCTCAGCCTTCGCCTGCAGCGCGGCATTGGCCGGCAGACGCCCCACCACCTCGCCGTCGATGCGGTAGCCGGTGCAGACCTTCACCTCCGGCAGCCCGTCCATCACGTCGAGCTTGGTCAGCACCAGCCCGCTGATGCCGCCGACCTTGACCGCCTGGCGCACCATGGTGGCGTCGAACCAGCCGCAGCGGCGCGGACGACCGGTAACGGTGCCGAACTCGTGCCCCCGCTCGCCGAGCTTCTTGCCGATCTCGTCATGCAGCTCGGTCGGGAAAGGGCCGGAGCCGACGCGGGTGGTATAGGCCTTGGCGATGCCCAGCACCGTGCCGATCGCGTGCGGCCCGACGCCGGCACCCGCCGCCGCATTGCCCGCCACCGTGTTGGACGAGGTCACGAAGGGGTAGGTCCCGTGGTCCACGTCCAGCATCACCGCCTGCGCGCCCTCGAACAGCACGCGCTTGTTCTCGACGCGCGCGGCATCCAGGCGCTCCCAGGCCGGCTCGGCGAAGGGCATCAGCCGCGGCGCCAGCGCCAGGAGGTCACGCAGGAGGTCCTCCTTGCGGAACTCCTCGGCGCCCAACCCGCGCAGCAGCGTGTTGTGGTGCAGCAGGAGCTCATCCAGCTTGGACGACAGCACCGCCTCGTCGGTCAGGTCGCACAGGCGGATGGCGCGGCGCGCCACCTTGTCCTCGTAGGCCGGGCCGATGCCGCGCCCGGTGGTGCCGATCTTGTTCTCGCCCCGCGCCGCCTCGCGCGCCTTGTCCAGCGCCGGGTGCAGCGGCAGGATCAGCGGCACGTTCTCGGCGATGCGCAGGTTGTGCGGCCCGACCTCGAGGCCCTGCATGCCGACCTTCTCGATCTCGCTCAGCAGCGCCTGCGGGTCGAGCACCACGCCGTTGCCGATGATGCCCAGCTTGCCGCGCACCACGCCCGACGGCAGCAGGCTCAGCTTGTAGGTCTGGTTGCCCACCACCAGCGTGTGGCCGGCGTTGTGGCCGCCCTGGAAGCGCACCACGATGTCGGCGCGGCTGGCGAGCCAGTCAACAACCTTGCCCTTGCCCTCGTCGCCCCATTGGGCGCCGATCACGGCGACGTTGGCCATGCCTCAGTCCTTTCCGGAAAGCGCCGATCCGGCGCCGGTGAAAGAAGGCGCCCCATCGGCGCCGGTCTGGAACGGCGCCGCAGCGCCGGAAGATGCGGGATCGGCGACGGCCTCGCCATCCCGGAGAACATGCGTGCAGCGCTGCGAGGCCGCGCTGTCGCCCGCCCCCAGCGCCGCCACCGTCACGAAGCCCCGCGCCCGCAGCGCCGCCGCGGCGGCCGGATCAGCGCCCACCGGCACCAGCACGCGCGCGGGCTCGGCCAGGCGGGGTGCGGCGCGCAGCACCGCGTCGGGGTACACCGTCAGCCCCGTCGCCGGCTCCTCGCCCGACATGTAGCGCCCGCCGCGCGCGAGCTCGCCGGTGCGGCCCGGGCCGTACACGGTATAGGCGACGCCGGTGTGGTAGCGCAGGCCGCGGAACTCCACCGGATCGAGCGTGATGCGCAGCGCCGGCATGACCGCGCGGATCGCGGCGATCACGGCGGCGGCGTTGTCGGCGATGGCGCGCGCGGCGGGCGGCAGCGCCACCGCGTCCAGCGCCCGCAGCGCCGCGTCGGCAGGCCCCGCGGCGGCCAGCAGCCCCGGCAGGAACACCGCCGGCGGCCCCGCCCGCTCGGCCAGCGCGCGCACGGCGGCCTCGTCCTTGCGGTCCAGCGCGCGGGCCAGCGCCGCCCGCTCCTCGCCCGCGAGGCCTGCGGCATCGAGCAGCGCCGGCGACATGGCGGGCAAGGTGATGTCCAGCGCCACGCCCTCGACACCCACGCGCGCCAGCGCCTCGACGCCCACGATCGCGACCTCGGCATCGGCCACCGGGCTGTCGGCGCCGATCAGCTCGATGCCGGCCTGCGGCAGCTGCCGCTCCGGTGCGATCTGCGTGCCGCGCACCCGCAGCACCTGGCCCGAATAGCTCAGCCGCAGCGGCCGTTCCACGCCGCGCAGCCGCGTGGCCGCGAGGCGCGCCACCTGCGGCGTCATGTCGGCGCGCAGGCCCATCATCCGCTGCGACACCGGGTCCATCAGCCGGAAGGTCTGTTCCGCCACCGCGGCGCCGGAGCCCGCCAGCAGCCCTTCCTCGAACTCGATCAGCGGCGGCTTGACGCGCTCGTAGCCATGGCTGCCGAACACCGCCAGCATCGCTTCCACCAGCGCCGCCTCGCGCGCGGCGTCGGGCGGCAGGAGGTCGGCAAGGCCGGCGGGCAGCAGGGCGGGGTTGAAACCGTCGGAAGGCATCTCGGCTCGCAGGTCTGGCGCCTTCGCGCGCTGGTCGCGAAAGGCGGGGCTGTGTGGCAGCGATGCGCCGCAACGGCAAGGCCGCGACGGTGTTGCTAGCATATCATGGCGCAACGCTCGACCCTGCCGCTGCTGGCGGCGATCCTTCTTCCCCTCCTGGCCGGCGGCTGCACCGTGCGGCAGGGCGGTCCCGACGTGGCGGGCTGGGGCGACCCGATCAGCGCCGGCGCACTCGATGCGCTGGATGATTTCGGTCATACCGGCCGCCTCACCGGGCAGACCGACCGCGCGCTTTTCGCGGCGCTGCGGGTGGAGCAGCTGGCCGAGGCCTCGGAAAGCGATCCGCTCTGGCAGACGGGCCGCATCTCGACGCTGCAGCCCCAGCTGCTGATGGCCCGCCGCCAGATGCGTGAGGCTCTGGGCATCGATCCGAAGCTGCGCCCGCGCGTGGTGGAAACCGCGCTCTACCGCGCCCTGCAGGCCGGCCCGAACCGCGGCGCGGCCGCCACGGCGCTGAACATCCCGGGCTTCAACGGCGGCGGCGAGGCCGTGCTGGCGCGAGCCGACAACCTGCCCCGCCTGCCGCTGGTGGACCAGGCCGCCGCCCGCACCGCGCTGCTGGCCAGCAACCCGGGCACCGGCAGCAACGGCGGATCGCTGTTCTGAGGGGGAACAGGTCGGACCGGCAGCACCTCGGGCCGGGTTCCCGCTTGGCCTGAGGCGCGGGCTGGTCGATCCTTGCAGGCCGACGCCGCCCGGCAGGCGCGCGCCGTGTTTGGCGGCACCTGCCGCGGGGTTCCTCAGCCGCCGTGGCGCCCCGCCACCTCGGCCCAGGCCCAGTCGATCCAGGGCAGCAGCGCCTCGATATCAGCCACCTCCACCGTCGCCCCACCCCAGATCCGCAGGCCCAGCGGCGCGTCGCGATAGGACGCCAGGTCCAGCCCGACGCCTTCCGCGGCCAGCAGCTCCGCCACCGCCTTCGCGGCCGCGGCCTGCGCCTTGGCGTCCAGCGCCTCGAACCAGGGCGCGCAGAAGCGCAGGCAGATCGAGGTCGAGGACCGCTCCTCCGCCCGCTCGGCCAGGAAGCGCACCCAGTCCTTGCCGTCCACCCAGCGCGTCACGGCGGCGAGGTTCGCTTCCGATCGCGCGATCAGCCCGTCCAGCCCGCCCACGCCCTCGGCCCAGCGCAGCCCGTCGATCGCGTCCTCGACGCAGAGCATCGAGGGCGTGTTGATCGTATCACCCAGGAAGATGCCCTCGATCGGCTGCCCGCCCTTGGAAAAGCGGAACACCTTGGGCAGCGGCCGGTCCGTCTGGAACTCGGCCAGGCGCGCCACCGCGCGGGGCGAGAGCGCCAGCATCCCGTGCCCGGCCTCGCCGCCCAGCACCTTCTGCCAGCTCCAGCACACCACATCGAGCCGGTCCCAGGGCAGCCGCATCGCGAAGGCGGCCGAGGTCGCGTCGCAGATCGCCAGTCCTTCGCGCGCCGGGTCGATCCAGCCGCCATCCGGCACCCGCACGCCCGAGGTCGTGCCGTTCCACACGAACACCACGTCGCGCCGCCAGTCCACCTGCCCGAGGTCCGGCAGCCGGCCGTAAGGCGCCTCGATCACCCGCGCATCGGGCAGCCGCAGCTGCCGGGCGATGTCGCCGGCCCATTCGCCCGAGAAGCTTTCCCACACCGGCACGTCCACGCCGCGCGGCCCCAGCAGCGACCACAACGCCATCTCCACCGCGCCGGTGTCGGACGCGGGCACGATCCCCAGCCGCCAGTCCGCCGGCATTCCCAGCAGGCTGCGGGAGCGGTCGATCACCTCGCGCAGCCGCGCCCGCGCGTCCGGCGCACGGTGGCTGCGCCCCACCAGCGCCCCTTCCAGCGCCGAAACCGACCAGCCCGGACGCTTGGCGCAGGGGCCGGAGGAGAAGCACGGGTTGTTCGGCCGGCGCTCGGGCTTCGGGGCATGGGGGGCAGCGGCCGTCATCGGCGTGTTTGTCCTCGTGCGGGGCGTCCGGCGCGGCGGTCCGGACGCGGTTGCTGCCCCAGCGACTGCCCCCGGCGTGGCCGCGGCGCAAGGCCCGAAGGCGGCACCCGCCCATTTTGCCGCCGTGTCGTGGCGGCCACGCTGACGTTTACGTGCCACGCCGCCGCTGCAACCGCGCCCTGCGGGCCCCGTTGCGCCCCCGATGACCCGCTCGACCCTCTCGATCACCGTGCTGCTGGTGGCCTTCGTGCTGCTGTGCTGGCTGGTTCCCAACGCCCTGCTGATCGCATTTGCAGGCGCCCTCCTGGCCGTGGCGCTGCGCGCGCTGGCCGCCCCCATCGTGGTGAAGACCGGCCTCAGCGGAGGCTGGGCCGTGCTGGTCGTGGCGCTGCTGATCGTGGTGGTTTTCGGCCTGGGGATCTGGGCCGCGATCGGCCCGCTCACCGAGCAGGCCCAGGCCTTCGCGCAGCAGGTGCCGCAGGCGCTGCGCTCGCTGCAGGACTCCCTGTCGAACTATCCGTGGATCCAGGGGCAGATCAACAAGTTCCAGCCCGAGCAGCTGATGTCCTCTGTGGGCGAAAGTGCCGCCGGCGTGGCCGCTTCCGGCATCTTCGGCACGGTGGGTGCCATCGGCAACGTGGTGCTGATGGTGCTGCTCGCGCTCTACCTGGCGGCGGAACCCTCGCTCTACCGCCGCGGCTCGATCGCCTTCCTGTCGCCCGACCTGCGCGCCAGGGGAATGCACGTGCTCGACGCGGCCGGCGCCTCGCTGCGCGGCTGGCTGCTCGGCGCCCTGTGCGCCATGGTGTTCAACGGCGTGCTGATCTGGCTGGGCCTCTGGGCGCTGGGCGTGCCGCTGTCGGGGCTGCTGGGCGCCATCGCCGCGGTGACCAGCTTCGTGCCCTATATCGGCGCCATCTCGGCCGCCGTGCCCGCCGCGCTGATGGCGCTGGGCAAGGAACCCTCGCTGGTGCCCTGGGCGCTGGGCGTCTACTTCTTGGTGCAGATGCTGGAAGGCAACGTGCTGACGCCGCTGGTGCAGAAGCGCACCACCGACCTGCCGCCGGCGCTGCTGCTGATCTCGCAGACCGTGATGGGCACCGTGGCCGGCATCCTGGGCGTGGTGCTGGCCGCCCCGCTCACCGCCGTGGCGATGACGGTGATCAGGATGACCTACATCGAGGAACGCCTGGAAGGCGGCGAGCACCTCAACGCCGCCGAGGCCGAGGCCCGCGCCGATGCCGACAAGGCCGCCGCTCAGCCGTCCAGGCCGCTCAGCGGCGAAGCGATCTCCAGGCGCGCGTAGAGCGCCGCCGTCCCGCCCATGCGCGCCCGGTCGCCGCGCAGCGCGCACCACAGCGTGCCGCCGCGCCGGCTGGCCTGGCGGCACACCAGCTCCGTCCGGCCCAGCCGCGCGGCCCAGAAGGGCAGGATCTGGGTATGCGCCACGCCGGTGACCGGGTCTTCCGGGATGCCGACGGCGGCGGCGAAGAAGCGCGACACCACGTCGTGCACCCCGTCGTCGCCGGGCGCGGTCACGATCACCCGCGCCGCCGTACCGTCCCCGTCGGGCAGCGCCGCGATGCGCGCGTGGTCCGGCCGCAGCGCCCGCACCGTCGTGGCGTCGGCGAAGACGCAGAACCAGTCGCGCCCCTTCCAGACCTCCGCCGGCTCGGCGCCCAGCGCCTCCGCCAGCCCCGCCGGCGCCTGTGCCCGCACCGGCATCCGCGCCGGAAAGTCGAGCACGTAGCGCCCCGCCTCCTGTTCCACCCGCAGCATCCCCGACGCGGTGCAGAAACGCATCGTGCCCGCGACGCCGTACTCGGTGGCCAGCACATGCGCCGTGGCCAGCGTGGCGTGGCCGCAGAGCTCCACCTCCACGGTGGGGGTGAACCAGCGCAGGTGCCACTGGTTCTCGCCGTCGGGTACCAGGAAGGCCGTTTCGCTCAGGTTGTGCTCGGCCGCCATGCGCCCCATCACGGCGTCGGGCAGCCAGCGCTCCAGCGGCACCACCGCCGCCGGATTGCCCTCGAAGGGGCGTTCGGCGAAGGCGTCCACCACAAAGGCGCGCAGCGTCATGCCGGGATCCTTTCCGGATCGACGGTCACGCCGTGGTCCAGCGGTCCGTGTCCCTCGCCGTAGCCCGGGGCATGGCGGATCGCCGCCAGCACGTAGCGCCTGGCCCGCAACACCGCGTCGCGCAAGCCCATCCCCTGCGCCAGACCGGTGGCGATCGCGCTGGCCAGCGTGCAGCCGGTGCCGTGGGTGTGCACCGTTTCGAGATGCGGCCCTTCGAAGACCTCCACCCCGTCCTCGGTCGCCAGCAGGTCGAACAGCCGCGCGCCCGGCAGGTGGCCGCCCTTGAGCAGCACCGCCGGCACGCCCAGCGTCAGCATCGATTCCGCCGCCGCGCGCATCCCGTCGAGGTCGCGGATCTCGCGCCCCGAGAGCACCTCGGCCTCCGGCAGGTTGGGCGTGATCAGCGCGGCGAAGGGCAGCAGCCGGCGCTTGAGCACCTCCACCGCATCGGCCGCCAGCAGCCGCGAGCCACCCTTGGCCACCATCACCGGGTCCAGCACCAGCGGCACGCCCTGCCCGTGGCTCGCCATCACGTCGGCCACGGATTCGATGGTCTCGCCATCGGCCAGCATGCCGGTCTTCACCACGTCGGCGCCGATATCCTCGAAGCTCATCCGCATCTGCAGGCGCAGGAAATCCTGCGGCACGGCGTGGACGGCGCGGACGCCGCGCGTGTCCTGCGCCGTCAGCGCGGTGATCGCGGTCGCGGCATAGCCACCCAGCGCCGTGACGGTCTTGATGTCGGCCTGGATCCCTGCCCCGCCGCCGGAATCCGATCCGGCGACGATCAGCACCCGTCCCTTCAAGGCGTGCCGCCCTCGCTGCCGGCCCCGACACCGGTCTCCGCCTTCGCGGCGCTCTCGCGGCGGGGTGCCGCGGCCACGGCGCGGATCGTGTCGGCCAGCTGCGTCACCACCGCCTCCACCACGCTTTCCTCCTCGGCCTCCGCCATGACGCGGATCAGCGGCTCGGTGCCGCTCGGGCGGATCAGCACGCGGCCACGGCTGCCGAGCTCGGCCTCCGCCGCCCGGATCGCGTCCGACACGGCCGGGTCCGACAAGGGGTCCCCCCCGGCGTGGCGGATGTTCACCAGCTTCTGCGGCAGCGGCTCGAAGCGCCGGCACACGGCGCTGGCTGGCCGGCCTTCCTCGGTGATCGCCGCCAGCACCTGCAGCGCCGCCACCAGCCCGTCGCCGGTGGTGCCGTGATCCGACAGGATCAGGTGCCCCGACTGCTCGCCGCCCACGTTGCAGCCGCTCTCGCGCATCCGCTCACCCACGTAGCGGTCGCCGACCTTGGTGCGCTGCAGCCCGATGCCCTTGGAGGCGAGGCGCCGCTCCAGCCCGAGGTTGCTCATCACGGTCGCCACCACGGACCCGCCCCGCAGCCGTCCCTGCGCCGCGAAGGTTTCGCCGATCAGCGCCAGGATCTGGTCGCCGTCCACGATGTTGCCGCCCTCGTCGCACATCACCAGCCGGTCGGCGTCGCCGTCCAGCGCGATGCCCAGGTCGGCGCGCCGCTCGCGCACCAGTTCCGCCATGCGCGCCGGCGCGGTGGAGCCGCAGTTGCTGTTGATGTTGAACCCGTCCGGCGCCACGCCGAGCGGCACGACCTCGGCCCCCAGCTCCCACAGCACCGTCGGCGCCACGCGGTAGGCGGCGCCGTTGGCGCAGTCCACCACGATGCGCATGCCCGACAGCGTCAGCCCCTTCGGGAAGGCGCTCTTGGCGGCCTCGATGTAGCGGCCCGGCGCGTCCTCCAGCCGGCTGGCGCGGCCCAGCCGCGCCGGCGCGGCCAGGGCTTCCGTCAGGTCGCCCGCCATCAGCGCCTCGATCGCGCCTTCCTGCGCGTCACTCAGCTTCAGCCCGTCCGGGCCGAACAGCTTGATGCCGTTGTCCTCGTAGGGGTTGTGCGAGGCCGAGATCATCACGCCCAGGTCCGCCCGCAGCGAGCGCGTGAGCATCGCGATGGCCGGCGTCGGCAGCGGCCCCACCAGCACCACGTCCATGCCGGCACCCACGAAGCCCGCCGTCAGTGCCGGCTCCAGCATGTAGCCCGACAGCCGCGTGTCCTTGCCCACCACGACGCGGTGCCGGTGCCCGCCGCGGTTGAAGAACTGCCCCGCCGCCTGGCCCAGCCGCAGCGCGGTGGCGGCGTCCATCGGCGCCCGGTTGGCCACGCCCCGCACCCCGTCGGTGCCGAACAGCTTGCGCGCGGCCGGCGCGGCGGAAGCGGGTTTGCTCATGGCGTCGCGGGCTCCGTGGGGAAGAAAACAGCCGTGGAGCCTACCGTGTGGCGCCCACCCGGTCCATGGCGGCGAATGCCATGCTGCCGGCAACGAGCACGGCGGACCCAGGCAGCAAGAGCCTCCCTGGCCATCTCGGATCGCCCCGCGCCCTCCCCGCCGCGCCGACACAGGTGGGGCAGCCCCGCCACAGCGTCCCGTCCTCATGAAGAGGGTTGCACTCGCGGCATCCGCAACTGCGCACACGGTGCCGTTCCGCCTGATCCACTCGCAGTTGTCCTCTGGCTCACCACATCGGTTGTGGCTAGAAACACGGATCGGGGGGCGCGACAGGCGCCATGTGCGCCGCTGGCGCAGCGGAGCGGCGCCTTGGCCTTCAGTTCGATCGTCTTCCTGTTCTACTTCCTGCCGCTGTTCCTCTTGATCTACCTGGCACTGCCACCGGCGCGCATGTGGGTCATCATCGCCGGCAGCCTAGTATTCTACGCCTGGGGCGAACCCTTCTACATCGGCCTGCTGCTGGTCTTCATCGTCATGAACTGGTGGCTGGGACTGCGGCTGGAACGCGCCTCGCCGCCGCTCGGCCGTGCCCTGCTGACGATCGGCGTCAGTGCCAACATCCTGCTGCTGGCAGGCTTCAAGTACGCAGGCTTCTTCATGCAACAGGTCGACGTGCTGGCCCGCGCGGCGGGATGGCCGCCCCCGCAGGTGCCGGCGATCCCGCTGCCGCTCGGCATTTCCTTCTTCGCCTTCCAGGGCATTTCCTACCTGATGGACATCCGCCGGGGCGAGGTGCGCGCCCAGCCGAGCCTGCCGCGCTTCGCGATGTACAAGACCATGTTCCCGCAGCTGATCGCCGGGCCTATCCTGCGCTATCGCCAGATCGCCCACGAGATCAATGACCGCAGGATCGAGCCCGCCCGCTTCCGCATGGGCATCGAGCTCTTTGTCGTCGGGCTGGCGCAGAAGGTGCTGATCGCCAACACCGTGGCGCTTCCGGCCGACCAGATCTTCGCCCTGCCGCCGGAAGCCCTGACCGCCGCCGTCGCCTGGCTCGGCGCGGTCTGCTACATGGTGCAGATCTTCTTCGACTTCGCCGGCTACACCACGATGGCCATCGGCCTCGGCCACATGCTCGGCTTCAGCCTGCCGCCGAACTTCAACCGGCCCTACACGGCGCGCTCCGTCACCGACTTCTGGCGCCGCTGGCACATGTCGCTGTCGTCTTGGTTCCGGGACTACCTGTACATCCCGCTCGGCGGCAACCGCGCCGGGGCGTGGCGCACCTATGCCAACCTCCTGATCGTCTTCGCGCTCTGCGGATTATGGCACGGCGCGGCCTGGCCCTTCGTGGTCTGGGGACTTTACCACGGGCTCTTCCTGATCCTGGAGCGCGCTGCCGGCCACATGCCCGGGCTGTCCGCCTGGGGCGCACGCCTGCCCGCCGCGCTCCGGCACGCCTACCTGCTGCTGGTGGTGCTGGTCGGATGGGTGATCTTCCGCGCCGACACGCTGGGACATGCCGGGCAGATGCTGGCCGCCATGACCGGCTTCGGCACCCCGGGGCTGCTCGCCATGCCGGTGCAGCGCTACGCCGGACCCTCGGTCTGGACAGCGCTGGCAGTCGCGGTGGCGCTGGTGGCCTGGAAGCGCGACACGAATTACGCCACCGCCGCCGGCATCACCCGCCTGCCCCGCCTGGGCGAGGCGGTGCTCGCCCTGCGCTTCGTGGCCGGGTTGGTACTGCTGACGGTCACAGCGGCGGCGCTGGCCAGCGGCACGCACAATCCCTTCATCTACTTCCGCTTCTGAGGGTCGTCGCATGCACCGTCGCGGCAACGGGCTCGACTGCCTGCTGATCACCTGCTTCCTGGCGGCGCTCTGCCTGCCCGCCCTGGCAGCGGCTCTCGGTTGGCAGCCGAGTGGAGCACTCTCCGAAAACCGCGTGCTCGCGGCCCCACCGCCGTGGCCGACCACCCGAGCCGAAGCCGAAGCGCTGCCGGCCCAATTGACGGCACTGGCGAACGACCGTTTCGGCTTGCGCAACCTCCTGCTGCGCTGGAACGGCCGCCTGCGCTACGGACTGTTCGGCGAGTTCACCTCCGACCAGCTCACAGCGGGACAGGGCGGCCGCTTCTTCCTCAACAGCCACGTCCCCGGACACGCCTTTAGCCTGATCGACGAGAGTTGCGGCGTGGGAATGACCGACGCGGCGCTGCACCAGGCTGCGGACGGCTTGGCCACGCTGCTGCGCGACATGCGGACGGTGGCGCCGCGCGTGCTCTATCTCGGCATACCGACCTCGCCCGTGCTGGACCGCGACGCGCTGCCGGGCTGGCTGCGCGCCCGATGTGCCGGCTGGATGCCGGTGGCGCAGGCCGTCGCCGCCACGCTGAACGAGCGCGCGCCCGACTTGGCCAAGATGGTGATGGTGCCGCAGGACGCGCTGTTTGCCATGCAGCGGGAGGGCGAGAACCCCTACCCCGCCAAGGACTTCCACTGGGAAGGCCAGGCCGGGCAGCGCGTGGCCGCGCTGGCGGCGGAGCGTCTCGGCCTGCCGTTGCTGCAACCTCTGCCCACTACCGTGATCCCGCGGGACAGCGATCTGACGCAGTTCATGCCCGGCCTCACGCCGAAACACGCCGCGCTGGTGCCGCTGCACGCGGGCGGTGGCTTGCGCGTCTGCTACAACGCACCCTGCCTGCCGGCGCTGCTGCCCGTCGCCACCGCCATCAACGAGCTGACGCTGACCGAACGCCTGTCCGGCGAAGGGCCGCGCCTGCTGCTGATCTCGGACTCCTTCGGCGCCCGCGTGTCCGACTTCGTCGGCGCCTATGCCGGACAGGTGCTGCACCTGAACCTGGCCTTCGAGCGCATGACCCCGTCACAGCGCACGACGCTGCGCCAGGTGGTGCTGCACGACTTCCACCCAGACGCGGTGCTGCTGGTGCAGCACGACGGCGGCATGCGCGCCGCCATCGACTGGGCCCGAAACCTGTTCGGGCCGTAAGGCGCAGCGCCTAGGCGTGCAGCCCCGGCGCTTCCTGCCCGGTCCGCGCCACGTACTCGGTATATCCCCCGTCGTACTGGTGAATGCCCTCGGGCGTCAGCTCCAGCACCCGGTTCGACAGCGCCGCCAGGAAGTGCCGGTCGTGCGACACGAACAGCATCGTGCCCTCGTAGTCCTGCAGCGCCGCGATCAGCATCTCCTTGGTGGCCACATCGAGGTGGTTGGTCGGCTCATCGAGCACCAGGAAGTTCGGCGGGTCGAACAGCATCCGCGCCATCACCAGCCGCGCCTTCTCGCCGCCCGAGAGCACGCGCACCCGCTTCTCGACCTCGTCGCCCGAGAAGCCGAAGCAGCCCGCCAGCGCGCGGAGCGATCCCTGGCTGGCGCGCGGGTGCTCGTCCTCCAGCGCCTGGAACACGGTGCGCTCGCCATCCAGCAGGTCCATCGCGTGCTGCGCGAAGTAGCCCATTTTCACGCTGCCACCCATCGACACCGTGCCCGAATCCGGCGCCGTGGAGCCGGTCACCAGCTTCAGCAGCGTGGACTTGCCCGCGCCGTTCACGCCCAGTACGCAGCAGCGCTCCCGCCGCCGCACCAGCAGGTCCAGCCCGTCATAGATCACGCGGCTGCCGTAGCGCTTCGCCACGCCCCGCAGGTTCACCACGTCGTCGCCCGAGCGCGGCGCCGGGGGGAAGTCGAAGCTCACCGACTGACGCCGCTTGGGCGGCTCCACCCGCTCGATCTTGTCGAGCTTCTTGACCCGGCTCTGCACCTGCGCCGCGTGCGAGGCCCGCGCCTTGAAGCGCTCGATGAACTTGATCTCCTTGGCCAGCATCGCCTGCTGGCGCTCGAACTGCGCCTGCTGCTGCCGCTCGTTCATCGCGCGCTGCGCTTCGTAGAACTCGTAGTCGCCCGAGTAGGAGGTCAGCGACCCGCCGTCGATCTCCACCACCTTGTTGATGATGCGGTTCATGAACTCGCGGTCGTGCGAGGTCATCAGCAGCGCGCCGTCGTAGTTCTGCAGGAAGTTCTCCAGCCAGATCAGGCTTTCGAGGTCGAGGTGGTTGCTCGGCTCATCCAGCAGCATCACGTCGGGCCGCATCAGCAGGATGCGCGCCAGCGCCACGCGCATCTTCCAGCCGCCCGACAGCTGCCCGACGTCGCCCTCCATCATCTCCTGCGAGAAGCTGAGCCCCGCCAGGATCTCGCGCGCCCGGCTGTCCAGCGCGTAGCCGCCCATCTCCTCGAAACGGCCCTGCACCTCGCCGAAGCGCTCGATGATGCTGTCCATCTCGTCCATGCGCTCCGGATCGGCCATCGCCGCCTCCAGCTCGCGCAGCTCGGCCGCCACCTCGCTGACCGCACCTGCTCCTTCCATCACCTCGGCCACGGCGGATCGGCCTGACATTTCACCGACATCCTGGCTGAAGAAGCCGATCGCCGTGCCGCGATCCACCATCACCTGCCCCTCGTCGGGCAGCTCGCTCCCGGTGATCATGCGGAACAGCGTGGACTTGCCGGCGCCGTTCGGCCCCACGAGGCCCACCTTCTCGCCCCGCTGGAGCGCGGCGGAAGCCTCGATGAAGAGGAGCTGCTGGCCGTTCTGCTTGCTGATGTTGTCGAGGCGGATCATGGAAACTCAAACCGGAGGGGCAAAGGCGCCGAGGGCGCCCGAGAACACGCCGGACGGGCCGGCGTCAACCGTTCGTGATGGCAGGGGTCCCGCCCGGAATCGACGGGCAGCGACGCGGCGAGGAGCCGGCCCTCCTCGTGTCGCCGGCCCTGATCCTCCGAGCCGGGAATGAGGCCGTCCGGGAGTGGCACATCGCCGAAGCCGGGCTGCAACTGTGCGACCCTGGGGAACTGAGGATAGTCGACGGCGCGAGCCACCGGCTCCATCTCGAACGGCCCGACAGGGTCAAGGCCGCCGTCACCGGCTTCCTCAGCCGGAATGAAAACGGCGGCGGGTGAACCCCCGCCGCCGCTCCAAAACCGCGCCGGAAAGTCCCGGTGCTCAGTTGGTCTTGCTGGCCCATTCGCGGTTGAGGCCCAGCGCCACCAGCGTGCAGACCGCGCCGGACAGCAGGTAGAGCCCCACCGCCAGCAGCCCGAAGTTGCTGGACAGCAGCAGGGCCGCCAGCGGCGCGAAGGCCGCGCCGATCAGCCAGGCGAGGTCCGAGGTGATGGCGGCACCCGTGTAGCGGCGCTTGGCCGAGAAGGAGGAGTTGATGGCGCCCGAGGACTGTCCGAAGGCCAGCCCCAGCAGCAGGAAGCCCACCGTCATGTAGATGATCTCGCCGTGCTGCCCCTGGCCGAGCAGCCGGGGCGCCAGGGCGGCGAAGACGCCGATCAGCACCGCCGAGGAGCCGAGCAGCGTGCGGCGGCCGATCCGGTTGGCGATCGGCCCGGACAGCGCCACGGCCACGACGCCCACCGCGGCGCCGAGCATCTCGATCAGGAGGAAGTGCTGCGGCTCCTCATGGTTGAACAGCACCGCCCAGGACAGCGGGAACACGGTCACGACGTGGAACATCGCGAAGCTCACCAGCGGGGCGAAGGCGCCGAGCACCACGGTGCGACCTTCGTGCCGCAGCGTCTCGCCCACCGGCTCGGGCTGCAGGTCACGCGATTCGTAGAGGCGCGTGAACTCCGGCGTCGCCACCAGGCGGAGCCGGGCGAACAGCGCCACGGCGTTGATCGCGAAGGCCACGAAGAAGGGATAGCGCCAGCCCCAGTCCACGAAGTCCTCGTCGGACAGCGTCACCAGGAAGAAGGCGAAGAGGCCGGCCGCCACCAGCAGGCCCAGCGGCGCGCCGAGCTGCGGGATCATGGCGTACCAGCCGCGCTTCTCCGGCGGGGCATTGAGCGACAGCAGCGAGGGCAGCCCGTCCCAGACGCCTCCCAGCGCCACGCCCTGTCCGATTCGGAACAAAGCCAGCAGCACGACCGAGGCGGCGCCGATCTGATCATGGCCGGGCAGGAAGGCCAGCGCCATGGTGGAGCCGCCGAGCAGGAACAGCGCGATGGTCAGCTTCACGCCGCGGCCGTGCTTCTGGTCGATCGCCATGAAGATGAGCGAACCGAAGGGGCGTGCGATAAAGGCCACCGGGAAGACGGCGAAGGAGTACAGCGTGCCCGTGAGCGCGTCGACGTAGGGGAACACCAACGACGGGAACACCAGCACGGAGGCGATGGCGTACACGAAGAAGTCGAAGAACTCGCTCGTCCGCCCAACGATCACCCCGATGGCGATCTCGCCCGGCGAGACGTGGTGCTCGCGCGCGTTGACGAGCCGGGCGTCCCGCTCCAGCGGTGTCGAGCTCGCGGCGGTTGAATCACTCATCGACGCATTCCTATTCCGGTCCGGACCCGCGTGCCCGGTCCTCTCCATAGATGGGCCGCCTCTTGCCCGAATGGCGATGCCGCGGGGATTGGACAAAATGTCCAATGTTGCACCCGCGAGGGGGCCGTTATGGGCCGCGCCATGCGTGGACACGTGACGGTGGTGATGAAGCTCCTTTTGCGCCTATGCGCGCTCCCCTTCATGCTCGCGCTCACCGGGTGCAACATGGTGGTCATGAACCCGACGGGCGACGTCGCGGTGCAGCAGCGCGACCTGATCCTGATTTCCACCGGGCTGATGCTGATCATCATCATCCCGGTGATGATACTGACCGTCGTGTTCGCCTGGCGCTACCGGGCCACGAACACCCGGGCCAAGTACGATCCCGACTTCGACCACTCCATGTCGCTGGAGCTGGTGGTCTGGGCCTGCCCGCTGCTGATCATCATCGCGCTGGGCGCGGTGACCTGGTCCAGCACGCACCTGCTCGACCCCTTCCGCCCGCTGGACCGCATCGCGCCCGGCCGTCCGGTCGCCGCCGGCACCAAGCCGCTCGAGGTCCAGGTGGTGGCGCTCGACTGGAAGTGGCTGTTCATCTACCCCGAGCAGGGGATCGCCACGATCAACGAGCTGGCGCTGCCGGTGGACGTGCCGGTGCACTTCTCGATCACCTCCAACACGCAGATGAACACCTTCTACGTGCCGACCATGGCGGGGATGATCTACGCCATGCCCAACATGCAGTCGGAACTCCATGCGGTGCTGAACCAGCCCGGCGAGAGCTGGGGCCAGTCCTCCAACTACACCGGCGCGGGCTTCTCCTACATGCGCTTCAAGACGGTGGGCATGGACCAGAACGGCTTCAACGGCTGGGTGCAGCAGGTGAAGGCGGGCGAGGCGCTGACCGCGGCCAAGTACCTCGAGCTCGCCAAGCCGAGCGAGCGGGTGCCGGCCATGCACTTCGGCACGGTCGAAGCCGGGCTGTACGACCGGGCGCTGAACCGCTGCGTCGAGGCCGGCCGCCCCTGCGCCAACGCCACCATGGCGAGCGACATGCAGCGCGGCGGCGGCGATCCGCGCAGCCACGTCGGCGGCGGCAACCCGCCCTCGCACGGCAGCATGCCGATGCCTGGGGCGCGTCCCGACGGCGCCCTGATGCGTGAGCCCGAGGAAAAGGGTACCGGCCCGAACATTGGCTCGCCCCAGGGTCCCAACGGCCCCAACCAGCCGGCCACCAACAACTAGTCGCCGTGCGGCGACCGACCAACGACCCTTTCACTGCTCCTTCCCGCGCCCTTCGCGCGGGAAGAGGCTCCATCTCCGGATCGGATCATGGCAGAGCATAGTCTCCTGAAGACGGTATTCGGCCGTCTCACATTAGAATCCTTCCCAATCCACGAGCCGATCCTGCTCGTCACCTTCGCCGGTGTGGCGCTGGGCGGCCTCGCCCTCCTGGGCGCCCTCACCTATTTCCGGCTTTGGGGATACCTGTGGAAGGAGTGGTTCACGAGCGTGGACCACAAGAAGATCGGGATCATGTACATCGTGTTCGGCATCGTCATGCTGCTGCGTGGCTTCGCCGACGCGCTGATGATGCGGACGCAGCAGGCACTCGCCTTCGGCTCCAGCGAAGGCTTCCTGCCGGCACACCACTACGACCAGGTGTTCACCGCGCACGGCACGATCATGATCTTCTTCGTGGCGATCCCGTTCGTGGTGGGGCTGATCAACTTCGTCATGCCGCTGCAGATCGGCGCGCGCGACGTGGCCTTCCCCTTCCTGAACAACCTCAGCTTCTGGCTGACGGTGGCGGGCGGCATCCTGGTGATGATGTCGCTCTTCATCGGTGAGTTCGCGCGCACTGGCTGGCTGAACTACGCGCCGCTTTCGGGCCTGGAGTTCAGCCCCGACACGGGCGTGGACTACTACCTGTGGTCACTCCAGATAGCAGGCGTCGGAACAACGCTGTCGGGCATCAACATGGTCGCCACGATCATCAAGATGCGCGCCCCTGGCATGACCATGATGAAGATGCCGATCTTCGTGTGGACGGCGCTGTGCTCCAACGTGCTGGTGGTGGCGATCTTCCCGATCCTGGCCGCCACCTTCGCGATGCTGAGCCTGGACCGCTACATCGGCACCAACTTCTTCACCAACGACCTGGGCGGCAGCCCGATGATGTACTGGAACCTGGTGTGGATCTGGGGCCACCCCGAGGTTTACGTGCTGATCCTGCCGGCCTTCGGCGTGTATTCCGAGATCTCCTCGACCTTCAGCAAGAAGCCGCTCTTCGGCTATTCCTCCATGGTCTACGCGACCGTGGTGATCACCATCCTGTCCTGGCTGGTGTGGCTGCACCACTTCTTCACCATGGGCTCGGGCGCCAGCGTCAACTCGTTCTTCGGCATCGCCACGATGGTGATCTCGATCCCGACCGGCGTGAAGATCTTCAACTGGCTCTTCACCATGTACCGGGGCCGGATCGACTTCCAGCTGCCGATGATGTGGGTCGTGGCCTTCATGCTCACCTTCACGGTGGGCGGCATGACCGGCGTGCTGCTGGCGGTGCCCCCGGCCGACTTCGTGCTGCACAACTCCACCTTCCTGGTGGCGCACTTCCACAACGTCATCATCGGCGGCGTGGTGTTCGGCATGTTCGCCGGCATCACCTACTGGTTCCCCAAGGCCTTCGGCTTCAAGCTCGATGAGTTCTGGGGCAAGGTGGCCTTCTGGGGCTGGGTGATCGGCTACTGGGTGGCCTGGACGCCGATGTACGTCACCGGACTGATGGGCCAGACCCGCCGCGTCCGCCACTTCGACGACTTCTCCCTGCAGCCCTGGGAGATCGTGGCCCTAATCGGCGCCCTGATCATCGCGGTCGGCATCTTCGGCAACATCATGAGCATCGTGATGGGCGTCGTGCACCGCAACCGCACCCGCGACCTGACGGGCGACCCCTGGAACGGTGGCCGGACGCTGGAGTGGTCGACCTCCTCGCCCCCGCCGGCCTACAACTTCGCCTTCTCGCCCGTGGTGCACGAGCTGGACGCCTGGTACGACATGAAGTCGCGCGGCTATAAGAAGCCGATGGAGGGCTACAAGCCCATCCACATGCCCCACAACACCGGCACCGGCGTCTACCTGTCGATCCTGGCGATGGGCATGGGCTTCGGCATGATCTGGTTCATGTGGTGGCTGGCCGCCCTGTGCTTCGTGGGCATCCTGGTCGTGGCGATCGGCCATACCTTCAACTACAACCGCGACTACTTCATCCCCGTGGACGAGGTGGCTCGACGTGAGCGCGAGAGCGCTCAGGTGACGACGGGAGCCTGAGATGTCGGCACAGGCCATGAACCCCGCCCACGACGGGCCGGACCCGCGCGCCTACCACCTCGCCGAGGGGGAGGATCACGACCACGCCCACGGCGACGGCGCCACGCAGCTGGGCTTCTGGATCTACCTGATGAGCGACGCGCTCATCTTCGCCGCCCTCTTCGCCGTGTTCGGCGTGGTGGGCACCAGCTACGCCGGGGGTCCGACGCCGCACGAGGCGTTCGAGCTCCCACTCGTGGCACTCAACACCGCCCTGCTGCTGATCTCCTCGATCACCTTCGGCATGGGCATGATCGCGATGGAGGAAGGCAAGAAGGGGATGACGCAGCTCTGGCTGGTCATCACCTTCCTGTTCGGCGCGGGCTTCGTGGCGGTGGAGCTGCATGAGTTCGCCGGCCTCATCGCCGAAGGCGCCACGCCGCAGCGCAGCGCCTTCCTGTCGGCCTTCTTCACGCTGGTGGGCACCCACGGCCTCCACGTCAGCTTCGGCCTGCTGTGGATCCTCGTGATGCTGGTCCAGGTCGCGATCTACGGGATCGGGGCCGAGAACAAGCGCCGCCTGATGTGCCTGAGCATGTTCTGGCACTTCCTGGATATCATCTGGATCGGCGTCTTCACCTTCATCTACCTGTTCGGAGTGATCCGTTGAGCGTGCCCTACAACCCCTCGTCCACCCCGCCGCAGGGGTACGGCCAGCAAGGGCCGGACCGGCACGGGCATGACCTGCACAGCCATGGGGACACCCATGGCCACGGGTCGCGCCGCACCTACATGACCGGCTTCCTGCTGTCGGTCGTCCTCACCGTCATCCCCTTCTGGCTGGTGATGGGCGAGGTCCTGCCCAGCCGGACCTGGACGGCACTGATCATCTTCGCCTGCGCGGTGGTGCAGATCGTCGTCCACATCAGCTACTTCCTCCATCTCGACACCAAGTCGGAAGGCGGATGGACGCTGATCTCCTTCGTGTTCACCGTGGTGATCGTGGGCATCGTGCTCGGCGGCTCGATCTGGATCATGTACCACCTGAACACGAACATGATGCCGGCCATGACGATGCCCCCCGCGGGGGGGTGACGGCCATGGCAATGCGACCGGCGGCGAAGCGGGGCCTGCTGTCCGCGCTGCTGGTCGCAGCGACGGTTCTGTTCCTGGCGCTCTGCGTCTGGCAGGTCGAGCGCCGTACCTGGAAGCTGGACCTGATCGCCACCGTCGACCGCCGCATCCACGCGGCGGCCGAACCGGCCCCCGGCCCCGACACCTGGCCGGGCTTCCGCCCCGACGACAACGCCTATGCCCATGTCCGCGCCACCGGCACCTTCCTGCCGCAGGAAGCGCTGGTGCAGGCGGTCACCGAGGCCGGGCCGGGTTTCTGGGTCCTGGCCCCGCTGCGCACCGCCGATGGCTGGACCGTTCTGGTCAACCGCGGCTTCGTGCCGACCGACCGGCGCGACCCGGCCACCCGCTCCCAATCCCCTTCGGACGGCCCCGCCACGGTCACCGGCCTGCTGCGCCCTTCCGAGCCCGGCGGCGCCTTCCTGCGGAGCAACGATCCCGCGAACGACCGATGGTTCTCGCGCGACGTGGCCGCCATCGCGGCCTCGCGCGGGCTCGGGCCCGTGGCGCCCTATTTCATCGACGCGGATGGCACGCCCAATCCCGGCGGCTATCCCGTCGGCGGCCTGACCGTGGTAGCGTTCCGCAACACGCACCTGATTTACGCGATTACCTGGTTTTGTCTGGCCGCACTCAGCCTGTTCGGATTGTGGATGCTGTGGGCCAGGCGGCCCGCGCCAGACCACGGTTGATGGACAGGCCCCTCCTCGCCCTGACCCGCCGCTGGCGTCCGGCGCCCCTTCCGGGCGCCGCGCCCGAGGCCATCGCCACCGATAACATGCGCCAGCTGATCCAGCTGCGCTGGCTGGCCGTGGTGGGGCAGTTCGCCACCATCATGGTGGTCCGCTTCGGCCTGGGCGTGGCGCTACCGACGCGGGAGCTGTTGGCGGTGGTGGGTGTGCTCGCCCTCACCAACCTCGTCAGCGAGGTGGCGCTCGGCCGCCACCGCATCACCAATGTCGAGTTCCTGCTGGCGCTGCTGTTCGACGTCGCCCTGCTGACGATCCAGCTCTACTTCAGCGGTGGTGCCAGCAACCCCTTTATCGCCCTGTACCTCGTGCAGGTGGTGCTGGGGGCAATCCTGCTGCGGACCTGGCTGGTCTGGGTTCTCGCGACCGTGACGGCGGGCTGCTACGCCCTGCTGACCGTGCATTACCGCCGGCTCGTCTTCCCCGAGGGCGCGGTGCACGACGAGGCCACGCTCCACGCCCTGGGCCAGTGGCTGAGCTTCATGCTGGTGGCGACGCTGCTGGTGATGTTCATGGCCCGCATCAGCAGCAACCTGCGGGCGCGCGACGCCTACCTCGCCGACATGAACCGGCACGCGGCCGAGGAAGACAACATCGTGCGCATGGGCCTCTTCGCCTCGGGTGCCGCGCATGAGCTCGGCACCCCCCTCGCCTCCCTGTCGGTGATCCTGAGCGACTGGCAGCGGATGCCCCGCTTGGCCGGTGACCCGGAGCTGCTGGGCGAGCTGCGCGAGATGCAGGCCGAGGTGCAGCGCTGCAAATCCATCGTTACCGACATCCTCCATTCGGCCGGTGAGCCGCGGAGCGAGGCCATGGGCATCGTGGACGCCCAGTCCTTCGTGGAGGAACTGGCGGAAGGCTGGCGCGCCGCGCACCCCGCGGTCACCCTGGACCTGAGCGCCGAGGCGATCGAGGACAGCGCCGTGATGGCCGACCCGGCCTTGCGCCAAGCGGTGTGGAACCTCCTGGAGAACGCGGCCGACGTGTCGCCGCAGCTGGTCCATCTCGCGGCCACCCAGGACGGGGAGATGCTGGTGCTGGCGGTGCGCGACCACGGCCCCGGCTTCGCGCCGGCGATGCTGCGGCACTTCGGCCAGCTCCACCGCTCCAGCAAGGGCGAGGGCCACGGCGTCGGCCTGTTCCTGGTGGTCACCGTGGCGCGCAGGCTTGGCGGCCGGGTCGAGACCACCAACCTGTCACAGGGAGGCGCCGAGGTCCGGCTCTTCGTTCCCCTCGCCCCCGCGCACTGAAGGAGACCCGCGTTGGATCACCCGCGCTCCCTCGTGATCGTCGAGGATGACGCCACCTTTGCCCGCACGCTGCAGCGCTCCTTCGAGCGGCGCGGCTACAGCGTCCGCGTCGCGGCGGGGCCTGAGGAACTCGAGGAGATGCTGCAGGTCGAGGTGCCGGAATACGCGGTGGTGGACCTGAAGCTCCGCACCGCCTCCGGCCTGCCCTGCGTGCAAACCCTCCATGCCCGCGACCCCGAGATGCGGATCGTGGTGCTGACCGGCTTCGCCAGCATCTCCACCGCGGTGGAGGCCATCAAGCTCGGCGCCTGCCACTACCTGGCCAAGCCCTCCAACACCGACGACATCGAGGCCGCCTTCGACAAGGTCGGCGGCGATCCCGACGCGCTGGTGTCCAACCGCCCGACCGCCACCATCAAGATGCTGGAATGGGAGCGCATCAACGAGATGCTGGTGGAAACCGGCTTCAACATCTCGGAAACGGCGCGGCGCCTGGGCATGCACCGCCGCACCCTGGCGCGGAAGCTGGAAAAGCGCCCCATTGCCTGACCGGCCGGAGAAGAAGCGCGAGGCTCGCCGCCGGCGACAGCGCCTCGCCGGCGCGCCCCCCCCCCCGCGTCCATCCCGTGACCTGCGGCGCCGCTGAACGAGGCCGGAGAAGCGGCCGGTCGCCTGACGGGTCAGGGGCGGATCGCGCGAGGCTTGCCGGCGGCGGCAGCGCTTCGCCGATGGCACCCGTCCCGCGTCAGTCCCGCGGCCTGCGGCGCCGCCGGATCGCGCCGAGCCCCAGGAGCGCGCTGCCGAACAGCGCGAGCGAGGCGGGCTCCGGAACGCTGACGGTGCGGGGATCGGTGGTGGCGGTGCTGGTCAGGCCGCCGGTGAAGGAGCAGTAGGGCGGGCCGAAGAAGCACCCGCCGCCGGAATCGGTGGCGAAGGTTCCGCTCGCGCCGGCCGTACCGTCGAAGAACAGCCAGACCTCGTGCTCGGAGGTGTTGACGTGGATCTGGCCCGCCAGGAGGCTGCCCGGATCGCTCAGCAGGCTGATCTCCCTGGCGACGCCGCTGAGGGGGGAAACCGGCGCCATGAATTCATCGAAGCCGTAGTCGATCGGGTTGATGATCCCGTCGACGTGCAGCCTCAGGCCGACCAGCCCGGGCACGCTGGCAAAGGGCGGGCTCAGCCCGGTGCTGCTCTGTTGCAGGTTCAGGCCCGCCGCGTAGGCCCCGTCGGTCACCTCCAGCGCCAGGGTGGTGAACACCGTCGGCTCCGCCTCCGGCGTGCCGGCCGCCGGCGTTGCCATGCCGGTCTGCGTGAAGGTGAAGACGACATTGGCCGAGGCAGGCGACGCGCCGCCCGCCGCAAGGAGACCAGCCAGCACTGCCGTGAGAAGACGTTTCATGGAAGCTCCCCCTGGACAGATGTTGCGGAGCAGCCACCGCAACTCCCGTGCCACGGGAGAAAATCGTTTATGGCCAAGGGCCTGGGATCAGAACAACCAGGACAGGTTACGGCAATGTAAGTAAGTCGGACATGCTGCAGCCGAATGGGCCGGCGGTGAACCGGCCGCCGCGAACCGCCTGTCCCGGCGGCTCCAGCACCCGCACGAGCCAGACGGGTGGCGGACATGCTCCCTTCCATGCTTGAAGCGGCCGCGCAAACCCGTCCAGTATGCCCATGCTGCATCGCAACAAGGTGGTGCCGCCGGGAACCCTGCCCCATGTCGCTGCCTCTTCTGGCCTTGGCCGTTGCCTCCTTCGGCATCGGCACCACCGAGTTCGTCATCATGGGCCTGCTGCCCGACCTGGCGCGCGACCTCGGCGTGGACATTCCCGCGGCCGGGCTGCTCGTGACGGGCTACGCGCTGAGCGTCGCGGTGGGCGCCCCGATCCTGGCGGTGCTGACCGGCCGGCTGCCACGCAAGACGGCGCTGATCGGGCTGATGGGCATCTTCATCCTGGGCAACCTCCTCTGCGCCCTGGCGCCGAGCTACTGGACGCTGATGGCGGCGCGCGTGGTCACCGCCTTCTGCCACGGCGCCTTCTTCGGCACCGGCGCGATCGTGGCGGCCGATCTGGTGCCCCGGCACCGCCGTGCCTCGGCGGTGGCGCTGATGTTCTCGGGGCTCACGCTGGCCAACGTCCTGGGCGTGCCGCTGGGCACGGCGCTGGGCCATGCGCTGGGCTGGCGCTCGACCTTCTGGGCCGTGTCGGCGATCGGCATCGCGGCCGCGACCGCGCTGGCCATCTGGCTGCCGTCGGGCCTACGCGCCCAGCCCGCACGCCTCCTGGCCGAGCTTCGCGCCCTGGCCGGTCCGCAGGTGGTCCTGGCGATGCTGATCAGCGCCCTGTCCTCGGCCAGCCTGTTCAGCGTCTTCACCTACATCACCCCGATGCTGGAGCGTGAGGCGGGCCTCGGCGCCCAGGCCATCACCGTGGCGCTGCTGCTGTTCGGCCTGGGGCTGACGGTGGGCAATATTCTGGGCGGTCGTCTGGCGGACTGGCGGCTGATGCCTTCGGTGGCCGGGATCTTCGCGGTGCTGGTGGCGGTGCTGGCGGTGTTCACCGTGACGGTGGCGCAGCCGGTCGCGGCGGTGGCGACCATGGTGGTCTGGGGGATCCTGGCCTTCGCGCTGATCTCGCCCCTGCAGACGCGGGTGGTAGACCAGGCGAGCGGCGCACCCAACCTCGCCTCCACGCTGAACCAGGGCGTGTTCAACATCGGCAACGCCCTCGGCGCCTGGCTGGGCGGCGAGGTCATCCATCTCGGCCTCGGCTACGACCGCATCCCCTGGCTCGGCGCGGCGCTGGCGCTGGTGGCCCTGGCGCTGACGGTGCTGTCCATGCGGCGCGACGGCCGCGCGGTGTCGGTGGCGGGGGAATAGGGCGTCGGCCGCGCCGCGGGTGCGTGGCGGTCGGGTGCGGATCACCGCGCCCGACCGCCACGGTATACTTGCGTCCGGGAAGCGCGCCGCCTTATAGGAATATCATCAGCGATGGCGTGCTGCCATACCGACGGAGTTGGGCACCGGCAGCCCGGTAAGGAAGTAAGATAGTAAGATAGTAAGGCGATCCGCCCCGTTCAGCGCATCGCCTCCACCATCCGCAGGGCCTGCACCGTGTCCGGCACATCGTGGACCCGGATCACCGAGGCCCCCGCCGCATCCCCCGCCAGCGCCACGGCGAGGCTGCCGCCGAGCCGCCGCGCCGCCACCGCCTCACCCGTGATGCGGCCGATGAACTTCTTGCGCGAGGCGCCGAGCAGGACCCGGCAGCCCAGCGCATGCAACACCGGCAGGCGGCGCAGCAGCTCCAGGTCGTGCTCCATCGTCTTGCCGAAGCCGATCCCGGGATCCGCCAGGATGCGGTGGCGCGCGATGCCGGCAGCCTCGCAGGCGGCAATCCGCTCGGCCAGGAAGCGCACGACCTCCGCCACCACGTCGTCGTAGCGCGCTCGTTCCTGCATGGTGGCGGGGTCGAGGCCGGGCATGTGCATCAGCACCACCGCGCATTCGGAACCCGCCACCGCCTCCAGCGCCCCGGGCTCCCGCAGGGCGGCCACGTCGTTGATCATCCGGGCGCCGGCCTCCAGCGCGCGGCGCATGGTCAGGGCGTGGCGCGTGTCCACCGAGACGATGCCCTCCCCCGCCAAGGCTTCCACCACGGGGATGAGGCGGCGGCACTCCTCCTCGACCGTGACCGGCGCGGCGCCGGGCCGCGTGCTTTCCGCCCCGATGTCGAGCAGGTCCGCGCCGGCGGCCAGCATCGCACGTCCCGCGGCGATCGCCGCCTCCGGCGTGGCATGGAGGCCGCCATCCGAGAAGCTGTCGGGCGTGACGTTGAGGATCCCCATCACCGCCGCCCGGTCCGCCGGCAGTCCCGCCACCGGGGGCAGCACCTCGCCCAGCGAGGCCGCAGCGTCGAGCAGCGTGACCGGAAGGTCGCGCACCGACAGCACGACGTTCGCGGGGTCGCGCACCAGGGTGAAGGCGTGCGCGACGCCCCGCAGCGGCAACCCGCTGCCGGCCGCGATCGCGTCCCGCGCGGCGCCGCCGTGCACGAGCGCGAGCGGCTCGATCCATTCGTTCATATCGTTTCCCTGAACGCAGAACGGGGACCCGAAGGCCCCCGTTCATCGACTCGTTGCTGCGGCGCCGGCCTCAGGCGCCCGAGGGCGCCGGGTTCTGCCAGGGCCCCGGGCTGGGGCGCGAGGTCGGACGGCCAGAGCTCGGCACACTGCCGCGACCCTGGTTCACCGGCTCATCCGGACGGTTGCGGACGATGGGCTCGCCGCGCAGCAGGGTGCGGATCTCGTCGCCCGACAGCGTCTCGTGCTCGAGCAGACCCTTCGCCAGGGCGTGCAGGTGCTCGATGTTGTCGGTCAGCACCTTGGTGGCGCGGGCATAGGCGGCGTCGATGATCGAGCGGATTTCGCTGTCGATCTCGCGCGCCGTGGACTCGCTCAGGTTCTTCGACTGCGTCACCGAATGACCGAGGAACACCTCCTGGTCGTTCGAGCCGTAGGCGATCATGCCGAGCTTGTCGCTCATGCCCCACTCGGTGACCATGCGGCGCGCCTGGTCGGTCGCCATCTTGATGTCGCCCGAAGCGCCGTTGGAGACCTTGTCGGCGCCGAAGATGATCTCCTCGGCGACACGGCCGCCCATGGCCATGGCCAGCTCCGCCTTCAGCTTGCTCTTGTGCTTGCTGTAGCGGTCGCCTTCCGGCAGCGACATCACCAGACCCAGGGCACGGCCGCGGGGAATGATCGTCGCCTTGTGGACGGGATCGCACTCCTCCTCGTTCATCGCCACCAGCGCGTGGCCCGCCTCGTGATAGGCGGTCATGCGCTTCTCGGCCTCGCTCATCACCAGCGAGCGGCGCTCGGCGCCCATCATGACCTTGTCCTTGGCCTGCTCGAACTCGAGCATGCCCACCGTGCGGCGGCCCATGCGGGCGGCGAGCAGCGCGCCTTCGTTCACCAGGTTCGCGAGGTCGGCACCCGAGAAGCCCGGCGTGCCGCGCGCGATCACCTTCGGATCGACGTCGGAGGCCAGCGGCACCTTGCGCATGTGAACCCGCAGGATCTTCTCGCGGCCGTTCACGTCGGGGTTGGGCACCACGACCTGACGGTCGAAGCGGCCGGGGCGCAGCAGCGCGGGATCGAGCACGTCGGGGCGGTTGGTGGCCGCGATCAGGATGACGCCTTCGTTCGACTCGAAACCGTCCATCTCGACCAGCATCTGGTTGAGCGTCTGCTCGCGCTCGTCATTGCCGCCACCCAGGCCGGCGCCGCGGTGACGGCCCACCGCGTCGATCTCGTCGATGAAGATGATGCAGGGGGCGTTCTTCTTGCCCTGCTCGAACATGTCGCGCACGCGGCTGGCGCCGACGCCCACGAACATCTCCACGAAGTCCGAGCCCGAGATGGTGAAGAAGGGCACGTTGGCCTCGCCCGCGACGGAGCGCGCCAGCAGGGTCTTACCCGTACCCGGCGGGCCCACCAGCAGCACGCCCTTGGGGATCTTGCCGCCCAGGCGCTGGTACTTCTGCGGGTCGCGGAGGAACTCCACGATCTCCTCCAGCTCGCCCTTGGCTTCCTCGATGCCAGCCACGTCCTCGAAGGTCACGCGGCCCTGCTTTTCGGTCAGCAGCTTCGCCTTGGACTTGCCGAAGCCCATGGCCCGGCCGCCGCCACCCTGCATCTGGCGCATGAAGAACACCCAGACGCCGATCAGCAGCAGCATCGGGAACCAGCTGAGCAGGTAGTGCAGCAGCGGGTTGACGTCGCTGTCCTCGGGCCGCGCCTCGACGCGCACGCCCTTGTCGGTCAGGCGCTGGACGAGCTGCGGGTCTTCCGGCGTGTAGGTCGAGAAGTTCCGGCCGTCGCTCAGCTGGCCCGACACGATCCGCCCCTGGATGCGGACGTCACGGACATGACCGGCCTGCACCTCGTTCAGGAAGTCGGAATACGCGACCTGCTGCCCGCGGCTCTGGCTCGTGCCCGTGGGTTGGAAAAGGTTGAACAGCGCCACGAGGAGCAGCGCCACGATGACCCAGAGCGCGAGGTTCCGGCCGAAATTATTCACAGAGGGTGTTTCCGTCCTGCCGACCGGGTGCTCCCGGCTCACGCAACAAGATAGGGAGGCGGAAGCGGTTCTGGAACCTCAACCTGCCGGATTCCGTTCAGCTTCGCAGGCTTCTCATGCCACGACCGGATCGTGAGGCGCGAAAACGGCTTCCGGAAGCGGGAATTCCCGGACCTCGCCGCCGCGCCAGAGGGCCGGAAGGCTGCGCAGCACGTCGCGCGGGCAGGTCCGGCGCAAGGCCGGCGGCGCAAGCGACGCTGCCTCGCCCAGGGCGCCGACCTGATCGGCGCCGGGTCGCGCGGCGAAGCGCCAGCGCCCGTCCCAGCACCCGCCCGCCGCGGCTGGAACGGGCGGGGCACAGGCGGCGGGCTCCCGGAACAGCGCTTCCCCGCGCCAGCAGACACCGCCCAGCGTGCCGCCGCCACGTTGCAGCAACACCGCCACGGCCTCCGAAGCGGGGGCGTAAGGGGCACCGCCCAGGCTTCTGACCAGCGCCGCCAGCGCCCGTGCCGCCACAGCATCTCGGCCCAGCGCCGCGGCGTCGAGCCGCACCCAGCCTTCGGCACGGAAGCTGGCGGCAGCCCCCAGGCGCTCGGCGACCTCGTCCTCCCGTCGAAGGCGCCGTGTCGCGAAGCCCGCGGCCGCGGCCGAAAGACCCTCCGCCGCACCCGCATGCCGGTCGATCGCCTCGCGCATGCGGGTGCGGGCGAAGCGCGGGTCCCGGTTAGAGGGATCGGAAACCGGCTGCAGACCGGCTGCGAGCACCGTGGCCAGCAGCCGCGCCCGCGGGACAGGCAGCAGGGGCCGCAGAAGCGCCACGCCGTCGGAGCCACGGAAACCTGGCATGGCGGCCAGCCCGCTCTCGCCCGAACCACGGAGGAGGCGGAACAGCAGCGTTTCGGCCTGATCCCCCTGGTGGTGACCCAGCAGCAGCCAGGGCGCGCCGAACTCGCCGGCCGCCTGGCGCAGCGCCTCGTGGCGCGCGGCGCGGGCACGGGCCTGCAGGGCGGAACCGCCGAGGAGGCCCAGGCTGAGCAGGCGCGCCGTGAAGCCGCGTGCCCGCAGCGCGGCGACCACGCCCGCGGCCTCCGCGTCGCTGCCGGCCCGCAGCCCGTGATCCACCACGGCGGCGAGCACCGCGCCGCCGCGCCGTCGCACCCAGTGTTCCGCGAGAAGAAAGGTGGCGAGGCTATCGGCCCCGCCGGAAACCCCGACCACCAGGCGGGGTGCGGAGCCGAAAGGCCCCAGCGGCGCCATCAGCGCCTCGAACTCCGCGTCGCTGACCGGGTCCTGCCCGGCCGGCGCGGCGCTCAGCGGCAGCCGGCGCGTTGGCGTACGCCCGCGGCGCGCTGCGACAGCAGTGCCGGCAGGCGCGGGAACTCGCTGTTGAGCTGGTCCAGCGTTTGGCAGGCTTCGCGCTTGGCACCGAAGCCGTTGAAGGCGGAAGCCAGGCCGATCAGGGCTTCCGGTGCCCGCGCCGACTGGCGGTTACGGCGGTAGGCATCGTCGTAGGCCAGCGCGGCGTTCTGGTAGTCGCGCTTGCTCAGCAGGTCGTCGCCCTGCTGCAGCTTGGCTTCCTGCGTGTTCGCCGCCGGTGCCGGGGCTGCCGGACGGGCCGGGGCCGCCGCCGCGGGCGCCGCGAGGTTGCCCGCGGCCGGTGCCGGGGCGGCGGGCGCCGGGGCCGGACGTGCGGCCGGGGCACCACCACCAGCACCGCCGTTGCCGGCACCGCCGCCACCCTGTTCCAGCTGCGTCAGCCGGTAATCCATGTCGCCCTGGAGCTTCTCGACCTGCTGCTGCAGGGCCTTGTTGCGGAACTCCGCCTCGTCGGCACGGCCGCGCAGGCGGCGCACCTCGTCCTCGAGCGAATTCACGCGGTCCAGAAGCGGGGCGATCAGCTCGCCGCTGGTGCCACCACCACCGCCTCCGCGCGAAGGCGGCGGCAATGCGGGCGCGGCGTAGCCACCGCCCCCGCCGCCACGCGCGCGCATCTGCTCCATCTCCTGCCGCAGCTGCAGAATCTGGTTCTGCAGCGTGATGCCTTCCCGGCTCTCGACCTGCGCCCGCGCGGCGGCGGGCAGCAGGGCGAGCGCGCCCAGGAAAACGGAGGCGAGCAGCGCGCGACGCATCATGCGATCCTTACTGGACCACCGTCACGGCGCGACGGTTCTGCGCCCAGGACTGCTCGTCCGAGCCCAGGGCCGCCGGGCGGTCCTTGCCGTAGGAGATGACGTTCAGGCGGCTGCTGTTCACGCCCGAGGCCACCAGCGCGTCGCGGGCGGAGTTGGCGCGACGCTGACCCAGCGCCAGGTTGTACTCGCGGGTGCCGCGCTCGTCGGCATGGCCTTCGATCGTGGCCTGGACCTGCGGATACTGGTTCAGCCAGGCAGCCTGACGGCCCAGGATCTCGCGCTGGTCGCCGCGAACCGTGCTCTGGTCGGTGTCGAAGAAGACGCGGTCGCCGACATTGGCCACCAGATCCTCCTGCGAGCCCGGACGCGCCGAGCCGCCCATGCCCATGCCCGCACCGCCGGCGGAAGCGCCGGCACCGGTGGCCGCGCCGGCCTGATCGTCGTTGCTGGAGCAGGCGCCCAGCAGGGCCAGGGCCGCGAGCGCGCCCAGGAGCTTCGTCTTCATCGTGTTCCGTCTTCCTCGTGTCGTGCGGGGGCACGCCATCACGCGCCCGGCCGTTACAGGTGCCAAAGGTTCCCGGTCAAGCCAGGCACATCGTTCCAGCTGCCGATCAGGACAACAAAGGAGACCAGGACGGATCGGTTGCATCGGTGGGGGTCACGATCTGCCGCTCGTTGAAGCCCGCGATGTCGATCTGCGACAGGCGCGCGCCGTAGCCACCGCCGCGCGAGTCGCGCGCCGGGCTTTCGCGGTAATAGGCGAGCACGCGGCCGTTCGGCGCGAAGGTCGGGCTTTCCATGCCCCAGCCCTCGGTGAGGATTCGCTCGCCGCGACCGTCGGGCGCCATCACGCCGATGCCGAACTGACCGCCGGAAATGCGCGTAAAGGCGATCAGGTCGCCGCGCGGGGACCAGACCGGCGTGGCGTAGCGCCCGCGGCCGAAGCTCAGCCGCCGCGCGCCACCGCCGCCCGCGCTCATGATATAGAGCTGCTGGTCGCCGCCGCGGTCGGAGTTGAACACGATCTGCGAGCCATCCGGCGAATAGCAGGGCGACACGTCGAGACCGCCGCCCGAGGTGAGCTGGCGCTCGCGCCTGGAGCCGAGGTCCACCGCGTAGATATTGGCGTCGCCGCCCTTGGCGTAGCTCAGCACCACGGTGCCGCCATCGGGCGAGAAGCGCGGCGACAGCGTCATGCCCGGGAACTGGCCCAGCACTTCCTGCCGGCCGGAGCCGAGGTTGAACAGGAACACCCGCGGCTGATTGTTCTGGTACGACATGAACACGATCTGGTTCGCGTTCGGGTGGAAGCGCGGCGACAGCACCTGGAAGGAGCCGTCGGTCAGGAACTGATTGTTGGCGCCGTCCTGGTCCATGATCGCCAGGCGACGCACGCGGCGGTCACGCGGGCCGCTCTCGGCCACGTAAACGATCTTGGTGTCGAAGTAGCCCTTCTCGCCCAGGAGACGCGCGTAGATCGCGTCGGCGATCTGGTGCGCCACGCGGCGCCAGTTGCCCGACGGCGTGGTGAAGGCGGTGCCCTCGATCTGCTGGCCCGGCAGCACGTCCCACAAGCGGAACTCGACCCGCAGCGAGCCGCCCTGCTCCGACACGCCGCCCGTCACCAGCGCGTTGGCGCCGATCACCCGCCAGTCCTGGAAGTTCGGCTGCGCCGAGGCAGCAGCCGCGCTCTGGATGAAGGCAGCATTGTCCACCGGGCGGAACAGGCCCGAGGAGCGCAGGTCGTTGCTGATCACCTGCGCAATGTCGGCACCGCGCGAGCCCGGCATGTTGGGGATCGCGATCGGGATCGGGTCGGTACGCGCCTTGGTGATGTCCACGGTGCTCTGCGGTGCGGAGCCTGCGGGCGCCTGCGCGAGGGCGCGCAGGGATGGCAGGGTTGCCGCGGCGGCCGTAACCCCCAGCAGCGTTGCGCGTCGTGTGAGGCGGGCGTCCATGACGTTGAGCTTCCCCTGGTGGCCTTGTTCGGAGCGGACAATCCCCGCTCCCGGATCAGAATCAAGCCCTGCTCCTGTCACGAAGCGTGGCGCGCGGGCGGTGCGCCCGCCCGCGCGGATGCCTCGTACGCGGAGCGGGGCGGCCGCGGTTCCTGCCCGCTGCCCTGCCCCGCACCCGGGGCAGCGAGGCGAGGCCGCACTGCCCGGGCTCCATCCGGTTCTCAGCGCAACCCGAGATCCTTCGGATTGAAGCGGAACACCGTGTTGCGCAGCGCTTCCAGCCGCGCCGGCGGCAGCGGCAGCGGGTTGCACTGCGGGTTCAGCAGGGCGCGGCGCGCGGCCTCGTAAACGGCGCGCGCGTGCGGCTCGCTGGGAATGGCGCCGTTGGGACGCACGTTGCGCACCGTGCCGCCGTTATCCACCTCGACGCGCAGCTCCACGATGATGGAGCTGATGTTCAGCGCCCCGGCATCCACCGACCAGCACTCGCTGATGGTGTTGGCCAGCGCCGTCTTCTCGCCCGAGTTCAGCGCGGCCGTGCCGGTCGGCGCACCGCCGCCCGCGGACGGGGCGCCGGCGGCCGGGTTGGGCCGCGAGGTCGGGGCGGCGTTCTGCGCCTGCAGCGCGCGCAGCCGCTCCAGCGTGTTCAGCACCGAGGACGAACGCTCCGTCGCGTTGGGCACGGGCGGGGTGCGGCCGGTGCCGGGCTTGTCCGACGGCGTCGGCGGCGGCGTGACGCGGCCGGTACCGGTCTGCGTCGTTTCGCGCGTCTGCTGCGGCGGCGGCTGCGGCTTCGCGGGCTCCTGATGCTGCGCCTGGTCGGGCTTGCTCTGCGAGCTCGGCGTCGGCTTGGGCGGCGTCGGGGTCGGCTTGGGCGGCTCCGGCTTCGGCGGCTCAGGCTTGGGCGGTTCCGGCTTTGGCGGTTCCGGCCGGGGTGGCGTGGGCTTCGGCGGCTGTGGCTTGGGCGGCTCGGGCTTCGGGGGCTCCGGCGCCGGGGGTGGCGGCAGCGGCACGGCCGCGTCCGCGCGCGGCGGCGGCGGGGTCGGCTGCGGCGGCGTCGGAGGGGCCGGGGTCGGCGGGGCCGGCGTGGGCGTGGGCGGCGGCGGCGCGGGCGGAGGTGGGGCCGGCGGAGGTGGTGGCGGCGGAGCCGGGGTTTCCGGCACGGGCGGCGCGGGCTCCGTCGCGGTGGAGGGCGCGCGCGAGGTCGGGGCCAGCGCCGGGGCGGGCGGCGGCGGTGGGGGCGGAGGTGGCGGGGACACGGGCTCGTCGCGCGGCGGCTCTGGCGGGGGCGGCAGCGGGACGCTGGGGTTGGAGGCCGCGTTCGGGGCGGAGGGCGCGTTGGACGGCGTCGGCGCCTGGGCGAGCTGCGGCGCGTCGGGCGTGATCACCTCGATCGGGATGCCCTGCTCCACCGGCTCCTCGAGCTTGGGCGCGGGCAGGCCGATCAGGATCACCACGAAGAACAGCAGGTGCAGCGCCGCCGACGCCGCGCCCCACTCGCGCAAACCGCGAGGCCAACGCATCAGGATCTTCCCCCGGTCCCGATTGGCTCAGCGCGCCGGAGCGCGGTTGGCCACGGCCGGCGCCGCGGCGCGGGTGCCGGCGGCGGGCTGGGCCGCGGCGCCGCGGTTCGGTGCCGGCTGCGCGCCGGCCGGCTGCTCGGCCAGCAGGGCCACGCGCGTGAAGCCGGACGAGATCACCGCCCCCATCACCTCCATCACGCGGCCGTAGCTGTTGGTGCGGTCACCGCGCACGAAGATGCGGCGCTCCGGCTGGCCCTGCGGCTGGTTCTGCATGATGGCCTGCAGCTTGGCGCCGAGCTCCTCCAGAGGAACCTCGGTTTCCTGCAGGAAGATCTTGCCTTCCGGGTTGACCGAGATGGTCAGCGGCTCGGTTTCCTGGTTCAGCGGCTGGGCGGCCGTCTTGGGCAGGTCCACCGGCACGCCGGAGGTCATCAGCGGCGCTGCCACCATGAAGATGATCAGCAGCACCAGCATCACGTCCACCAGCGGCGTGACGTTGATCTCGGCCATCGGGCGGTAGCGGGTGCGACCCTTGCCCGGGACGCCGGAAGACATCGCCATGGTTCAGCGCCCCGCCGGCATCTCGTCGGCCTGGCGCGACAGGATCGTGCCGAACTCCGCCGCGAAGGCCTCGAGCCGCGCCGCGTAGCGCGACAGGTCGGTGTTGATCTTGTTGTAGGCGAGCACCGCCGGGATGGCGGCCACCAAGCCGATGGCGGTGGCGAACAGCGCCTCGGCGATGCCCGGTGCCACCACGGCGAGGTTGGTGTTGTTGTTGCCGGCGATGGCCGAGAAGGAGTTCATGATGCCCCAGACGGTGCCGAACAGGCCCACGAAGGGCCCGACCGAGCCGACCGAAGCCAGAAACACCATCCAGCGCTCCAGCCGCTCCATCTCGCGGCCCACGGTCACGCCCATGGCGCGGTCGGCGCGCTCCTTCACCCCCATCATGGAGGTGGCGGCGCCGACGGAGCCGTTGTTGCTGGCCTGCCATTCGCGCATGCCGGCGCCGAACACGGCGGCCATGGGGTGCGCCGGGCGCTCGCCCTGGGCGCGGTAGAGTTCTTCCAGCGAGCCGCCGCTCCAGAACTTGTCCTCGAAGTCGTCGGCGGCGCGGTTGGCGCGGCGAACCGAGGTGCTCTTCTCGAACACGATGGCCCAGACCCAGATGCTGGCCAGGATCAGGCCGATCATCACCAGCTTCACGATCCAGTCGGCCTGGAGGAACAGGTTCCACAGCGACAGGTCATGTGCCGCGGCGGCGGTTCCGGCCAGGTTGGTCGTCGTCACGCCCTCGCCCACGGGCAGCCCTCCATTACCACCCCCGCCGCTCAGGCCGGAGGCGTCACCACGTTCCGCAGGGCGGTGGACCAGGGTTCGGGGATGCGCGCGGCGCGAAGCCCGTCGCGCGACACGCAGACCAGCGACACCTTGAGCCGCGTCCGCAACCCGTCCCCTTCGTCCAGGACGTCCTGCACCAGATCCAGCGAGGCGCCGCCCACCCGCTCCACGCGGGTCTCGATCAGCAACGACTCGTCCAGTCTGGCCGGGCGCAAATACTCCACTTCGACGCGGCGCACCACGAGGAACATATTGTGACGTTCCGTAAGAAGTGCGTGCGGCAAGCCCATGGCGCGCAAGGATTCCGTCCGCGCCCTCTCGGCCCAGCTGAGATAGTTGGCGTGGTACACCACCCCGCCCGCGTCGGTGTCCTCGAAATAAACCCGGACCGGGTAGCGGTGGGCGCTCACGCCCCCTCGTCCAGCAACAGGTCGCCTTGCGAGGCCACGGCGTTGCGCGGCGGCGTCATGCCGAGGTGACGCCATCCAGGCATGCCCAGGACGCGGCCGCGCTGGGTGCGCAGGATCAGCCCTTCCTGGATCAGGAAAGGCTCAATCACCTCTTCCAGCGTGTCGCGGCTCTCGGCCAGCGCGGCTGCCAGGGTTTCCACCCCCACCGGCCCGCCGCCGTGGTGTTCCGCCAGGCGCCGGAGGTAGCGGCGGTCCATGGCGTCGAGGCCGAGGCTGTCGACCTCCAGCCGCTTCAGCGCGTCGTCGCACAGCTTGCGGTCGGCGGGCTTGCCGGCCACCGCCGCGAAGTCACGCACCCGGCGCAGGAGGCGGCCGGCGATGCGCGGCGTGCCGCGCGACCGGGTGGCGATCTCGCGCGCCCCGTCCTCGGTCAGCACGAAGCCCAGCTTGTTCGCGCCGCGCGACACGATCAGCTGCAACTCCTCGGGCGAGTAGAACTGTAGACGAAGCGGGATGCCGAAGCGGTCGCGCAGCGGCGTCGCCAGCAGGCCCGCGCGGGTGGTGGCGCCCACCAGGGTGAAGGGCGGCAGGTCGATGCGCACCGTGCGCGCGGCCGGACCCTCGCCGATGATGAGGTCGAGCTGGAAGTCCTCCATCGCCGGGTAGAGGGTTTCCTCGATCGCCGGCTGGAGGCGGTGGATCTCGTCGACGAAGAGCACGTCGCGCGGCTGGAGATTGGTCAGGATCGCCGCCAGGTCGCCAGCGCGCTGGAGCACCGGGCCGGAGGTGGCGCGGAAGCCGACGCCGAGCTCGCGCGACACGATCTGCGCCAGCGTGGTCTTGCCCAGGCCCGGCGGGCCGAACAGCAGCACGTGGTCCATGGCGTCGCCGCGGTCGCGCGCGGCCTGCACGAAGACCTGGAGGTTTTCCCGCAGGGCGGGCTGGCCGGTGAAGTCCGCCAGCGTTTGAGGCCGGAGAGCGGCGTCGTTGACGTCCTCATCCAGCCGGTCGCCGGCGGTGAGGCGGGCGTGTGGGTCCATCATGGGGCGGAACATACAGGGATCGGACGGCCGCGTCGCGGGCCGATGGCCGGGGAAATCGACGGCGGGCGCAACCGCGGCGATGATGGCCCCGCAGCAGCGCGACGAGGATGCAGGATGGGTGAGCGGACGACGGAGGAGCCGGAGGGCGGGCAGGCCGCGGATGACGGACGGACGGAGGTCCCACAGGGTGACGGGACAACCGCGGAGATCACCACGCTGACGACCCGCATCGCCTACGAGAACCCCTGGACCCGGGTGCGCGAGGACACGATCCGCAGGCGTGACGGCTCGGAAGGGCTGTACGGCGTGGTGGAGCGGTCGGACTTCGTGGTGGTGGTGCCCTGGGACGGCGCGCGGATCACGCTGGTGGAGCAGTATCGCTACCCGGTGCGATCCCGGCAGTGGGAGCTGCCGATGGGCATGTGGGAAAGCCGACCCGGCACCGACCCGGCGGTGATCGCTGCCGGTGAGTTGCGCGAGGAGACCGGGCTCCTGGCCGGGCGGATGCTGTATGCCGGCGACATGTTCCAGGGTGCGGGATACTCGACGCAGCGGGGGCATGTCTTCCTGGCGACGGAGCTGACACAAGGGCCGGAGGAGCGGGAGCGGAGCGAGCAGGACATGATCTGCCGCGCCTTTCCGCTGGCCGAGGTGGAGCGGATGGTGCGCGACGGCGTGCTGCGCGACGCGATGACCATCGCGGCGCTGGGGCTGCTGCGGATCAAGGGGCTGCTCCGGGAACCGCCCGCTCCGCCGGGTTCCTGACCCGCTAGCCCCCGATGATCCGACAGGCCGGCGCTACCGGGGCGGCAGGGACAACAGGGAGTCCACGATGAGCTGCGTGGCGTCGAGCTGGCGGCTCGCCCGGCCGATCACCGCCGGACGCGCGTATTGCGGGCCACCCGGCCAGGCGTGACCGCCACCGGCCACCGTGAGGACCGTGACCGCGCCATTCGCGGGGCAGCCTCGGTAGCGGGTTCGGAGGACTTGCGTTCCATCGGGCGGCCCGGCGGCGGGCAGGGCTTCCACGGGACCGGCATCGCCGCAGCCGTTCCACCCGGCCCAGAGCGCAACGGTCTGCCCGACCGAGGTGACCCGGCCGCCCTCGCCCACCCCGCCGAGGGTTGCCACCTGGCCACCGCCGAAGGGCATGATCGGATCGTCGGTGCCGTTGATCTGGATGACCGCGACGGGATGATCGGGCCGGCACTTCCGCGCCGTGACCACCGGCAGCGTGCCAGCGACCGCCGCGATGCCGGCGATGCGCCCGGACAGCTCACAGCCGAGACGTTCGACGAACAGGGCGCCGTTGGACAGGCCGGTCGCGTAGACCCGGCCGCGATCCACGGGATAGCCATCCTGCAACCGGTCCAGAAGGGCGGACACGAAGAGAACGTCGTCCTGGGGGTTCCGGATGGTAAGCCGGCCGTCGTTCCAGTGCCGGTCGATCCCGTCCGGATAGGCCACGATCAAGCCGCGCGCATCGGCGAGCGTGTTGAGCCCGGTCAGGCGGGACATGCCAGCGCCCTGGCCGCCGCCGCCATGAAAAGCGAGGATCAGCGGAAAGCCGGTTCGCGGCGCGCGACCGTCCGGCAGGTGAACGGAAAAGCTGCGGGTTGTTCCGCCAACCACCAGTTCAGCGGAATCATCCCTGGCCGCGGCCGGCACGGAGGCGGCCGCGACGGCCAGGACCACGGCCAGGAGAAGGGGAGCACGCAACGGCGAACCTCCTGTGGCACGAGGGCGGTCCGGTCGGCCCGCCTGTTAGCGCGGGGCCAGTTCCTTCAGGCTCTCGCGGATCAACTCGTTCAGCGCCGCCCCCTCGCCCAGCCGGTCGCGCACGCGGTTCACCGCCGCCGCCGCCTCGGCCCGCTTCCAGCCGAGGTTGAGCAGCGCCGACACGGTCTCCTCGGCAGCGCCGGCTGGTACCGGCGGCGGGATGGAGACCGTGAAACTGCCGGTCGGCATGGCGCCCACGCGGTCGCGCAGTTCCGACACCAGGCGCGCGGCCAGCTTCGGCCCGACGCCCGGCGCCCGGCCCAGCGCGCCGCGGTCGCCCGCCATCAGCGCGGCGGCGAGGTCGGCGGGGCTGAGCGTCGAGAGCAGTGCCAGCGCCACCTTCGGCCCGACGCCCTGGATGGCGGTCAGCAGCCGGTACCAGTCGCGCTCGGCGCTGTCAGCGAAGCCGTAGAGGGTGATGGCGTCCTCGCGCACCACCGTCTCGATCCACAGCGTGCCCTGCGCCGGCGGCTGCGGCAGCGCGGCCACGGCGCGCGAGGAGGCGGCGACGAGGTAGCCCACGCCGTTCACGTCCAGGATGCAGCCGCCCTCGTGCACCGAGTCGAGCGTGCCGCGCAGCTTGCCGATCATCGGGCGAGCCCTGCCATGACGGACACCATCAGGAACGCGCCGGCTGGCTGACGGCGAGGTTCGCCATGCGCGCCACCGCCACGCGGCTGGCGCGGTGATGGGCATGGCAGATCGCCACGGCCAGCGCGTCGGCGGCATCGGCGCGGCGGATCACCGCGCCGGGCAGCAGGCGCTTCACCATGTCGGTCACCTGCACCTTGTCGGCATGGCCGGTGCCGACCACGGCGCGCTTGACCTCCATGGCCTGGTACTCACCGACCAGCAGGCCCGCCATCGAGGGCACCAGCATCACCACGCCGCGCGCCTGGCCGAGCTTCAGCGCGGCGCCGGGGTTCTTGTTGACGTAGGTGTGCTCCACCGCCGCCTCGTCGGGGCGGTGCAGCTCCAGGATGGTGTTGAGCGCGCGGAAGAGCTGCGACAGGCGCTCGCCCAGCGGCAGGTCGGCGGTGGTGCTGACCACCCCGTCGGCAAGGTGGCGCAGGTGGGAGCCGTTGCTCTCGATCAGCCCCCAGCCGGTGTGCTGGAGGCCGGGGTCGAGGCCCAGGACGCGGACGCTGGGGGTGCCGCCGACACGCATCTCAGCGGGCTCCGTTCAGGCAAGGAGGCGCCGAGGCCCGCGACGGGCCGGACCGCTGCGCGAGGTGGCCGCCCCGGGCGCGCATTCAGGCGCCCAGCCGCGCGGCCACGTCGTCGGAGACCTCGAAGTTGGCGTAGACGTTCTGCACGTCGTCGTGCTCGTCGAGGATGTCCACGAGCTTGAGCACGGACTGCGCCTGCTCCTCGTTCAGGTCGATCGGCGCGTTGGGCCACCATTCGAGCTTGGCGCTCTCGGCGGCACCGAACTTTTCTTCCAGCGCGTCGCGCACGGCGGTGAACTCTTCCACCGAGGTCGTGATCTCGTGGGTCTCCTCGTCGCTCTCGACGTCGGAGGCACCGGCCTCGATCGCCGCTTCCAGCATGGCGTCGTCGCTGGCGACCGAGGCCTTGTAGAGGATCACGCCGCCGCGCTCGAACTGGAAGGAGACCGAGCCCGTCTCGCCCATCGCGCCGCCGTGCTTGGAAAAGGCCGAGCGCAGGTCGGAGGCGGTGCGGTTGCGGTTGTCGGTCAGCGCCTCGACGATCACCGCCACGCCGGCGGGGCCGTAGCCCTCGTAGCGGACCTCGTCGTAGTTGTCGGTGTCGGTGCCGGCGGCGACGCGCTTGATGGCGCGGTCCACGGTGTCGCGCGGCATGTTGGCCACCAGCGCGGCCTTCACCGCCGCGCGCAGGCGCGGGTTATGGGCCGGGTCGGGCATGCCGGCCTTGGCGGAAACCGTGATCTCGCGGATCAGCTTGCCAAAGGCCTGCGCCTTCTTGGCGCTCTGCCCGGCCTTGCGGTGCATGATGTTCTTGGCGTGCGAATGGCCGGCCATGGTCTTGTGCCTGCTACGTTCTGGTTCGTCCTGAGGCGGCCGGTATAGCGGCAGCGGCGGCAAACGGCCAGCGGGGCGGGTGATGGGCCGCCCGCCGCGCCGCGCCGGCATGGTCGGGCGTTCCACTCAGGACGCACCGCCACGGGCCCCGGGCGGTGCGGAGGTTCAGAAATCCGGCAGCAGCTGCGACAGGCGCCCGCCCAGGCGTACGGGTGCGATGCGCAGCGCCTTGCCGTCCGCGTCGTCGGTCTCGCACAGCACGCCGCAGAGCGTGGCCTCCCCTTCGGCGGGCGCGAGTCGTTCGCCCGGCATCTTGCGCCAGAAGCGCAGCGCCGAGACGCCCTTGCTCATGCCGATGACGCTGTCGTAGTCGCCGCACATCCCGGCATCGGTCATGTAGCCGGTGCCCTCCGCCAGGACCTGGTGGTCGGCGGTGGGGACATGGGTGTGGGTGCCCACGATCAGCGAGGCGCGGCCGTCAAAGGAGTGGCCGAAGGCCAGCTTCTCGCTGGTGGCCTCGGCGTGGATGTCGATCACCACCGCCTGCACCGCGCCGAAGGCACCGAGGCTGTGCTTCGCCAGCTCCGCCTGGGTGGCACGGAAGGGGTCGTCCAGCGGGTCCATGAACAGGCGGCCCATGACATTGACCACCAGCGCCCGCCGGCCGCCGCGGACATCCACCACCACAGCACCCCGGCCGGGCGTTCCGGGCGGGAAGTTGACCGGGCGGATCACCCGCGGCTCGCCTTCCATGTAGGGGATGATCTCGCGCCGGTCCCAGGCGTGGTTGCCCAGCGTCAGCACGTCGGCACCGGCCTCGAAGAAGGCACGCGCCATGTCGGGGGCGAGGCCGAAGCCATGGCTGGCATTCTCGGCATTGATCACCACGAGGTCGGCACGGAGTTCCTGCCGAAGCATCGGCAGGTGCGACACGACGGCGTCGCGGCCGGCGCGGCCCACAACGTCCCCCAGGAACAGGATTCTCAACGCAACTCCGGATTCACGAGGGCGCCGCGACGGAAATCAGGCCGCGCTCGGTCACGATGGCATGGAGGGGGCGGTCGCCGGGGCCGGTCGGCACCTCGGCGACCTCCTGCTCCGCGAAGGCGAAGCCCAGCGCCGTGGCACCGGGCAGGGATTCCAGCGTCCGGTCGTAGTAGCCGGCGCCGTAGCCGAGGCGATGGCCACGGCGGTCGAAGCCCAGCAGCGGCACCAGCAGCAGGTCGGGACGGCGCTCCGGGGCTTCGGGTGGCGGTTCGCGCAGGCCGAAGGTGGCGTCGCGCAGCGGCACCGCGGGATCCCACTGGCGGAAGGTGAGCGGCTGCCCGCGCGCGGCGGTCACCGGCAGGATTACGGTATGGCCGAGTGCCAGGAGCCCCAGCATGGCCGGACGCGGGTCGAGCTCATGGCCAAGGGGCCAGTAGGCCGAGACCACGGCGCCGGCGGGCACGAGGCCGGAGGCGAGAAGCTGCGCCCAGGCGGCTTCGGCCGCCCCCTCCGTCGGGATGGTCGCCCGGCGGGCGAGCAGCGACCTCCGCATGCTGCGCTTGCGCGCGGCGACGTCTTCGGGGTCGGAGGGGATCGGGTGCGGAGCCACCATGACCGCTGGCGTTTCGTCCTCCCAAGGCCTGCTAATGCAGGTGGGCACCAGATACCCGAACCAAGGTCCGGACAGAGCCAGCTCCCGGAGGATGCTTATTGGCCCTGGGGATGATTTACCTGGCGCGAAAGGCAGCCCCGCCCGGAGTAGTTAGGGAGCTTCGAGCTGCGCCGCAATGCCCTCGATGCGCTCGGCGACGCGGGTCAGCCGTTCCGCCATCTGGGGATTGTCGGCGGGCGCGATGCCGGCGCGGGCCTGCGAGAGTTCCACGCGCAGGTCGTGGACCTCATCCGCCAGCAGCAGCGAGGCCAGCAGCAGCAGCCGGGACTCGCCGAAGGAGCCACCCATGGAGCGCACGGAGTGGACTCGCCGGTCGACCTCGGCGGCCAGGGCGACGAGGTGCCCTTCCTGACCATCCTCGCAGGAAACCGGGTGGCTGTAGCCGCCGATGCGAACCGTGACCTGACCCAAAAGCTACGCCTCCTGTGTGTTCTGCTTCGGAAGACTGCCGGGGCGCGGGGCCGGCGCGTCGGGCGAGGGCGCGCGCGGCGGGGAGAGTGCGTCCGCGGGAGGCACGCTGCCGGCAGGCTCGGCCGCGACCGGGAGCGCGGTGGACGGCGCCGGCACCGGGGCGGCTGCGGTGGGTTCCGCCGGCGCC
The DNA here is from genome assembly GCF_042433915.1 of Roseomonas elaeocarpi. Classification (NCBI taxonomy): domain Bacteria; kingdom Pseudomonadati; phylum Pseudomonadota; class Alphaproteobacteria; order Acetobacterales; family Roseomonadaceae; genus Roseomonas; species Roseomonas elaeocarpi. Next base: position 376,423 of record NZ_JBHLUN010000005.1, on the reverse strand, counting down.
GCAGCACCGTCGACGGCCGGCTGGTCCTCTGCCGGCAGATCCTCGTCTTCGAGCTCCAGCTCGGCGTCCAGATCCTCGTCCAGCATCGGATCGTCGGTGACTGCCTCGTCGGTAGCACCTTCCGGCTCCTCGCGCGACAGCGCCAGGCGCAGGCGGGCCAGCGTCGCATCGAGGCGCCGGCCGAGATCCAGAACCTCTTCCTGCGACAGGGTGGCGCGCGGGCGGGCCGCCGCGCCGGCCAGCCGCTCCACCGCCGCCTCCAACCGCGCCGCTGCCTCGCTCAGCCGATCCGCCATCAACAACCCCGAACGCGTGATATCCCGGGGCATTACGCATGGCGGCAGCCCGGGTCAACGCTGACGGAGGGGCGCAGGAGGATAATGACGGAGGTAGTGAAAGCGGCGGGGCATGGCTGGCCGGCCGTGATCGTGCATGACGCGGCGGAGATGGCGGCGGTTCTGCGGTTGGCGGCGGAGGGTGGCGGCGCGGCCGGCGTGCTGCTGCTGTCGGTGCCGGGCGGCGTGGTCTGGCCGGGGCCGGCGGTGTTCCGGGCCATGGTCCGGGCGGCCGTGGCGCGCTGCCCGGGCGTGCCGCACGAGGCGGTGCTGGACTGCGCCGACCTGTCGGGTGCGGCGCTCGGGGCGCTGCGCGGGGGTTGGCGGCAGCTGGTGCTGCGGCGGGACAGCTCTGGCTTCGCCTCGGTGCAGGCGGCGGCGGCGGAGGTCGGGGCGAGGGTTTGGACGGTTCCGCCACTGGCGTTGGATCTGACGCTGGTCGACCTGCGGAAGCCGGGCGGGCAAGGTCTCGTGGCACGATGGCTGAGCGGGACGGGGTTTTCCCGGCCCGACCTGCTTCGCGGGGATGGCCGCGACGGGTTGGGCTGAACGGCGCCGGGCTGCAACCGCGCCTCGGCCAACGGGGGACCTCGTTGCGATCGGTTTTTTTGCGCGCCGCCGGACGTGCTGACCGCGGGCGGATGTGCTTCTAGACGCCACCCCGCGCGACGCGTTCTGCCCGGGGACATCCGAGGGAAGCTGCGACCATGGCCAGAAGCAACGAGTCCCGACCCGGTGAGAGCGGCCCGGGCTGCCGGCTCTACCTCGTGACCCCACCGGCGCTGGAACCGGCGCGCTTCGCCGAGGACCTCGCGCGCGCGCTGGACGCAGGCGACGTCGCCTGCGTGCAGCTGCGCCTCAAGGACGCGGACGAGGACGCGGTGCGGCGCGCCTGCGACGCGCTGCGCCCCGTGGCGCAGTCGCGCGACGTGGCTTTCCTCCTGAACGACCGGGCCGACCTCGCGGTGGAGACCGGCTGCGACGGCGCGCATCTCGGGCAGGAGGACGGCGATCACGAGGCGGCGCGGCAACTGCTGGGCCAGGGCATCCTGGGCATCACCTGCCACGGCAGCCGCCACCTGGCGATGAAGGCGGGCGAGCTCGGCGCCGACTACGTGGCCTTCGGCGCCTTCTTTCCCACCAGCACCAAGACGGTGGAGCACCACGCGGAGGTGGAGCTGCTGCAGTGGTGGGGCGAGGTGATGGAGGTTCCGGCGGTGGCGATCGGCGGCATCACTGCGGCCAACTGCGCGCCGCTGGTTCGGGCGGGTGCGGACTTCCTGGCGGTGGTGGGCGCGGTGTGGAACCACCCGGAGGGCCCGGCGGCCGGGGTGCGCGGCATGAACGCCGCCATCGCCGCGGCGCAGGCGGAGGGTGCGGCGCAGCCCTGAAGGGCCGTCAGCCGTAGGGCCAGGCGCCCAGCCAGCGGGTCTGCGCCAGGTCCTCGACGCCTGCCGCCAGCATCGCCAGACGGTCGAAGCCGAGTGCGATGCCGGAGCCACCGGGCATGCCGTGCTGGAGCGCCTGGAGGAAGTCCTCGTCCACCGGCCAGCCTTCGCCGGGGTAGAGGTGCTCCCGCTCCGCCGCGTCGCGCCGGAAGCGTGTGCGCTGCTCGGCGGGGTCGGTGAGCTCGTCGAAGGCGTTGGCAAGCTCGATGCCGGCCACGAAGAGCTCGAAGCGCAGCGCCGCGCGGGGATCGGCCGGGTCGCGGCGCGCCAGGGCTGCCTGGGGCGTGGGCCAGTGGGTCAGGAAGCTCGCCCGATCGCGGCCCAGGCGCGGTTCGACGTGATCCAGCATCAGCGCGAAGAACAGGTCTTCCCAATTGTTCCCGGACACGGCCAGGCCAGCCGCGTCGGCGGCGGCGCGAAGGAGGGCGGCATCGCCCTCCCCGTCCGGGCGGATCGTGCCGAGGATGTCGATGCCGTTGCACCAGCGGCGGAAGGCTTCCGCCACGGTGATGCGCTCGAAGGGCAGCGACAGGTCGGTGACGGTGTCGCGCCGCGCCACGCTGGCGGGCAGGACGGCGCGCAGCAGGGCCTCGGTTTCGTCCATCATGCCGCCGAGCGAGAGGCCGGGCGCATACCATTCCAGCATGGTAAATTCCGGCGCGTGGCGGGCGGACACCTCGCCGTTGCGCCAGACGCGCGCGTATTCGAAGACCGGGCCGGCGCCCGCGACCAGGAGACGCTTGAGTGCCAGTTCCGGCGAGGTCCGCAGCCACAGGTCCCGCGGCTCGCCGGGCGCGAGGTGCGGGGTGAAGCGTGAGCGGAAGCCCTGGAGATGCACCTCCATGCCCGGGACCGGCACCAGGGCAGGCGTTTCGACCTCCGTGTAGCCGCGCGTCTCGAAGAACTGTCGGGTGTCGCGGATCAGCGCGGTGCGGCGCCGCAGCGCCGGCAGCCGGTCGGCCAGGCTCCGCGGATGCCAGGGCGGGAGGCCGGTCCGGGACGCGGCCGGGCGTGGTGTGCCGTCCGGCGAGGGCGGGCGGGCGGGGGAGGCAGGATCGGCCATTGCGGAAGGGGACTTAGCGGCGCTATGCGCTGGCCGCCATGCCCGATGGCTCCACTCCCCTGCCCCGTTCCCGCACGCTGCGCGATCCCGACGCCCTGGTGGCGGCCGGCCTGGCCAAGCCGGCCGAGCTGCCGGCCCTGCGCGCCGTGGCCGAGCGCTACGCCATCTCGGTGACACCCGCGGTCGCGGCGATGATCGAGCCCGGCAAGCCCGAGGATCCGATCGCACGGCAGTACCTGCCCCACCCGGATGAGTTGCGCACCACGGCGGGGGAGCTGGCCGATCCCACGGCCGACCACCCGCATTCGCCGGTGCCGGGCGTGGTGCACCGCTACCCGGACCGGGCGCTGCTGAAGCCGCTGCTGGCCTGTCCGGTGTACTGCCGGTTCTGCTTCCGCCGGGAACAGGTCGGACCCGACGGCGGCGTGCTGAGCGAGGCGGAGCTGGACGCGGCGATCGGCTACTTCGCGCGCACCGCCACGCTGCGCGAGGCGATCCTGACCGGCGGCGACCCGCTGATGCTGTCGCCCCGGCGGCTGGGCGACATCGTGCGGCGGCTGGCAGCGATCCCGCATATCGAGGTCATCCGCCTTCATACCCGCGTGCCGGTGGCCGATCCCGACCGGGTCACCCGGGCGCTGGTCGAGGCGCTGGACTGCGACAAGGCCGTGTTCCTTTGCGTCCACGCCAATCATGCGCGCGAGTTCACCGAAACCGCCCGCGCCGCGCTGCGGCGGCTGGCACGCGGCGGCGTGGCGCTGCTCGGGCAATCGGTGCTGTTGCGCGGCGTGAACGACAGTGCCGAGGCGCTGGAAGCGTTGTTCCGCGCCATGCTGGCGGCGCGGGTGAAGCCCTACTACCTCCATCAGCTCGACCGGGCGCCGGGCACCGCGCGCTTCGAGGTGCCGATCAGCGAGGGCCGCGCGATCCTTCGGTCGCTGCGCGGCCGCGTCACGGGGCTGGCCTGGCCGGTCTACGCGCTGGACCTGCCCGGCGGCCGCGGCAAGGCGCCGCTGGATCCCGGCTTCGTGGGGCGCGAGGCGGGGGGCTGGCGGGTCGAGGCCCCGCTCGGCGGTGCGCCGCACTGGCATGCGGATGCGGAAGGCGCCGGTCAGGAGGAACGTGATCGGGACGGGGCCCGCCCGGCAGGTGCCGTTCCGCACGGCGTTGTTCCACAGGGCGCCCTTCCGCAAGGCGTCGGCTTACGGGGTGGCGATCCGGACGACGCCGGCCCGCAGGGTGTTCCTCCGCAAGAGCCCGGTCCGCAGGGTACTGGTCCGGACGAAGCCGGGCCGGAGAGGGCGGCGGCGCCCCTCCCCGCCGCCGGAACCGTTCCGGACTTCGGGGCCGCACACGTCTCCCCTGTTTCGGACGAGGTTGCCGAAGCGGCGGCCTGCCGGTAAAGCCCGGCCCGATCTTTCCAGAACACATCCGAAGCGAGAGTGCAGCCGCCATGGCGAAGCAGCAGGCCAACCAGATGCGTCCGGGCCAGGTGATCGAATTCGAGGGCCGTCGCTGGTCGGTCCTCAAGATCAACATCATGACGCCGGGCAAGGGCGCGGCCGTGATCCAGGTCGAGATGCGCGACGTGAAGAGCGGCACCAAGAAGGACCAGCGCTGGCGCACCCAGGACACCGTGGAGCGCCTGACCACCGAGGACAAGGAGTACACCTTCTCCTACGCCGAGGGCGACGGGCTGATCCTGATGGACCCCGAGACCTTTGAGCAGACCACCGTTCCCAAGGACATCCTGGGCGAGCGTCTGCCGTTCCTGGTCGAGAACATGACCGTCAACGTCCGCCTGATCGAGGGCGACCCGGTGAGCATGGACCTGCCCGACAGCGTGACGCTGGAGGTGGTCGAGGCCGATCCAGTGGTGAAGAACCAGACGGCGACCTCCTCCTACAAGCCGGCGCTGCTGAGCAACGGCGTGAAGACCATGGTGCCGCCCTTCATCTCCACGGGCGAGAAGATCGTGGTCCGCACCGAGGACGCCTCCTACATGGAACGCGCCAAGGGCTGATCCCCCGCCGGCCGTTCCGCTCCGGCGGGGTGGTTGGGTGAGACGGGCCCCGCGCCGGCCGCTACGGCGGCGCGGGGCTCTCGCAGGAATGGTGCGGTGTGGCTGCGCCCTGCCCATGGCCGCGAAGAACCGGACGCCGGCCCGCCCCCGTTCCGCCGGCCCCGCGCGGCGGGTCCGAATCCCCGCCAGAGCTTCCGCACCGGGCAGCGACTTGCCCGAACCCTGCCCGGCCACGCAGCATGGCCCGGCCCCGTGAACGGCTTCCGGTTCCGCGCGCCCCACGCGCCGCCGGCGTGCCCTGAGGAACCATCCCATGCGCCCGAGCGCCCGACTTTCCCCTGCCCTCAACGTGGTGATCCAGGCCGTGCAGAAGGCCGGCAAGCGACTGCTGCGCGATTTCGGCGAGGTCGAGAACCTTCAGGTCAGCATGAAGGGCCCGGGCGACTTCGTATCGCAGGCCGACCTGCGCGCCGAGGAAACGCTGCGCACCGAGCTGTCGCGCGCCCGTCCGGGCTTCGCCTTCCTGATGGAGGAAAGCGGCGAGAGCGGCGACCGTGACTGGGAATGGCGCTGGGTGGTGGATCCGCTCGACGGCACCTCGAACTTCCTCCACGGCATCCCGCAGTGGTGCGTCAGCGTCGGCATCGAGAAGCGCACCGGCGAGAACAGCGCCGAGGTGATGGCGGGCGTGATCTACAACCCCGTCAACGACGAGCTGTTCTGGGCCGAGAAGGGCATGGGTACCTTCCTGAACGACCGCCGCCTGCGCGTTTCCGGGCGCCGCAACCTTCAGGAAGCGTTGTTCGCCACCGGCATCCCCTTTGCCAACGTGCCGAAGCGGGCGGAATTCTCCACCACGCTGGCGCGGCTGATGCCGCAGGTGGCGGGCATCCGTCGCTTCGGCTCGGCGGCGCTCGACCTCGCCTGGCTCGCGGCCGGCCGCTACGACGGCTACTGGGAGCTGGGGCTCAAGCCCTGGGACTGCGCGGCCGGGATCATCATGGTCAAGGAAGCGGGCGGCTACGTCACCGATCCGGAGGGCGGCGATGCCTGGCCCTCGGGCAACGTGGTGGCGGGCAACCCGCACCTTCATCCTCTGCTGCGGGAAGCGGTGGTGGAGGGGATCACCCGCGTGGCGTCGCGCGCCGCCCAAGGGGGCTGAAGCAGCGGGCTGAGGGCGGCGCGGCGGCACCGGACGAACGGTTGCCGCCGCACCCCGCCGTGAGAAAGTCTGCGCCCGGCGTTTCCCGCGGGCGGCGATCTGCTCTAGCTTCCGGCCGACATGCGCATTTTCCTCCGTGTTGCCGTGGCGGCGCTGCTCGCGCCCCTGTCCGTCGCCCCGCTGTCCGCCCAGACCGTGGCGCGGCCGGATGCCGCCACGAGTGCTCCGAACACTGGTGCCGGGGCTGAGGCACAGGCCCTTCCCGACCCCGCTGCGGCACCGCCTGCCCCGGCCACGCTGTCGGCGCAGCCGGGCAAGGCCCGCGTGGTGGGTTCCACCGCCGACTTTCGCGACATCGCCCTGCCAAGCGGCATCGCCGCCCTTCCCGGCGGCGGCTGGCGCCTGACCGGCGCCGCTTCCACCAGCGAGCCGGAGCGCCCGCAGGCTCAGGCCCTGGTGCAGCTGGCCCGTGCCCTGGCGCAGCGCACGGAGGGCCGCGTCACCGTGCTGTCGCAGGTGGCCGGCCCGGCGAACGACCTGGCCACGGCGCGGCGGGACAGCCTCGCGCAGGCCAGGGCGCTCAAGGCGCGCCTGGTGGCCGCGGGGCTGCCCGACACCCGGATCGACCTGCGGCCGCTCGGCCTGATGCCCGCGGGCCGCATCCTGATCGACCTGCTGCCGCCCGCGACGCCCCTGCCCGCCGAGGACCTGCGCCCATGACCGGCCCGATGCACAACCCCGCCACGGGGCCCGCGGCGGGACCCGCCGCCGCGGTGGCCGCGGCCAACCCCATCAGCAGCCAGCACAAGTACCTCCTGCGGATGGTGCTGTTCCTGGTGGTGGTGGCGGCGATCGTGGCGGTGCTGCACGAGCAGCTGATCGGCGCCTTCCAGGCCAACGTGGTGCTGAACGTGGTGATCCTGGGCGTGATGGCGCTGGGGATCATCTGGAACTTCCGACAGGTGCTGGCCCTGCGGCGGGAAGCCAACTGGCTCGACAGCTTCCGCTCCGCCCGGCCGGGGCAGCCGGCGCAGGCGCCGCCACGACTGCTCTCGCCCATGGCCTCGATGCTGTCGGGCCGACGCGGCGAGAAGCTGATGCTCTCGGCACCCGCGATGCGCACGGTGCTGGACGGCATCGGCTCCCGCCTGGATGAGAGCCGCGAGCTGTCGCGCTACATGACCGGGCTGCTGATCTTCCTGGGCCTGCTCGGCACCTTCTGGGGCCTGATCCTGACGATCGGCTCCGTGGCCGAGGTCATCAACAACATGTCGGTCGGCGCGGGCGACCTGAACGCGCTGTTCAACCAGCTGAAGTCCGGGCTGGCGCAGCCGATCGGCGGCATGTCGGTGGCCTTCTCCTCCTCCATGCTGGGCCTGGCGGGCGCGCTGGTGCTGGGCTTCCTCGACCTTACGGCCGGGCAGGCGCAGAACCGCTTCTTCAACGACCTCGAGGAATGGCTGGCCGGCGTCACCCGCCTGTCATCCGGCGTGCTGGGCGGCGAGGCCGAAGGTGGCTCGGTGCCGGCCTACGTGCAGGCGCTGCTGGAGCAGACGGCCGAGAACCTGGAAGCCCTCCAGCGCACCCTTGCCCGCGGCGAGGAGCGGAGCGCCCAGTCCGCGCAGGGGCTGTCGACGCTGACGGATCGCCTCACGGTGCTGACCGACCAGATGCGCGCCAGCCAGGTACTGATGCAGCGCGTGGCGGAAAGCCAGGCGGCTCTGGTGCCGGTGCTGTCGCGGCTGGCGGACACGCAGGCCCATGACGAGGCGTCCCGCGCACACCTGCGCAACATCGAGCTCTACATGGCACGCGTTTTGGAAGAAGGCAGCCAGGGCCGCGCGCAGTCGACGCAGGAAATCCGTTCCGAGATCAAGCTGCTGGCGCGCACCATCGCGGCGCTGGCCGAGGCGCCGCAGCAGTGATGCGACGCGTGGAGGGCTGAGATGCCGCGCGGCTCCCGCAGGCGCACCTCCGAAGGGCTGAACGCCTGGCCCGGCTACGTGGACGCGCTGTCCACGCTGCTGATGGTCATCATCTTCGTGCTGCTGGTCTTCGTGCTGGCGCAGGGCTTCCTGTCGGTGACGCTGAGCTCGCGCGACCGGGCCCTGGACCGGCTGAACCGGCAGGTGGCGGAGCTGGCGCAGCTCCTCTCGCTGGAACAGGGGCAGAGTGCCGAGCTGCGCGGCAGCCTGGGCCGGGCCGTGGAGGAAGCCCGCACCGCGACCGCCGCGCGCGACGCGGCGCGGGCGGAGGCGACGGCGCTTGGCGCCGAGCGCGACCGGCTGGATGGTGAGCGGACGGCCTTGGCGGCGCAGCGCGACGGGCTGGCGGCACGGCTGTCGGACGCGGAGCTGGCGGCGCGCGGCACGGGCGAGCGGATCGCGGCCCTGGAACAGCGGCTGAGCGACGCCCAAACGCGCAACGACGCCGTGGGGCAGCAGACGGCCGAAGCGGTGCGCCAGCGTACCGATGCCGCCCGTGCCCTCGCCGCCGCCCAGGCGGCGGCACAGGCCACCCAGACGCAGCTCCAGGCGGCCCAGGCCACGCAGGCGCAGCTCCAGGCCGCGCAGACCAAGGCGCAGGCGGATGCGGAGCAGGCCCGGGCCGAGATCGCGCGCCTCAACCAGCAGGTGCAGGCGCTGACCGCGCTGCGCGACCAGCTGGAGCGGCAGGCGAAGGAGGCCATGGCGCGCGGCGACGATGCGGAGCGGCAGCGCGCCGCGGCCGAGGCGCAGGGCGGCGAATCCACCCGGCTGGCCGAGAGCGCGCGTGCCCAGGCGGCGCTGCTGTCGCAACAGCTGGAAGCCCTGCGCGCCGAGCTGCGCCGGGTTGCGGCGGCGCTCGACATCCAGGAAGCCTCGGGGCGCGACAAGGACGCGCAGATCACCGCGCTGGGCCAGAAGCTCAACGCCGCGCTCGCCGCCCGGGTGGAGGAGCTGCAGCGCTACCGCTCGGACTTCTTCGGCCGGCTGCGGGAAGTTCTGGGCGACCGGCCGGACGTGCGCATCGTGGGCGACCGCTTCGTGTTCCAGTCCGAGGTGCTGTTCCCCGTCGGCGGCGCCGAGCTGTCGGAGGCCGGGCAGGCGCAGATCCGGCAGATCGCCGGGGTGCTGCGCGACCTGTCCGCGAAGATCCCGGCGGACGTGAACTGGATCCTGCGCGTGGACGGGCATGCGGATCGTTCGCCGCTGCGGGGTGGCGGCCGCTTCGCCTCGAACTGGGAGCTGAGCTCGGCCCGCGCCATCGCGGTGGCGCAGCTGCTGATCACCGAGGGGCTGCCGGCCAACCGGGTGGCGGCCGCGGCCTTCGGCGACAACCAGCCGCTCGACCCCGCCGACACGCCCGAGGCCTACGCCCGCAACCGACGCATCGAGCTGCGGCTGACCGATCGCTGACGCGCCTGCCCGGGGCGCTCAGGCCCGGCTGGTCAGACGATGCGCGCCTCGAAGGGTGGCAGCAGGTCCGGTGCCTCGAATTCCAGAACCCACAGGTCGGGGTCGCGCTTGACCTGGCGCGCGACGTAGCTGTCGGCGGTGTCCTGGTCGACCGGGCCCGTGCCGGTGCCGCGCATCCAGGCCTGCCGCCCTTCCGCGTCGCGCACCTGGGAGAGCACCATCAGCCCTTCCCGCCCGTGCAGCACGCACAGGATGCCGCCGCTGTCGGGATCGCCCTTCCGCAGCACCATGCCAGGGCGCCCGGCCGCACTTCCGAGGCGCAGGGCCATCGAGGCCCAGATGCCGGCCTTCACACGTTCTTCCATGGGGCGGAGGTGGACCGCCCCGGTCGGCCGCGCAAGGCCCCGCGCTGTTGCGGGCCCGCCCCCTCTCGCCTCTTGCCGCCGCAACGGCGCTGCGCGAAAGACGGCGCAGCATCGCGGGAGGTCGCAGCACATGGCAGCGCCGGAGAAACGTTTGACGGAAGGGCAGCGCGCCTACGAGGCGAAGCGCGCGGCGAAGGCGGGCATGAGCCTGGAGAAGTGGCTGAGCTCCAAGGAACGGGAGCGGGCCGCCGCGCAGGTCGTGGCCGCGCCGCCGAAGCCGCCGAGCAAGGCGCGCGCCTTTTTCAGCCGCCTGATGGACAAGGCGCACAAGCCGATCGGCTGACGCCATATCGGCGGGCCGGCACGGCGCCGGCCGGTTCGGGCGCCGCCGGACGCGGCACGACGGCCGGCGCTCGCCCGCGTCGCGGGATGGCGCCGGCGCCCCCTCAGCGTCCGGGCATGCGGTAGAGACCCGCGGCCGCGGCGGCGCGCGCCGTCAGGGCGACCAGCAGGTCCAGCGTCGGCGTTTCCACGCCCCGCAGCCGCGCCAGTTCAAGCGGCACCGTCATCAGCGCGTCGATCTCCATCGGACGGCCGAGTTCGAGGTCCTGGAGGATCGACGGCTTGTGCGCGGAGGCGCCCAGCATCGACAGGCGCTTGTCCATGCCCAGCTCGAAATGGACGCCCAGGCTTTCGGCGATGGCGAAGCCTTCGCGCATCATGCGCTCCGCCGCCGCCACGGTGGCCGGGTCGTCGAAGGTCTTGTTGCCGGCTTCGCGCGACAGGACGCAGAGCGGGCCGTAGGAGATGTTGCCGAGCAGCTTGCTCCAGATCTCGGCACGGATGTCGGGCACCACCGAGGACAGGATACCGCCGCCCCGGAACAGGTTGGCGATGGCTCGGGCACGGTTGCTGAGGCTGCCGTCGGGCTCGCCCAGGATGACGCGGCTGCCCTTGTTGGTGACTTCCACCACGCCGGGCTCGACCACGGTGCAGGATGAATGGACGACGCCGCCGATCGTGCGCTCCACGCCGATCGCGCGCCGCACCGCGTCGTCGGGGTCGAGCGCCGGCAGGCGGCGGCCGTCCAGCTCGCCGCCGTGGCGGTCGAAGTACCACCAGGGAATGCCGTTCATCACGAAGGCCACCGCGGTTTCGGGGCCGAGCAGCGGCCCGATCGCCCCGGCCACCTGCGTCAGCGCCGGCGCTTTGGTGGTCACGATCACCGCGTCCTGGGGCCCGAGTTCGGCCGGGTCGGCGGAGGCCGCGGGGCGGCAGTGGTGCTCGCCGTCCAGCGCCCGCACCGTCAGCCCGCGCGTCCGGATGGCGTCGAGGTAGGCGCCGCGCGCCACCACGCTGACCTCGGCCCCACCCTTGGCCAGGCGGGCGGCGAGGTGGCCGCCGATGGCGCCGGCACCGAATACGCAGATCTTCATGCGGGAAACCTCCTCTTGCCGGTTGAACCAGCGGTTCAGGCGCTGCCCGGCCAGCGCCCGGGCGCCGGGCGGGGGACGCGGCGCTCGCCGGGCTGACGGCAATCCTTGCCGGGCCGGCCGTCATGACCCGGTGCGCCGGAACCGGCCAGTACCCACGGCGAGCGTACACGCCCGGAGAAGGTGGGAAAGTCCCCCGCGCTTCAAGCGGAGCACGCCTTCCGCGGCCACGGTGCCGGGATGGCGCAAGTCCCGGGCACCGCCGTCGTTCATGGCGGAGGTTGTCCGATCACGCGCGTCGTGACCTCTGCCCGGGGCCAGGGTGACAGGGGGCGGCAACTCGGTGGGTGGATGCTCCCTGCCGGATCGGCCCGGACTATGCCCTGCCCTGGGCGTCCTGCATGCTCCCGCAGCCGGCAGGTCAGAATGTTGCTTTGCAGCATCGCCCGGCATGTCTCAACAGCAACAGTACGGCTTGCTCGGTTGCCTTCCGTGACCTTAAAACTGTGTCACTTGGGCTTGCTCGGCACCGTCGTCCGACGCGGCGGACACAGAAAGACGGGCCGGGAGGGGGGAACATCAACAGTATGCCTCAGCCATTTCGGGCTTTGCCATGGCCGGGCTCACACCCGGTCCCGGAGCCATGCGCGGCGGTGCGATTCGCTGGCCGGGGCGATGAGCGCGCGCCGTTCCTCCTTGCAGGATGGGAGCAGCCATGAAAGTCAATGCCAAGGATGCCATCTCGGGCGGTCTGCTCGTGTTGTTCGCGTTGGTGGGCCTTTGGCTCAACCTCGACCACACGCTGGGCGACGCGCGGCGCATGGGCCCCGGCTACATGCCGATGCTCGTGTTCAGCCTCCTGCTCGTTCTCGGCGCCGTCGTGGTGCTGATCTCGCTACGCAACGGCCCCGATCCCCTGGAACGCTGGACCAGGCTCGACCTCACCACCGTGCTGCTGGGAACGGCGGTCGGCTTGGTGATCTGGCAGCTGCTGCAGCGTGCGGGCTACGGCGAGGGCAACTGGCGTCAGGTCGGCTTCGCCTGCGTGGCGGGTCTCGGCATCATGGCGATCTCGCCGGGCTGGCGGCCGCTGGCACTCGTGCACGCCGCCATGGCGGTGTTCGCGCTGACGCTGGAGCCGCTCGGCCTCATCGTGTCGCTGGTGCTCACCATCGGGCTGTCCGCGCTGGCGGACCGCTCTCACCGGCCCCTCGGGGTTCTCGGCATGATCGTCGCGCTGTGCGTCATCAGCTGGGTCGTGTTTATCTGGCAGCTGGACATCCGAGTCCCGCTCTGGCCGACGATTACCTAAGGACCGGCGCACCTCCATGGATCTGCTCGGCAATCTCGCGCACGGCTTCGCCGTCGCGCTGAGCTTCGACAACCTGCTTTTCGCGCTGATCGGTGCCTTTATCGGCACCGCCATCGGCGTTCTGCCGGGCATTGGCCCGGTGGCGACGATCTCGCTCCTGCTGCCGATCACCTTCGGGCAGCCTGCCACCACGGCCATCATCATGCTGGCCGGCATCTACTACGGCGCCCAGTACGGCGGCTCCACCACGGCCATCCTGCTGAACCTGCCGGGCGAGGTGTCCTCGGTCGTCACGGCGATCGACGGCTACAAGATGGCTCGCAACGGGCGGGCCGGCGCGGCCCTGACCATTGCGGCGCTGGGCTCCTTCTTCGCCGGCACGGTGGGGACCATCCTGGTGGCGGCCTCCGGTCCGCTGCTGACCAAGGTGGCGCTGAGCTTCGGGCCGGCGGACTACTTCTCGCTCATGCTGCTGGGCCTGATCATCTCGGCCGTGTTGGCGCAGGGCTCAGTGGTCAAATCCATTGCCATGGTGGCGCTGGGCGTGGCGCTGGGGCTGGTGGGCACCGATGTGCAGACGGGCCAGCAGCGCTTCACCTTCGGCATTCCGGAGCTTTCCGACGGCATCGGCTTCACCTCGATCGCCATGGGCATGTTCGGCATCTCCGAGATCATCCTGAACCTTGAGCGGCCGGAAGCGCGCTCGGTGCTGGGCGCCAAGATCGGCAGCATGTGGCTGACGCGCACGGAAACCCGCCGCGCCATCCCGGCGGTGCTGCGCGGCACGGTGCTGGGTTCGGTGCTGGGCATCCTGCCCGGTGGCGGCGCCGCGCTTGCGGCCTTCGGCTCCTACATGATGGAGCGGAAGATGAGCGGCCACGGCAAGGAGTTCGGCAACGGTGCCATCGAGGGCGTGGCCGGTCCGGAATCCGCCAACAACGCCGCGGCGCAGACCTCCTTCATCCCGCTGCTGACGCTGGGCATCCCGTCCAACGCGGTGATGGCGCTGATGGTGGGCGCGCTGATCATCCAGGGCATCCAGCCGGGCCCGCGCATGGTGGAAGCGCAGCCCGACCTGTTCTGGGGCCTGATCTGCTCGATGTGGATCGGCAACCTGATGCTGCTGGTGATCAACCTGCCGTTGATCGGCATGTGGGTGAAGCTGCTGAAGGTGCCCTATCGCTACCTGTACCCGTCGATCCTGATCTTCTGCGCGGTCGGCGTGTACTCCCTGAACAACTCGGTCTTCGATATCTACCAGACGTTGTTCTTCGGCATCCTGGGCTACACGTTCAGCAAGCTGAACCTGTCGGCGGCGCCGCTGCTGATCGGCTTCGTGCTGGGCCCGATGATGGAGGAGCACCTGCGTCGCGCCATGCTGCTGAGCCGCGGCGACGCCTTCGTCTTCGTCGACTTCAGCACCCGGCCGATCAGCGCCTCGCTGCTGGTGGTCTGTGCCATCGTGCTGGGCACGATGCTGCTGCCGAGCCTGCGCCGGAAGAAGGACGAGGCGCTGGCCGAATAGGCCCCGCCCCATCCCGGTCACGGAACAGCCGCCAGGGCGTCATGCTCTGGCGGCTTTTCTTTTGCTAAGCCCTCCGGTAGTCGTGAGGCCAGGATTTGCAAGGATCGGCCGCCCTCCCGATGACTGACGTCGCTTCGCTGATCCCCGTCATCCTTTGCGGCGGCACCGGCACCCGCCTCTGGCCGCTGTCGCGGGAGGCGTACCCGAAGCAGTTCTGGCCCTTGGTGGGCGAGAAGACCATGCTCCAGGCCACGGCCGAGCGGGCGCACGGCTCCCGCTTCGCGCCGCCCATCCTGGTGGCGGCCGAGGCGCACCGCTTCCTGGTGGCCGAGCAGCTGCGCGAGGACGGGATCGAGGGCGCCCGGATCGTGCTGGAGCCCGAGGCGCGCAACTCCGCCCCCGCGATCGCCGCGGCCGCCCTGCTCGCGGCCGAGAGCGACCCGCGCGCGGTGCTGTGGATCATGGCGGCCGACGCCACGATCAGCGACACCGAAGCCCTGCGCGAGGCCGTCCACCGTGCTGCCGACGCGGCGCGGGACGGGGCGATCGTGACCTTCGGCATGCGGCCCGATCAGCCCGAGACCGGCTACGGCTACATCCAGGTGGGCGAGGACCTGCCCGGCACCGACGGCATCGCGCGGGTCGCCAGCTTCGTCGAGAAGCCCGACCTCGCCACGGCGCAGCGCTTCCTCGAGGGGGGCCGCCACCTCTGGAACTCCGGCATGTTCGTGGCCACCGCCGCCACCTGGCTGGCCGAGCTGGAGCGGCTGTCGCCGGAACTGATGGAAGCGGTGCGCGAGGCGGTCAGCGGCGCCCGGCGCGACCTCGACTTCGTGCGCCTCGACGCGAAGGCCTTCTGCCGCGCGCCGTCGATCTCGATCGACCACGCGGTGATGGAGCACACGCCCCATGCGCTGGTGATCCCGGCCTCGCTCGGCTGGTCCGACGTGGGGTCCTGGGATGCTCTCTGGGCCGTGTCGCCCCAGGACGGCCGCCGCAACGCGTCGCACGGTCCTGTCCACGTCCTCAACAGCGAAGGCTGCTACGTGCGATCCGAGGGCATCGTGACCGGCGTCGTGGGCCTGAAGGACGTGGTGGTGGTGGTGACCGAGGACGCGGTCCTGGCCATGCACCGGGAATGCGCCCAGGACGTGAAGAAGCTGGTGGAGAAGCTGAAATCCGCCAAGCTGCGTGAGGCGACCGAGCACCGGCGCATGTACCGTCCCTGGGGCCACTACGAGGGCCTGATCCTGGGCGAGCGGTTCCAGGTGAAGAAGATTATGGTGCGGCCGGGCCAGAAGCTGAGCCTGCAGAAGCACCACCACCGCGCCGAGCACTGGGTGGTGGTGCAGGGCACCGCCACCGTGGAGCGCGACAGCGAGCGGCTGATGCTGCGCGAGAACGAGAGCGTGTACCTGCCGCTGGGTGCGATCCACCGGCTGGAAAACCCTGGCATCATCCCGCTGACGCTGATCGAGGTGCAGTCGGGCTCGTACCTGGGTGAGGACGACATCGTCCGCTTCGAGGACACATACGGCCGCGCCTGAGAACCGTGCCGGGAGGACGATCCGACATGCGCCGCGACGCATGGGGGCCGATCGTGACCGCCAGGGGAGCGGCGCGCAGGGGAGTCGCCTGGCTCGGGAGATGAGGCGATGAGCCTGGCGGAAACCCTGCTGATCCTGGCGGTGATCTGCGTCACGCTGTCGCTGCTGGCGCAGAAGCTGAACGCACCCTACGCCGTGATGCTGGTGCTGGGTGGCATGGCGGTGGCCTTCGTGCCGCAGATCCCCGACTTCCGGCTCGACCCGGAATTCGCCCTCGCCTTCTTTCTGCCGCCGCTGCTGCAGGCCGGTGCCTGGCGCACCGACTGGGCGGAGTTCCGGCGGCGGCTCGATGCCATCCTGCTGCTGGCGATCGGGGCGGTGCTGTTCACGGCGGCCTGCATCGCGCTGGTCGCCAAGTGGCTGCTGCCGGGCCTGCCCTGGGCCGCCGCCGTCGCCTTGGGCGCCATCGTGGCACCCCCCGACGCGGTCGCGGCGGCCGCGGTGCTCAAGCGCCTGCGCATGCCGCGCGGCATCGTGTCTGTGCTGGAGGGCGAAAGCCTGATCAACGACGCGGCCTCGCTCGTGCTCTACCGGTTGGCGGTGGGGGCGCTGGTGGCGGGGCAATTCTCGGTGGCCCAGGCCGGCTTGTCGTTCCTGGGCACTGGATTCGGCGGGCTGCTGATCGGCTACGCGCTCGGCCGCGCGGCCCTGTGGGCCATGCCGCGGCTGGAAGACTCGACGCTGCAGATCGCGCTGTCCTTCCTGCTGGCCTTCGCGGCTTATCTGCTGGCGGAAAGCTTCCACGCCTCGGGCGTCATCGCGGTGGTGACCGGCGGCTTCGTGCTGAGCCGGGGGCAGCGCCGGGTCATCAGCGCGGATGCCCGGCAGCAGAGCCTCGCCGTCTGGGATTTCACGGAGTTCCTGCTCAACACGCTGGTGTTCATCCTGGTGGGCATGCAGCTCGCCACCATCACGGCGCGGCTCAGCGGGCACGGGCTGGTGGAGCTGGGGCTGATGGCCCTGGCGCTCTCGGCGGTGCTGGTTCTGTCGCGCTCCGCCTGGGTTTATGCCGTATCCTGGCTGCCGGAACGGCTGCTCCGACCGGCGGAGCAGCGCACGCCGGCCTCGCACTACGCCGTGGTGTCCTGGGCCGGGATGCGCGGCGTGGTGTCGCTCGCTGCGGCACTGGCGCTGCCGCTGGAAACGCCCGACCGCGACCTGCTGGTGTTCCTGACCTTCTGCGCCATCTTCGTGACGCTGGTGCTCCAGGGCACCACGCTGGAGTGGGTGATCCGCTGGCTGGGCGTCGAGGAGCCGCTTCGTAAGGGCATGACTGCCGAGGAAGCCGATGCGCGCCGGCTGATCGCCCGGGCGGCGCTGGCCGAGCTCGAAGGCCATGCCGACAGCCCGATCGACGGCGCGGTGGCCGGCGACCTCATCCCGGAGTTCCGCAACATTTCGCGCGTCTTCGACGCCGTGGCCAAGGGCCGCTCCCGCGCCGAGTTGCGGGCCAGGCTCCAGCTGCGGCTGGCAGCGCTTCGGGCCGGGCAGAAGCGCCTGCTGGAGCAGCACGAGGGCGTTGGGCTGTCGGAAGAACTGCTGGCCTCGCTGACCTCGGAGATGGATCACGAGGAAATCCGCCTCCTGGCGCTGCTGCGCGCCACGGGCTGACGCGGGCGGGGGTGCAAGGGGCGGCGGCAGGGTCTAGTCTCCGCCCCATGTCCGACCACGCTTCCCTCCCCTCGCCGGGCTGGCGCGTCAGCAGCGAGACGGGACGCCTCCTGGACGTGCTGGTCTGTCCGCCGGATCACTACCGGTGGATGCCGCTCAACAGCATCGTCCGGCGCACCCTCGGCGAGGCGCGGCAGCAGCCCTCGGCGCATCACCTCGCCGCGCAGCACGCCGAGCTGTGCCAGGCGCTGGAACAGGGCGGCGCCCGGGTTCACCGGCTGCGGCCCGAGCCGCACCTGCCCTACATGGTCTACACGCGCGACAGCGTCGCGGTGACCCATGCGGGACCGGTGCTGTGCCAGCTGGAGCGGCCGCAGCGCCGGGGCGAGTACGCGCCGCTGATCGACTTCCACGCCGCGAACGGTTCGGGCTTCTGGCGGAAGTCCAGCGCCGGGACGCTGGAGGGCGGCGACATCCACATCCTGCGCCCGGGCCTCGCGGCGATCGGTGCCAGCGGCGGGCGCACCGACGAGGCCGGGGCGGAGCAGCTGGCAGTCTGGCTGCGCGCGGAAGGCTGGGAGGTTCGCGTCGAGCTCTTCGACGAGCACTTCCTGCACCTGGATGTGCTGTTCTGCATGGCGGCGCCCGGCCTGGCGGTCGCCTGCACCGAGGTGCTCGATCCCGGCTTTCTCGGCTGGCTGGCGGGCCATAACATCCGCTGCCTGCCCGTGTCCTACCGGGATGCCATGGCGCTGGGCTGCAACATCCTGGCCATGGGCAACGACACCGTGGTGTCGGCCCGCGGCAGCACCGCGCTGAACGCCGCCCTGCGCGCCGAAGGGCTGCGCGTGCTTGATCCCGAGCTGGAACTCTTCACCCTTGGCGGCGGCGGGCCGCATTGCCTGACCTGCCCGCTCGCCCGCGATTCGGAATAAGCTGACATGAACATCGAAACACGCCCCGTGGACCACGTCATCGCCGCCGCGCGCGAGTTCCTGGGCGATCGCCTGTCCACCAACGCCACGGTGCGCGAGGGCCACAGCCGCGGCGAGGACACCTCGACCCCGGTGCTGCCGGACGCGGTGGCCTTTCCGATCAGCACGGAGGAAGTGTCGCGCCTCATGGCGCTGTGCCACCGTCACGAGGTTCCGGTGACGGCCTTCGGCGCCGGCACCTCGCTGGAAGGCCACGCCACGCCGGTCCGCGCCGGGATCAGCCTGGACCTGACCCGCATGGACCACATCCTGGAGGTCAGCCAGGAGGACATGGATTGCCTGGTGGAGCCGGGCGTCACGCGGCACCAGCTGAACGACCACCTGCGCGACCAGGGGCTGTTCTTCCCGGTGGATCCCGGCAGCCACTGTACCCTGGGCGGCATGTGCGCGACGCGCGCTTCCGGCACCAATGCAGTGCGCTACGGCACGGTCCGCGAGAACGTCATGGGGCTGGAGGTCGTGCTGGCGGACGGACGGGTGATCAACACCGGCTCACGCACCCGCAAGGCGGCCAATGGCTATGACCTGACGCGGCTGATGATCGGCTCGGAAGGCACGCTGGGCATCATCACCAAGATCCGCCTGCGCCTCCACGGCATTCCCGAAGCGACCTCGGCCGCGGTGTGCCAGTTCGCCACGCTGGAAGGCGCGGTGGAGAGCGTGATTGCCGTGATGCAGATGGGCGTGCCCGTGGCCCGTATCGAGCTGCTGGACGAGGTGCAGATGGGTGCCTGCATCAGCTACTCGAAGCTGGAAGGCCTGGAGGCCCTGCCGACCCTGTTCCTGGAGTTCCACGGCACGGAGGCGGGCGTCCAAGAACAGGCGGAAACGGTGCAGGAGGTGACGGGCGGCTACGGCGGCCGCGGCTTCGCCTGGGCGACCGACGTGGAAACGCGCAACAAGCTGTGGAAGGCGCGGCACGACGCCTTCTGGGCCTCGGTGGCCCTGCGGCCCAACGCGCGCGGCATCTCGACCGACGTTTGCGTGCCGATTTCGCGCCTGGCGGAGGCGCTGCTGGGTGCCAAGGAGGATATCGAGGCCTCCGGCATGGTGGCGCCCATCGTGGGCCACGTCGGCGATGGCAACTTCCACTGCCTGATCGTGGTGGAACAGGATGACCCGACGGCGCTCGATCGTGCCTGGGAGCTCGACCGCAAGATCGTCGCGCGCGGGCTGGCGGCGGGCGGCACGTGCTCGGGCGAGCACGGCGTCGGCCTGGGCAAGCGGGAATTCCTCGAGGTCGAGCACGGGGCCGAGGCACTGGCGGTGATGCGCAGCATCAAGAAGACGCTGGATCCGAAGGGTATCCTGAACCCGGGGAAGATCTTCCTGAACTGAGGGGTCGTGAGGGGGGTGTCTCCCCCCTCGCGGGATCAGCTGGCCAGCAGACCGACGCCCAGGGTGGAGGAAAGGCCCTTGGCGGCGTCATCCACCAGGGCCTTGAGGCGCTCCACCTGCGGCCAGACGCGGGGTTCCGGCCCGATCACGGTGATCGCGCCGTAGAGCGTATCGCCCGCCCCGTAGATCGGCGCCGCGATCGAGGCCATCGAGGTTCCGGTGCCGTCACGCAGCGCCAGCGTTTCACGGTCGCCCTGACGCAGGCTGCGGGCCAGAACCGGACCGGCCGCGCAGTCTTCCAGGGACCGGCGCTCGCCACGCGCCGGCATCTCGCGCTTGGGACCCAGCTTGGTGCTCGCGCTGCACACGAAAACGCAGCGATTGCCGTCGAGGGCCCAGTACTCGACATCCTCACCGGTCACCTGGATCAGCTGGTTCAGCACCGGGCAAACCAGATCATTCACGTCGAGTCCACGGCGGTAAATCGTGCCCCAATGTGCAACCATGGGGCCGAGCGCCCAGGTGCCGTCGGCATGACGGACCACGCAATGGTGCCGCTCCAGGGAGGCCAGCAGGCGCAGGATGGTGCTCTTGTAGAAGCCTGTCCGCTTGTGAATGTCACGAAGAGCCAGACTGTTCTCGCCGTAGCGCCAGGCCGAGAGGATGCTTAAGGCTCTTTCAACAGCGGCAACGCCCTGCTGTCCGTCAGTCACCACAATCCGACTCCAATGGAATGACGCGCATGCAGGGAGTGTAGCGGCCGCACGCAGCTACCTCGCCGTCAAGCAAGCCCATCGACCGCACCATAATCAGGGAAGGAACGCTATAGCTGCTAGAATCTTCCGCTCACAGCGTCCCACCTCGACGGAACGACTGTTCCGAGCGCTGGATGCTATGTCAAGCGAGGGTTTTATGCAGATCCTGCGCTGAAAACAGCCGGGAGAGCATCAAAGGCTTGTGTTCGCTGCCAATGGGGCCGGTTTTGGGCACAGATGTGCAGCCAGGAATTTTGTAACAGCGGAATGGGACAAGGTTCCCGTCAACGTTTGCGTCACCGGGAAAAGATACTTCAATCCGCCAAGGTGGCGTCGCGATGCGGTATCGGCAGAGCGAGATCCCAACTCTGCCGAACGGCCGATTCGTTCAGTACAATCACGCATGAATGTAAAACTTGACGTCGGGGGGCCTCATGCTTCATTCAGGCTCCACGGCCGCTTGCGCTGCGGGAACCACAGGTTGGTACCGTTCCGTGGTCGCTTCACCGCTATGATCGCTGGCCCCAGTGGGCGGCCGGATACGAATCCCCGGGAGAGTCGGCTTATGCTCGGACGTACCGCGACTGGCTCGCTTGGCCTCTCGCTCGGCTGGTCGCTTCTGACCGCGACGGCCTTCGCGCAGGGGGCGCCGCAGGGTCCGCCGGCCGTCGGCGTGATCCAGGTTGCCCCCCAGCCCGTCACCGAAAGCACCGAGTTCATCGGCCGTGTGGAGGCCACCGACCGCGTCGACATCGTGGCCCGCGTCACCGGCTTCATGCAGGAACAGCTGTTCCGCGAAGGTCAGGAGGTGAAGCGCGGCGACATCCTGTACCGGCTGGAGAAGCCGCCTTTCGAGGCGCAGGTCGCGCAGTCGCAGGCCAACGTCGCCTCGGCCGAGGCGGAGCTGGCCAATGCGCGTGTCTCCCTGGGACGTGCGCAGGAGCTGGCACGAAGCAACTTCGGCACGCGCGCCAACCTGGACACCGCCACGGCGCAGGAGCGCACCTCCACCGCCAGCCTGCTCGGCTCGCAGGCCGCGCTGCGGGTCAGCCAGATCAACCTGGGCTACACCGATATCGCGGCGCCGATCGACGGCCGGATCGGGCGTACCAACATCACCGTCGGCAACGTGGTCAGCCCCACCGCCGGGACCCTGGCCACCATCGTGTCGCAGGACCCGATGCGGGTGGCCTTCCCCATCAGTGCCCGCCAGGCGGAGGAGCTGCGCCAACGCTACGCCGGCCGCGGCGGCCTGGATGCCACGCGCGTCCGGCTGCGCCTGAGCGACGGCAGCCTCTATGACCAGAGCGGTAAAATCGTCTTTCTGGACAACCAGATCGACCGCAATACCGACACCCTCCTCGTGCGGGCGCTGATCCCCAACCCGCGGCGCGGCAACGCCGGCGACACCGTGGGCGGGCGGCAGCTGATCGACGGGCAGTTCGCCAACGTGCTGGTCGAAGGCATCCAGCCGGTGCAGGCCATCGTGATCCCGCGCGCCGCGGTGCTGCAGGATCAGCAGGGCTCCTACGTCTTCGTGCTGGGCAGCGACCGGAAGGCCGCGCGGCGCGACGTCACGCTGGGCAGGCCACTGGGCGAGAACGTCGTGGTCGAGAAGGGCCTCGAGAACGGCCAGACCGTGGTCACCGAGGGCATCCAGCGCGTCCGCCCGGGCCAGGAGGTGAACCCGGCGCCGGCCAGCACGCCGGCCGCGGCGCAGGCAGGCGCCAACCGGCCCGAAAACGCCGCCGGCGGCACCGCCGCGCCGGCGAATCCGACGCCCGGCACCACGCCCGGACCCGCTCAGGGACCGGTCCCCGCAGGTCAGGCGCCGGCCTCCCCTGCCCTGCCCAACGCGCCGGCGACGTCGCAGCAGGGTCAGGGCGGACGGGGCTAACACATGCTGTCGTCTATCTTCGTTGATCGCCCCCGGCTGGCGATCGTCATCGCGATCGTCATCACCCTGGCCGGCGCGATCTCGCTGCTGCGCATTCCCGTGGCGCAGTTCCCGGATATCGTTCCTCCGCAGGTTTCCGTCAGCGCCAAGTATCCCGGCGCGAATGCTTCCGTGCTGGAAAGCACGGTGGGTCAGGTTCTCGAGGCTCAGATCAACGGCGTCGACCGCATGATCTACATGAGCTCGAAGAGCAACAACGACGGCACTTACTCGCTGACGGTGTCCTTCCAGCTCGGCACCAACGGCGACATCGCGGCGGTGAACGTGAACAACCGCGTGCAGGCGGCCCTGGCGCGCCTGCCGCAGGAAGTGCAGCGTTCCGGCGTGACGGTGCGCAAGCGGTCCTCCTCGGTGCTCTTGTTCGGCACGCTGTATTCGGAGGGCGCCAAGCAGCCGCCGCTGTTCCTGTCGAACTACTTCACCATCAACATGCTCGACACGCTGGCGCGCGTGCCGGGCGTCGGCGAGGTGAGCATCTTTGGTGCGCAGGATTACTCCATGCGCATCTGGTTCGACACCGACCGTCTCACCAGCCTGAACCTGTCCACCTCCGACGTGGCTTCGGCCATCACGGCGCAGAACGTGCAGGCCGCGGTCGGCCGGCTCGGCTCACGTCCCGCGCCGGACGACCAGCAGTTCCAGATGACGCTGGAAACCAAGGGGCGCCTGACCTCGCCGGAGGAATTCGGCAACATCGTCGTGCGGGCCAATCCGGACGGCTCCGTGCTCCGCGTGCGCGATGTCGCGCGCATCGAGCTCGGCGCCGCCACGATGGAAACCGAGAACCGCTACAACGGCCAGCCGGCCGTGGCCTTCGCGGTCTACCTGTCACCCGGCGCCAACGCGGTGAACGTGTCCAAGGCTGTCCGGAACACCCTGCAGGATCTTTCGACGCGGTTCCCCGAAGGTATCCGCGACAACGTCTTCTACGACAGCACGGATTTCGTGAACGACACGATCCACGAGGTGCTGCGCACGCTGGCCGAAGCCTTCGTGCTGGTGGTGCTGGTGGTGTTCGTGTTCCTGGGCAGCTGGCGCGCCACGATCGTACCCACCATCGCGGTGCCGGTCAGCCTGATCGGCGCCTTCGTGGTGCTGCTGGGCCTCGGCTATTCCGCCAACACCATCTCGCTGCTGGCCATGGTTCTGGCCATCGGCATCGTGGTCGACGACGCCATCGTGGTGGTGGAGAACGTCGAGCGCGTGATGGAGGAGGAGCCGCACCTCAGCCCGGCCGAGGCCACCAAGAAGGCGATGAGCGAGATCACCGCGCCGATCATCGCCATCACGCTGGTGCTGCTCTCGGTGTTCGTGCCGATTGCCTTCATCCCCGGCCTGTCGGGCGAGTTGTTCCGGCAGTTCGCGGTCACGATCTCGGCCGCCATGCTGATCTCGGCGCTCAACGCCCTGTCGCTCTCGCCTGCCCTTTGCGCGCTGCTGCTGCGGCCGCATCCCGACGCGGCGCATGGCGGCGGGCGCCGCGGCATCATGGGGCGCGTGCTGCGCGGCATCGACTGGACGCGTGACCGCTACGCCGGGATCGTGGCACGGCTGGTTCGCGTGTCCGCCCTGTCGATCCTGATCGTGGGTGGCGTTGCCGCGGGCATCTTCCTGCTGAGCGCGCGAACGCCGACGGGCTTCCTGCCGCAAGAAGATCAGGGCGCCTTCTTCGTGCAGGCGCAGCTGCCGCCGGCCGCCAGCGTGTCGCGCACCCGCGAGGTCGCGGCGCAGATCGAGCAGGTGGTGCGGCAGAACCCGGCCGTTCAGGGCACGCTCTCGGTGGTCGGCTTCTCGCTGATCGACGGTGGGGCGCAGTCCAACTCCGCCTTCGTCGTGGTGCGCATGAAGCCCTTCGAGGACCGCACCGGCGCGATGGACAGCGTGCAGGCGGCACTCGGCCGCGTGTACGGGCAGACGGCGGGTATCCGTACGGCGAACGTCTTCGCCTTCAACGTTCCGCCCATCCAGGGCCTCGGAACGGGTGGTGGCTTCGAATACATCCTGCAGGACTACGAGGGCCGCGCCCCGGCCGATCTCGGCTCGGCTGGGCTGGGCCTGATCGCGGCGGCCAACCAGGATCCGCGTCTGACGGCGGTGTTCACCACCTTCGCCGCTAACAACCCCAGCCTTTACCTCGACGTGGATCGTGACAAGGCGCAGGCGCTGGGCGTGCCGATCAGCAGCATCTTCACCACGCTGCAAACGACGCTCGGCAGCCTCTACGTGAACGACTTCAACCTGTTCGGCCGCGTGTGGCAGGTAAACCTGCAGGGCGAGTTCAAGGACCGCAACGACATCGACGCGCTGTGGCGGATCCACGTGCGCAACAATGCCGGCGAGATGGTGCCGCTGCGCGCGCTGGCCAGCGTGCGGACCGTGCTCGGGCCGCAGACGATCACCCGCTACAACAACTACCGGGCGATCTCGATCAACGGCTCCCCGAAGCCCGGCGTGTCGTCCGGTGACGCGTTGAACGCGATGCAGGAACTGTCGCGCCGCGTGCTGCCGGCGGGCTACGGTTTCGAGTGGACCGGCACTGCTTATCAGGAAAGGCTGGCGTCCGGGCAGACCGGCACCATCCTGGCGCTGGCGCTGCTGTTTGCCTTCCTGTTCCTGGTGGCGCTCTACGAGAGTTGGACCATTCCGGTGCCGGTGCTCCTATCGGTGACGGTGGCGGTGGCGGGCGCCTTCCTGGGCATCCTGTTCACCGGGTCGTCGCTGGATATCTACGCGCAGATCGGATTGGTGGTGCTGATCGCGCTGGCGGCCAAGAACGGCATCCTGATCGTGGAGTTCGCGAAGGAGGCGCGGGAAGGTGGCGAAAGCATCAGGCAGGCAGCCATCGAAGGATCCCGGCTGCGCTTCCGGGCGATCATGATGACGTCGATCGCCTTTATCCTGGGGTTGGTGCCGTTGGTGACGGCGACGGGCGCGGCGGCGGCATCGCGCCGGTCCGTGGGCACGCCGGTGTTCTGGGGCATGCTGGCCGCGTCGATCTTCGGCATCTTCGTGATCCCGATGCTCTACGTCACCTTCCAGACCATGCGTGAAAAGGTGAAAGGCTGGATGGGCCACAAGGGCAGCGATCGCCCGCCGGCCGCCCCGGCCGCCTGAGGCAGCAGCAGGAAGAGGGCGGGGCTCCGGCAGTCCCGCCCTCTTCTTTCATCAGGGCATGCCGGCCATCATCTTATTCCAGCGGTGTGCCGATCTGCCGACGCAGAACTTCGACGTCGGCACGCTCGGGATGCGCGGTGCCGGAGCGTGACACGGCGGCCGCACCCGCGGCGATGCCCCAGGCGAAAGCGTCCTCGACCGACCTCCCGTTCGCCAGGGCCAGCACCATGGCGGCCAGGAAGCTGTCGCCGGCCCCAACGGCGCCGCGCACCTCCACCTTCAGGGCCGGAAGGCGCAGCACGCCGGAGTTGGTGGCGAGCACCGCGCCGTCGGCGCCCAGGGTCAGGGCTATGATCTCCGCCGCGCCGTCGCGCACGAGTTGCAGCAGGGCGCGATCTTGGTCGGCCGGGTCGGGAAGCTCGCGTCCCACGAGGGACTGCAGCTCGCTCAGGCTCGGCTTGATCAGGGTGACATCACCGTCCAGCGCCGCCTTCAGCGCCGCGCCCGAGGTGTCGAGGGCGAAGCGTTGTCCCCGGCGGCGCGCGATCCGGGCCGTTTGGGCGTAGAAGTCCTGCGGCACGCCTGACGGCAGGCTGCCGCTCGCTACGATCCAGTCGCCCTCGACGGTTTCCAGCCGGGCCAGGACCTGTCGCCACTCTGCCTCCGCCAGGCCTGGGCCTTCCGGAACGAAGCGGTACTCGCGGCCGGTGGATCGTTCCAGGACCGTCTGGCTGATCCGGGTCATGCCGGCGATGGGGATGGAGGTGCGCGGTATCCCACCCTCGTCCAGCAAGGCTTCCAGCAGCTGCCCTGTGGGCCCGCCCGCGAGGACGATCGCTTCCGTTTCGCCCCCGAAGCCCGCCACCACGCGCGACACGTTGATGCCGCCGCCGCCCGGATCATGGCGCTCGCCGGTGGTGCGTATCTTGTGCGTCGGCCTGATGACCTCGGCCTCGCAGGCGAGGTCGACCGCGGGATTGAGGGTCAGGGTCACGATGCGTGGCGCCAAGGTCCGGCCTTTCTTCACTTGCTGTGGTGGCATCGGTAGGGGCCGGGCCGTCCTACTCGGCGTAGATCATCTTCCGCGTCATGCCGCCGTCGATGACGAACTCGGCACCGGTGACGAAGCTGCTCTGCGGTCCGATCAGCCAGGCGATCATGGCGGCCGCGTCCGCCGGCTGTCCGACCCGTCCGACAGGGTGCTGCGCGTGATCTTCCGGTCGGAGTGTCTCATCCTGCGTGTTGATCCAGCCCGGGCTGACGCAGTTCACCCGGACCTGCGGGCCGAGGCTGACGGCCAGAGCATGTGTCAGGGCCAGGAGGCCGCCCTTGGTGGCGGAATAGCTTTCGGTGTTTGGCTCCGACTGATGGGCGCGGGTCGAGGACACTGTCACCACGCTGCCGCCGACTGCCCGCAGCATCCGCTCCGCCGCACGGACCAGCAGGAAGGTGCTGGTCAGGTTGGTGGCCAGAACCGACGACCATTCCGCCAGGCTCAGCTCCGCGATGGGTTTGCGGATCATGAAGCCGGCATTGCAGACCAGCGCGTCGAGGCGCCCTTCCCGCTTCTCGATCCCGGCAACGAGTTCGCCCACCGCCGCTTCGTCCGAAACATCCGCCACGACGCTGCGGCCCGGCGCACCGGAGGGAGGGGACTGCCGGTCGGCAATCACCACGCGGTAGCCGTCCTGCGAAAGCCGCTCTGCCACGGCGAGCCCGATGCCATGGGCCGCCCCGGTGATCAGGGCCACTGGCTGTTCCTGCGTCATCTCACGCGCGCTCCGCTGGTGGTCTGAGGGGTAAGCGCCGCGACGCCGTTCCGGCTTCACGCCGGGTGGTGGCGTCCACCGCGGGCGTGACGCATGTTGCGGCGATGAGCCCTGACGCAACCCCCTGGCTGCCGGCGGAAGCGCCAAGCGAGGACGCCCGCCGCCACGCCCCGGCCGCCCTGCGCAACCGCGACCCGATCCTGGAGGTCCTACGCCGGGTCCTGCCGGCGACGGGCACCCTGCTGGAAGTGGCCAGTGGCAGCGGCGAGCACGCCCTGCACTTCGCCCGCGCCCTGCCCGGCCTGCGGTTTCAGCCCAGCGACATGGACCCGGCGGCACGGGCCAGCATCGACGCCTGGGCCAGAACGGAGGTGCGGCCGAACCTGCTGCCGGCGCTGGCGCTCGATGCCTCGGCGGCGGAATGGCCGGTTGGGGCGGCCGATGCGGTGCTGTGCCTCAATATGGTGCACATCGCGCCTTGGGAGGCAACGCTGGGCCTGTTGCGCGGTGCCGCCCGGCTCCTGGCGGAGGGAAGCCCACTGGTGCTGTACGGGCCTTACCGTCGCCGCGGCGAAGTTCTGGCGCCCAGCAACGAGGCTTTCGACCAGAGCCTGCGGACGCGCGATCCCCGTTGGGGACTGCGGGAGCTGGAAGCCGTGGCCGAAGCGGCGTCTGGCTACGACCTTCGCCTCGACACGGTCGAGGAGATGCCGGCGAACAACCTCCTGGTGGTGTTTCGCCGCTTCAGCCCGTGACGGCGAGTCGGCGCAGCGCACGGCGGCGGAACAGGTCCGCCACGAGGGCGCCGACCACGCCGATCAGCATGGTAATCGCCAGAGGGCGGACGGTTCCATCGCTCAGCAGGCCCACCACCAAGCTGGCCGAGGCAGCCAGGGCGAACTGCAGCGTTCCCATCAGGGCGGAAGCGGAGCCGGCGCGCATGGCCTGTCGCGCCAGCGCGCCCACGGCGGAATTGGGCAGCACCAGCGAGGACGAGGCGACCGCCACGAAGATGGGCACGAAGACGCTGAGCAGGCCGAAGGGTCCCGTGATCGAGACGAACAGCAGCACCAGCACCGCCACGGCGCTGACGCGGCTGCCCCAGCTGATCACCTTGCCGCCACCGAAGCGGCCGACGAGGTAGGGATTGAGCTGCGACATGCCGATGAAGCCGACCGCGTTCACGCCGAACAACGCGCCGAAGATCTGTGGGCTGACCTGGAAGACCTCGATAAAGACGCCCGGCGCGCCGCCGAGGTAGGCGAACATCAGGAACATCATGAAGCCGCCCATCAGCATGTGGGTGAGAAAGGTCGGATCACGGAGGATGTCGGCGTAGCGTGTCAGGAGGCTGACCACGCCCAGCGACACGCGGTTCTGCGTCGCCAGCGTGTCGGGCAGCTTCCACCAGACGATGACGCAGGACACCACGCCGTACAGCGCCGCGACCCAGAAGATCGCCCGCCAGTCCGCCACGCCCAGGAGCAACCCACCGAGCGAGGGCGCCAGGATCGGTGCGACGCCCGATACCAGCATCAGGCGGGACATGAGGCGCGTCGCGCCCAGGCCCTCGGACACGTCGCGAACGATGGCGCGCGGGATCACCATGCTGGCCGAGCCGCCGAAGGCCGCCACGCAGCGGAAAGCCGCCAGCGTGCCGAGGTCGGGCGCCAGGGCACAACCGATGGAGCCGGCGGTGTAGATCAGGGTGCCGACCAGCAACGGGCCGCGTCGGCCGAAGCGGTCCGCCAGGGTACCTTGCGTGATCTGCCCCACCGCGAGTCCGACGAACCAGGTGGCGAGGGTGATCTGCGCCGTGCCGGTCTCGGTGCCGAAGCTGGCTTCGATCGCCGGGAAGGCCGGCAGGTACATGTCGGTGGAAATCGGCCCGATCGCGGTGAGAAAGCCGAGAAGTATGGGAAGCCAGGAGGGCATGGCGATCCAGGGAGAAGGGAGAGGGGCGCGTCGGGCGCCGGCAGAAAGGCGGGGCGGCGGGAAACTGCCTCAAAGCGGCCCGGCTGACCATGCGGGATCGGCATCCTCGTCCCGTAAGCGATCCGCCCACCGGAGTGTGTCACACGAGGCGGGTCAGCCGCGCTTCCTTGTCCTACCGTGGGAATGGAGCCTGCCGATGCTGGCGACTCGGCGGCGCGGGCGCTCGTTGAAGGGCTAAAGCAGCCTCGTCGGGTGTCGAGAGGGCGATAGCGGCACCGCGGAGCCTGGCGATTCCGGCGCCTCTCAGACGCGCCGCCTTAGCAGGAGAAGGGCCAGCAGCATGCCGGCCGCCAGGCCAAGGGCGCCCAGGACGTAGGCGACCGCCGCACCGGTCAGTCCCGCCAGGTGCGCCAGCGCGCCGAGCAGGCCGAGATAGGTGACCGTCACGGCAGCGCGCACCACGAACGCGGTGCGCACGTGGCCGAGCGTCACCAGGAGCGGTTCCAGCGGAAAGGCCGGCACGGTGAGAACCAGCGAGATCGCCATGATGGCGAGCGGCACGGCCGCCGCGGCATAGCTGCCGCCGAACGCCGCCCGGACGAAGGGCGAGGCCAGCAGCGCCACCACCGCCGCCGCTGCCGCGGCACCCAGCCCGGCCAGCCCCGCCGAGCGGGCGGAAAGACGCCAGAAGTCGTCCGTGCGGGCGTTCTGCCGCAGCCGTGCGATCTCGGGATAGAAGGCACGGCTGAGCAGTTCCGCGGGCTTGGTGAGCGCGTCCGTGACGGTCTGGGCCACACGGTACAGCCCCGCCGCCGCCGGCCCCAGCACGGCCCCGACCACGAGGTTCGACAATGGTCCCCAGGCGACATTGAGGGATGAGCCGAGATTGGTGAACCAGACGAAGCTCCAGATCCCCTCGCCGGGCGAGGTGACCGCCCGCAGGCGCGGCCTGACACCTTCCAGCAGCCCGCGCCGGTGCAGTTCCCACCACGCCATCCAGATCAGCACGATGTCGCCTACGAGGTCGGACAGCCACCAGACCAGCGCGTAGGCGACGAAGGGCGCCCCCGCCAGCCAGCAGGCCGCGACGCCCACGAGGCGCAGCCCGGGCAGGACGATGCTCTGCCAGGCCATGAGGTCGAAGCGATCCAGCAGGCGCAGGACGCCGGTGGGCGTGGCGATCGTCATCGTGGGAATCAGGGTGGCGTAGGCCAGGGCCACGCCGAGCTGATTTCTGGGGATGCCGACGTTCTCCCCCAGCCAGGGCAGCAGCACCATCGCCCCCAGCATCCCGAGGAACCCGGTTCCGAGGTCCAGAGCCAACGCGAAGAGCAGAACGTCCACGAGGCGCTGCCGGTCTTCCCCATGCAGGGCGGGGGTGCCGTACTGGATGATCGCCTGCCAGGACTGGAAGCGCGCCAGCCCGCTGGCGGTGAGCGCGTAAGTGTTAATCAGGGTCAGCACCCCGAAGGCCTGCGGTCCCAGTGCGCGGGCGGCCAGCGCCAGCCCGGCCAGATGGAGCAGCGCGCCCGATGCCTTGCCACCCAGCAACAGGCCTGCATTGCGAAGAACGCCGCGCAGGGTGGCGTCGGCGAACCAGGACTGGCGCTTGGTTTTCTTCTCGCTGTTGCTTGGTTGTGCGGGCTGATCGGGCATCGGCGCGAGGTGTAGAGCCTGTGCGCCCGTCGGCAAGACCGGCTTCCGCAGGGACGGCAGCCCATGACGCATGCGGGCCCCGCCGGGCCGCCAAGGTTGACGCCGGTGGCTTCGGCCCGCTAACCCCCGTCCGGAGTCCTGATGCCGCAGCTGCGAGCACCAGGAAACCTTGTCCATTCTGCCCAGGGCCGGCTGGAGGCGTTTCTGCGCTTCCGTCGGCGGAGCGCGTGAAGCGAACCAATGCCACAGCCTACCCCAAGCGACAGCGGCCTGTCGCGGCGCCTGGGCGATTTCTCCACCTTGCCCGAGGCCCTGAGCTACGCCGCGAAGGGTCAGACAGGCCTGAACGTGTATTCGGGCCGGGGCGATCTGCTTGAAACGCTCAGTTGGGGCGCTCTGCGGGATCAGGCCGTCCTGGTGGCACAGCGTCTGCTCGGCGCGGGGCTGCGGCGCGGTGACCGCGTCGGCCTCGTGGCCACCGCGGACGGAGAATTCGCCCGCCTGTTTCTCGCCTGCCAGCTGGCGGGGCTGATCCCGGCTCCGCTACCGCTGCCGCTCGCCTTCGGGGGACGCGACACCTACGTCGATCACCTGTCGCGGATGGCGGCGGCGGCACACGCTTCTGCGCTGATCGTGCCGCCGAACCTCCTGTCTTGGTTCCCGGCTGCGGAAAGCCTCGGCCTGCGCCTGCTGCTGTCGCCGGCGCAGCTGGCCGAGCAGCCGGGCGGATCGGTGCCGTTGCAGCCGACCACGCCCGACGAGATCGGCTACCTCCAGTTCTCGTCCGGCAGCACGCGGTTTCCGCTGGGCGTGGCGGTGACGCAGAAGGCCCTGATGGCCAACCTCCACGGCATCACGGCCTCGGGCCTGCAGGTTCGCGGCAGTGACCGGACCGTGTCCTGGCTGCCGCTTTATCACGACATGGGGTTGGTCGGCTTCTTCCTGGCGCCGCTGGCCAGCCAGATGTCGCTCGACTGGATGCCCACGGCGGAGTTCGCCCGTCGCCCCCTCGAGTGGCTCCGGCTGATTTCCCGCAACCGGGGCACCCTCTCCTACGCGCCGAGCTTCGGCTATGAGCTTTGCGTGCGGCGCCTCCGCAACGCCCCTCCGCCCGAGGAGCTCGACCTGTCCTGCTGGCGTGGGGCAGGACTTGGCGGCGACATGATCCGCCCGCATCACCTGAGGGCCTTCAGCGAGGCGTTCAGCAGCGTCGGCTTCCGTTCCACCGCCTTTGTGCCGAGCTACGGCATGGCGGAAGCGACCCTGGCGCTGTCCTTCGCCCCCCTGGACCAGGGCATGCGTACCGACGAGGTCGACCTGGACCGCCTGGAGAACGAGGGGATCGCCGCCGCCCCAGAACCGGGTCACCGCAGCCGCAGCTTCGTGCTGTGCGGCCCGCCCCTGCCTGGCCACGTCATCGAGGCGCGCGACGAGGCGGGACAGGTCCTGCCGGACAGGCATGTGGGGCGGCTCTTCGCCAGCGGCCCTTCCCTGATGCTGGGCTATGACGGCCGGCCGGACGAAACGGCGCAGGCGCTTTCCGCCGACGGCTGGCTCGACACCGGCGATCTCGGATACCGCCTCGGCGGCGAGGTCGTGATCACGGGGCGTGCCAAGGACCTCATCATCGTCAACGGCCGTAATATCTGGCCGCAGGACCTGGAATGGACCGTGGAGCACGCGGCCAGCCGGGCTGGCGAGGTCGCGGCCTTCACCGTGGAATTCGACCCGGACACCGGATTGGAGGAGCTGATCGTCCTGGTCGAGGCACGCACCAGCGAAGCCCAGTCCCGCCAGGAGCTGCTTGACGAGGCGGCGAGCGCGATCCGGCAGGTGCACGGGTTGGAAGGGCGCGTCATCCTGGTGCCTCCGGGAAGCCTTCCCCATACCTCCTCGGGCAAGCTCAGCCGCAGCCGGTCACGCCAGCTGTACCAGGCCGGCGCTTTCAAGATGACCGCCGCCGAGGCGCTTCCCGGTTGATCCGGCCGGTCGCCGCCTTAACGGGCGGAACGGGTTTCCTGGGCCGCTACGTGGCCCGGGCGCTGCATGCGGCGGGCTGGCAGGTCCGCCTACTGGTGCGGCGCCCGCCATCCCAGCCCCTGCTGGCGGAACTGTCCCCAGAATTTGTCCAAGGTGACCTCGGGGACAGGGCGGCCCTGGAGCGGCTCGTGCGCGGCAGCACCGCCGTGGTGCATAGCGCCGGCTTGGTCCGGGCCAGGAGCCAAGCGGAGTTCGACCGGGTAAACCGCGACGGCAGTGCCGCCGTGGCCGATGCGGCCCGTCGCATGGCGCCCGAGGCACGGCTGCTGCTGGTGTCCTCGCAGGCGGCCAGGGCACCCGAGGTCTCCCCCTACGCCGCCAGCAAGCATGCGGGCGAGATCGCTTTCACGGACGCTGCGGGGCCTTCATCCTGGGTCATCCTGCGGCCGCCGGCGATCTACGGGGCAGGCGACACCGCGACGCCGGCCCTCCTGAAACTGGCGCGAAGCCGCTTCGCGCCGGTTCCCAGCGGCGTCGAGCCACGGCTCGGGCTGATCCACGCGGCCGACGCTGCCGAGGCGATTGCCGTTTTCTGTGGAGCCGAGGCCCCGACAGGCTGCCGGTTCGAACTCTGCGATGCCCGCCTGGACGGCTACGGTTGGCGGGAAATCCTGGCCATCTGCGCCGCCGCCCAGGATCGCGATCCTCCCTTCGCACTGCCCGTGCCGGACACCGGAATGTTGCTGGCGGGGCGGCTGGCGGATGGTTGGAACGGTCTGTTCCGGAGGGCTGGCTTCTTCGGAACAGGCAAAGCACGAGAAATCCTTCACCGTGACTGGCGCCCCGACATCCATGCGCTTCCACCCACAAGCCTTTGGAAACCAAGGATTTCGGCGTCAGACGGATTTCGCGAGATGGCAGACTGGCTTCGGACGCATCCCGGGGAGGGTTGAACCGTGGCCGGTCTGACACACAATCAGCCCTGTGCTGGCACCGGCGTCGGTAAGCTATTGGCGGCACCCGCCGCGAAATCTAAACACAATTGTCGCAAGCGCCGCCTTGCGCGCCCGCTCTCGCAGCAGGGTTACCTGGAGTGACGACAAGCCCTATGACCGAGCACGAGACAATCCTGCTTGAGGTCGAGAGGGCCCTCAAACCCTTCCTCCGTGAGCCTCGGGCTGTCACGCCCGACTCGCAGATCATGGGTGACCTGGGCCTCGACTCGCTGGCCGTGATGGATTTCATCATGGTGCTCGAGGAGCGGTTCGAGATTGTCATTCCGATCGACCGTATCGCTGAGGTGCGGACCGTGGGCGACCTCGTCGCCGCCATTGAGGAGATCCGCGGCCAAACCGCGGCAAGCACGACGGCCCCATGAGCATCCTCGACAAGTTCCGGCCGCTGCGTGCTGCCTATGATTCCGTGCGCCTTGCCGGCCATGACCCCTTCGCGGTGCGCTTCGAGCGCGTGCTTTCGCCGACCGAGGGCGTGCTGCAGGGGAGGACCGTGCTCCTGCTCGGAACAAACAACTACCTCGGCCTGACCTTCGACCAGAACTGCATCCAGGCCGCCGTGGACGCGAGCCTGCAGACGGGCACCGGCACGACGGGATCGAGGATCGCCAACGGCACCTACGGTGGCCACAGCAAGCTCGAAGCGGAAATCGCCCGCTTCACCGGCAAGCGCGCCGCGATGCTGTTCACCACCGGGTATCAAGCCAATCTCGGCATCCTGTCCACGCTGGTGGACCGCGATGATCACCTGATCCTCGACGCCGACAGCCATGCCAGCATCTACGACGGTGCGCGGCTCGGCAGCGCCCAGGTCACGCGCTTCCGGCACAACGACCCTGAGGATCTGGCGCGTCGCCTGCGCCTGCTCAACAACAAGCCCGGCCACAAGCTGATCGTGGTTGAAGGCATTTATTCCATGCTGGGCGACGTGGCGCCGCTGCGGGAAATCGCGGCCGTCAAGCGCGAGATGGGCGCGACGTTGCTGGTGGATGAGGCCCATTCGCTCGGCGTGCTGGGCAGTCGCGGCCGTGGCCTGGCCGAGGAGGTCGGGGTCGAGGCGGATGCGGATTTCGTGGTCGGCACCTTCAGCAAGAGCCTGGGCGCCATCGGCGGGTTCTGCTCCTCGGACCTGGAAGGCTTCGAGGATCTTCGCGTTGCCTGCCGCCCCTACATGTTCACCGCCTCGCTGCCGCCCGCCATCACGGCCTCGGTGACCGAAGCGATCCACCAGCTCGAGACCCGTCCGGAGCTTCGCGCGGCGCTGAACCGGAACGGGCGTCACCTCTACGAGGGTTTGTCGGCGGCTGGCTTCGCACTCGGGCCGACGCCGTCGCCGATCGTGGCCGTGCGGCTGCCGGACACAGCCCAGGCGGTCGCCTGCTGGAACGAGCTGCTGCGGGAAGGCCTGTACGTGAACCTGGCGCTTCCCCCGGCGACGCCGAAGGGTGAGGCGCTGCTGCGCATGTCCGTCAGCGCGGCCCATACGCCTGAGCAGATCCAGCGCGCGATCGAAGTGGTCACGTGCGTGGGCTACCGCCTCGGCGCCCTGGGCTTGCCGGCCGCCGCGGAGTAACGCCGTCGTGGCCGGTGCAGCACCGGCCACGGTTCAGCGGACGGCGCCGGCCCGGCGCAGCTGCCACAGCACCAGGGGCGCCGCCAGGATCGGATGGCGCCTCTGCCATGGCGTGAGCGGCACCGCGATGCCGGAATGTCGCTGCACCTTCCAAGCCAGGTAGTCGGCGCCGCCCTCGAAGGTGAAGGCGGCCTTCACGAGACGCGCGACGTTGCGCCACTTGCCGAGCCGCCGCCACCGGCGCCATGTCGCGGCAGCGGCGCGGCGCTGTTCCGTTGTCAGGACGGGTCGAACCGTTCCGTCAGGCAGTTCCTCTGCGGCGATGCCGCAACGGGCCAGCCCTGGCAGGAACAAGGCAGAGTAACGTGAACCAGCCGCAGCCTGGACTTCCCGAGCGCGGCCGGGCCGCTCCGTGCGCAGCTCGGCCCCGTAGGTGGCGGTAAAGAGGGCCTGCCAGTACGCTTCCGGCGTTCCGCGTTCGGGGCCGAGCTGCGCCGCCCAGCTGGCCGCCGTGGCGACGGCCTGCGCGAGGGCCGCTCTCACCCAGTCGGCGGCGGCATCGTCGCGGGCATGCAGCAGCGCCGCGGGCTGCGCGAAGCGGGCCCAGATCGTGGTGTCGCGCGAGGCTGGCTGGAGACGTTGCGCGAATTGCTGGCAGCTGATGACGGCGACCTTGGCGCGGATGGTGCGGCCGTCGTGCTCCGTGCTCCAGTGCTCAACATCGGGCGGCAGGAGGCGGAGGAACATGCCGCGCAGTGGGCGATCCGGGCGCCAGCTGCCAGTTTTCCGAAGCAGCACGTAGAAATCCAGCAGACCCGAAGCATCCCCGCTGCGCAAACAGGAACCGTAGAAGAGGATCGCTCCCACGGCTGATCCGTGGGCGCGCAGGATGGCGTCGGCCATGGCTTTCGCTTCGGGCATGACGGGCTGCCGCAGCTCCGCCGCCACGGTGCGTTCCACCACGTCGTTCATACCGAAACGAATCCCTGCCGAGCGGCGGCGGTCAGCGTCACCCCTTTCTCACCCGGCACGTAGACCTCGCCGTCCAGCACAAAGGGGTGGTGAAGCTGGATGTCGACCTGCCGCGCCAGCCCGCTCTCGTAGCCCGCGGCCGGCATCCAGCTGCGGTTGCTGCCGCGGTGAGAAACGGCCCAGAGGGCGCGCCCGAGCTGCCTTGGACGGGCCTGGATGTCGAGCCAGCGCACAGGACCCTTGCCGTTGTCGGCGAAGGGCCAGAGCCCGAGCATCAGGCGATCCAGGGTCGTGATCAGAACCAGGAAGCGGTTGCCGGTCGGGCGCGCGACCCGGTCGGTCACGACCTGGATCTCTTGCCCATGGGCCAGCGTGCCCTGGCCGCTCAGCACGGCGCGACCGAACATCGCGGCCACGGTGAGGCCGACGGCCGCATTGCCGAAGAAGCCGTTGCCGTGGAGCTTGGCGTTGGCGAGGCGATGGCCCTCGGCGAAGGCGGCCGCCCCGAACAGGAAGCCCCGTAGCCGGCGCGTCGCCTCACCTGGCCAGTTTACCTCCAGCACCGGCCGCTCCACGCGGCGCAGTGCCACGCCCTCCGCCAGGGCCTTGACCAAGCGGCGCAGGCCGAGGGCACCGCGTCCGGAGTGGCCCACGTCACCGGCCACGATGTCCGTCTTGCCGGCTGGCAGGAGAGCGATGTCCGGCGCCTTGCCCTGCCAAGCGGCCGGCAGGGCGGTCAGAACCTCCCGCAGCGTTCCGTCGCCACCGCTGACCGCGACGACCCGCACGCCAGCGCGGGCGAAGCCGGACAGCGCCTGACGCAGGGCGGCGCGGTCCTCCGGCTCCCGCAGCAGGACCCGCTCGCCGGCCTGGGCGGCGACGCGGCGCAGCGCTTCTCCCCGAAGACCACGGCTGCCGTGGCTGCGGGGGTTGCCGATGACGCCGATCACGGGCGGGGAGGCAGCTTCACTCACCAGCGTGCGCCGGGTTCCGCCAGCCAGGACGTCAGGCGCCTACCGCGCAGGGTGATCCAGCCGGCCTCGAGAACCTGCGCCGTGTGGACCAGCAGCGAGGCAAGGGTCCAGGCCGCCACCAGCAGGATGCCCCAGTCGGGCCGGCCAAGAAGCGTCAGCACCGTCAGGATCAGCAGGTTCGGGTTCCGGCGGGCGGTGATGAGGCGGAAGAAGCTGTCGAAGCGACGCCAGACATGCATCTCCAGCCCGAAGCGCGCGATGAAGAGCCCTTCTTCCAGCCGCTGCAGGACGTAGCCGCCGAGCACCACCGCCAGCACCCACCAGGGTTCCGGCACGGGCATGCCGACATGGGCAAGGCCCGCGATCCAGGCCCAGTACCAGAAGGGCGGATGAACGAGGTCCGTGCCGTGATCCAGGATGTTGCCCCACTTGCTGGACTGCAGGGTGACGCGGGCCAGTTTGCCGTCCACCGTGTCGAGAAAGGTCATCCCCCAAGCGGCGATCAGGCCGAGCAGGAAGTCGCCGCGCCAGAAGAGCCACATCGCCAGGAACACCAGCGCCACGCTGAGCCAGGTGACCTGGTTCGGCGTGATCCCGACCGCGGCACACCAGCGCGTCACGTGTGAGGCGGGCACCGGCCAGGCATACTTGGTCACGAGGTCCGTGACGCCCTTGTAGGAGCCCTGAAAGGTCCGCCATTCCGCGGCCCGCACGGTGTCGGCGCGCAGCGGCATCAGGTAGGGCACCTCGCGCTTGCGCAGGGTCTTGTTGTGCGCGTCGCCGATCTGCTCAGGGCCGCCGGCCCGCATGCCCTCGAAGGCAGGGGCGTAGGCCGGCGCGTCGGCCAGCAGTGCCTCGGCCACGCCCTGCGCACGGCTGGACGGGACGTGCGCCGCGACGGGCCGGCCCTCCGGCGACAGCAACAGGACGCCGCCCTCCGCCGCGTCGGGCGCCCTGGCGAGGGCGGCCACCAACCCTGGGTCGAAGACGTGGTCGGCACGCATCAGGATCACCGAACCCTCGGCCGAGCCATCGCTCCACGGCGCCACGTCGCTGACGCCGCATCGCTGCAGCGAGCGCCGCAGCCTTTCGGCCGAGGTCATGCTCCAGATCGGTACAGGTCCCATGCCGAGCAGGCGTGCCACGGGCGTTCCGGAGCGAACAGACTCAGACATATCGCGGGTTCCCTCGCCGGACAGGCGGCAGGACCGCTATGGTGCAGCGCGTCACAGCCTGAGAGCCCATATGGATCATCCTTTCACGCTGGCGCACTTCTCCGATCCTCATCTGCCCCTGCCCGCTGGTCTGGTGCCCGGCTCGCGCGAGCTGATGGGCAAGCGGCTGCTCGCCTACCTGTCCTGGCGACGCAAGAGGGAAAGGGCACATAACGGCGATCGGCTGAAGGCTCTGCTGGGGGATGTGGCGGCGGCGGAACCGGATGCGGTGGCGGTCACGGGCGACCTGATCAACCTCGCCCTGCCAGGTGAGTTCCGCGCCGCCGCGCGTTGGCTGGAGGCGCTCGGCGACCCGGCACGGGTCTGCCTGGTGCCCGGCAACCACGATGCGCTGGTCGCCGTGCCGGAGGAACAAGGCATCGGGGCGTGGCACCCCTGGCTGAAAGGGGATGGAGCCTGGGAGGGCTTTCCCACGCTGCGCCGGCGCGGCGGCGTGGCGCTGGTGGGATTGTCCTCCGCCCGGCCGACCTGGCCCCTGCTGGCCGGTGGATGGCTCGGGCGGGCGCAGCTGGCGCGCGTGGAACAGATGCTGGCGGAGCTGCGGGAGCAGGGGCTGTTCCGGGTCGTGCTGATCCATCACCCGCCCGTGGATCCGGGCAGCTTGCGAATCGCGCTCTGGGACGCTCTGAGCCTGAGGAAGATCCTGCGGCGCGTGGGAGCGGAACTGGTGCTGCACGGGCACCGCCACCTGTGGATCCGCAATAGCCTGCCGGGCCCGGGCGGCGCCATCCCTGTTCTCGGGGTGCCCTCGGCCTCCCGCGGCGAAGGCGAGCATGCGAGCCGCTGGAACCTGCACCGGATCAGCCCGCTGCGGAGCGGCTGGCAGCTGAGCACGGAAACCCGCGGCTGGGTTTCGCCTGAGGTCGGCTTCGGCTGCGTGGCGCGCTGGTCCACGGTCATACCGCGTGCATCCCGCGGCGCGAGGCGCGGCGCACCGGTAGCGGCCGGAGCTTCCCTGCTCAGTACCGGAGCATAACGGCGACCCTGGTGAGGCCGGTGCCGACATGGATGGCGGCTTCCTTCAGCGAGGGTGCTCGCATCGGTGCCGCGGCGTCGTTGGAGAAACCGTAGCCTTCTTCCGGCAAGCCGAGCATCGTCCGGTTGAAGTGCTTGTCGCCGTTCTCGTCGTGGTACAGGGCCACGGCGTAGAGGCCCGGCTGCGACACGGAAAAGCACACATCCAGCGCGGTGGCGCCATCCAGCGGAACGCGGGCCCTGGCCAGCGAGCCTCCCTTGGCCAGGAAGCGGTCTGCCTGATCACCGTAGATCGTGATGGCGATCTCGCCTTTGCCGCTGTGGGCGCCGGCGACGTGCACCTCGATCCTCGGCTCTTGCGTGCTCTCGTTGCAGGGGATCTGCCGTGCCGTTTCTTGTGCCTGCGCCGGCAGCAGCGATGTTCCCAGCAGCAGAACCAAAAGTCCTGCCAGGGTGGCACTACGCGGCACACGCCGCTTGTGCGATACGAGGCCGGCGCGCGCTCCGGGCACGAGGCCGGGCGCGACTGCCTCCGG
Source organism: Roseomonas elaeocarpi (assembly GCF_042433915.1). Lineage (NCBI taxonomy): Bacteria > Pseudomonadati > Pseudomonadota > Alphaproteobacteria > Acetobacterales > Roseomonadaceae > Roseomonas > Roseomonas elaeocarpi. The sequence continues at coordinate 336,364 of NZ_JBHLUN010000005.1, read as the reverse complement.
GATTGGTCCGCGTGGCAAGGGAAAGAAGCGCGACATGGTCGAGGCGACCCTCCAGAAGTTCGGCTATCCTACAACGCTGGTTGCGAGGCGGCGATCCTGGGCGGTGTTGTGCCGGCCGCAGCAGCCGACGCTGGGCTCCCTTGTTCTGATCTGCCTTGAACCGGTGCAGGCTTTCGGCGAAGTCAGCCCTGCGGCCTTCGCCGAGCTTCAGATCGTGGTCAAGGAACTGGAAGCTGCGCTCGCGGGCTTCGTCGGCTACAGCAAGATGAATTACCTGATGCTCATGATGGTTGATCCCGACGTGCACTTCCACGTCATCCCCCGCTACGAAGGCAGCCGCAGCTTCGGAGGGCTCAGCGTCACGGACGCCGGCTGGCCAGGTCCTCCGGCTCTCGCCCCTGCGGCTGAACCGGACGCTGCGGAACTCGAGGCCTTGGTGGCGGAGTTGCGCCGCCGCTGGCCATCGGCGGACCAATCCAGCTCTCCCACCCCATGGCCGGGAGCGTGAGCGCCAAGAGGTACCACGGCGGCCAGGCACGCCGGCTCGATCGTTACCTGCTCGCGCAGTTGCAAGGTCCGTTGCTGGCCGCCCTGCCGGTTCTGCTGCTGGCGCTGCTGCTGGAACGCCTCCTACGGCTCTTCGACGTCGCGGCGCGAACAGGCGGACCGATCGAGCTGGTGCTGGGCATGGTGGTCAATCTCGGCCCGCACTACCTGGGCCTTGCCATTCCGGCGGCCTTCTTCGCGGCGGTCTACGTGGCGGTCGCCAAGCTTGGTGAGGCGCATGAGCTGGACGCCATCTGGGGCACGGGCCTGTCGCTCAGCCGGCTGGCGCGTCCTTTCCTGGTGCTGGGCATCGTCCTGGGGATCGGCGGCATCGGGCTCTACGGCTACGCGCAGCCCTACACGCGCTACACCTACCGGGCCCTGTATGACGCCTTCATCCACGCGCGCTGGAACGCCACCGTTCCGGCCGGCGTGTTCACGCATCTCGGCCGGGATGCCGTGGTGACGGCCGACCGGGCCTCTGGGGATGGACGCACCCTGGAGAAGGTCTTCGTGTTCCAGCGGCGCGGTGACGGCAGCGAGATCGTCACTACCGCCGAGCACGGGCATCTGGAGCCGACCGCGGACCGCCAGCAGCTGCGCCTGGTGCTGGAGGGCGGCGAGCAGCTCACCACCCTGCCCGATGGGCGGACACGTTCGAGCCGCTTCACCGATGCGACCACCCTGCGCGACGTGGCGCTGATCCTGCCGCCCTTCCGGGAGCGGGGTGCCGATGAGCGCGAGTTGACGATGGATGAATTGTGGCGCGGCGGATCCGCCGCAGGCGCCGGCATCGCCCCGTCACGCCTACGCTCGGAGCTGCACGGAAGGCTCGCGCGCGCGGCCTCGCTGCCGCTCCTGGGCCTGCTGGCCGTGCCCATGGGTCTCGCCGCGAAGCGGGCTCGGCGCTGGCACGGCGCGGCGCTGGGGGCGCTGATCCTGGTGCTTTACCAGCACGCCCTGCAGCTCGGAGAGTCCCTGGGCGATGTCGGCAAGGTCGATCCCCGGCCGGCGATCTGGGGCCCCTTCCTGTTGTTTGCCATCTTCACGCTGCTGGTCTTCCGGCGTGCCAACCGCCATCCCTCGGAAGGGCCCTTCGACGCGGCGCTGGATCGTGTGGAAACGGTGGCGCGGGTGATCGGCGGCCTCGCGAGGGCATGGCGGCGGCCAGCCGCCAAGGCTGCGGAGTAGCTCTCCCCCCATGTCCATCCTGACCCGTCTGCTGACGCGACAGTTCCTGGGCCGCTGGCTCGGCGCCCTGCTGGCACTGACGATCCTGCTCCAGCTCCTCGATCTGCTGGACAACGCCACCGATGTCCTGGCGCGGGGCGGCGGCGGGCTCGGCATCCTGCGCTACACGCTTCTGCGGATGCCGAGTTCGGCCGAGCGGCTGATCCCGCTGGCCGCCCTGATCGCGGCCGTGCTGACCTTCTCGCGACTGGCTTCGGGCTCCGAGGCCGCATCGTTGCGGGCGCTGGGCGTCAGCGGGCACCGCATGGTGGCCTGCCTGCTTCCCGCCTGCTTCGTTGTTGCCGTGGCGCAGTTCGGCATGACCAACTTCCTGGTTCCCGCTACGCAGCGGAGCTACGCGAACTGGTGGGCCAGCTTGCCCAACGCGCCTGCGGAGGAAGCGACGCGGGTCTGGTTCCGCGCAGGGCCGGACGTGGCCTCGGCCGATCGCGTCCGCGACGGAGGCAGGCTGCTGGAAGGTGTCACCATCATCCGGCGCGACGCCTCGGGCCATACCCTGATGCGGCTCGATGCCGCGGCGGCGCGGCATGGAACGGAAGGCTGGCAGCTTCAGGACGTGCGGGAACGCGGCGCTGGGGATGCCGGTCCTGCTCTCCGCGGCAGCATGGCCTGGCCCGATGCTCCGACGCCGCGCAACCTGCTTGCGATCGCGCAGCCCATCGACGGTGTTTCGCTGCCGCAGCTCCGCCGCATCCTTGATGGCCAGGAAGAGGGGTGGCGCGGAACCAGCTTCTACCGCAGCCAGCTGCAGGAACGGGCGGCGGCGCTGCTGAGCGCACTGGTCATGGTGCTGCTGGCCTTCCCGGTTTCGCGGATCCTGCCGCGGCGGGGTGGGGGCGGCGTGAGTCTCGGCTTCGCTATCCTGGCAGGTCTGGCCTTCGTGGCGCTGGCTGGTGCAACGGGTGCGCTCGGGGAAGCAGGGCTGATCTCCCCTGCCCTTGCGGCCTGGACGGCACCGGTGCTGTTTGGCTGTCTGGGCTGCGTGCTGATGTTGCATCTGGAAGGTTGAGCCCGAGGACGTTAGATGCCGGCCCATGGACAGGCGCTGGCGACATAACGGATGCAGCTTCGATCTGGGGCGCATGACGCTTCCGGAGCCTCTGGTGACAGGGCGCGGGCAAGCTGGGATGCATGCCGATGCCCTGGCATTGCGTGAGCCTGTTCCCGGTGCGGCGGAGTGAGCACTCCGCAGCGGACCGACGACCTCGTCGTGGAGCGTGTTGAGGGCCACCGGGCGCTCGATCGCTTCATCCGTCTTCCCTTCGCCTTGCATGCCGGTGATCCGCAGTGGCGTCCGCCCCTGTTGACGGAACGCCGCGCGGCGCTGACGCCCGGGCGCAATCCGTATTTCCTGCATGCCGAGGCGGTCTACTGGATCGTGCGGCGAGGCGGCCGCGACGTGGGGCGCATCAGCGCACAGGTCGACCGGCTGGCTTCTCCCGCCATCGACGGTGGAAGGGCGGGCCATTTCGGCATGCTGGCCTGTGAGGACGATCCGGCGGCGATCGAGGCCCTGCTGCGGACGGCCGAGCGATGGCTGGCCGAGCGGGGCTGCAGCCGGGTGAGCGGACCGTTCAACCTCCAGATCAACGAGGAAATGGGCCTGCTCGTGGAGGGGTACGACACCCCGCCCATGCTGATGATGCCACACGACGCCCCGTATCTCGGCGGCGCGCTCGAGGCGCGGGGCTACGCGAAGGACAAGGACGTCTACGCCTATCTCTTGGACACCGCCGCCGAGTTGCCACAGGCCGCCCGCCGGATCCTGAGCCGCGGCCTGCCCGAAGGCGTCGTCCTGCGCTGCGGGGACCTGAAGAACTTCCGCGCCGAAGTCGAGCGCCTGGTCGACATCTTCAACGATGCATGGTCGGCGAACTGGGGTTTCACGCCGCTGACCCCGGAGGAGCTGGACCACATGGCCAAGCAGCTCCGCCCTCTGATCGACGCGCGGCTGATCTGGTTCGTCGAGCAGCAAGGCCAGGCGGTCGCGTTCCTAGTCTGCCTGCCGAACCTGAACGAGGCTGTCAGGGACCTCGACGGACGCCTGTTCCCGTTCGGCTGGGCGAAGCTGCTGTGGCGGCTCAAGATGGGGCGCATACGCACCGCGCGCGTTCCACTGATGGGCGTCCGGAAGTCCGCCGCCCAGGGCGTTGTCGGAGCGCTGATCCCCTTCGCCATGGTGAATGCCGTGCGCGACTCGGCGCGGGCCATCGGCTTTCGGACGGTCGAGCTTTCCTGGATCCTGGAAGACAATCTCCCGATGCGGCGCATGATCGAGGCCATGGGGGCCGATCGCTACAAGACCTACAGGATCTACGGGAAGGCCTTGCCGGCGTGACGGTCACGGCGCTGGTGCTGGCTGGCAGCCGGCTGGGGGAAGACGACCCCGTGGCGCGGTTCCGCGGGGTGGCCAACAAGGCGCTGGCGCCTGTGGCTGGCGTGCCGATGCTGGAGCGCGTGGTGACCTGCCTGGCCAGGACGCCGCGTATCGGGGGCATCGTGGTATCGGGCGCCGACCAGGCCGCGGTGACGGCTCTCCCGGCGCTCGCCGAGCTCGTGCAAGCGGGCAGGCTCACGGTGATGGCCTCGACCCCCTCACCTGCCATGAGCACGGCCGCTGCCTTTGACGCCTTTGGAAGCCCTCTGCTGGTCACCACGGCCGACCACGCGCTGCTGACCGTGGCAATGGTGGAGCACATGCTGGATGCGACACCGGATTGGGCGGACGCCTCTGCCGGCCTCGCCTCGTCGGAGGTCATCAAGGCGGCTTTCCCGCAGTCCAAGCGTACCTACCTGCGCTTCGCCGACGGCGCCTGGAGTGGCTGCAATCTCTTCTTTCTTCGTAGCAATGCTTCACGATCCGTGGTCGTTTACTGGCAGCGTCTTGAGGCGGAACGGAAGCATCCGCTGCGAATGCTTCGTTTGATCTCGCCCTGGCTTCTGATCAAGCAGCGCCTGGGCCTGTTGACCCTGCGAGCGGCGCTGGATGGCATCGGCCGCAGGACCGCGGCGAGGCTCGCCGTCGTGGAGATGCCGATGGCCGAGGCGGCAGTGGATGTGGACAAGGTCGATGACCTGCATCTGGCCGAGGAACTGATCACCCTTCGCCATTAGGCGACATAGTCTTATAGATGATAAAACTCCTTTCTCTGGTCAGAGTCTTCTAGAAGTTATCAGCCCTGTATTGAAGTATTCTCAGCCACGACTTCAAACAGTCCCGTTTTCAGTTGAAGCATCCTTCGGGAAGCGTCATCTTGCTTTGCAGCAAAGCCAGCCGGGATCAAACGATCCTCCAAAGCTTGGCCTTGGGTCTGCAGGATAGGGATCTGGTGATGAACACTCTGAACGAAGCCGGCAACGCCATGCTTCTCGCCCACGAAGGTCAGCGGCAGATTGCCGAGATGATCATCCGCGGCATCAAGACGTTCTTCAATCGCGTCCGCGTCGACGGCAACGCCGCTCCGGCCACTTCGCGCTAATCGAAGCAACGACGGTCGATCTGCGGCTACCACGACGGGTGGCCGCTCGCGATCGGAACGAAAGACGCCGGGCCAATTGCTCCGGGTCTTTTCAGCTCAGCATCTGCTGACGCGTGCGATGGTGGCGTGTTTTCACGCCACTCCGCTCACCGCCACTTGGCGGCCGTTTCTTCTGCCCGGGCCAGATCGGCGGGAAAGTCGACCTCGCTCCAGGTCAGCCCCTCGATCGACGTCATCCGCACCCGCCCTTCCGCGGCGAGTTCGCTGACGACGGACAGGTACCAACGCCGCAAACCATCGGGGCGGCGAAGAACCTCTTCCACACCCTCGGCGAAGGCAGCGAAGCCTTCCGCCTCGAAGCGCAGCAGCCCAATGGACTCAGCCTGGGTTTGCGCCGGGGTTAGGGTCTTGCCCACGGCCAGCACCCTGTCGCCATCCAGCGACACCTTCATGTCATCCTCATCATAGGCCGGCTTGCGGTCCACGGTGATGCGGATCTGTGCGGAGGGTGCGCTCAGGACGCGGCGCGCGATCTCAGGCTCGAACAGCGTGTCGCCATTGGCGATGACTCCGTTGCCGCGGAGAAGGTCCCGCACGACGAAGCAGCTGCCGAGATTGTCCGCCACCCCGAAGAAGGGGTTGAAGCGCGTTTCAACCGGCACCTTCAGCTCAGCGGACAGGCGCCTGGCCTCCTCCTCGACACGTGCGGCCTGGAAGCCGGTGACGACGTGGATGTGCTCGATGCCTGCCGCCGACAAGGCACGGACCTGCCATTCCAAGATGGTCCGTCCCGCGAAGGGAAGAAGGCATTTGGGCTTGTCGGCCGTCAAAGGCAGGAGGCGCTTGCCCTGCCCGGCGCTGAGGATGACTGCGTGCACCGGGGCTGTTTCGCCGCATGCGCGGGACGGCGCAAGGGTGGAGTCTGCCTAAAGAAAGCGCCCTGGCATGATCGAACCGCACGGCGTCGTCGCTGGCTGCCCTGACGCACTGGATGAGCGGCCCTGCGTGCCGGGTCTGTTTCTCAGCGGACGGTCTCTGTCGTGCGCTCGGCCCAGGCTGACACGGCTTGGCTGAGCGTCGCAGCCTCCCGAAGCGAGGTCGTGATGGTTTCCCCCGGGCCCTCGGCGCGTAGAGTGCTCAGCATCGTGCTGTCGGCCGGGGCGTGCCACAGGCCGATGATGACACGCGCCTCAGGCAGGCGACGCCGCAGCCGGCGGACGAAATGGCGCACGCTGGCGGCACTGCTTCCTTCCTCGAGAACCGACAGGCAGCAGAGGCGCACGACATCAGGATCAAGGCGCTCGAGGCTGGAGGTTTCCAGGATCGAGTTGCTTTCCGCCCGGGCGCCGAAGCCCTGCCGGCGGAAGATCTGCGCCGCCATCTCGGCCGTGAGATCATCGAACTGTCCCCGGCCCGCGATAAAGAGGACGGCGCCATCCGCCTGCCACGACGGCGCCATGCTGCCCGCTACTGGAACATCCTCTTCAGGATCGCCTGGCACGACCGGAGGATGGAAGAGCTCCGGCATCTCATCGAGGTCGTCCAGCAGGGCAACGATCTGGTGACGCAGGCTGTCGAGCCGCTCGGGTTCGAGAACCTCCCGTGCCCAGTCGCTCTGCGCCAGCACGAGGCCTCGCATCGCGACCTCGTCGTAATAGGTGGCCAGGGGCGCAAGGCGCATCTGCTGCTTCGCCTGGGCCACCAGCCCGTCGGCATCGCCTTCCAGCGCCCTCTGGTAGAAGGTTTCTTCCAGGCGCAGCGGGGGTCGGTCACCCAGCATCACATCGAGAAACTCAAGCCTCTCGACGTGGCGCCCCAGCACCACGAGGCAGACCGTCAGCGGCGTGGCCAGCAACAATCCGACCGGCCCCCACATGAAGGCCCAGAAGGTGGCAGCCAAGATGACCGAGATCGGCGAAAGGCCGGTGCTGTGGCTGTAAAGCAGGGGCTCCAGCGCCTGTCCCATCAACGGGGCGCTCAACAGAAACAGCGCCAGGACGTAGAGGGCCATGGACCAGCCGGGATCCACGGCCATCGCCAGCAGGATGGGCGGTATCACGGCGATCGGCGTGCCGACAAAGGGCACGAAACGCATGACGCCCGCCAAGATGCCCCAGAGCACGGGGGTCGGCAGACCGATGAGCCAGAGACCCGTGCCGATGAAGAGCCCGTAGCTGGCGTTCAGGGCGACCTGTGCCAGAAAGTAGCGGGACAGGCGGTAGGCCGCGTCATTCATCGCCGCCATGGTACGGTGGAGGTCCCGGCTGCCCGCGAGCCGTATCAGCCTGTCGCGCAGATCCTCGCGGTACAGGAGTACGAAGATGGTGAAGACGATCACGATGCCCGTGGTCGCCAGGGGCTTCAGGAGCGGTTCGGCCAGGCTGCGGGCGAGTTGCAGCGGGCTGGGCTCCTGCTGGAGCACGGCCCTGGCATAGGCATCCGCCCGTGCCGAGGACGCCGGAACCACCGTGGGTTCTGCCCCGCCACGGAGAAGCATGCCGATCTGCTGGGTCACCTCGTCCAGCCGCAGCATCCGGACCTTGCCCCGGATCGCCAACTGGTACTCGGGCAGGTTGCCGGCGAGAACGGTGGCCTGCCGGCTGACCGCCAGCCCGATCCCCAGCAACAGCGCGAAGGCGAGGACCACGGCCACCAGGACGGCCGGCGCGCGGGCGATATGCAGGCTGCGCAGCAGGCGAACCACCGGAGCCAGAACGAAGGCCAGCAGAACGGCCAGGACCAGGGGAACCAGAAGGTCCCGGCCAAAGTAGAGGCCGGTGATCACCAGGGCGCTGGCCATCAAGGTCACGAGCCCGGACGTCGCCACGGTTCCGCCCAGGCCCGGTCGACGCTTATCCAGGCTGGTCATCGACATGCTCTTGCCCCTCAGACCACCCACCGCGAGATGTCCGGTCGCATGGCTTTCCTGCAACGCGGCCCCGAAGAGGTGGTTGAAGCTTTCGCATGAAATCTCACCTTCGTCTCATCCCTCAGGAAGGTGTAGAGACTTTGTTCCACCTTCCGAGTAGGGCAGACGCAGGGGTATCGGGTCATTGCCCTGCCCCCGATCGTAGCGCCACCGGCGACAAGCAAGGACACCGTGACCAAAATTCTGCTGGTTGAGGACCACGAGGAACTCTGGGATTCCTTGTCACGGCGGCTGGTGCGTCGTGGCTTCCACGTGGTCATGGCGCATGACGGGCAGGACGGTATTGCGCGTGCGCGCGCGGAAAAGCCGGACGTCATCCTCCTCGACATGAATCTGCCGATCGTGGACGGCTGGACCGTTGCCCGCACGCTGAAGGGCGAGGGGGAGCCCACCCGGCGGATCCCCATCATCGCTCTTACGGCTCACGCCATGTCCGGCGACCGCGAGAAGGTCTTGGCGGCGGGGTGCAACGACTATCATCCGAAGCCGGTCGACTTTCCCCAACTCCTAGAACAGATCGACGACGCCCTTCTGAACGGCGAAGAGGACAGCTGAGGGTTTGCCGGTACTTCGCGTCACTCGCTCATGGGGCCCGAACAGGCCCTGAAGCGCTGAGCTGGCAGGCTCAGCCCTGTACCGCGGTGGCCGGTCTCGCTACCAGGAGCTCGATCTGCTCGACCAGCTGCGGGAAATCGACCGGCTTCGGATGATAGCCGTCGCAACCCGCGGCGAGGACCTTTTCCTTATCCCCGGCCATGGCATGCGCCGTGAGCGCTATGATGGGCACCTGGGATGTCGATGGGTGCTGTTTCATCATCCCGGCAACCGTCCAGCCATCGAGCACCGGAAGGTTCATGTCGAGCAGGACAATGTCGAAGGACTCGGCGCGTGACTTGTCCACCGCTTCCTGTCCCTGGGTCGCCAGTCCAACCTCGTAGCCGCGGCGTCTGAGACGTCGCGACAGGAAATCCCAGATTTCCTCGTGGTCTTCCACGAGCAGAATACGGATCATCGGAAGTCTTTCGTCACGGTCAGCCTGTTCGCGCGATCAGCAAACCAACTGCGCAACAGCGACCCTTTCCATACCGCAGGCTAGCACCTTTGCCTCACGACGTGACGCGAGCCAAACGAGAAAAGACGGTGTTCTTCGGCTGCGTTTCGGCCCCGCGTGCCGGAACCCTTCCAGGCGAAACAGCGTGCAGCCATTTCGATGGTCACGACGACAACAGCGTCTGCCGGCACCATCCAATTTTGAGGTGGGAAAGTAATGGTGGGCGCACTAGGGCTCGAACCTAGGACCCGCTGATTAAGAGTCAGCTGCTCTACCAACTGAGCTATGCGCCCACACCGTCGGTGCGGTGGCGCCTATTTATCGCCTCCAGCCGCAGGGTCAACCCCCCTGCCGACCTATTCCTTCGCGGAGGTGAATTCCACGTCCCGGTGGACCCAGGCACTGGCCAGCAGGCCGAAGCCGAGCATGGCGGTGATCATGGCGGACCCGCCGTGGCTGATCAGGGGCAACGGCACGCCGCCGACGGGGATCGAGCCTGTGACCATGGCGATGTTGACGAAGACGTAGAGGAAGAAGTTGGTGGCCAGGCCGACACCGACCAGTCGGCCGTACTGGTGCCGGCAGCGTATGGCCACCAGGAAGGCGAAGGCCACCACGAGGGCGAGCAGCGCCAGGGTGCCGATGGCACCCACGAAGCCAAACTCCTCCGCGATCATGGTGAAGATGAAGTCGGTCTGCTTTTCCGGCAGGAAGTTGAGGTGGCCCTGCGTGCCCTGGAGGAAGCCCTTGCCCCACATGCCGCCCGAGCCCAGGGCGATCTTGCTCTGGATGATGTTGTAGCCGGCACCGAGCGGATCACTTTCCGGATCAAGGAAGGTGGTGATCCGGGCCCGCTGATAATCATGGAGGTGGTCGTAGGCGATGGGGGCCGCCACCGCGACCGCCCCGAACAGGAGGCCGAACTTCCACCACCGAACACCCACGGACCAGAAGATGGCAGCACCGATGGCACCGGTGATCAGGGCGGTGCCCAGGTTGGGCTGCTTCAGGATGAGCCCCATGGGTACCAGGACGGCGATGGCGGGCGGGAGAAGAAAGAAGAGGTTCCCGACCTTCTCCCAGGTCGCCTTCTGGAACCACGACGCCAGTGCGAGCACCAGGAGGATCTTCATCAGCTCGGAAGGCTGCAACTGGACCGGACCCAGTTCCACCCAGCGCTGCGCCCCCTTGCCGACCTGACCGTGCACCATGACCAGCACCAGCAGGGCCAGGCCGACCGCGTAGCCCAACCAGGACAGCCGGGCGATGAGGCGGATGTCGATCAGCGCGATCCCCACCATCATCACCAGCCCGAAGCCGAACCGGAGGGCATGTTTCGTGGCGTAGGCGTCGGGATTGCCGCCACCCGCCGAATAAAGGGCGACGTAGCCGACGGTGGCCATGGCGCAGAGCATCAGAACAAAGAGCCATGGCACCGACCAGAGCTTTTCCAGGACGCCGAAGCTCTTCTCGACGCGTAGGAGGCGTCTTTCGTAGAGACCGGACATCGCGCTCAGCGGGCTCCCTGCGGGGCATTCGCGTCGGCAACACGGGCACCCGGGGCTGCCGGAGCACGTCGGAAACGATCAATCGTGTCCATCATGATGTCTTTGGCCAGTGGCGCCGCCGCGGTCGCACCGGCTGCGCCGTGCTCCACTACGACGGCGACCGCGTAGCGAGGATCCTCGTAGGGCGCGAAGGCCACGAAGAGGGCGTGGGGACGCCATTCCCTCGGAACATTCTCGACCCTGAAGCCGCGTTCGCGCTGCTCGCGGCTGACGCGGCGCACCTGGACGCTTCCGGTCTTGCCGGCCAGGACCCCGTAGCTGGCCGGCATACGACCCGGCAGGCCAGTTCCCCGCTCCTCGTTGACCACCGCGTACATGCCTTCCCGCATCAGCCGGAGATCGCGGTCAGGGATGTTGAGCGACGGCCAGTCTTCCGCCTTGGTTCCACGAATGCTCCGCCCACCGATCATCTGCGTCAGATGCGGCTGCACCGCCCTACCCGTCGCCAGGCGCGCGGCCATCGTGGCGAGCGATAGTGGGGTAAGCTGGTAGAAGCCCTGGCCGATGCCATGCACGATGGTGTCGCCCAGGTTCCATGGCTTGCCCTGCTTCAGACGCCATTCCCGCGTCGGAACGAAGCCGCTGCGTGTGCCGGGAAGCTCGATGTCCAGGTCGACACCCAGCCCGAACCGCTTTGCCATGGCGGCGATCCTGTCGATGCCCATGCGACGGGCCATCTCGTAGAAGTAGACGTCGCAGGAGTACTTCAGGGCGTTGCGCATGTTGAGCATGCCATGCCCGCCACGGGACCAGCAGTGAAAGCGCGTGTCACCGATGTCGAGGTGACCCGGGCAATTCACCCGATCCTCGGGCGTGACAACCTTGGCGTCGAGGGCGGCGAGACCGACCACCATCTTGAAGGTCGAACCAGGAGCGTAGAGGCCGTTGGTCACCTTGTTGATCAGCGGGGTGGAACGCTTGCTGGTCCATTCCTTCCACTGTGCCGCCGAAACGCCCGAGTCGAAGAGCTGCGGGTCAAAGGAAGGCTGGCTCGCCATGGCCAGCACCTCTCCGGTCTTGGCATCGAGCACCACCGCGCAGGTGCTCTCGTCGCAGCGGCCGCGGACCGTGCGCTGGAGTTCGGCGTCGATGCTGATCTGGACGTCCTGACCTGGCGTTCCTTCGCGCCGGTCGAGTTCACGAATGATGCGGCCCACGACGTTGACCTCCAGGCGCTGCGAGCCGGCCTTTCCGCGCAGCAGCTGGTCGTGGAAGCGCTCCACCCCGGCCCGGCCGATCCGCACGCCGGGGAGTTCCAGCAATGGATCCTTGCCGATGTCGCGTTCCGCGGGCGGAGCGACGTAGCCCACGACATGCGCGAGGTGCTCATGCTCGGGGTAATCGCGCGTTGTGCCGACGTCGACGCTGATGCCCGGCAGATCAGGGGCATTGAGTTCGAGCCGTGACATCTCGTCCCAGGTCAGGAACTCACGGACCACCACGGGAATGAAGCGACGCCGGCGGCGCACCTCACGCTCGACGCGGGCGCGCTCGTGGTCCTGCAGGGGCAGGATATGGGAGAAGGTGTCCAGGACGGCCGGGATGTCACCCGCGGATTCCGCCACCAGCAGAGCGCGCCAGTTCAGCCGGTTGGCGGCAACGATCCGCCCGGTTCGATCCATGATGCGCCCACGGGGTGGGGCGAGCAGGCGTGCCGAGATGCGGTTCTCCTCGGCGAGCGTGGCGTAGCGATCGCCTTCCTCCACCTGCAGCCGGTGCAGGCGGTAGGCGAGGAAGCTGAGCCCACCGATCTGCAGGCCGGCGAGCACGAGCGCCCTGCGCGTGAAGACGGAGCGACGGCGCTCCTCTTCTCCTCGTCGGCTCATGCGAAGCTCCTCATGCCAGTGCCTCGGCGTGCTGAATGGCCTCGTGCACCCGCGTCAGCAGAGCCGCCACCAGAGGGTAGAGGCCACAGGCCAGGCCGGCCTCGATCAGCGCGAAGGAGATGGGAACCACGTGCCAGTTGAGGAGCATCTCCAGGATGTAGGTGAGCAGGCAAAGCGACAAAGCGATGAGGCAGAAAGCCAGCCATACCAGCAGGAAGGATTGCTTCACCAGGATGTGGCGCAGGCGCAGCGCCGTGCCGTGGGCCAGCAGCAGGATCAGGACACCCTGCCCCAGTGGCGAGAAGCTCAGGAGGTCCTGCAGGAGGCCCAGAAGGAACACGGCTGGGGCCGGAACGCCGGCCGGCCTGAAGAGCGACCAGAAGAAGGTACAGCACAGCATCAGGCTGGGCCCGAAGGGAGGCAGGTTGGTGGGAGCGGCCAGCAGCAGGAGAGCCACCGCGGCGCTGGCAATCGGGAAAGCACTCCGCGCCAGTGCATCGAGCCGCTTGAGGAGACCTGGCGCAGGATCCGGCTGACCCTGACCTTTCCTCAGGAGCATGGATGGGCCGCTTCGAAGCTGCGTCGCATCTCACCGGCGCCCTTCGGGGCGGGTGACAGCCTCCGGAGGCAGGATGCCCGCCAACCCGAAGTCAAAGATGCGAAGCATGTCGAGACGATCCAGGTGGGCATAGAGTTCCACCTCGGGCACCCCCGTGTCCTCGGACCAGTGAACGACGCCGACCGGAAGACCGGCCGGGAAGCTCGCGGCCTCCGCCCCGGTCACCACCCGCTCACCTTCCTTGGGCGGCATGCCCTCGGGCCAGTGCTGCAGACGAGGCCGATCGTTGTTGCTACCCACCATCATGGCGCGGGAGCGCGAGCCTTCCAGCACCACCGGTATGCGGCTGTTGATGTCGGTGACCAGCAGAACGCGTGCCGACCGCTCCCCGACCTCGGTGACGCGTCCGGCGAGCCCTCTGCCGTCCAGGGCCACCTGCCCCTTTCGCAGCTGGAGGTTCGGCCCCGTGGCGAGCAGAACCGCGCGCGCGTAGATGCCGCCGGCATCGGCCACCACCCTGACGGTGTGGAAGGACGAGGTGGAGGTCGAAACATAGGAGAGCTGCCGCCGGAGGAGGGTGTTCTCGGCATCCAGGGACAGCGCCGTGGCCTCCCAATGCCGAAGCTTCTCGTTCTCCTCACGCAGCTGCGCATTCTCGGAACGCAGCCACCACAGATTGCGCAGATCGCCGGCGGTGTCCCGCACGAAGCTCACCGGCTGGGCGATGGCGGCGTAGAAGGGCGCGAGAGCATCCGAAAGCGAAATCCGCGCGCGGTTCACCAGGACCGCATCCGCCTTGCCCAGGAGCATGAGGCCAAACGCCGCGGCAATCAGCACAGGCAAGGTGAGCCGCGCCAGGGCCTGACGAAGCGGTATGCTCAGTCGGATCATTCACGCGTGTCCCAGCAGGGGCTCATCGCGGCCCCCGCGATCAAGAGCTCTTAATACATCGATGACAGCACGTGGCGAAGCCGCTTCATTTCCTCAAGAGCCCGCCCGGTGCCGAGCGCCACGCAGGACAAGGGCTCCTCTGCCACCGAGACCGGCAGACCCGTAGCGTCCCGCAGAACCTGATCGAGGCGGTTGAGCAGCGCACCCCCGCCGGTCAGCACGATGCCCTTGTCGACGATGTCGGCGGCGAGCTCGGGAGGGGTGTTTTCCAGGGCGACCTTCACCGCCTCCACGATGGCCGTGACCGGCTCACTCAGGCTCTCGGAGATCTGCCGCTGGCTGACCCAGACCTCGCGCGGAACGCCGTTCATCAGGTCGCGCCCCTTGACCTCGGTCACCGGCCCCTCCTCGCCGTACTCGGGCAGCGAGGCAGCACCAATCTCCATCTTGATGCGCTCGGCGCTGCTTTCGCCGATCAGCAGGTTGAACTGACGGCGGATGTAGCTGATCACCGCCTCGTCCATCTTGTCGCCGCCGACCCTGACCGAACGTGCGTAAACGATGCCGCCCAGCGAGATCACGGCCACTTCCGTGGTGCCGCCGCCGATATCCACGACCATGGAGCCCGAGGGCTCGGTCACCGGCAGGCCCGCACCGATCGCGGCGGCCATGGGCTCCTCGATCAGCAGCACCTTGCGCGCGCCGGCACTCTCGGCGCTTTCCTGGATCGCGCGGCGCTCCACCGCGGTTGAACCGGACGGCACGCAGATCACGATCATCGGCGAGGCGAAGGAGCGCCGGTTGTGAACCTTGCGGATGAAATGCTTGATCATCTCTTCCGCGACTTCAAAATCCGCGATCACGCCGTCTCGCATCGGGCGGATCGCCGCGATGTTGCCCGGGGTGCGGCCAAGCATCTGCTTGGCTTCCTCGCCAACGGCCAGGACCTGCTTCCGGCCACGAATGTCGGCGATGGCCACGACGGACGGCTCGTTCAGAACAATGCCGCGACCCTTCACGTAGACGAGGGTGTTTGCCGTCCCGAGATCGATGGCCATGTCGGCCGAAAGGAAGCCGAACATGCGGGAAAACATGCGCTTACGCCTCGTGAAGGGAGAAAAGGGAGGTGTGCCCAGGAACAGGGCGGGTCTGACTAGCCCCTGGTGGCCTCAGGCTCAAGTCCCGATCAACGGCCGGCAACCAAGTTGTTCCACTCTGCGTTACCCGACGGCAGAGGCTCCAAAAATCGAGCTTCCGAGTGAACATGTCATTTTGGAGAGGATCGAATGCGCAAGTCCAGTCTCGCCCTTCTGGCCATTGCTGGTCTCAGCCTGGGTGCTTGTGGCTACAGCACCGGTGACCGTGCGGTGTCGGGTGGTCTGCTGGGTGCGGGTGCGGGTGCAGGCGTGAGTGCTCTGACGGGTGGCAATGTTGGTACGGGCGCCCTGATCGGCGGTGCTGCCGGTGCCGCGGGTGGCGCTCTGACCAGTGGCCGCGACGTGAACTTGGGTCGCCCCGTCTGGCGTTGATCACTAGGACCTAGTCCTGATGAGAAGGGCACCTCCGCAAGGAGGTGCCCTTCTTGTTTGCGCAGGTCTCAGGCCGCGGTGGAGTCCGCCCCGGCCATGTCCGCCGGCGCGGTGCGCTCCCGCTTGATCAGGAGCTTGTTCAGGGCATGCACGTAGGCCTTCGCCGAGGCGACGATCGTGTCCGTGTCGAAGCCCTGACCGTCGACGAGCTTGCCGGCTTCTTCCAGCCTGACCGTGACGCGGGCCTGCGCGTCGGTTCCGCCGGTCACGGATTGCACCGCGTACAGACGCAGTCCGGCCTCATGCGGGAAGACCTGCCGGATGGCGTTGAAGGTCGCATCCACGGCGCCGTCGCCGACGGCCATGCCCTCCCTCTCCTCGCCGTCGATCTCGGCCTTCATGGTGGCCATCGGACGCGTGTGCAGGCCGGTTGCGACCGTGAGCGCCACCAGACGGAGCCGGTCACTGCCGCGCAGGATCTGGTCATCGACCAGCGCAACGATGTCCTCGTCGTAGACGACCTTCTTGCGGTCGGCAATTTCCTTGAAGCGCGCGAAGGCATCGTTGAGCTGGTTGTCGCCCACCTCGTAGCCCAGCGCCTTCAGCTTGTCGCGGAAGGCGGCGCGGCCCGAATGCTTGCCCATAACCAGCGAGGACGTGGTCCAGCCGACGCTTTCCGGCGTCATGATCTCGTAGGTGCCACGATCCTTCAGCATGCCATCCTGGTGGATGCCGGACTCATGGGCGAAGGCGTTGCGCCCGACGATGGCCTTGTTAGGCTGCACGTCGAAGCCGGTGATCGTCGCCAGCAGGCGCGAGGTGCGAAGAATGTTCTTGGTGACGATCTCGGTCTTGTAGCCCAACGCTTCCTGGCGCGTGCGCAGCGCCATGGCGACCTCTTCCAGGCTCGCGTTGCCAGCCCGCTCTCCGATGCCGTTGATGGTGCATTCGACCTGTCGTGCACCGGCCTTCAGTGCCGACAAGGTGTTCGCGACAGCCAGACCCAGATCGTTGTGGTTGTGCGTCGAGAAGATGACGCCATCCGCGCCGGGAACACGCTCCCGCAACATGGCGAAGATCCGCGTCATGTCTTCCGGCAGGGCGTAGCCCACGGTGTCGGGGATGTTGATGGTGGTCGCACCGGCCTTGATCGCCGTTTCCACGCAGCGGCACAGGAAATCCGGCTCCGTCCGGCTTCCGTCCTCGGCCGACCATTCGACATCGGCGGTATGCTGGCGCGCCAGGGTGACCGAATTGGCCACCGCTTCCAGAACCTGCTCCGGCGTCATGCGCAGCTTGACGCTCATGTGCAGCGGAGAGGTCGAGATGAAGGTATGGATGCGGGGCCGGGCCGCTTCCTTCACGGCCTCGGCTGCCCGCAGGATGTCCTTCGGTGCGGAGCGCGACAGGCCGCAGACCACCGGGCCTGACTTGCTGAAGCGCCGCGCGATGGACTGGACGCTCTCGAAGTCGCCCGGGCTCGCGATCGGGAAGCCGGCCTCCAGCACGTCGGCCCCCAGGTCGGAAAGGGCTTCGGCCATCCGCAGCTTTTCCTCCAGGTTCATGGAGAAGCCAGGCGACTGCTCACCATCCCGCAGGGTGGTGTCGAAGATGATGACCCGGTCATCGGACAGGGTACCGAAAGAAGGATGCTGAATCGTCATGATGTGGTGGCTCTTACTGGATGGAGGGTCGTTTGCCCTTCTGCCTCAGCAAGGTGAGGACAAGGGCAAGGTCTCGGTCCCCCTGAGCGTGGCCTCGACGGCCTGGATTACGCCCAGGGGCCAGTAAGTCGGAGGAGAAGCAGGCGCGCGTCGGCAAGGCTGAAAACAGCCGCAGCCTTCGCAGAAAGGGCGCCCGGAAATGCCATCGGGTGGATGGTTACCACCAGGGAATGCGGACGGCAAGCGATGCTCCGTCACCCTTCTGCCCCACCAGACTGCCCTAGTGCTGACGCCAAGGCATGGCTAAAGGCGCATCCGAGAGGCCGTGGGCGTGAAGCTGGCCTTTCCTGTTCAACCTTGCTGAACGCCCAGAGCATTAGCTTGGCTGAAGAAGTAGACCGGACGTCGGGAGCCGCATGGAACAGTTGAAGGGGGAAAGGCAGCGTCGGGATTCACGGCCTGAGGAAGCCACGACCTCAGGCGCATCGCTGGATGCGGGTACTCCTGCACCGGTCCTTCCGGCGCCGTCGGTGCAGGTCGAGGAAGCTGCCCCGTTCCTCCCCGCGCCTGCGGTGGGAGAGGTCTTGCCGTCCCGCTGGTCCCTGCGCCTCGCGGCCGCGAGACCGTGGCTCCTGGGTGGCCTCGCGGGTGCCCTGGTCGTGCTTGTTCTCCTGTCGCTCCGCAGCCTTTCCTCGGAACTCGACTACGACGCGGTGGAAACTGCCGTCAGCACCACGCGATGGCATGTCCTGGCCGGCGCCGTACTGGCGACTGTGGTCAGCTACAGCGCAATGATCGGTTACGACTACACGGCCTTGCGCTACGTCGGCGCCAGCGGAGCGGTGCCCTTCCGGATCGTTGCTCTCGCCTCCTTCACTGGCTTCGCCCTCAGCAACACGGTGGGAGTCGGGGCTTTCACCGGCGGTGCCGTCCGCTGGAGGATCTATACGGCGGCCGGCCTCAAGCCGTCGCAGGTGGCCCGGATCATCGGCTTCATCACGGTCGCCTTCGGGCTCGGCGTGGTCGCCGTCGGCATCATCGGCATCCTCGCAGGGGGACGGTGGGTCGGAGCCTGGCTCGGGATCCCGGGCTTCGTCTTACGCTGGGGCGCGGGGGCTGCCGTGCTCGCACTTCTGGGTTTCCTGGCGCTCTGCGGCCTCCGGCGCAACGTGTCGCTGGGTCAGTTTACCTTCCGTCTGCCATCGGCGCGACTCACCCTCGCGCAGTTCCTGATTTCGCTGGCCGATGTTGGCGCCTCGGCGACGGTGCTGTGGCTTCTGCTGCCCAACGGTGCGGCGCCGCTTTCCACCTTTCTGCCGATCTACGCCATCGCTGTCGCCGTGGCGCTGGTGAGCCATCTGCCGGGTGGCGTCGGTGTTTTTGAGGCGATCATCCTGCTGGCCTTCCGGGACGCCCCGGTGCCGCTCGATCAGGTCGCTGCCGGCCTGCTGCTGTACCGTGCCATCTACTACGCAGCCCCCCTGGCGCTTGCCGTGCTGCTGCTGGTGGCGCCAGAGGCGCGGCGGGGCGCCACCGTCGCCGGACAGTCCCGGGCGGCCCGCGCGGCTTCGCGACTGGCACCGCGGTTCCTGGGTGCCCTGGCCTTTATGGCGGGCGCCGTTCTGTTGCTGGGCGGCGTCGCGCCGAGCGGCGACGAGGGACCGGGACTTCTCGCCCCTGTTCTGCCGGCACCCCTCTTCGAGGCTTCGCACCTCCTGTCCAGCGTCGGCGGGTTCCTGCTGCTGCTCGTCGCGGAACGACTGGTGCATCGGCTCGATGCGGCCTGGTGGGCCAGCCTGCTATGCGCTGTCGGAGGCATCATCCTCTCGGTGGCTCGCGGAGGAAGCCTCCTGGCGATCCTGGCCTTGGCGCTGCTCCTGATCGCACTGCTCGCGACGCGCCATCGCTTCGACCGCCGCGCCGCCCTGCTCGCTCAGCCCTTGCGGCCGGGATGGCTGCTGGCGGTGGGGTGCGTCGTGGCCGCTACGGTCTGGCTCCTGTTCTTCGCCAACCGTGACGTGCCCTACAGCAATGAACTCTGGTGGCGCTTCGAGTTCGATGAGGACGCGCCGCGCGGATTGCGCGTCACGCTGGCTGCGGCGCTCGGCCTAGGGGCATTCGGCCTGTGGAGCCTGACCCGGACGGCCCGCAGCAAGCCGCGACTGCCCAGTTCCGAGGAGTTGCGCCTCGCGGCCGAGATCGCCAACCATCACGACAGGGCTGACGCACAGCTCGTGCGGATGGGGGACAAGGCCCTGCTCTTCTCCGCGCGTCAGGATGCCTTTGTCATGTACGGGCAGCGTGGGCGGTCCTGGATCGCCCTGTTCGACCCGATCGGCCCGCGGGCACAGTGGAGCGACCTTGTCTGGCGCTTCGTGGAACTCGCCGATGCGCAGGGTGGCAGGGCTGCCTTCTACCAAGTTCGCGCCGACAGCCTGCCATTCTACCTCGATGCTGGATTCCGTCCGGTGAAGCTTGGGGAAGCCGCCCGGGTGCCGCTGGCCCAGTTCGATCTCAAGGGTCGCTCCAGGTCGAACCTCCGCAACGCGGTCAATCGCGCTGAGCGCGAGGGGATGGTTTTCACCGTTGTTCCCGCGGCTGACGTTCCCTCCATCCTGCCGGAGCTTCGGCAAGTCTCCGACGCCTGGCTCACCTCCCAGGCAGCACGGGAAAAGGCGTTCTCGATCGGAGCCTTCGAGGCGAGCTACGTTTCCGCCCAACCCGTCGCCGTGGTTCGGGATCGCGACGGGCGTCTCCTCGCCTTCGCGACGCTGTCGGAAACACCAGGGAGCAAGGCGGAAGCGTCCGTCGACCTCATGAGGCACGTGTCGGATGCGCCTGCCGGCACCATGGACTTCCTGTTCATCCGCCTTCTGCTGAGAGCCAAGGAACAAGGCTACGTGCATTTCGACCTGGGGATGGCGCCCCTGTCAGGTCTGGCGGCGCACCGGCTGGCGCCTGCCTGGCACAAGCTCGGCGACATGGTGTTCCGGCGTGGCAGTCGCTTCTACAACTTCAAAGGGCTGCGCGCCTTCAAGGAGAAGTTCGATCCGGTCTGGGAGCCCCGCTACCTTTGCGCCAGCGGCGGCCTCGATCCCTGGGTCGTGCTGGCCGACGTTGCGGCCCTGCAGGCAGGCGGTCTTCGCGGCGTGGTAGGGAAATGATGAAAGATTTGTTCGCGCGTCGTCGGGTTTGCTCGTGAACCGACGCATCCTGCTTCTTGCCAGTCTCGGGTGCACCCTCGTTCCGCAGCGTGCGCATACGCCTGAACCGAACAGTCCGGCGCCTTACCTGGTGGAACTTCCGGTCTCACGGCCCCTGAACGATACCTTCGTGATCATTCTTTCAGGGGATGGAGGCTGGCAGGATCTCGATCGCACCATCGGCAACATCCTGCAGGCCCGTGGCATCCCGGTACTGGGCTGGGACTGCCTTGAGTACTTCTGGCGCCATCGCAGCGTCGAGGATGTTGCGCAGGACGTCACGGCGGCCATCGAGGCTTACGCGGCCAGGTGGCGGACGCCACGCGTCGCCCTGGTGGGTTATTCCTTCGGCGCTGACGTTCTTCCGTCAGCCTACAACCGCCTCCCGCCCAGCACCCGCGCCCGAGTGCGGCTGATTTCGTGCCTCGCGATGTCACGCGACGCCGACTACGAGATCACGGCGTCCGGCTTCGTGGGACTTGGCGGGTCGGACGAGATTGCCATCGAGCCTGAGTTGAGTTCCGTCAACCAAGACATCTTCCAATGCTTCTACGGGCGCGATGAGGCTGACGAAACCGGCTGCACGCTTCTGGACGCGAAACGTGCCCAGATCATCGAGACGGCGGGCGGGCACCACTTCGACGAAAATTATGAAGCCCTGGCGGAACGCATCATGGAGCGGATACGGTAACGGTACGCCGCCCTCCCCGGACCGCACTGTCGCGACCTGCACGCGGTTGAGCCCGTGAGCAGGTGCGCCGGAACAAGCCTCATCGAGAGCGGGGCGTCAGCCGGGTGGATGTTCCTGCCACCAGTGACGCGCGATATCTGCCCTGCGGCACACCCACACGTCCGAACAACTGACAACATGATCCAGGAAGCGAGCCAGGGCTGCCGCCCTGCCCGGCCGCCCCACCAGCCTGCAATGCAGACCCACCGTCATCATGCGCGGCGTCGCGCGCCCTTCGTCACGGAGGAAGTCGAGGGAGTCGCGAAGATAGGTCGTGAAAGCATCAGTCCCACCGAACCCGGGAGGAACCGAGAACTTCATGTCATTGTTGTCGAAGGTATACGGCAGGATGAGGTGGGGTTTACCGGCGACCTCGACGTAGTGCGGCAGGTCATCGTCGTACGCATCGGAGTCGTAGAGGAACCCCCCATGTTCCGCGACGAGGCGCCGGGTGTTGGGGCTGATGCGCCCGGTGTACCAGCCCACCGGCGGCACGCCGACCGTCTTGGTCACGGCCTCAACATTCTGGGCGATGTGTTCGCGTTCGGTGGTCTCATCCACCTCAGCATAGTTGATCCAGCGTTGCCCGTGGCACGCCACCTCATGCCCGGCATCGGCGAAGGCCTTGCCGACGTCAGGGTTGAGTTCCAGGGCCCGGCCGACGCCGTAAACAGTCAGGGGCAGGCCGCGCTCCTTGAAGAGGCGCAGGATACGCCAGACCCCCACACGGGCGCCGTAGTCGAACTGGCTTTCCGTCGTCTCGTCACGCCGACCCTGCCGGGCAGAACCGCCGGGGATCTCATGCAGGTAGGCTTCGGAGATGCTGTCACCGTTCAACACGGTGTTCTCGCCGCCTTCCTCGTAGTTAAGGACGAACGACAGCGCGAGCCTCGCTCCGTTAGGCCACCGCGGATCGGGAGGATTGGCACCGTAGCCGATGAAGTTGCGCGGGTAGGCACTCTCCTGGGCCATCATCCCAACCGGAGCGGGTTTGGTCATGGCGTCAGCGCGTGCTGCGGAAGGTGGTGCCGGCGGCACCGCCGAGATAGAGGCCGCTCGACGCCTCATCACGGGCGGCCTGACAGGCCGTGAGCCCGAGGGCCACCAGCAGCAGGCAACCGAGTACCTTCCCCCTCATCTTACGCCCCAGCCAGATCGTTGAGGTGACAGGCGCTGCGATGCCCAGGGGCCACCGTCTTCAACATCGGCCGCTCAACCCGGCAGCGATCGAAGGCGTGCGGGCAGCGGGGATGAAAGTGGCAGCCGGGCGGCGGGTTGAGCGGGGACGGGATCTCACCCTTGACGGTCACGAAGTTCTTCTTGCGCGCCTCGATCCGGGGGACGGAGGCGAGAAGCGACTGGGTGTAAGGATGATTGGGCCGCGCGAAGACTTCCTCGGACGGCGCCTCCTCGACCACGCGGCCGAGGTACATGATCACCACCCGGTTGCTGAGGTGCTCCACGACGCCGAGGTCGTGCGAGATGAAAAGGTAGGTCAGGTCCAGTTCGCGCCGCAGCCGCATGAACAGGTTCAGCACCTGCGCCTGGATCGAAACGTCCAGCGCGGCGACGGATTCGTCGCAAACGAGGAACTCCGGCTGCACGGCCAGGGCACGGGCAATTCCGATGCGCTGGCGCTGTCCGCCGGAGAACTGGTGCGGGTAGCGGCGCTTGAAGGTCGGATCGAGGCCGGCACGCCGCATCTGCTCGTCGACGTAGTTCTCGAGGTCGCCTCGCTTGGCGAGGCCGTGAACCAACGGCGCCTCACCGATGATCTCGTTGACCCTGAGTCGCGGATTGAGCGACGACATGGGATCTTGGAAGATCATCTGAGCACGAAGCTTGGCTTCACGCGCTTCCTTGCCGCTCAGCTGCGATCTGCTGCGCCCGTGCCACAGGATCTCACCGTCGCTCGGGGGCAGGATGCCAGCCACCATGCGCCCGAGCGTCGACTTGCCGCAGCCCGACTCACCGACAAGCCCGACCACCTCCCCCTTCCGGACGGTGAGGTCGACGCCGTCGACGGCATGCACGACTTCCTCGCGCATCGGGGCGCCGAGACGCTTCGCGATCTTGCCGGCAAAATCCAGCTTCTTGCTGAAGCGACGGGACACGCCCTTCGCCTCGATGATGGGAATGCCGGTGAGTTCGGGCACGATTGTCTCCGGCCGGTCGAGCGTCATGCTCATGCCGCGGCCTCCGTCGCTTCGGTATGGGGAAAGAAGCAGCGCGCCCATCGGCCGGGCAGCTTCTCATCCAGGAGCGGGAACTCCTGGCACTTCGGCTGAGCACGCGGGCAGCGGGCGCGGAACGCGCAGCCAGGGGGCAGGTGCAGGACGTTGGGCGACATGCCCGGGATCTGGCGGAGCGGCTCCCCTCGCCTGTTGCGGCTCGGAACCGACCCGAGCAGCCCCACGGTGTAGGGATGCAGGGGATGGTCGAGCGCCTCGCTGACGTCGCCGTATTCCACGACGCGCCCCGCGTACATGACGGCGAGGTCGTCGGCGAGGCCCGCCACCACGGACAGATCGTGGGTGATCCAGATCAGCGAGGTGCCGGTCGTCGTGGCGAGCTTCTGAACCTCTGCCAGGATCTGTCCCTGGATCGTCACGTCCAGCGCGGTGGTCGGCTCATCCGCCACGATCAGGTCAGGGCGGTGCAGCAGGGCAATGGCGATGGCCACGCGCTGCCGCATTCCGCCGGAAAACTGGTGCGGGTAAGCCTTCAGGCGCTCATCCGGGCTGGGGATCCCCACCATTCCCAGCGTGTCGCGCGCGCGCTGTCGGGCTTCTTCGCGGGAAACCTTCTCGTGCGCCAGCACGGTCTCGATCATCTGGGTGTCGATGCGCAGAACCGGATTCAGCGTCATCATCGGATCCTGGAAGATCATGGCGATCCGGCTGCCGCGCAGCTGCCGCATCTCCTCTTCCGGCACCGTCGCCAGGTCACGACCCTGGAAGAGGATCTGGCCACCCACCAGCCGGCCCGGCGAGTCGACTAGCCGCATGATGGAGAAGCCGGTGACCGTCTTGCCGGAGCCGGACTCTCCGACCAAGCCGAGAACCTTGCCGCGACCGACCGTGAAGGACACGCCGTCGACAGCCTTCACCACACCGGCGCGGGTGAAGAAATGCGTCTGGAGGTCACGCACCTCCAGCGTCGGAGCCGCGCTCGTGGCAGCAACTTTCACGGCGGCGCTCACTTCTGCAGCCTCGGGTTCAGGACATCGCGGAGGTGGTCACCCACCAAGTTGATGGAGACGATCGTCACCAGAAGGGCGATGCCCGGGTAGAAGGAGATCCAGTATTTGCCGGACAGCATGTACTCGTAGCCATTCGAGATCAGCAGGCCGAGCGAGGGCTCGGTGATCGGAACGCCGAGGCCCAGGAACGACAAGGTCGCCTCGAGAGCGATGGCGCGGGCCACCTGCATCGTTCCCACTACGATCAGTGGCGGCAAACAATTCGGCAGCAGGTGCCGGAAGATAATCCGGTGCGTCGGCAGGGCGAGGCACTGCGCCGCCTCGATGTATTCGCGCCGGCGCTCCACCAGCGCAGTCCCGCGGACGGTCCGGGCGTAGTAGGCCCACTCGACCACGATCAACGCCAGCACGACATTGGCGATGCCCTTCCCCAGGAAGGCGAGGATCATCAACGCGGCGAGGATGGAGGGAAAGGACAGCTGGAGGTCAACGAGGCGCATGATGACCGTATCGGTCCGCCCACCAGCATAGGCCGCAAGCATGCCCAGCGACGCCCCGACGAGGGCGGCGACAATGGCTGATCCCGCGCCGACGATGAGGCTGATCCGGAGGCCGTAGAGAATGCCCGACAGCATGTCGCGCCCCTGGTCATCGGTCCCGAGCCAGTAGGTCATCGTGCCATCGGCGTTCTGCGAGCCGGGTTCCAGGCGCCCGTCCATGATATCGAGCTGCGCGAGGTCGTAAGGATTCTGCGGCGCGATCAGGGGCGCGAAGATCGCAAGCAGTACAATGATGACGAAAACGACCAGCCCGAACATGGCCAGCTTCGAGGCGGCAAAATCCGACACGAAGCGCCTGAACGGGGTTTCGACCTTGGCGGGTTTGGTCGGTGGCGCAGCCGACCCTGCGGTCGTAACGCTCATGATTTGCTCTCCAGCCTGACCCGCGGATCAAGCGCCGAGTAAAGAAGATCGACGGTCAGGTTAATGACGATGAACATCAGGACGATGATCATGAGGTAGGCCACGATCACCGGCCGATCCAGCACGTTGATGCTGTCGATGATGAGCTTGCCCATCCCTGGCCAGGCGAAGACGCTTTCCGTTACCACCGAGAAGGCGATCGTGGAGCCGAGCTCCAGGCCGACCACGGTGACGACCGGGATGAGAATGTTCTTGAAGACGTGCACGGAGATGATCCGCGCGTTGGTCAGGCCCTTCGCTCGGGCGAACTTCACGAAGTCCATCAGCATGGTTTCGCGCACGCCCGCCCGGGTCAGGCGCACGACGAGCGAGATCTTGAACAGCGCCAGGTTGAGCGCCGGCATGGCCATGTGGGCCAGCCCGTCGCGCGTCAGGAATGACCACCGCACCCCGAGCACGCTGACCGTTTCGCCGCGCCCGGTGGAGGGCAGCCAGCCCAGCTGCACGGCGAAGACCATGATCAGCATCAGGCCGACCCAGAAGGTGGGCAGGGAAAAGCCCAGGATCGAACCCGCCATGATCGTCGAGGAAACCGGCGACTTCGGCTTGAGCCCCGCGTAGAGGCCCAGGGGGATACCGATGAGGAGTGCCAGGAAGGTCGCGCCCAGCGCGAGCTCCAGCGTGGCCGGCATGCGCTGCAGGATCAGCTGAAGCGCCGGCTCGTTGAACACGAAGGAGCGGCCGAGGTCACCGTGGAGCGCCGCGCCGAGGAAGGCCAGGTACTGACGCCAGAGCGGAAGGTCGAGGCCGAGCGCGTGGATGGCGCGTTCCCGTTCCATCTGGTCCGCATCGGGGCTGATCAGGATCTCCACCGGATCGCCGATGGCGAAAACGCCCACGAAGACGATTACGGACATCGCCAGCATCACGAGTGCCGCCTGGATCAGGCGGCGGAGGAGGTAGACCGTCATACGCCTATTCCTGGTTACTGGGCGACTGGAGTGATGTCCTGGGCCCGCGTCAGCTCGTCGGCGCGCGCGGCATGCGCGAGGCCCGGCCGCATGGCCCAGACGTTCTTCTGGATATGGATCGGAATGATGCCGACGTCGTCGATAGCGATCTGGCTCGCCTCGCGCAGGAGCTGCTCACGCTTAGCATCGTCCAGCGTTTGGAGAGACTCGGCCAGCTTCGCGTCCATTGCCGGATTGCTGTAGGCCCCACGGTTCGAACCACCCCAGCCGAGCTGAGGGTTGATGGTGGCGAGGAGAGAGCGCAGGGGCGACGTAGCTTCGCCCGAGGAAATGCCCCAGCCGGACAATCCGGCCGCATGCTCGTGCCGGGCGGCGCGTGCCACGAAGGCGGCCCAGGGCTGCGCCTCGACCTGGGTCCGGACGCCGATCCGTGTCCACATCTGCCCCACGGCCTGAATGATCCGGGCATCGTTCATGTAGCGGTCATTCGGACCGTTCAGGACGATGCGGAACCCGTTGGGATACCCCGCTTCGGCCAGGAGGCGCTTAGCCTCCTCGACGTTGACGCGCGGAGCCTGCAGATCGGGGAGAGATCCGAAGGCACCGATCGAGAGGAACTGACCAGTGGGTGCGGCGGCCCCTTCCATGACCCGGTCCACGATCGCCTGACGATCGATGGCCAGGGTCAGGGCCCGCCGTACGCGCACGTCCTTCAGCGGGTTCTTCGGCAAGGGCGCGCCGTCGGCACTGGTGATCAGGGGGGAGCTGTCGTGCAGATGATCAAGGTACAGGTAGATCAGCCGCAGCCCGGCGATCTCGCTCATCCGCACGCGCGAGTCATTGCGCAGCTTGGCAATATCGCTGGTCGGCACCTGATCAATGAAGTCCACGTCACCCGAGAGAAGCGCCGCTGTGCGGGCCCCGTCATTGGTGATCATGCGATAGGTTACTCGCTGCCACACCGGCTTCTCGCCGAAGTAATTGTCGTTCCGCTCGTACTCAATGCGGTCCCCATTGCGATAGGACACCACGCGGAAGGGACCGGTCCCGATCGCAACCTTCAGGCTGTTGAAGTCCTCGGTCGCCGCGCCCTGATGGGTTTCCCGATCGAGCATCTCGATCTGCGCCAGGTCCGACGGCAGCAGAGGATAGGGGCCATTGGTGTGGAAGTGCACCGTCAGGGGGTCGATCACTTCAACCCGCGTGATCCCACGGGTGTAGACCGCGTAGGAAGACGGGCTGTTCGGCACGGCCGGAACACGATCGATGGTGAAGCTGACATCATCGGCCGTGAAATCATTCCCGTTGTGGAACTTCACGCCCGGATGAAGCTTGAACTCCCAGACGTCGGAGGAGATCGGCTTCCAGCTGTCCGCCAGCCGGGGAATGATCTTCCCCTTGGCATCGAAGGTCGTAAGGCTGTCGAAAAGCATGTCCGCCACCGCATAGTTCGGCGACAGGGCATGGTAGTGGGGATCCAGCGACGTCACAGGCGCCCCCACTGCGAGGGTGAGGTTCTGGGCTGAAGCAGTAGCGCCGAAGGACACCACGGCAGCCAGGGCATAAGCTGCGACACGCAAAGACATCGGAACGCTACTCCCACAGTCGGATCATCTGGTCTGGCCGGCGGTTTTAGCAGCGGTGGTATGCACCTGCCATATTGCCGTCATCGACCATCGGAGGAGTTTTATTCCTCGTCTGCCTCAGAAATAGGCAGTATGGATGTTTCCTTCGCAGATGAGGTGGCAATCAGGAGCTTGGCGCGCGCCACGCCATCAAATCTCGCCAGAACGTCCGAAATGAAGGTCTCGAGAGCCTGCAGGCTCTCGGCACGGATCTTAAGAAGGAAAGTCCATGAGCCAGTGATGCTGTGGCACTCGAGAACGGGTTCCAGGCCTCGCATCAGCCCTTCGAACGCGGCTCTCCCATCCGACGAGGTCCGCACGAAAACGAAGCCAAGCAGGGGGCAGCCGATCGCCTCCGGATCGAGATCGGCACGCCAGCCGCGGATGGTGTTGCGTTCCTCGAGACGCTTGATGCGTTCCGCCGTTGCCGAAACAGACAGGCCAGCGACCTTCGCCAGCTCTGCCAGGCCCGCCGCACCATCCTTCTGAACGGCAATGAGGATGTTGCGATCTATCTCGTCCATGATCCCAGCCTATCTCGTTTTCCCGGGATCAGAAAAGCCAAAGGCCCGGCAACAGGTGCCGGGCCTCTGTTCCGTACTCAACCTCCCGCAGAGGTTAGATGTAGTGCTCCGCCAAAGGAGCGAAGCCATTGAAGCGCTGGCTTGCATAGGTCGTCACGTAGGCACCGGTCGACATGATCTCGATGCGATCGCCAGACTCAACCTGGAGTGGCAGCCGGTAGTTCGACTTCTCATACAGCGTGTCGGTGCTGTCGCAGGTCGGACCGGCGATCGTCACGGGTCCTTCCTCACTCCCATCGTGAGGCGTGCGGAAGGTGTACTTGATGGCTTCCCCTTCCGTTTCCGCGAGCCCACCGAAACGGCCGATGTCGAGGTAGACCCAACGCACGGGATCATCCTCGCCCTTGCGAGACACCAAGACCACCTCGGCCGAAACGACGCCCGCATCGCCCACGATGAAGCGACCGGGCTCGATGACGATGTCGGGCAAGGCATTGCCGAAGTGCTCGGTCATGGCGCCCATGATCGCCGCGCCGAAGGCATCGATCTCAGGAACCTCGGACCGGTAGCGAACCGGATAGCCACCACCCAGGTTGATCATCCGAACCTGAACACCGGCGTCGCGCAGATCGGTAAACAGCATGGCCGCCTTGGCGATCGCCGCCTCGTAAGCCGTGGTCTTGATCTGCTGCGATCCGACGTGAAACGACAAGCCGAACGGGTCGAGGCCGAGTTCCGCCGCCAGGATCATCAGGTCGCGCGCCATGTCGAGCTCACAGCCGAACTTCCGGCTGAGCGGCCATTCCGCCCCATCATTGCCAACGAGGATACGGCAGTACACGCGGGAGCCAGGCGCCGACCGCGCGAGCTTCCGGAGTTCGCCCTCGGAGTCGAAGGCGAACATCCGAACGCCACGATCAAAGGCGGCCTTGATGGCAGCCTCCTTCTTGATCGTGTTACCGTACGAGATGTGCTCCGGCGCGGCGCCAGCTGCGAGGCAGGCCTCGACCTCCTCGAAGGAGGCGGCATCGAACGACGAGCCCAGGCCCACCAGCCGGCTCAGAACAGGCTCCGCCGGATTAGCCTTCACGGCATAGTAGATACGAGCGAGCGGCATCGCGACCTGCAGGCGCCGGAAGTTTTCCTCGACGCGGTCGACGTCGAGCACGAGGCAGGGAGTCGCCGGCGCCTCGGAGCGCAGAAATTGGTCAATCTTCGGGGTCATGACGCCACCCTCCGAAAATGCGGCAGGGCCACCATCCGGTGGGGCCCTGTCAGTGTTGACGAACGGTCGAACGAACCAGCGACCAGAGGTTGCCAGGACGCTTGACGTCGTTGCGTAACCACCGAGGGCCAGAGGCACGTGCGTACTGCGTTGCGACGGGCAGATATGATGCTTGCGATCGGGGCACAAGGGCTGATCCTTGCGCAAACCAAGATTTTTCCGCCCTGCCCGCCCTATCGCCGGAATCAGCAGTTAAGAAGCTTGGAGAGCTGGTCCGATTTTCCTGTCGCGTTTGGAAAGGACCGGCAATCTTCCGGCCCTTCGCATGAAACCGTGATGGCAGGGAAACTAGCGGATCGTACCCGACAGCGGCGACGAAGGATCAGCCGCGTAGTTGCGCTGCATCCGCCCCGCCAGGAAGGCTTCCCGCCCGGCCTGAACCGCGAAACGCATCGCGGTGGCCATGCGGACCGGGTCCGCGGCATGGGCGATCGCGCTGTTCAGCAGGACAGCATCGCAGCCGAGCTCCATGGCCACGGCGGCCTCCGATGCCGTCCCGATGCCCGCGTCCACGAGCACCGGCACCTTCGCCTGCCGCTTGATGGCACCGATCATGTAGGGATTTGTGATCCCCATCCCCGAGCCAATGGGTGCGCCGAGCGGCATGATGGCGACGCAGCCCATCTCCTCCAGCTTCTTGGCAGCCACGGGGTCATCGGCGCAGTACACCATGACCTCGAAGCCATCCGCGATCAGTGCTTCCGCGGCCTCGAAGGTCGCCGCCATATCGGGGTACAGGAAGGGCGGTGGGCCGAGGACCTCCAGCTTCACCAGGTTCCAGCCACCGGCCTCCCGCGCGAGGCGCAATGTCCGCACGGCGTCGCGCGCCGTGTGACAGCCAGCGGTGTTCGGCAGGTAAGTATAACGAGACGGCGGCACGAAATCCTGAAGCATCGGCGCTCCGGGATCGGAAAGATTAACCCGTCGCACGGCCACCGTAACGATCTCGGCGCCAGACGCCTCGATCGCGGCAGCCGTTTCCTCAAGGGACTTGTAGCGTCCAGTTCCCACGATCAGGCGAGAGCGGAAGCGGCGCCCTGCCACCTCCCACTCGTCACCCGGCACCGCCAAGCTGTCTTTGCCCAGAGCCACTCACCCGCCTCCGATGAAATGAACGATCTCCAGGGCGTCTCCCTGGAGCAATTTGACCGCACCGTAGGTTGAGCGGGGCACGATTTCCTCGTTCCGTTCCACCGCGACCTTGCGGACATCCAAGCCCAGCTGCTCCAGCAGTTGCTGGAGGCTGAGGCCTGCTTCGACGGAGCGCCCTTCCCCGTTTACGCTGATCTGAAAGGCTTCGCTGGCTTCAGACATAAATAGCCATGTGGCTTGATGTCCCGTGCCCTGCAAGCGCCCTCCCCGGCGTCCAACCCTGCTTTACCGAGAGTGTCTCAATCCCTGCCTGGCAGGTTGATCCGGCAAAACTTGCCCTTCCACCCGTTGCCTGCTAGCCCCGCCCGATTAAAGAGGTGCACGTCCTTGCCCCCGCCGCTGATTGCCGTTCTGAACGGCCCCAACCTCAACCTCCTGGGGCTTCGCGAACCTCATCTCTACGGCGTCGACACGCTCGACGACGTTGAGATGCTGTGTGCCGAAACCGCCGAGAGGCTGGGGCTGGCGATCGATTTCCGACAGTCCAACATCGAGGGAGAGCTGATCTCCTGGGTGCAGGAATGCCGGGGACGCGCTTCAGGCATCCTGATCAATCCGGCGAGCTATTCGTTCACCTCCATTGCCCTCATGGACGCGTTGCTGGCGGTCAGCTTGCCCACGGTGGAAGTTCACCTCACCAACGTTCACCGGCGGGAAGCCTTCCGGCACCATTCCTACATTTCACGGGCAGCAACAGGCGTGATCTCCGGCCTCGGCTCCCAGGGCTATGCCCTTGGGTTGCAGGCCCTGGCCGAGCTGCTCGGAACTGCCTCGAACGATATGGACGATGACGTATGAGCGGCCTCTCCTTTGACCCCACAGCCATCCGAGCTCTCGCGGAGATCCTCCGCCAGAGCGACCTGACAGAGATCGAGCTCGTCGAAGCCGAGAGCCGCATCCGCGTCGCGCGCGAGGTCACCGTGGTGACGCAGCCCGTGCAGCAGGTGGCGGCGCCGACCGCCCCGGCGCCTGCGGCCACGTCCCCGTCCACCATCCTCTCCCAGCCGGCCGCGGCCGCGAACTCGGCCGAGGAGCAGCACGCCGGTGCCGTGACCTCGCCCATGGTGGGCGTTGCCTACCTGCTTCCGGAGCCCGGGGCTCCCGCCTTCGTCACCCTTGGTCAGCAGGTCTCGGCCGGACAGACGGTCATGCTGATCGAAGCCATGAAGACCTTCAACCAGATCAAGGCGCCCAAGGCGGGTACGGTAACGCGCATCTTCGTCGAGAACGGAATGCCGGTGGAATACGGCGAACCGCTCATGGTTATCGAGTAAGGTTCACAGCGTGTTCCGCAAAATACTGATTGCCAACCGCGGCGAGATTGCACTGCGTATTCACCGTGCCTGCCAAGAAATGGGCATCCGCACGGTGGCCGTACACTCGACCGCCGATGCGACCGCCATGCACGTGCGGCTGGCGGATGAGAGCGTTTGCATCGGCCCTCCCTCGCCCCGCGAAAGCTACCTGAACGTCGCGGCCATACTCGCAGCGGCGACCATCACCGGTGCTGAGGCCATTCACCCCGGCTACGGCTTTCTGAGCGAGAACGCGCGCTTCGCCGAGATGGTGGAGGCGCATGGCCTGACCTTTATCGGACCGACGGCCGAGCACATCCGGATGATGGGCGACAAGATCGCGGCCAAGGACGCCATGCGGCGCCTTGGGGTGCCGCTTGTTCCGGGCTCGCCCGGCGCCCTGGCTTCCCTCGAGGAAGCCCAGGAGGTGGCCAATGCCATCATGTACCCCGTCCTCATCAAGGCGGCCGCGGGGGGTGGCGGACGTGGCATGAAGGTGGCGCGGGGGCCGGAGGAGCTCGAAGAGGCCTGGCGGATCGCACGCGCGGAAGCCAAGGCCGCGTTCGGCGACGATGCCGTTTACATGGAAAAGTATCTCGACCGTCCGCGGCACATCGAGATGCAGATCATTGCCGACAACCACGGGAACGTCGTTCACCTGGGTGAGCGGGATTGCTCCCTGCAACGCCGTCACCAGAAGCTGGTGGAAGAGGCGGGCAGCCCCGTGCTGACGGAGGCGGATCGTTCAGCTCTTGGGAACACCGTCACAGATGCCCTGAAAAAGCTGGGCTATCGCAATGCCGGAACCCTGGAGTTCCTTTGGCAGGACGGCCAGTTCGCTTTCATCGAGATGAACACCCGACTGCAGGTCGAGCACCCGGTGACGGAGATGGTGTGCAACATCGACCTGGTACGTGAGCAGATCCGGATCGCCGCTGGCGAACCGCTCGGCTACGAACAGAAGGACGTCCGACTTCAGGGGCACGCCATTGAGTGCCGGATTACCGCGGAGGACCCCCTCACCTTCGCGCCCAGTCCCGGCCGCGTCACGACCTACCATGCACCTGGTGGCCTGGGGGTGCGCATGGATAGCGCGCTTTACGCCGGCTACAATGTGCCGCCTTACTACGATAGCCTCGTTGCGAAGCTGATCGTTTACGGCTCAAGCCGTGCCGAGGCTATCGCTCGAGCAAAACGGGCCTTGGACGAGATGGTGGTGGATGGCATCAACACCACGATCACGCTGCACCAGAAGATCATGGACGCGCCAGACTTCGTGTCAGGCGATTACACGATTCACTGGCTGGAGAAGTTTGTCTCCCAGCAAAGCAACAGCCACTAAGTTGTTTTACGGAACGCGCTCTTCTCAGGCATACAGGCTTGAGAAGAGCGCCCGCTGCCGACGCACGGCAGTGAGTGCCAACCTGCAAGCCAAGTTCAGGGCAGCGCCATGAGCAGGCCCAGTGCAGTGATCACTCCCGAGCTCGTCTTACGCGCTTATGCCGCCGGCCTGTTCCCAATGGCGGAGGGCCGCAGATCCAGCCGCCTGTTCTGGCTCGATCCGGAACAGCGCGGCATTCTGCCATTGGATCATTTTCACCTTCCTCGACGGTTGGCCAGAACGGTCAACAATGCCGGCTTCCAAGTCAAAGCCGACCAGGACTTTAGCAGTGTTGTACAAGGCTGTGCTGAGCCCGCACCCGGTCGGGAAGATTCCTGGATAAATCCGGAAGTGGAGCGGCTCTTCAACAGCCTCCATTATCTGGGACACGCGCATTCCATCGAAGTTTATCGCGATGGCCTTCTTGTCGGCGGTCTGTACGGCGTACGGATAGGAAGCGCATTTTTCGGCGAAAGCATGTTCTCGAGAGAACGCGAAGCGTCAAAGGTCGCTTTGGTTCACCTCGTCGTCCGCTTACGGCGAGGTGGCTTTACACTGCTCGACACACAGTTTCTTACAGCTCATCTTCGGCAGTTTGGTGCGATCGAAATACCTCAGGCCGATTACAAAGCCCGCCTTGGCTTAGCCTTGCGTACGCTGGCGCGCTGGGAACCCGACCTGACATCAGCGGCACTCTCCGAAGAAGTAGCGGCAATACGCTCCAGCGGCTCGGACGATTGATCAGCTTTCTCGCCCTCAAGAGAATGCAGGAAGCTCTTTGCCCAGTCCGAAACGGTGTTAGCCTCGAGCCGACGCATCATCGCTCCATGCCGCTCTCGCCGCTCCTCCAAAGGCATGTTGAGAGCTGTGTGCAAGGCCGCTGCCATTCTTTCCGGATCAAGTGGATTGACCTGGAGTGCCTCAGGCATGCCTTCCGCAGCACCGGCGAAGCGTGACAATACGAGAACACCAGGGTTCTTCGGATCCTGGGCAGCGACATACTCTTTCGCCACCAAATTCATACCATCCCGCAGAGGTGTGACCAAGCCGACCCTCGCAACACGATAAAATCCCGCGAGGCAGTCACGCGACAAAGCCCGGGCAACGTAGCGCACGGGGGTCCAATCCGGATCGGCGTAATCCCCGTTGATTGTTCCAGCGAGACGGTCGATCTCCCGCCTCAGATCCCTGTAGCTCTCGATGTCGTCGCGCGATTTTGCCGCCACCTGCAGATAAGTGACATTCCCACGATGCTCCGGGTAAGCGGACAGCAACGCGGCAAAGGCCTTCAGCCGTTCAGGAAGACCCTTCGTGTAATCCAGGCGCTCTACGCCAATGACGAGTTCCCGACCCGTCAGGCTTGCAACCAACCGCCTGGTTTCCGACCCGCGGGATGCCTTGGCCGCCGTCTCGGCAAACTCTTGTGTGGCGATGCCTATAGCATGTGCCTCAAGCGATGTTTCACGTCCCCTGAAGCGGATCTTCTCGTCCACCGGAACCTGCATTCCGGTTCCTTGGTTCATGCAATCCACCAAGCCCTGCAGATCTCGACGAGACTGAACACCGACGAGGTCGTACGACAGGAGATCGTGCAGGATCTGATCGGCATCAGGAAGTGCAGAAAACAGCGCATAAGGAGGGAATGGAATATGGTGGAAATACCCAATGCGTTGCTTCGCCCCAAGCGCGCGCAGTTCGGAACCGAGCGGAATGAGCTGATAGTCGTGAACCCAGATGGTATCGTCCGGCTTCAGAAGTGGCATCAGCCTGCGCGCGAAATCACGATTTACCTGCCGATAAACTTCAGCCTGGCTGCGATCGTAGGTCAGCAAGCCGAGGCGGAAGTGAAACAAAGGCCACAAAACGCCGTTGGAATGACCAACATAGTAGCCACGATAAGCATCTTCGTTGAGGTCGAAAACAGTGTAGTCTACGTTGTGACGCTTAACCGTTTTGGCGTCACCGGCTTCGCCCGCTACGACCTGACCGCTCCAGCCGAACCACAACCCCCCGCGCTGGCTGAACACCTCCTTGAGTGCGACAGCCAGACCGCCGGCGGAAGGTGAATCCTCGCGTCTTGGAATTGCGACCCGGTTGGATACGACGACCAGACGCCCCACAGTTCAAACCCCTTCAACTTGCAACAAGAGAGAATTATCAGCAGCTGCACGTAAGAAGTACTTCGCTAGACAGCACTGCTAACATCCTCACCCGCCCAGCGTTGCAACCAAGCGCGAAGTTCATCCGGACTGCCATCGAAATCTTCCGGTATGCGATAGCCAGTACCACTCAACTCCTGACACGCTGAAATTCCATCCTCATCAGTAACGTCGTCACCGATGAAAATAGGCACACGACGCCGAAAAACGTCGCGCTGCATCAGGGAACGCACCGCCCGCCCTTTATCTGCCCCAACAGGTCTGATCTCGACGGCGGCGTGAGCAGGCACTACGCGGAATTTCTCGC
Organism: Roseomonas elaeocarpi; assembly: GCF_042433915.1. Taxonomy (NCBI): domain Bacteria; kingdom Pseudomonadati; phylum Pseudomonadota; class Alphaproteobacteria; order Acetobacterales; family Roseomonadaceae; genus Roseomonas; species Roseomonas elaeocarpi. The sequence continues at coordinate 300,314 of NZ_JBHLUN010000005.1, read as the reverse complement.
GATCCTGGGATACTAGTTCCTCAGCGAGGCACCTGGCGGCATCCGCGGCATCCGGTGCCAAGCGAAAATGAAGAACAAGCCCGTGAACCTTGTGCTCAGCCAGAGCGCCAGGATGAGACTGCACAAACTGCTCAAATGCACGACGCCACTCTGCCGGCGGTACCGGGAGGGTTGCAGAACTTGCACTTGGTGGATCAAGAAGAGCGCCATGCTCTGCCGCGACCACCAGTCCCGGCAAGGGCAGGAATGATCTGATGACGTCCAACCCACGTCCGGTGACAATAGCCAGCGCACCATCCAATTTGGCAGATAATTTGCTGAGCGTGGCCAGGAGATCGTCCGGCACGACGACGAGTTCAGGCTTTTCCGCGATATTTACCAGCGTTCCGTCGAAGTCGAGGAACAAGGCTGTATTGTTCGCAGGATTACCCGGAAGCTTTTTCACCACAATCTTCCTTTTAAGCTTTTGATGCTCCGGCCACATCCGCTCTCAGGCCGTGAACTGTTCCGCGATGATTCTTTCGCTCAGTCCATGGTCTGGATCGAACAACATGGTCAGTGCAACCGATCGATCCTCGCGTACTTCGACACGCACCACGTCGCGCACTTCGGTATAGTCGGCCACAGCCGCAACGGGACGTTTGTCTCTTTCCAGAATGTCGAAAACGACCTCGGCTTTCCCAGGCAGCAGGGCTCCGCGCCATCGCCGGGGCCGGAAAGCGCTGATGGGTGTTAATGGAAGCAGGTGAGAGTCGAGTGGAACAATCGGCCCGTGGGCAGAAAGGTTATAGGCAGTACTTCCGGCGGGCGTACTAACCAGCACGCCGTCGCAGATCAGTTCCGGCAGTCTGATTTTCCCGTCCACTCTGATCTGTATCTTGGCCGCTTGCCTGGCTTCACGCAGCAACGAGACCTCGTTGATAGCCAGCCCGTCGTGCATCACGCCGTCAGCCGAATGAGCACGCATACGCAGCGGGTGAACCGTTGTCGCCTGTGCCACGGATAAACGATCTAGGAGATTGTCCTCCCGAAACTCGTTCATGAGAAAGCCCACGCTTCCGCAGTTCATACCGTAGACAGGAATGTTAAGGCCGAGGATCCTGTGCTGTGTTTCCAGCATGCAGCCATCCCCACCCAATGCCACTACGACCTTGGCGTTCTCCAACTCCGCATTCCCGTAGGAAGCAATCAGCTTCCTCGTGGCGGACTTCGCCTTGTCGGTACCGGCACATTGGAACGCGACCCGCCCCTCAAGGCGGGACGCCGGGATACGGCCTTCTGAGAAAGCATGTTCTGACGTGTCATTCACGAGTGCTCTCCAGAGTTTGGCCGCATCTTCAGGTACAACAAAGCTTCAATCGGGGTTTGGCCGACAGGTCACTGAGCAGTGCTTACCTGAAGCGACTTCCAGAAAAACAAGATTGCCCGACCTTCACCCGGGCCGTCCCGGACGTAGTCGGGCAACCTACCTCCAAGTGTCCAATCTCCACCGAGAAACAAGGACTGGAGCTTGCTGTCTTCGAGAATCCTGGCGCTGATCAGCTGCCGCCCAATCCCGCGCGCTGCCTGTTCTGCGCGCTGGATCAGCGCGACGTCCAAGCCTCGTGCGCCAGCGGACGGATGGATGAGCAGATCCGTCAACTCGGCTCGATGGCGAGTCTGGGCGGTCTGCGCAAGCCGGATCTGAATAGTTCCCATCATCTGACCATCGAGCCAGGCCGCCAAAAGGAGACACTTCCCCACGGCAGCATCCGAGGACACTTTGCGCCAGTATTCCTTTGTCCGCTCGGCAGGCGCGTAATGCCCTGTGTTCTCCCGCCCGGCGTCGTGAGCATCTTGGGAGATCTGCATGAGGCGGCGTTCCGCACTGCTTGCTGCGGCGGCGTCGAGAATTTCCACCGTCAGGTCACGAAGCGGCTTCGCGTACCTGAATTCCAGAGATTTCGACGCATCGTCGAGGATGCGGATAGAGCCGGAGCGAACATAGCCTCTCTTCTCATAGAAGGCATGGGCAGCATCAAACCTGGTGTCCGTCCATAGAACCAGACGCGCGGCACCTGCTTCCGAGGCAAACCGTTCGGCCGTATCCAGAAGTTTGTGGGCCAGGCCCGATCCACGCCGTTCAGGCCGCACGTAGACACGGGATATCTCCCAGGCTTCGTCATGCTGAGTGGGCTTCGTGCCAATCATTCCCGTGATCTGCCCCTCGTCCTCAGCTGCCCAGAGCATTCCCTGGGCATGCGCGAAGTAGGTCGCGAGGGCTTTGAGTTCCGGGTTCTCGCCATCCACGTCGAGGATGCAATTGGGATATTCCGACCAGGAGTCGCCAATCAGGCGGATGAAGCTTTGGGCATCAGAGTCTCGACCTGGCCGGATCAGGCAAGTCATCTAAGATCCTTGCAGAAGGCGACGATCCGCCCACAGGCCTCGGTGAGGGTTGCCGTATCCGTCGCGTAGGACAACCGCAGGTAAGGGCTAACGCCATAGGCGCTCCCCGCCACCGTGCCGACATGCTTCTCCTCGAGAAGCGCCATGGCGAGATCGGCATCCGTCTGGATCAACCTTCCTCCGTGCGACGTGCGACCAAGACAGCCAGCGACGTTCGGATAAAGGTAGAACGCCCCTTCCGGCTTGTGACAGTGCAGTCCCGGAGCCTCCGCCAGGATGGACAAAGCCAGGTCACGTCGCTCCCGGTACGCCCTGGCACGCTCCCGAATCAGGTCCTGAGGGCCGTCCAGGGCGGCAGCCGCGGCGGCCTGGCCGACACTGCTGACACCGCCGGTGAGTTGGCCTTGAATGTTGGTCATAGCGCGGATCAACGCCGATGGCCCACCTGCGTAGCCGATGCGCCACCCCGTCATGGCGTAGGTCTTGGACGCGCCGTTCAACGTCAGAACCCGATCTCGCAACCTGGGCTCGACTTCAGCGATCGTGCAGAACTCGAAGTCATCGTACACGAGGTGCTCGTACATGTCGTCCGACATGATCCACAGGTGCGGGTGCCGCAGGAGCACTTCCGCGAGTGCCTGCATCTCCGCACGCGAACATGCTGCACCGGTCGGATTGTTCGGAAAATTCAGGATGAGCCACTTGGTTCGCGGTGTAATCGCCGCCTCGAGGTCCTCGGGACGCAGCTTGAAGCCATTGTTCTGGGAACACTCGATGAAGCGGGGCGTCGCCCCTGCCAACCTGGCTTGCTGGGCGTAGCTGATCCAGTACGGTGAAGGGATCAGCACCTCGTCGCCAACGTCGCAGGTCGCGAAGAAGGCGTCCGTGATGATCTGCTTGCCTCCATTGGCAACCATGATCTCGTTGAGTTCGTAGCGAAGATTGTTGTCCCGCAGGAACTTGCGTTGGATGGCCTCCTTGAGGGCCTTCGTGCCATCCATCGGCGGGTACTTCGTCTGGCCAGCCAGTGCTGCCTCGTAGGCAGCGTCCACCGCATGTCTCGGCGTCGCAAAGTCGGGCTCACCGATCGTGAGGCTGATCACGGCGTGACCTTGCGCGGACAATTCGCGCACCTTGGTCGTCATGGCCACCGAGGCGGCGACCTGGACATTTCTCAAACGTTCGGCGAGGGCAGGCATAACGAAACAAGGATCCTGGCTGCAACGTGGTTGCAATGTGATACCACATCCCAACTCGTTGCAGCCAGGGGCAGTCGCCAGGCCTGAGGCTTAGCGCAGTCCCTCGCAGAAGCGCTTGATGCGGTTACAGGCGTCCACCAACACGTCGTCGGAGGTTGCGTAGGAAACCCGGAAGTGACCGGGGAACATGAAGGCCCCTCCGTGCACGGCCGCGACACCCTCATCCTCGAGCAAGGCGGTCACGAAGGCCTCGTCACTGTCGATCGTCTTACCCGACGCCGTGACCTTGCCGATGCAGCCGTGGATGTCCGGAAAAACGTAGAACGCTCCATCCGGAGTGGCGCACCGGACACCGGGAGCTTCGTTCAGCAGCCGCACCACCAGATCGCGCCGGCGCTCGAAGGCTTGGCGCATTTCCTCGACGCTGTCCTGGGGCCCGATCAACGCCTCGACAGCAGCTGCCTGCGAGATGCTGCTGGTGTTGGAGGTGCTCTGTCCCTGCAGCTTGTCCATGGCCTTGATCAGCCCAACCGGAGCGCCAGCGAAGCCGATGCGCCAGCCCGTCATCGCATAGGCCTTTGAGCAACCGTTCATGGTCAGCGTCCGCTCGCGCAAGCCGGGCTCGACCTCGGCCACCGTCGCGAACTCGAAGCCGCCGTATACCAGCTTCTCGTAGATGTCGTCCGTGAAGACCCAGACATCAGGGTGCCGCATCAGGACGTCGGTCAGGGACTTCAACTCCTCCCGGCTGTACGCGGCACCGGTCGGATTGCAGGGATTGTTGAGGATGACCCACTTCGTTCGCGGCGTGATCGCGGCTTCGAGCTGCGCCGCGGTGATCTTGAAGCCCTGGTTCTGCCCAGCCGGCACGATGACGGGCTTGCCTTCCGCCAACTCGACGATGTCCGGGTACGAAACCCAGCATGGCGCCGGGATGATGACCTCGTCGCCCGCATCGACGGTGGCAAGCAGGGCATTGAAGATGACCTGCTTGCCGCCCGTGGAGACAACAATCTCCTCCGGAGAGTAGTCGAGGTTGTTGTCACGCTTGAACTTCGCCGCGACTGCCTTTCGCAAGGCCAGGGTACCGGCAACATCCGTGTACCTGGTGTCGCCCTCTTCAATGGCGCGGATGGCAGCGTCCTTGACGTTGCGAGGCGTCTCGAAGTCCGGCTCTCCCACGCTCAGGCTGATGACGTTCCGACCCGCAGCCTTCAGCTGGCGCGCTTTTGCGGTGACCGCAATGGTCTGGGAAGGAGCAACTCTGTCAAGGCGAGCAGCAGTGAGCGTCATGGCATCTTCAATCTGATTTGCGGTGCAGCAGGCAGGCTAGTTGCTTGGTTCAGCCGGGGCAAGTTCACGCGGTCAGGCAACGGGCAAATGGGACTTTCTCCAGCCCTTACGGCTGGCTGAAAGGAATAAATTCCTTGACTTTGGAGGAGGTGTTGCGCTACATGATACCCATCAACGCCCTTCTTGCGCCCACCATCCCCCTGCCCTGTTCCGGCAGGCCTGGACGGGTGCACCCGCATCCGTATGGAAGAGGAACCCGATGGCCTTCACCTCAGCCAGCTTTACGCCTCTGGTTCGGCAAGGGCAGTTCACCTTGTGGAACTACAACACCACGGACAGCCGCGCCGCTGTTCTTGCGCTGAACTACTTCTCTTCCGTCAGCGGCAGCGTAAAAGCCGGCGACGTCATCATACTTCATGCTTCCGATGGACTTTCCTTTCTTCCTGTACGGGACACAGCTGTTGTCGGAAACGGCCTCGTGCTCGATACCTCCGTTGCTCCGCTGAGTTTTTCGCGCCTAGCAGCGGCCTCCTTCGGCGTGACCACGACTGCGGCCCTCACCTGAACCAGGGGACTGGCAGTGGGGCCACAGGAACTGACGACCTGACAACAGGGCCTTCTCTCGAGACGCTGTCGCTCTGAGAGGGCAGGCAGTCGAACAGCAGAGGAGTCTGCATGCCCTTCGAGTCAACACGCCTGCTCGCTTTGATCGAGGGAGGCGGCTTCCAACTCTGGTACTACGAAACGTCCGACAGCCGAGCCACAGTTCTTTTACCCGGCTACTTCAGTGCGGCCGCGAACATCCTGTCGTCCGGCGATATTATCATCCTCCGCGCCTCCGACAGCATGGCGTTCCTGCCGGTGCGATCCGGAGGATCCGTGGGCAGCGGTCTGATCTTAGACAGCAGCTCAGCGCGCCTGGACTTCGTGTGCACGGCATCGGCATCGTTCGCCGTGACGACTTCGGTCGTGACCGCGGTGCGCAGCCTCCGGCTTGACGCCCTGCCGCTGTATATTCTGCCCGGAACGACTCTGTCGGTGGCAGCAACGGTGGCGGGCGATTCCCAATCCGTTCGCTTCACGATCCTGGATTCAGCTCAGGCCACGGTGACTGGCCCCGTCACCAGTTCCGTTGTTGCCGGGCGTGCCACGGCTCAGCTTCTCAGCCCGAAGATCGGCACTGGCTACACGCTCAGGGTAGAGGACGTGGCTGACAGCAGTCTCTTCGACGTTTCGCCAAGCTTCTCGGTGACCTCAAGACCTGGGGTGATGACCGAGAACAGCGCCGCGCTTCTGACCGAGAGCCGTAATCGCCTCGTGCTCTGACCGCAACTCCTTCGTCAAACGCTCAAGCGCAGGAACAACACCATGGCAGATGTCAGGATCAGCGATCTTCCGGCCGCTTCAGCGCTGTCGGACACCGATTTCGCACCACTGGTTCAGGTTGGCGCAACGCAGGAAACCCGGCGCGCGACCATGAGCCAGTTCCGCGCCTCCGTCCAGGCCGAGCGGCCATTGCACGTCAGGGACTACGGCGCCGTCGGTGACGGCACCACCGACGATGTCAAGGCCATTCAGGCTGCGATCGATGCCGCAGCGGCGCAGGGTGGCGGCACGGTTCTCCTGGGCCCCAAGCGGTACCTGGTGAAAAGCGCGGAACTTCAGATCAAGGCGAACGTCACGCTTCAGGGCAACCTGTCCGTCGGTGCGCAACGCGTGTCGGGCGACTACAGCGTTGTGGTGTTCGCGCTGATCGTCGATCCTGCCAGCACCATCCGCCTGGCGCGGAACTCCGGCCTGCAGGACGTGGCCGTTCTTCGTTCCGGTCTTACGCCGCCCAAGACGATGCGTGAGGGCATCAACTTCGTTCAATCCTTTGCTGGCACGGCCATTACCATTGGTAGTGGAAGCGACGCACCGGGAACGGATGCCAAGGTCGAGAACGTCCTCGTTCTCGGCTTCGATCTGGCGATCCTGAGCGACTACGCCGCGCGCGCGAAGATCCGTGAGGTGATTGGTGACAACCGCAATGGGATCCGGATCAACCACTCGTATGACATCACGCATATCCGCAATGTTCACTTCTGGCCGTTCCTGACCGGAAATCTTAGCAACGTCTCCCTGGTGAGCTTCGCAGTATCCGCCGTTGCCAATAATGGTTCAGGCCTCATCCGCCTCACGACCAGTTCCGCCCACAACCTGGTAACCGGCGACCTTATCAACGTGAGCGGCTGTCTCGGTTTGCGCGCCGCCAACGGCCGCTTCACCGCCACGGTCGTCTCGGACAAGGTGGTGGACCTTCAGGGCTCTACCTACGCCGCTGGCTACACGAGCGGTGGTACGCTCTGGGTCTGGAACAATCGCCGTACGGGCACGGCTTTCCAGGTCGAGAACTCGGACGTGGCGGAGCTGATCAACTGCTTCGCCTACGGCTACGATACCGGGTTCAGCTTCGGCACGGCGGCGGCAGCGATCCAGTGCCATAACTGTTCCGTCGACAATCACCTGAGCGTCGCCGACCCCTTGACCGTCGGTGTGAAGATCACCAACAGCGCCTTCCGGACGAAGTGGGTCGGCGGGTTCCTGTCGTCGCAGGGCACCACCATCCTCGTCGACACCACGGGTGACGACTCGAACCAGTTCGTTGGGGTGAGCGTGAATGGCGGCTCCAATCGCACCGTCGATCTCCAAAATGGTTCGCTCACGCTGGATGCCTGCGAACTCACGGTAGGCGGCAATCTTTACGGGGATGGATCCACCAACATTGTTTACATCGGTGCCAATGCATCGAACCTGACTCTGCTGGGGACGGATCTGCGCTCTGCCACCCTGACTGCCGCATCTGACGCGGCCATGCAGCGGGTGATCATGCTGGGAACCCGGGAAGGCGGTGGCGTTGGCCGCCTTTCCGCTGGCAGTCTGGAGTTCCACACCTTTCCGAGTGCGGCTCTCGGGCAGACCAGACGCATGGACATCGGTGCCGATGGCATCGTGACGGTGCGCCGGCGCTCGGCCACTGCTGGTGGTCGCATCAACATCGCGAACTCGGCGGATCAGGCCGCATACTTTCTGTCCAATGGATGGGCGGGCGGCAACCTTTCGATTGGTGGTGACCCCGGCACGAACCCGAACGGCGGCATTGACCTGGGCTCTCCCGGCAACGCCACCGCGCCGCTGTCGGTACAGTTCCGTCGCCTTTCCGTTGCTCCCGCGGCCGGCGACCGCCTGGCCAATCTCCACTTCACCGGCATGAACAGCGCCAGCGCGGAAAACATCTACGCGCGGATCTCGGCTTTCTCCGACACCATCACCTCCGGCAGCGAGGCCGGGGCACTGACGCTGGACGTTCGGCGCGGGTCGAGCATCGTGGAACGCCTCCGCATCTCGGCGGATGGCACTGTGACGTTGAGCGGCCCTCTTCTTCTCGCCGCCGATCCCACCGCCGCGATGCACGCCGCCACGCGCCAGTACGTGGATGGCCAGGTAACCGAGCGCCGCCTCGCACAACTGACGCTCGGCGGCGCGACGGCCCTGACCTTCGCCGCCCACAACAACCGCATGCTCCTGGCGGGATCGGGCACCACGCTGTCGATCGACTGGGCCGCCACGGGTACGGGGTTCTCCTGCATGGTGGTGAACCGCACCGGAGGTGACCTGCCGATCAGCCTGGCGAACTTCAGCAGCAGCACGCCTCTGAACTCCGAGGGTTACACGAAGATCAAGGCGAACGGTGTCGCCAGTCTCCTGGTCTACTCACCGGACAACGGCACCACCAAGGTTTGCCACCTGTCCGGTGCGGGAGTCGCCTGATGCTGGGTGCATTCCCGGCTTTCCTTGCGGTCGGGCAGGCAGCAACAGTTCCTGCCTGGACGACACTCGTGTCGAGTAGAACCCTGTCCACGCTTCTTTCCTTCACGCGCGACACCCAGGGGGAGGGCTACGATGCCACTGGAGCTCTGATCGACGTCGGAGCGGGTCTACCCCGCTTCGGACAGCTCAACGGCCTGCTGATCGAGGAAAGCAGGACCAACGGCATCAGAAATCCCCGGTGCGAGGGAGCCACGGCAGGCACGCCGGGGGTTGCTCCGACCAACTGGAAACTCGGCACGGCTCACGGCCTTGCCATCGCCATCGTGGGGACGGGCTACGAGGACGGCATTCCCTTTGTAGACCTGAAGGTCTCAGGTACGGCGACGCAGGCGGGTTCCTCTGTCAACTGGGCACCCGAGGTCGCAGGGATCATCACGGCCGCGAGCGGGGAGGTCTGGACAACCTCTGGCTACCTTTCCGTCGTCGCCGGATCGCTGAGCGGCATCAGCGCCGTCAATCTCCAGATCGGCCAACACGCGGCGAGCACCGTCACCTATCTCACCACCAGCATCACGCCCGGCACTGGCAAGCTGCGCGACAGCCGGCATGTCTACACGACGACCTTCAACAAGTCGGATATGACGTCGACGAAACCACTGATCTACCTCAACTACTCGTCTGGTGCCGTGATCAACGTCACCTTCCGCTACGGCGCACCGCAGGTCGAGAAAGGCGCAACGCCAACGGCACCGATCCTGCCAGTCGCCAGCTCTCCTCAGGCGTCGGTCCGCAACCTCGACAAGGCGTTCTGGAGCCGTTCGGGGGGATTCGGTACGGCCGGCACGATCGTCGTGCAGGCCGTGCTGCCGCAGCTTGCCACGGGAACAGGCAGCCAGGGTGTGTGGCAGCTGGACAACGGCACGGACAGCCCGCGTTTTGCCCTTCGCAGCGGCTCCGGCGGCGCCCTGGTCGCCGGGCTGGATAATGGGTCGGCGACCTCGCTGTCGCTCGGGACCGTGGCGGCCAACACCGCGTTCCGTGCTGCCTTTTCCTGGGACAGCACCGGCTACTCCGCCGCGCTGTCCGGTGCGGCGGCAAAGACCGTTTCGACAGGCACCTTCACGCCGGGGCGGCTTCTGCTTGGGCAGGGTTCGACCAGCGGCACCCAGGTGCTGAACGGGCAGGTCCAACTGCTGCGCCACCATCCACTGCGTATGACGGATGCCGATCTGGCATCTCTCTCCGTCGTCAGCTGAACACCGGAAAGGATCAAGGAAATGAGCGATCTCACCGACTTCGCCCGCGATCTCCTCGCCCGCACCCTGTGCGGCCGGGTGCCGACGCCGCCTGCCAACGTTTATGCAGCCCTCGGCACCGGTGGCACGGCGGCGCAGGGTGTGACGGGAGAACCGGCAGGCACTGGTTATGCCCGTCAGCGCGTGGTCTTCAACGGCAGCGGCGCCCAGAAGAACGCAGAAGCGCTGCGTTTCGTCTTCAGTGCCTCGGCCGGAACGCTGACCCATATCGGGCTCTACGATGCTGCCTCAGGCGGTAACCCCCTGACCTTTATGGCTCTGTCCCAGCCGGTGGCGATGAGCAGCGCCGGGACGGTGACCATCTCCGCCAACAACCTGGTGGTCACCCCCACCTGACGTGATCCGCTCTGCCAGGGGCGGCTACTGCCCTCCCCTGGCAGAGTGCCGGGACATCCCTTAAAGCTGCTGCCCAACAGGCCTCCGGGACGATGGGCGGGGGCTGGACGAACGGAAAGGGACGCATCTGACACGGTCGATCGCAGCCCCCGGTCCATTTGGGGACCGGCGCCAGCGCCGCATCGGCCTGCTCGGTGGCTCCTTCAATCCGGCCCATGCGGGTCACCAGGCGGTGGCGGAAGCGGCAAGGAAGGCCCTGGGCCTGGATGCCGTCTGGCTGCTCGTCTCCCCTGGCAATCCCCTGAAATCTTGGAGCGGCATGGCGCCCTTTCCCGAGCGCTTGGCCTCGGCACAACTTATGGCGGACGGCGTCCACGTAATCGCCACGGATATCGAGCTGAAGCTGGGGTACCGTCGGACCGAGCGAACCCTGGCCAAGCTCCGGCGGCGCTTCCCAACCACGCGCTTCGTTTTCATCATCGGAGCGGACAATCTGTGGCAGCTGCCGAGCTGGGGAGCTTGGCGACGCCTGGCGGCAAACACGCCCCTCGCCGTTCTTCCCCGACCGGGCTGGACCAGAAAATCCCTACACGGCAAGGCGGCATCCGTGCTACGGCACCGCCGTCGCAAACCCCGCCGCCTCTTGCTTCCATCCACGAGCGGCAAGGCTGGCTGGACCCTGATCCCGGCGCGCGAAGTTGCGCTGAGCTCGACCGCCATACGCGACGCCGAGAACCGCAGGCAGGAACAGGCTTCGTCCGTGGTGACGTCCCTTCCCCTGTTGACCGCCACGCAAGCCCTGTGAAGAGAAGCCGGCCATGTCCCGTGCCCCCGTGACCGCATCGAAGCCCGCAGCAAAGTCGACCCGCCGCAAGCCAGCCGACGCGGAGGCGGCAGCCCCTGCCAAGCCCAGGGCAAGCCGCGCCAAGGCGCCCGCCGAGACGACCGAAGCGCCTGCGAAGGCACCTGCGGCATCGAAGGCCGCCGCCAAGCCGAGGGCGCCCAAGCGCGTCAAGGCTCCGGCGCCCGTACTCGACCGCCTCGTGAGCGTCAGCGTCGCGTCGCTGGAAGACGACAAGGCCGAGTCCGTCGTGGTCCTGGACATCTCGACCCGCTCTTCCTTCGCTGATCGCATGATTATCGCGACCGGTCTTGCTGACAGGCAGATCCAGGCCATGGCGACGCATGTCGAAGAAGCGCTGGAAAAGGAAGGAATCCGCCGCATCCGGACGGAAAGCTCCCCGGACTGGGTGCTTCTCGATGCCGGGGATCTGGTGATCCACCTTTTCAAGCCGGAAGCCCGCCTGACCTACGCCATTGAGCGGATGTGGGGGCCGCACAGCCCCTTGGCCGAGAGTGCGGCGCCCGACGTGGCAGGTCAGGCGGAAGACTGAGCCATCGCGCGCGCGTCCCTCCTGCTCGCGGTCGGCCGGGCCCGCAAGGGTCCGGAGGCCGCCCTCTTTGAGCACTACAACGCTCGTCTCCGCCCGCCGCTCCTGTTGAAGGAGGTGGCGGAGGGTAGTGGCAGCCCCGGAGAGATGCGCCTGCGGGAAGCAGCGGCCCTACGTGCCGCCTTGCCAGCCGACGCGCTCACGGTGGCCATGGACCTGGGCGGGGAAACACCGGACAGTGACGGCCTAGCCGCCCTCACCGCCCGCTGGGAGGAGAGCGGTCGCACTGTGACCTTCCTGATCGGTGGCGCGGAAGGTCTCGATCCGGCGCTGCTGCGGGAAGCCCAGTTCCGGCTGTCCTTCGGGCGCCTGACCTGGCCCCACATGCTGGTGCGCCCCCTGCTTGCCGAAGCTCTCTTCCGCTCGCAGTGCATCCGCACCAACCATCCCTACCACCGGAGTTGGCGCCCCACCTGAGGCGCCCCAGGGCACTCCGACAGCCCTGCGTCAGGTCGTCCGGTTTCATCGGCGGACGCTCCTTGAACGGATCAGGCAGCCCGGGCTCATCACCGGGCTGCCCGCACATCCCACTGTCCGCTTCAGCGCCGTCCCGCGCCACCCTGCCCGCGGCTGACCAGCGACTGGCAGCGATTGTCATCCCCCACGCCGAACTGGATCGTCGGCAGTATGGCCAGCGGGGCCGCCAGGATTCCCAGGGCCGCCGCCGCGCCACCCCGTGCCGCCGCCTCGGTCGCGTCGATCCCGACATCGGGGTCGCGGAAAGTGCCGCCGATCGTGATCGGGGCCGGCAGCTGACCTATGGTGAAATGCTTGCTCTGGCTGCGGATGCGATAGTTGATCCGCTCGCGGGCAAGGTCGACCTTGCCGTCGCCGGTGATCAGGACATCCTCGGTGTCCAGGAGAAGGGCGCGGGTATCCAGCTGCCCGCTGCGCAGCGAGAAATCCCCTACGAAGCATTCGACCTGCGTCCGGTCCGGCAGCTTCAGGAAGGACAGGAGCGCGTTCCCCAGGCGCAGACCCGACAGGTCCACCAGCAGGGCGCTCAGGTTCCCACCGCCGGCCATGGACAGGCTCAGCGCGCCATTGCCCCGACCCAGGATGTCCGCCAGCGACTTGCCGGAGCTATTGATCTGCGCACGCCCCCCGATCAGGCCCGATCCCTGGAAGCCGGTGGCACGCATCAGGCGGCTCAGGTCCACCCGCTGGAACTGCACGTCCGCGCGCGCCTGCACGGCGTCGTTCTCCTGCGGCGTCAGCGCGATGTCACCGCTGATCTGCCCGCGGCCGACCTGAAGGCTGAGCGGGTGGAGGCGGATGGCGCCGTTCTCGAGGTCCATCGTGGTCCGCATCCCGTCGAAGGGCACGTCCCGGCCCAGGATGCTGTCCGCCTGGTACTTCAGGTGCACGTTGGCGGCCGTGAGCTTCGGCAGGCTGATCGGCGTATCGGGAAGCACGCGGGAACGCTGCTCGTCCTTCGCAACCTCTCGCCGCTGCTGGGCCGTCTGACCGGGCGTCGACGTCCTGCCCGGCGTTTCACCGATGAAGCCGCCGAGATCCGCGAGGTCCACCTTCTTCGAACGCAGGTCGGCCGTGACATCGGGAACGTCGTCGCCCGTGGAGACCGTGATGGTGCCGGTCAAATCGCTGCTGCCGACCTTGCCGTCGAAATCGCGGAACCGAGCCCGGCCGTCGGCGTAATCGAGGCGGCCGCCGAGGCTGAAGTTAGGCGTCCGCGGAAAGGGAACGCCTGTCAGCGGCTGCAGCAGCGACATGTCCGTGCCCCGCAGCAAAAGCTGCACGTCGGCCCCCTGGAGTTCCAGCGGATGCGCGATGGTTCCCTTTACCGCCACGTTGGTCGGCCCGTTCGCGAGCTTCACGTCGAGCGGCCAGGGGCGATCCTGGGCCTGGAAATAGATCAGCCCGCCCAGCAGGGCCTCGCCGGTGATCGGCTGCCCGGCATAGGTCCCCTTGGCGTTTACCGCGATCCTGGGCTCCGGCGTCGTTTCGTCGCGCGTCGCGATGCCCAGGGTGAAATCCGCCTTCAGCCGGGGGATCAACACCTTGGCTTCGCCGTCCAGGATCCGGAACACATCGATCCGGGGCATGGCGCTCTTGCTTTCGGCCGGGGCGCCCTCCCCCGCCGGCTTGCCGGTGCTGAAAGTGTAGTTGTTCTTCCCGTCAGCGGTAGCCTGGGCAGAAACCTGTGGGTGTTCCAGCTCGATCAGCGGCAGGACCACGGCCTTGTTGTGCCAGTATTCCATGACATCGAACTGCACGGTGGCGCGCGGCGCCTGCGCCAGTGGGGCCGCCTCAGGAAAGCCGTCCGGATTGCCGACCCGGACATCCGTGGCCGTTACCTCGGTCACCCGACCCAGGTGCACCTGAAGATGGGCGATCTGGACCGGCCGGCCCAGCGCCGCCGAGGCCCGGCTTTCCACGATGGGGATAAGCCAATCCCAGCGAAACAGCAGCACTGCGAGCACCACCAGCGCGACCGGAACGCCGAGCCATAGAAGCCACCGTGGAACTCTTCGCTGCGACATCGGCAATCCCTTTCCGACGGAGCACCCATGCTCCCACGAGGCCAGAACCTCGCGCGGCGATGGAAGTTCCGCCCCGCAGTACTTCCATCCCCGCCTCGCCCGATCGCCCTGCGAGCCCGGCAGGAACGGGATCGACTATCTCCGCGACATGTGAAGGCAGGCGCGATCGGGAGCCGCTGCCGCACCGGAAATCCAGCGGGTAAGTGGAAGAAGTGCACCGATTCTTCCTGCTCCTTCCGCTTTTCCTGCTGGGCTGCGCCGGGTCACCCCCGTCGGTTCCGGTGGCCGAGCCGCCCCCGGTTCAGGATCCCGGCCGCGCCAGGATCGTGAACGCAGCCGTAACGGAATGGCATGCCTGGGGCGATCTGACGGTGACCGGCTGGGCACCGACGCTCGATGGGGAGCGTATCCCCGATCCCAACAACTACGAGCGCGTCCTGTCCTACTGGGAGGTGGTCCCCGGCGGTGCCGCCGTGGTGCGACAGCACCGTGCCCTGCATGACAGCCTGATGGAGTCGCTGGCCGACAGCGGCATGCCGCCGGCACCGCCCGTGATTTCCCTTTGGGCCTACCCTTTCTGGTCGGCGGCCTTCATCAGCTACGTCATGGATCAGGCAGGTCTGGGCGAGGCGGAATTTCCGTCCTCGGCCTCGCACGCGACCTACGTGGACAGCCTGCTCGCGCGCTACTCGGTTGACCCTCAGGGAGCTCCCTTTCTTCCGCACACGATCGACGAGTATGCCCCGGTCGCCGGCGACCTGATCTGCGCCGACCGCTCCCGTTCCCCGATCACCAGTTGGACGGACCGGCTGAGCGAGGCCGGGCAGTTCAGGCCCATGCACTGCGACGTGGTGGTGGCGCTGAAGCCCGGCGAACTCCAGGCCATCGGCGGCAACGTCAAGGACGCGGTGACCATGCGCCGCCTGCCGGCCGATGCGCAGGGGAGGCTCAGCCAGGCACCCTACGGCGAGGCACCGTTCTTCGTGGTGTTCGAGAACCGCCTGTCCCATACGGTCCCGAGCGTGGCCGGCCGCGCGACGTCGCTCGCTTCGGTGGAGGCGCCGGCCCTTCAGCGTTGACAGGCTCGGGCCGGCATCGTTAACCCGCCGGCCTCATCAGCACTTCAGCAGTCAGGTAGATCCGCACCATGGCCCTCGCCTTCGTTTTTCCTGGCCAGGGAAGTCAGGCCATCGGCATGGGCAAGGATCTGGCCGCCGCCTTTCCGGTGGCCCGGGAAGTGTTCGAGCAGGTGGATGACACCCTCCGCCAGCACCTTTCCCGCCTGATGTTCGAGGGACCGGCGGAAGAGCTGACGCTGACCGCCAATGCGCAGCCGGCGCTGATGGCCGTGTCCCTGGCCGTGCTGCGGGTGTTGGAGGCCGAGGGCGGTTTCGAGCTGCGCTCCCGCGTGAGCCTCGTGGCCGGTCACTCCCTGGGCGAATACAGCGCGCTGGCGGCCGCCGGCAGCTTCGATCTGCCCACCGCGGCACACCTGCTGCGCCTGCGCGGCGACGCCATGCAGCGCGCCGTGCCCGCCGGGGTCGGCGCCATGGCGGCGCTGCTGGGTGTCGAGGCCGAGCAGGCCCGCGGCTTCTGCGCCGCGGCGGCCCATGACCCTGCGACCGAGACCGATGAGGTGGTCGAGGTCGCTAACGACAATGGCGGCGGCCAGGTCGTGATCTCCGGCCACCTCGGTGCCGTGAACCGTGCCATGGAGGCCGCCAGGGCTGCCGGCGTGAAGCGTGCCCTGCTGCTGCCGGTTTCTGCCCCCTTCCACTGCTCGCTGATGCGCAGTGCGGCCGAGGCCATGGGCGAGGCGCTGGAAGGTGCCACCGTCTCAACCCCCGCCGTGCCGCTGGTCGCCAACGTGACGGCGACCAAGGTCACCGACCCGGCGGAGATCCGGACGCTGCTGGTCCAGCAGGTCACGGCCTCGGTGCGCTGGCGCGAAAGCGTGGCCGCGATGGTGGAGATGGGCTGCGACCGCTTCGTGGAGATCGGCGCCGGCAAGGTCCTGACTGGGCTGATGAAGCGCAACGCACCCGACGCCACCGCCATGGCCTGCGGCACGCCGGCCGAGATCGAGGCCGTCCTGAAGGCGCTCTGAAAGCGCGCCGACGGAGCCCGCAAAGAATTCGAGGAAGAGCACAATGTTCCGACTGGATGGCAAATCGGCGCTCGTGACGGGCGCCACGGGCGGCATCGGCGCCGCCATTGCCCGCGCCCTGCACGCGCAAGGGGCCGAGGTGGCGCTGAGCGGGCGCCGGGAAAGCGAGCTGACCGCGCTGGCTGAGGAGCTCGGCGAGCGCGTCACGGTTCTGCCGGCAGACCTGTCCGACCCTGAGGCGCCGGCCCAGCTGGTGGAGCGCGTGGAAACCGAGCTCGGCGGGCTGGACATCCTGGTCAACAACGCCGGCCTGACGCGCGACGGCCTCGCCCTGCGCATGGGCGACAAGGACTGGTCGGACGTGCTCGAGGTCGACCTCACCGCGCCGTTCCGCCTCGCCCGGGCCTCGCTGCGCGGCATGATGAAGCGCCGGTCCGGCCGCATCATCTCCATCGCCTCGATCGTGGGCGTGACCGGCAATGCCGGCCAGGCCAACTACGCCGCCGCCAAGGCCGGCATGATCGGCATGAGCAAGGCCCTGGCCCAGGAGGTCGCCCCGCGCGGCATCACGGTGAACGTGGTGGCCCCCGGCTTCGTGAAGACGGCCATGACCGATGCCCTGAACGACGCGCAGAAGACGGCTCTGATGGGGCGCATCCCCCTTGGCCGCATGGGCACCAGCGCCGATATCGCTGCCGCCGTCGCCTTTCTGGCCTCGGATGAGGCGGGCTGGGTCACCGGCGCCACCCTGCACGTCAACGGCGGCATGGCGATGATCTGAGCCGGCCAGGCAGCGGTCGGTAAGGAAGTAAGATGGTAAGGGGCTGGGGCGCGGCGGACACGGTATGTCCCCGATGATGCCCACCCCGAGCCTCTTCCCCTAGGCCGGACGAAACTTACGTGATAAGGCCCGCCGCCCGCCCAGGATGTCCTTCGTGACGCCTCGGCTGGCACCGGATTCAAGGCGGGTGCAGACCCTGCCGCAGACAGAGAGAGCAGCCGCGCATGAGCGAGACCGCCGACAAGGTCAAGAAGATCGTCGTCGAGCACCTGGGCGTCGAGGAGTCCAAGGTGAACGAGGGCGCTTCCTTCATTGACGACCTGGGCGCCGACAGCCTCGACACCGTTGAGCTGGTGATGGCCTTCGAGGAAGCCTTCGGCGTCGAGATCCCCGACGACGCGGCCGAGAAGATCACCACGGTTGGCGACGCCGTGAAGTACATCGAGGAGCACAAGACCGCCTGATCAGGCGGTCTTTCTGACGGTTCCCAGGGGAAGCACGGTTTGTTCGCTCAGTTCACGGCGCCGCGTCGCGTGGTTATCACCGGGATGGGCATTGCCTGCCCTCTCGGCCTCGGCGTGGAGCATGTTTGGCGCCGCCTCCTGGCGGCAGAGAGCGGCATCCGCGCGATCCGCTCCTTCGACGCCTCCGACCTGCCGGCACGGATCGCCGGCGAGGTCCCGGCGGGCACGAAGGCCGATGGCGGCCTCGACCTGAACGAGTGGATCCCCGTCAAGGACCAGAAGAAGATGGATCGCTTCATCCATCTCGCGCTCGTCGCGGCCGCCGAGGCCGTCGAGGATAGCGGGTGGGTGCCGGCGACCGAGGAAGACCGCTGCGCGACCGGCGTGATGATCGGCTCGGGCATCGGCGGCCTTCCCGCGATCTACGATGCCTCTCAGCTCGTGGGCTCTGGCCGGGCCAAGCGCCTGTCGCCCTTCTTTATTCCCTCGGCGCTGATCAACCTCGGCTCCGGCCACGTGTCGATCCGCTACGGCTTCAAGGGCCCGAACCACAGCGCCGTCACCGCCTGCGCCACCGGCGTTCACGCGGTGGGCGATGCGGCGCGGCTCATTGCCCTGGGCGATGCCGACGTCATGGTGGCCGGCGGCACCGAGGCCGCGGTCTGCGGCATCGGCGTGGCCGGCTTCTGTTCCGCCCGCGCCCTGTCCACCGGCTTCAACGACACGCCCGAAAAGGGCTCCCGCCCTTGGGACAAGGACCGCGATGGCTTTGTCATGGGCGAGGGTGCCGGCGTGGTCGTGCTGGAGGAGCTCGAGCACGCCAAGGCCCGCGGCGCCAAGATCTACGGCGAGGTTCTGGGCTACGGCATGTCGGGCGATGCCCACCACATCACCGCCCCGGCCGAAGGGCACGACGGCGCTTACCGGGCCATGAAGGCCTGCCTGCGCTCCGCCGGCCTCGCCCCCTCCGACATCCAGTACATCAACGCCCACGGCACCTCGACGCCGATGGGCGACGACCTAGAGCTCGAGGCGGTCGAGCGTCTCTGGGGCGACGATGCGCCCGGCGTGGCCATGTCCTCCACCAAGTCGGCCATCGGCCACCTGCTCGGCGCGGCGGGTGCGGTCGAGACGATCTTCTCGCTGCTGGCCATTCGCGACGGCGTGGTGCCGCCGACCCTCAACCTTGAGGAGCCCTCGCGCGAAAGCAGGATCGACCGGGTTCCCCTCACGGCGCAGGAGCGTCGGGTGAACGTGGTGCTGTCGAACTCCTTCGGCTTCGGTGGCACCAACGCCTCGATCCTGTTCGGCCGCGGCCCCTGACCGACGGGGTGCCGGCCCACCGGCACCCTGCCGAACCGCCCCATGACGCGCCGCCTCCGCTTCTTCCTGCTGGCGCTTCTGGCCCTCCTCCTGCTCTCGGGCGGCGGGGCCTACTGGGCTTGGCGGACCTATCAGGCGGCTGGTCCGCTCGATGTGTCGAAGGCCGTGGTGATACCGCCCCGCTCTTCCACCCAGGACATTGCGGAGCGCCTGCGTGAGCAGGGCGTCACCTCCGTCAATGACACAGGTTTCGCGGCCGCGGCCTGGCTGACGCGCCGGCAAGGCCCCCTACGGGCCGGGGAATACCAGTTCCCCGCCCATGCCTCTGTCGCCGCCACCCTTGATGTCCTGCGCACCGCGAAGCCGGTCCAGCGCCTCCTGACCATTCCGGAAGGGTTGAGCGCTGAGCAGATCACCGCCCTGCTGCAGGCTGCCCCAGGTCTGACCGGTGATGCGCCGGTGCTGGAGGAAGCACAGATACTCCCCGACACCTACGCCTACGAGTGGGGAGACACGCGCGCCTCCGTGGTGCAGCGCGGCACGCGCGCCCTGCGGCAGTTCCTGGCCGAGGCCTGGGACAAGCGCCAGGACGGGCTTCCCTTCACGACGCCGCGCGATGCCCTGGTGCTGGCCAGCATCGTGGAGCGTGAGACCGGACGCCCGGACGAGCGGGCGCACGTGGCCGGCGTGTTTATCGGCAGGCTCCGCCTCGGCATGCCGCTGCAATCCGATCCGACAGTGGCCTATGCCTCGAACAACGGGAAAGCCCTCGACCGCGCGCTGACACGAGCGGACCTCGAGCGGGACCATCCGTTCAATACCTACCGCAATCGCGGCCTGCCACCGGGCCCGATCGCAGCACCGGGACGCGATGCCATCCAGGCGGTGCTGCACCCGGCGCAGACCGACGACCTGTACTTCGTCGCCAATGGCGAGGGCGGTCACAGCTTCGCCCGCACCCTGGACGAGCACAATCGCAACGTCCAACGCTGGAGGGCGCGGCTCCAGCCCCGCTGAGGCGGCTCGGGCGGGGTTGAGGGCGCGCAGAGCCCTTGCGCACGGCGCTGCGTCGCGCCATGCACCGCGCATGCCGATCTCATCCATGACCGGGTTCTCGCGCGTCGACGGAGTCTTCGCCGACGGCAGCCGGTTCACCTGGGAACTGCGCAGCGTGAACGGTCGCGGATTGGATCTGCGACTCAAGCTGCCACCGGGTCTCGAAAGCCTCGACGCGGCGCTGCGGGACCGTGCCGGCCAACAGTTTTTTCGCGGAAACATCGGCGCCGGCTTGACCGTCAAGCGCGAGGACCGGCGGCCGCGCCTGGTTCCCGATCCCGAGGCGCTGGAACAGGCCCTGCGCCTGGTCCTCGACCTTTCAGCCCGCATCCCCGGCGCATCGCCGCCGACAGCGGCCTCCATCCTGGCGCTTCCCGGTGTTCTTCAGGCCGAGGTGCAGGAAGCGGACCCCGTGGAGGAGGCCGCCCGGCGCGACGTCGTGCTTCTGGCCTTCGACGAGGCGCTGGCGGAACTCCTGGCCGCACGGCGGTCCGAGGGCACGAAGCTCGAGCAAATCCTGCGCACCCTGCTGGACGAGATCGGCACCCTCACGGAGCGGGCCGCCTCCGAGGCCGCGCGGCAGCCGGAACTCGTGCGCGCGAGGATGGAGGCCACCCTGAACGGTCTGTTGGGGGATCAGCGGCGAATTCCGGAAGATCGTCTGGCGGCCGAGGTCGCGCTGCTGGCCGGGCGGGCCGACGTGCGGGAAGAAATCGACCGGCTGCGCGCCCATGTTTCGGCGGCGCTGACGCTGCTGGATGAGGCGAAGCCGATCGGGCGCCGACTGGAGTTCCTGGCGCAGGAGTTCGGCCGCGAGGCCAATACACTGGGCGCCAAGTCGTCCTCGCTGGAACTGACCCACCTTTCGCTGGAGCTGAAGGGCGCCGTGGAACGCCTGCGGGAGCAGTCTGCCAATGTCGAGTGAAGCCACCATCCGATCGCCGTCGCGGCGGGGTCTCTGCCTCGTGCTCGTGGCGCCTTCGGGCGCCGGCAAGACCAGCGTGTCGCGGGCGTTGCTGGCGCAGGAGGACTCGATGGCTCTGTCGGTCAGCGCCACCACCAGGGCTCCGCGCGTGGGAGAGGTGGAAGGCGTTCACTACCATTTCCGCAGTCCCGAGGAGTTCGAGGCGATGGAGCGCGCCGGCGAGATGCTGGAAAGCGCTGCCGTTTATGGCCGCCGCTACGGCACGCCTCGCGCGCCGGTGCTGGCCTCCCTCGCCGCGGGCCGTGACGTGCTGTTCGACGTGGACTGGCAGGGCCATCGGCTGATCCGCGCCGCACTGCCCGGCGACGTGGTCGGCGTCTTCCTGCTGCCCCCCAGCCTGCCCGAGTTGGAGCGGCGGCTGCGCAGCCGCGGGCAGGATAGTGAGGCGGAGATCGCCCGCCGCATGGCCGCAGCGCGCGAGGACCTGTCGCACTGGGGCGATTTCGACCATGTCCTGGTGAACGAGGATTTCGAGGCCACCGTGCGCACCATCTCCGGCATCCTGGCCGCCGAGCGAACGCGCCGCGCCCGCAACCCGTGGCTGCCGGAGTTCGTGGCGGAACTGATGGCTGGGGGCCGGTGATGCCCCTCCTGCCCTCTTCCTTCCGGCCCAAGCCTTGAGCGGTATCTTCGGAATCGTCGGACCGGTCTTCCTGACGATCCTGATCGGCTACCTCGCCCGCCGCTTCAACCGGATCAGCGCCGACGGTCTGCGCGGGCTCAACGATTTCGTCTTCATGCTGGCGCTTCCCGCGCTGCTGTTCGAGGGCGCCACCAGTTCGGGGGGCCTGGGGGCGACGGTCGCGGTATCGGTGGCCTATTTCGCCGCCTGTATCCCCGTCTACCTGCTCGCGGTGTTGGTCGGTTGGAAGCTGCGGCGGCTGCGGCTGCAGGAGGCCGGCCTCTTCGGGCTGGATGCGAGCTACGGCAACCTGTCGATGGTGGGCATCCCCGTGGTTCTGGCGGCCTACGGCCAGGAAGGGCTGCACAACCTCCTGGCCATCCTGGCCTTCCACTCAATCCTGCTGCTGCCGATCGCCACGGTGATCGCCGAGTTTGGCATCAACCGAAACGCCTCGCTCCTCCAGGTTTTCCGCTCAACCGCGACCTCGCTGCTGAGCAACCCGGTGGTTCTGGCGGTTGCCGCGGGGGGATTGTGGTCGCTGCTCATGCCGCCGCTGCCCGATGTGCTGCGCAACCTGCTGCACATGCTGGGCTCGGCCGTATCGCCCGTGGCGCTGTTCTGCCTCGGCGCCAGCCTGACCGGCTTCAACATACGCCGTGACTGGCCGAACGCGGTGATAGGCACCGTGATCAAGCTGCTGGTTCTGCCGGCGATTGTTTGGGTCGTGGCGATAATGCTGAAGCTACCCCCCCTTGGCACGGCGGTGGCGGTGACGGCGGCAGCGACGCCCACGGGTGCCAACGCCTTTATCCTGGCCCGGCGCTACGCCACGGGGATGGACCGTTCCGGCGCCACGGTGCTTCTGGCGTCGGGCCTGTCCCTGGTGACGCTGAGCCTGATCGTCAGCCTCCTCGTCCTGCGGTCCGCACCCGGCTGACGTCCAATCGTCGGGAAGTCCCCGCTTGACGCCGCCCGAGGCCTCTCCTAGATCGCTGGCACTCTCTGGGCGCGAGTGCTAACACCCGCTGCGCCGGGTGTGGCCTCGAGCCCTGGGATCTCAAGTTGAGTGAGGCTCAGGAGCGTTCCATGAACTTCCGCCCCCTGCATGACCGCGTTCTGGTCCGTCGCGTGACGGCCGATGAGAAGACCGCGGGCGGCATCATCATCCCCGACTCTGCCAAGGAGAAGCCCCAGGAGGGCGAGATCGTGGCCGTCGGCACCGGCACCCGCAGCGAGAAGGGTGAGATCACCCCGCTCGACGTCAAGGCCGGCGATCGCATCCTGTTCGGCAAGTGGTCGGGCACCGAGGTGAAGCTGAACGGTGAGGACCTTCTGATCATGAAGGAATCCGACATCATGGGCGTCGTCGGCTAACAGCCACCGCGCTTTTCGCTTCCCTCCCCGAAATCAAACCAAGAGGTAGAGCAACATGGCTGCTAAGGACGTCAAGTTCGGCGCCTCCGCCCGTGAGCGCATGCTGCGCGGCGTGGACATTCTCGCCGACGCCGTGAAGGTCACGCTGGGCCCCAAGGGCCGCAATGTCGTGATCGACAAGTCCTTCGGCGCGCCCCGCATCACCAAGGACGGTGTGTCGGTCGCCAAGGAAATCGAGCTGGCCGACAAGTTCGAGAACATGGGCGCCCAGATGGTGCGCGAAGTGGCCTCGAAGACCAACGACCTGGCCGGTGACGGCACCACCACCGCGACCGTGCTGGCCCAGGCCATCATCCGCGAGGGTGCGAAGTCGGTGGCCGCCGGCCTGAACCCGATGGACCTGAAGCGCGGCATCGACAAGGCCGTCGCCGTGGTCATCGAGGACCTGAAGGCCAACACCAAGAAGATCTCCACCTCCGCCGAGGTCGCGCAGGTCGGTGCTCTGTCCGCCAACGGCGAGACCGAGATCGGCGAGATGATCGCGCAGGCCATGGAGAAGGTCGGCAACGAGGGCGTGATCACGGTCGAGGAAGCCAAGGGCGTCCAGACCGAGCTCGACGTCGTCGAGGGCATGCAGTTCGACCGCGGCTACGTTTCCCCGTACTTCATCACGAACGCGGAGAAGATGGTTGCCGAGCTCGACAACCCCTACATCCTGATCCACGAGAAGAAGCTGTCGCAGCTTCAGCCGATGCTGCCGCTGCTCGAGAGCGTCGTGCAGTCCGGCCGTCCGCTGATCATCGTGGCCGAGGACGTCGAGGGCGAGGCTCTGGCCACCCTGGTCGTCAACAAGCTGCGTGGTGGCCTGAAGATCGCCGCCGTGAAGGCGCCGGGCTTCGGTGACCGTCGCAAGGCGATGCTCGAGGACATCGCGATCCTGACCGGTGGCCAGGTCGTGTCCGAGGACCTGGGCATCAAGCTCGAGAACGTGACGCTCGACATGCTCGGCCGCGCCAAGACCGTGCGGATCGAGAAGGAGAACACCACGATCGTCGACGGTGCCGGTGAGAAGACCGACATCCAGGGCCGCGTGGAGCAGATCAAGGCGCAGATCGAGGAGACCACCTCGGACTACGACCGTGAGAAGCTGCAGGAGCGTCTCGCGAAGCTGGCCGGTGGCGTCGCCGTGATCCGCGTCGGTGGTTCCACCGAGGTCGAGGTGAAGGAGCGCAAGGACCGCGTCGACGACGCGTTGCACGCGACCCGCGCCGCGGTCGAGGAAGGCATCGTGCCGGGCGGCGGTGTTGCCCTGGCCCGCGCCTCGCTGAAGCTGAACAACGTGCAGGTGGTCAACGACGACCAGCGCGTCGGCGTGGAGATCGTGCGTCGCGCCATCCAGGTGCCGCTGCGCCAGATCGCCGAGAACGCCGGCCAGGACGGTGCGGTGGTTGCCGGCGACACGCTGCGCAACGACACCTACGACTACGGCTACGACGCGCAGACCGGCGAGTACAAGTCGCTGATCGCCGCCGGCATCGTGGACCCGACCAAGGTCGTGCGCACGGCGCTGCAGGACGCGGCCTCGGTCGCGGCGCTGCTGATCACCACCGAGGCGATGATCGCCGAGAAGCCCGCCAAGGCTTCGGCTCCGGCCGGTGGCCCGGGCGGCGGCATGGGCGGCATGGGTGACATGGACTTCTGATCCAACCGGATCAGGAGACTGCGGAACGGGGGCGGCTCTTCGGAGCCGCCCCTTTTTCGTTGCGGGCGTACGGGATCATTCCCTGCCGCCGGACGCGCGGCAGACGCGCGCCCGCACCGCTAACGGTTATCGGGCAGGCTGCCGAGGATTTCCGCCGTGTGCTCGCCGGGTGCGGGAAGGTCGTGCCGCACGCCCAGCCGGTGCGCGCCGAACTGCATCGGCAGCGCAGGCACGCCGCTGGCCCGTCCGTCTGGCAGCGTGAGCGGCAGCATCCCGCCCGCCGCCAGGTGCGGGTCGTCGTACAGGGCACCGGGTCGGTTGATGCGGGCGAAAGGCAGCCCCGCCTTCTCGCACAGCGCTTCCAGCTCCGCCGCGGGACGGGCGCCGACGATCCGCTGCACCAGTGGGATCAGCACGTCTCGGCCACCGGCACGCAGAGTGTTGGTGCTCCATCTCTCGTCGCGCAGCGCCGGATCGCCCAGGGCTTCGGCGAAGATCTCCCACTGGCGATCAGTGACGACGCCGATGAACAGGTCCTGCCCGTCGCCGGTGTGGAACACGTCGTAGACGCCCCAGGCGCGCTTGCCCGCGGCCATGGACGGGGGCGCGACGCCGGTGATCGCCTCCTGCAGCATGTGCGTGGAAACCAGGAAGGCGGCGTTCTCGAAGAGGCCCGACTGCACCGCCTGCCCCTCCCCCGTCACGTCGCGTTGGCGCAGGGCCGCCATCACCGCGATGGCGCCGAACATGCCGCCCATCATGTCGTTCACCGGCGCCCCGGCGCGAAGCGGTCGCCCCGGTGGCCCGGTCATGACGGCGAGGCCGCTCATCATCTGTACGACCTCGTCCAGGGCCGTGCGGTTTCCGTAGGGACCGTTCAGGAAGCCTTTGAGCGAACAGTAGATCAGGCGTGGGTTGCGGGCGCGCAGCGCCTCGTAGCCGAAGCCCTTCGCCGCCAGCCCGCCAGGGCGGAAGTTCTCGATCAGGACATCGGCGGTGTCGATCAGCCGGTGCAGGGCCTCGGCATCCGCGGGATCAGCGGGGTCGAGTTGCACGCTCTTCTTGTTGCGGTTGAAGGCCGCGAAGAAGCCGGTCCCCGAGTTGGTCAGGTAGCGCGTCCGATCGCCCTTCCCGTGCGGCTCGACCTTGATGACCTCCGCCCCGAGGTCGGCGAGCACGAGGCCGCAGGTCGGACCCATGACCATGTGGGAGAACTCGACAACGCGTATGCCCTCCAGCGGCAGCGGCGAGGGGGCGTTCATGCTGTTGCTCCCGGCTGGGGCTGCTGTCTGCGTCCGGTGCCCTCCGGTGCGATCGGGCCGCCAGCGTAGCGGAAGCCCTTCTCGGTCCCGACCTCCGCGAGGTAGCCGTAGGTTTCCTGCCCGGGGAGACCGTCTTCCATGATGCGGCGCGCCTCCATGAGGCGGTCCAGGTCGATGCCCGTGGAGATCCCCATGGCTTCCAGCATCCAGACAAGATCCTCGGTGACGATGTTGCCGGTCGCGCCCGGCGAGTAAGGGCATCCGCCGAGGCCACCGAGCGAGGCGTCGAAGGTGGTCACCCCCGCTTCCAGGGCCGCTACGACGTTGGCCAGCCCCTGCCCGCGCGTGTTGTGGAAATGGGCACCGCCGGCCCTGTCGCCGAGTTCCCGGTTCAAACGGGTGAAGAGCCGCCTCACCTGGGCCGGATTGGCCGTGCCGGTCCCGTCGGACAGGCCAACGCTGTCGACGCCGACCTCCACCAACCGCCCCGCCAGGGCGATCACCCAGTCCTCGCTGATCGGTCCCTGCAGGGTGCAGCCGAAGGCGGTCGAGATGCCGACCTCGACACCCAGGGAACGCCCCGCATCAAGTTCCGTCCGCAGCGCGCACACGCGCCGAACTTCTTCGACCGCCTGCTCGCAGGTCATGTTGACGTTGGCGAGGCTGTGCTGTTCGGACGCCGAGACCGGGATCGTCACCTTGTGCACACCGGCCTCCGCGGCTCGTCTGGCGCCCTTCAGGTTGGGGACCAGGGCCAACACCGTGAGGCCGTCGATGGTCACGGCGTCCCTCACCACCTCCGCCGCGTCGGCCATCTGCGGAAGGCGGGCCGGGTTCACGAAGGATCCAACCTCGATCTCCTGCAGGCCCGCAGCCGCGAGGGCCCGGACCCAGGCGATCTTGTGGCCGGTGGGCATCGCCTGCTTGACGCTCTGCAAACCATCCCGAGGACCGACCTCGCTGACGAGAACCTCCATCGCGCTTCCTTTATTTTCTGTCGGACAGAAATTATTTCCGCATATAAGAAAATAAGGTAAGCTGATTTTGGCTTCAACAAAATCCGCGGTGACGTGGTCTCGCAGCCCGCCGTGCTCTTTCCGGAAGAGGATCCCAATGAACGAGGCTGCTGCGCGGCGACGAGGAAGACCCCGACTGGCCCCGCCGACCAAGGAGGCTGGTGTCGAGGCCGTCAACCGGGCTCTGGAACTGCTGGCGGCCTTCGCGGCGGATGGCAGACCGCGCACCCTGGCTGACCTCTCACGGCAGACTGGATTTTACCCGAGCACGGTGCTCAGGCTCGCCGCCTCCCTCGCCAATGCCGGCTACCTGGTCCGCGACCAGGCGGGAGTGTTTCGCCTGGGGCCAATGCCGCTTCTTCTGGGCAGCCGTTATCAGACCGGCTTCGCACTGGCGGATGTCGTGCGCCCCGCTCTGAGAACCCTGGCACGGGAGCTCGGGGACACCGCGGCCTTCCACATTCGCGAGGGAACACACCGCGTCTGCCTGCTTCGAGAGCACGGTAATGGTGTTCTCCGACACCAGGTCGAGGAAGGAACTACACTGCCCCTCGACCGCGGGGCAGGCAGCCACATCCTCATCGCCTATGACGGCGAACCGACGGACAGGGGCGAGTTCGCGGAGATCCGGCAACAAGGCTTCGCCCTCTCGCTGGGCGAGCGTGATCCGGAACTCGCGGCCATTGCGGCGCCCGTATTCGCCGCACCCGGCCGGCTTGCGGGAGCACTGACAATCAGCGGGCCCAGGCACCGCTTCGCGCCGCCCGGGGTGGATCGCTACATCCGCAGCCTGCTGGACAAGGCTGAGGAGCTCACCCTGCAGTTGGGAGGAACTTCGCCCCTCGCCCGGTCAGGGCCGGGAGAGGCCGGTACCGAAGCGGCGACGGCCCCGGTGGAGGGCGGAGAGCAGCCGCGCTAGGACGCGGGCTCTTCCCAAACATCGATGGCGGAGGTCTTGCGCAGGATGCCCCGGGCGCGTTCCGTCTGGTCGACGTTGGCGGGCTTCACCACCACGATGGCCTGTCCATGCTCCGATGCTGCCGTGGACTCGGTGCCCGTTGCCCGCGCAGCGGCCTCGCTCAATCCGCCCGCCCCAGCTCCTGCCGCCACGGCGGCGCCAACGGCCGGTAGCGCCGCGCCGCCGGTGGCCACCACGACGCCCGCCGCGGCCATTCCGACGGCGGCAGCGGCCATGCTGGTCCGCATGGTGCGGAGGTTGCGATGCTCATCCTCGCGCAACGGCTCGGAGCCTGTGTGGCTGGGGGTCTCGCTCGGAGCATCGGCATGCCGGACCGAGATTTGCGACCGTGAGATCGCCTCGCCCTCGAGGTAGGACAAGGCGGCCTCGAGTTCTTCCCTGGTCCGGAAACTGGCCAGGATCGTTGGCTGGCTCGGCGTTTCGGAGGTCTGCGACATCGTTCTTCTCCCCTGCGTGACCGGGGATGAAACGTGTGGGCCGATCCTCCGTTGCCAGAGGTCGTTACGCTTCAAGCCTGGCGTCAAAGAACCTGGAAGCGGGCCTTGGTCGCGTGCTCGATGGCACCGGCGATGAGGCGGTCGATATCCAGGCCAATCCGGAAATCCTGCAGGAAGCGCAGTTCGTCCTGCGTGGCGTCGCCGTCGGCCGCGGCGACCTCGCAGGCCAGGAGATAGGCCGTTTCGCGCAGGCGCGGCGGCAGGGCGTCACGGATCAGGGTGATCGCCTCCTCCAGCCCGTCGGTATCCTCGAGCAGGCCGAGGACGATCTCGGTGACGATCGTGATACCGTTCGGATCGAAGTCGCTGAACGCCGGCAACTCCTTCACCAGCCGCGACATGGTGTTCAGCTCAGCGTCGGACATCTGCCGGTCACAAGCGCTCATGACCACCATGGACCCGACAAGTGCTTCCTGCACGGTCAGGCGAACAGGGGCGGGTGAGGCAGAACTCATATCGAGAGGCATGTCCGAGGTTGGCTCCTGAGATCACCGGTCTGGCAGCGGCCACCGGGCGCCGTCAATGCCACCGGGATCAAGCACCCGCGAGGTCGGGACGCAGGAACTCCCGCAGCCTGGTTGCCGCTTCGGCGAGCTTCAGCCGTTCCACTTCAACGCCTTCCGGGAGGCCTGCCAGGAGGCGGCTCGGGGCACGGGCATCGAGCAGCACGAAGACGCCGCGATCATCCCCACGGCGCACGAGGCGGCCGAAGGCCTGACGGAGGCGGTGCCGCGCGATGGCGTCATCCCAGCCGCTGGGCCGACCGGATGACAGGTGGAGTCGCCTCTCCCGGTGCAGGATCGTCGGGCGCGGCCAGGGCACGCGGTCGAAGACCAGCAGGCGCAGGGAACGCCCGGGCACGTCCACGCCGTCGCGCAGGGCATCGGTGCCAAGCAGGCATGCGTCCTCCTCGGCGCGGAAAACATCCACCAGCGTGGCGTTGTCCATCGCGTCCACGTGCTGGGCATAGAGAGGGATGCCCGCCTTCTCCAGGGCCGGTGCCATGCGGGCGTGGGCGTCGCGCAGGCGCCGCACCGCCGTGAAGAGGCCGAGCGCCCCGCCGCCGGCAGCGCGAAACAGCGCCGACATGGCCGCCGCCGCCTGACCGCCGTCGCGCCCCACGTCGGTGACCACCATGGCGCGGGTCTGGCGCGCGTAGTCAAAGGTCGAAGGCACGGCAGCACGGATCGCCGGCAGCGGCAGGTGCGACGCGCCGGTCTGCGCCTCGGCCGTGCTCCAGGCGATCTCCGGATCCCGCTCCGCCGTGTCGCGAAGGGTGGCGGAGGTGATCAGCAGCCCGTGCGCCGGGGCCGCCACGCCTAGGGCGAAGGGCTGCGTGGGATCGAGGTGATGCCGGTGCATCGCCGCATCCGCCACCCGCCCCTCGCGCCGGGACACGGCGAGCCAGTCCACGTAGACGGGCCGCGTGCCGGGTTCCGGTGGCTCGGTAGGAATGGCGCCCAGCATGGCATCCCAGGCCACCAGGGGCGTCACGGCCCGGCGGTCGAGATTGCGCCGGGCCGTGTCGAGCCGGATGCGGTCCCCCACCTCCAGGTCGGCCTCCGTATCCTCCAGCATCTCGCCCAAGCGATCGCGCAGGCTCCGCAGTGGGGCGAGCAGTTGCTGGAGCGCGCCGCGCAGCTCCGCCGCGGCCTCGAGCATCTCGGGATGAACGGGTGCCAGGTCGCATTCCGCATCGTAGAGCGGATCGGCTTCCGCCGTGCGGGCCAGGACCTGCAGCTTCACCGAAGACAAGAAACGCTCCGCCACGTTGCGCGGCGTTGCCGTATCGAGGCGCCCCGGCCAGCCAGGGGCCGGAAGCACCCCGCCCGCCTGAAGACCCGCGTCGACCAGAGGCAGCAGCGCTGGATGGTCGGTCAAGACTTCTTCCAGCCGCCGCCGCAGACCACGGGCGCGGCCGGAGCCACCTTCGGCACCCAGCAGCCAGCGCCGCAGCTCCGCCATCTCGCCGCCTGAGATGGCGGCGGAAAAGGCGCTGTCGGCGGCGTCGAAGATGTGGTGCCCCTCGTCAAAGACGTAGCGGACGGCCGGACCATCCTCGCCACCGCCGAGCGCCGCCTGCACCATCACCAAGGCGTGGTTCGCGACCACCAGCTTGGCGCCCGCGGCGCGACGGATGGAATGTTCGACGAAGCAGCGCTTCCAGTGGGGGCAGCCGGAATGAATGCACTCGCCGCGCCGGTCGGTCAGGTTGGCCACCGCGCCGAAGGGAAAGAGCTCCGCCAGCCAGCCGGGAAAGTCGCCGCCCTGCATGTCGCCATCTCGGGTCGCCAGCGCCCAGCGCGACACCAGGGCGATCGCCAGCAGCCGCGACGGCATGAGCCCGGCGGTCGCTTCCTCCAGGTTGAGGAGGCAGAGGTAGTTCTCCCGCCCCTTGCGGATCACCACCTCGCGCTTGCGCTGCTCCGGGTCCGGGTAGAGCCGCGCCAGCTCCCCGTCGATCTGCCGCTGGAGGTTGCGGGTATAGGTCGAGATCCAGACCGGGGCGCCGTTGCGCTCCGCCCAAAGCGAGGCCGGGGCGATGTAGCCCAGCGTCTTGCCGGTTCCCGTACCGGCTTCCGCCAGGACGACCTGCGGCGCTCCCGGTGCTTCGCGGGGCGCGAAGGCCAGCGCGGCCGCCGAGGCGAAGTCGGCCTGGGCCGGCCGCTGCTCCGCCTCGCCGCCCAGGATTTCCGCCAGCCTGGAGCGGGCCTCGGCGGAACTGACCGGCAGGGAGCCGGGCGGGGTGGGCGGCGCGGTGTCTTCCCAATCCGGCAGGCGGCGCCAAACCTTCAGCGGGTCCGAGGACGGCTTGACCCCTTCCTGCCCGAGGGCCGCCATGACCGAGGCGGCCCAAGGCCAGTCCATACCCTCGCGCAGCCGAGCGGCCAGCACCGCCGCGTCGCGGTTGAGGGGAACGTTCCGCGCCATCGAGAGGCGACGCAGCAGCAGGGTCGCCATGTCCGGCAGCAACACGGCCGCCGCCTCGTCATCCGCGGGCAGGTCGAGGCCGAGCGCCATCGCCAGCCCACGCGGCGTGGGCGGGGCGACCTGCGCGGGGGCGGCGAAGGCAAACAGCTCCAGCAGGTCGAAGCAGGCGGCGAACTGCGGCAGGCCGAGACGCCGGGCGGTGGCGGGCGCGTGAACCAGCATGGGGGGCGGAAGCTCCTCCAGGCGTTCGGCGAGAGCGCGCGCCGGAAGGGTTTCGATCTCCCCATCGGGCGTGAGGAGGGTGGCTCGTCCGACACCGGCGACCAGGGCCGGCACCTGAGGCAGCAGAAGGCGGGGCGTGGCTGAGCGGGAAGACGTCACGGCCGGGTCATAGCGAAGTCGCCGCCTCCCGTCTCGCCGTACCACATTCGTTCCGTAGGGAAATACCTCCGAACGCAACCTGGCCCACGTGGCGGGTCCGAAAATCTGCGCGCAGGATGGCTGCCGGTCCAACTCGCCCCCTTCCGCTCGCAGGGCTTCCCCGGTAGCCAGCTTCCCACCATGCCTCAGTCCGCCAACCCGTCCCTTCGCACGACCCGCGCCTGGCCCTTCGAGGAAGCGGCGAAAGTCGCTGACCGCCTCGCCGCGGCCGGCAAGGGCACCGCGCTGTTCGAGACGGGCTACGGGCCGTCGGGCCTGCCTCATATCGGCACTTTCGGCGAGGTGGCGCGCACCACCTGGGTGCGCCGGGCCTTCGAGGCCATGACCGGCCAGCCCTCCCGCCTGCTGGCCTTCAGCGACGACATGGACGCGCTGCGCAAGGTGCCGGACAACGTGCCCCAGGCGGAGCTGCTGCGCGGCTTCATCGGACGCCCGCTGACCCAGGTACCGGACCCCTTCGGGACGCATGACAGCTTCGGGGCGCACAACAACGCGCGCCTGCGGAGCTTCCTCGACGCCTTCGGCTTCGACTACGAGTTCGCCTCCTCCACCGAATACTACCGCAGCGGCCGCTTCGATGCTGCCCTGATCCGGATGGCGGAGGCGCATGAGGAGGTGCTGCGGGTCATCCTTCCGACCCTGGGGCCGGAGCGCCGCGCGACCTATTCGCCCTTCCTCCCCGTCCATCCGCGCACCGGGTTGGTGATGCAGGTGCCCATGGAGGAGGTCCGCCCCGCCGACGGAACCCTGGTCTGGCGCGATCCGGACACGGGCGAGCGGTTCGAGACGCCGGTCACCGGCGGCCACTGCAAGGCCCAGTGGAAGGCCGACTGGGCGCTTCGCTGGTACGCCCTCGGCGTGGACTACGAGATGTCGGGCAAGGACCTGATCGACAGCGTCAAGCTGTCCAGCCAGATCTGTCGGATTCTGGGGGCGGAGGCGCCGATCAGCTTCACCTACGAGCTATTTCTCGATGCGCAGGGCCAGAAGATCAGCAAGTCGAAGGGCAACGGCCTGACCATCGAGGAATGGCTGCGCTACGGGCCACCGGAGTCGCTGTCGCTGTTCATGTACAACTCGCCGCGCAGCGCCAAGCGGCTCCACTTCGACGTGATCCCCCGCGCCACCGACGAGTACCTGTCGCAGGTGGAGAAGTTCGGTGCCTCGGGCGACGCCGCGAATCCGGCCTGGCACATCCATGCGGGCCACCTGCCCAACGGCGCCGGCAGCCCGATCCCCTTTTCGATGCTGCTGAACCTGGCCGTGGTGGCGAATGCCGAGAGCACGGAAATGCTCTGGGGCTACGTCCGCCGGTACCTTCCGAGCGCCTCGCCGGAGAGCGAGCCGATGCTGGCGCGCCTGCTGGAGCACGCCCTGGCCTACTACCAGGACTTCGTGAAGCCGGCGAAGCAGTACCGTGCCGCCAGCGCCGGGGAGCGCGAGGCCATGACCGTGCTGGCAGACCTGCTGCGCCGCGACAAGGCCGCGCTCGAAGCCCTGCCGCAGGCCGAGCGTGCCGCGGCGATCCAGGATCTCGTCTACGACGCAGGGCGGCGTGAACCCTTTCTGCAGCCGGGCAAGGACGGGCGCCCCGGCGTGTCGATCAGCTGGTTCGAGGCGCTGTACCAAGTGCTCCTGGGGCAGCAGAAGGGACCGCGCTTCGGTGGCTTCGTGGCCCTGTACGGCATTGATGAAACGATCAGTCTGATCGAGCATTCGCTGCAGCGGGAACAGGTGCCCTCGTGACCATCCCTCCGGCTCTTCGCAAGCATGGGCCGACAGCCTTCGGCCTGCTGCTGCTCGTCGGCGCGCTCTACGTCGTGCAGCGCGAGTTGAGGGACCTGAAGCTTTCCGATGTTCTGACCTCGCTCCAGGCAACGCCATCCCACACAATCTGGATGGCGGCGGGATGGACCCTCCTCGCCTACGCGGTGCTCACCATCTACGACCGCCTGGGCAGTGTGTATGCCGGGAAGCCCATTTCCTACTCGCGGACCGCCCTGGCCTCCTTCTGCGCCTATACACTGGCGCACAACATCGGCTTCGCGGCCGTATCCGGTGCGGCCGTCCGTTACCGCTTCTACGCGGCCTGGGGGCTGACGCCGCAGGAGATCGCGAAGGTCATCGCCTTCACCAGCCTGACCTTCGGACTGGGCGGCTTCGCCCTGGGCGGCATCGTGCTGATGACGAACCCCGAGGTCCTCGGCTGGGTCGGCCCCGACAAGCTGATCCCGAACTGGGCCGCGCATATCGTGGCCTTGGTGATGTGGGCGGTGGTCGGGACCTACATCGTGCTGGCCCGCCTCGTCCCGCACCTCAACCTGTTCGGGCACAAGGTAGACCTGCCGGGACTGCGGCTCGCGGTGGCGCAGGTGCTGCTGGCGAGCGTCGACGTGGCCGTGACAGCGATGATCTTCTACGTCCTGCTGCCGGAAGGGCAGCCGGGTGCACCGCCCCTCACCTTCCTCGCCTTTCTTGGCATCTACGTGGCCGGCTACACCGCCGGCCTTGCCTCGAACGTACCGGGCGGCCTCGGCGTGTTCGACAGCTTCATCCTGACGAGCCTGGCATCCTACGTGCCGCTTCCCCAAGCGGTCGGGGCGTTGTTCCTGTTCCGGCTGTTCTACTACATCATTCCCCTCTTCCTGGCCGCCGCCCTCTTTGTCGGCTTCGAGCTCGGTCAGCGGCGTCCGGTCATGCGCCGCCTGCAGACGGAAGCACGGGTCGCCGACACGCTCGAAGCGCCGGTGATCGCGGCCCTGACGGCGCTGGCCGGTCTCGTTTTGCTGTTCATCGGCTCTCTCCCGACCGGGCGGGAGGGGATTGCCTCGCTCGGACGCTGGGCCAGCCTCGGTAACCAGTTCGCTGCTTCCGTGGTGGGCTCGCTGCTCCTGGTCGTGGCCTGGGGGCTGCTGCGCCGGCTGACCCTCGCCTGGTATTCCGGGCTGCTGCTGCTCGCTGTTAGCGCGGGCATCCTGTTCCTGCGCGGAGATCCCTGGCTGGTGATCGTGGCCCTGGCCGCGATCCTGGTGCTGCTCGCGATCATGCGGCGGTCTTTCTACCGCCATGCCCGGCTTACCTCCGAGCCGCTCAAGGGAAGCCGCGTCTTCTCCATCGCGGCCGGCGTACTCTGCTGCCTCGCCCTGGCAGCCCTGGCGCATGAAGGCAGGGTTTCCACTGCATCGTGGTGGCAGGTCGTGCTTTCAGGCCATGCTCCGACCTCCCTCCGATTCGCCATCGTGGCCACCGTCACGCTGCTCCTGCTGGCAGCGCTGCGCCTGCTACGCCCGGCGCGGACGACCGCCAGTCCCTATGACGAGGCCGCACGGTCCCGCCTGATCCGGCTGGGCGCCCGTCATGCCGCCTCGGCCGCGGGCAGCAACCTGGGGGCCGTCTTCTCGGAGGATGGCAAGGCAGGTCTGGCCTTCCGGCGATACGAGGATGTTTGGCTCGGCCAGGGCGATCCGGAAGGGGAGAGCCACGCGCGCGCTGCCCTGGTATGGCGCTTCAAGGACCTTTGCGACGCGGCCGGGGTGGAGCCGGCCTTCGCCGATATCGGCAAGGGTCTGCAGCGCACCTATGAGGACGCTGGCCTCACCGTCATCCCCCTGCCCGGGGGCCGGGCCCTCGCCTGCCGCACCGAACGCGACCCACAGCGGATCATCGCGCTCGTACAGGGTGGGCAGCCGGGCTGAGCGCCTACTGGCTGGCCCAGATGATCCTGTGCATCCAGGTGATGTCGGCGAGATCGAAACTGTAGTTGGGGTGCGCAGGGTTGAGGCTCGCCAACTCGATCTTGCGGGCTGATTGCCGAAGCAGCTCCTTCGCCATCACCTCTCCGCCGCGGGTGCGGACCACCACCCGGTCCCCACGCCGAATGGGGGCGGCCGGTGACACGATGATTGTGTCGCCGTCACGAAACACCGGTTCCATCGATTCGCCGGAAATCTCCAGCGCGTAGGCGTTCGGGTCCGAAACCTCCGGCACGCTGATCTCATCCCAGCCGGCGCCGACAGGGTAGCCGCCATCGTCGAAGTAGCCGGCACTGCCAGCCTGGGCGAGCCCGATCAACGGGATGCGACGTGCTGGCCGCACGACTCCGCGGAAGTTCGTGGGCACCCCGGTGACCAGTCCTGCGAAGGTGTCGATTCCACTGTTTGTCGCCTCCAGGATTTTGGCCAGGCTTTCCGTGGAGGGCCAACGAGCCCGCCCATCAGGGCCTGTGCGCTTGGAAGGGTTGAAGGCGGTCGGGTCGAGACCGGCCTTGCGCGCCAAACCGGAAGCGGAGAGCCCGTTCTCGGCGGCCAGCGCGTCGATCGCGCGCCAAATATCGTTGTGCTCCATGGGCCTCTTATCCTAGGTGGAGATTCTGGAGGCAATAGGAAGTTTATCTTAACCGCTGATTGACGACCGACGGCTTTCAAGCAATGTTCCCATTATGTTCAACCCTGAGGCGAGGACAGCCCCCCGATGACCACCGCCGCTCACCGCGCCACGTCGCATTCTGCCTATGCAAGCATCACCAAGGCGGAACCTTTTCACAGCGCCGAGGAGGCTTGGCTCTGGACCATGGCCGCCCTTGTTGCGCGACGCGACGGAGCCCGAATCGTCGCCGGCCGCGGAAGCGTGGTTCGGCCCTGCGAGCCGGATGATGTCGTGAAGTGCCTCGACCGCTTGTACCGGCAGCGCCGGGTCGACCTGACCCACGCCCGTATCCTGCGCATCTGGGGAGAGCGCGGCGAGGCGCCGAGCGCGACCCACCCGCGTGACCGGCACGATCACCGGCTGTGGCGTGAAGCGCTCGACCGCCTCGAATGGTCCCTGCGGGTGAAGGGTATCGTGGCGGGTAACCAGGGCAGCCTGGTGGTCGGGGACAGCAACGTGGTGCAGTTAGATCCGGCCGGACGGCGTTGAGCGGCCTTTCCGCGCGCAGCACACCGCCAGCAGCTCCGGGAGAAATCCCGGAGCCTTCGGCGACTCGTCCGGCGCACCGCAGGCGTGGTCTCGAGGAGCAGCAGCAGGCCTGGATCGTGTTCGGCGGCGCGGCCGATCAGTTCTGGCTCCGGTTGTTGAAGCCGGGCTTCCGACACTGCTTCGCCGCACTGCGCGACGCCGAGGGATGGACCATCCTAGACCCTCTTTCGGGTCGGCTCTTGGTGACCCGGCTCGACCTCCCGGCCAGCTTCGACATGCCCGGCTTCTGGCAACGCTCGGGTCTGGTCGTGTGCGGACCGTTGCCTTTGGGGCGTCCCCGTCCCGGCCTGCCACCCTTCGGGATCCTCTCCTGCGTCGCGCTTTGCCGCAGCACACTAGGACCAAATGCCCCATTTGCGCTGACGCCCTACGGTTTGCATCGTGCTCTTAACAGAAAGTTTCAGGACCTAGGAAAAACTTCTTGACTTCGTACTGCGGACCTGTCTAAAACCACTTCATCAACGGGCGAGTTGCGCCCACGTCCTTCCCCGCCGTCCTGCAAGGCTCGCTTCGAGGTTTCGAAGCGAGCCTTTCTCGTTGTGGCGGGGTGTTTCTTCTTTGCAGGAGAGCATCAGAGCATGGGTAGCCTGTTCAGCGCTCCGAAACCCGTGGTGATTGCCACACCGACCGTCACGACAGCCCCTGCGGCCGAGAGCGCGGCCGTGGCCGACGAGGCCGCGACGGCCGCGCGGGAAGACACGGCCGCGCGTCGGCTGCGGGGCCTTGCCGGCACCATCGCCACCTCGGATCGCGGTGTGCTGACCCCGCTGGCGAACTTGCCGCAGACCGCCCGCAAGACGCTGCTGGGGGAGTGAGCCGATGACTCCCGACATCATCCTGGAGCGCTTCGGCGCGGCGCTGGATCGCCGTCGTCCCTGGGAAACGGTGTGGCAGGACTGCTACGACCACGTGCTGGCGGCCTCGCCGGGCTCGGGCGGCGGCAACATGTTCGATGCCACCGCCTCCGACGCGGCGGAACAGCTCGCGGCCTCGCTGCTGGCGGAACTGACCCCACCCTGGTCGCGCTGGTTCGGCCTGACACCCGGTCGCACCATCGAGGAGGGCGCCGATCGCCTCGCCGCCGCGACGGCGCTGGAGCAAGCGGCGGAAACCCTGCAGAGCCACCTCGATCGCTCCTCCTTCGCGATGGAGATGCACCAGGCCTTCCTCGACCTTGTGGTTGCCGGGACCGCGGTTCTGCTGGTGGAGGAAGCGGCGCCCGGGGAGGCCTCGGCGCTGCGCATCCAGGCGATCCCCTTGCGTGAATGCGTCCTCGAGGAAGGCGCCTCCGGCCGGCTGGACACGGTGTATCGGAGCGCGATGCTGACGCCGGCCGCCATCACCGAGCGCTGGCCCACGGTGTCGCTGCCGGCCGCGCTCCGCACGGTCGATACCAAGCTGCGCGTCGTGGAGGCGGTCTGGCCAGACGAGGGAGGCTACCGCCTCGCGGCAGTGCTGGACCACGACGGGCAGGCGGAGCTGCTGACCTCGGGCCACTTCGCCCGCAGCCCCTTTATCGCCTTTCGCTGGATGAAGGCTTCCGGCGAGGTGTACGGGCGCAGCCCCGTGATGAAGGCACTGCCCGACATCCGCACCGCCAACAAGGTGGTGGAGCTGGTCCTGAAGAACGCCTCGATCGCCGCGACGGGGATCTGGCAGGCCGACGACGACGGCGTGCTGAACCCGGCCACGGTGCGGCTGGTGCCGGGCGCAATCATCCCCAAGGCGCCCGGCTCCTCCGGGCTGACACCACTCGCGGCACCGGGCAACTTCGACGTGTCGCAGCTGGTGTTGTCGGACATGCGGGCCCGCATCCGCACCGCCCTGCTGGCCGACCGCCTGCAGGCGCTGAACGCCACGTCGATGACCGCGACCGAGGTGCTGGAGCGCTCGGCGCAGACGGCCCGCATCCTGGGCGCGACCTACGGTCGCCTCCAGGCGGAGCTGCTGACGCCGCTGGTGGCCCGCTGCCTGTCGATCCTGCGCCGGCGCGGCGAGGTTCCGCCGCTGCTGCTCGACGGGCACGAGGCGAGGCTGTCCTACCAGTCGCCTCTGGCGCGGGCGCAGGGCCGGGCGGATGCGGCGAACATGATGCTGTTCCTGCAGGCCGTGGCCGCGCTGGGGCAGGATGCCGCACGGCAGGTCGACCTTGCCGCGGCGACGCGACACCTGGCCCAGGCACTTTCCGCGCCCAGCGACGTGCTGGTGCCGATCGCAACCGAGGAATGAGAGGGCTCATGTCAGACAGTCTCCTGGACGCGGCGCAGATGGACGGCTCCGAGGCCGGCACCCCCGAGGCGAGGGCGCAGGACCTTTCGGTACCGTCCAAGTTCATCGACGCCGCCACCGGTCAGGTCCGCGTGGATGCGCTGCTGAAGTCCTACCTCGAGCTGGAGCGGAAGCTTTCCCAACGCACCGCCCGTCCCGGCCGGGATGCCTCGCCCGAGGAGCGGCAGCGTTTCCGCACCGCCATGGGCATTCCCCAGAGCGCCGAGGAATACCAGGTCGAGGCGCGGCACGAGCTCTGCGGTCCGGATCCAGACATCAACGCCCGGCTGCACGAGGCCGACTTCGCGCCTGATCAGGTCCAGCTCGTCTACGACCTCGCGGCGGAACGCCTGGTGCCCATCATCG
Organism: Roseomonas elaeocarpi; assembly: GCF_042433915.1. Classification (NCBI taxonomy): domain Bacteria; kingdom Pseudomonadati; phylum Pseudomonadota; class Alphaproteobacteria; order Acetobacterales; family Roseomonadaceae; genus Roseomonas; species Roseomonas elaeocarpi. Next base: position 260,866 of record NZ_JBHLUN010000005.1, on the reverse strand, counting down.
CCGAGGCGGCGTCGCAGTTCGAGGCCAGCCGGCAGCTCGAGAAGCTGCGCAGCCAGCACGGCGGCGAGGAGCGCTTCTCGCAGCTGTCGCGGCAGATCGCGGCCTGGGGCAAGGCAAACCTGCCCCCGGAGGTGTTCTCGGCACTTTCCACCACGGCGGAGGGCGTCAACGCCATGCACGGCATGATGGGCCGGCAGGAACCGGCGGTGACGCGGCAGGCGGAACAGCCTGAACCGGCCGACGAGGAAGGCCTGCGCCGCCTGATGCGGGACCCGCGCTACTGGCGCAACCGCGAGCCAGAGCTGATCCGGCGCGTCACCGAGGGGTTCCGGCGCCTCACGGGTAGTTGAGGAACGGTCAGGACTCCGCCCCTCAACGACGCGGTTACGGTCACGTTGATGACCTGACGCCCAACCGGCGGATCGTGACGACCTGGCCACTTCCCCCCTCGGGCCAGGCTGATCCACTGCCGGGCCGGAGTAGCCCTTCCCCCCAAGGGTGATCCGGCAGCATGGGGGCGGGTGTCGTCTCCCACTATCCCCCGACGACACCCGCCCCCATCCCTCCGTCCCATTCCGACGAACCCAACCGGCAGACCGTCGCCTCCCAGACAGGAGGGCCGCGGCCTGCCGGCGTTCGTCGTTCCCGCCCGGCTGCCTGGCCTCCGTCACGGAGGGAACCGGGACGCCGGTGCTTATCCTCGTCCCATGGAGAAGATGCGTGGCCGGTCAAATCGATGCCGCTTTCGTCAAGCAGTTCGAGGCTGAGGTGCACGACGTCTGTCCGCCGAGGTTCACCAGCCGATCCGGGTAAGGCCTATGTGCGTTGTGCGCGCTGGACGAATCGGGCATTCGGTAGACCCAGGGGGACCCGCGGGCACCCCCACCTGCCCGGGTATTCCCGGGTATTTCCCCGGGTACCGGAGCTACCGGCCATGCTGACGGACAAGGAAGTGCGCGCCGCCGAGAAGCGCGACAAACCCTACCGGCTTTCGGACGGCCAGGGCCTACATCTGCAGGTCACCACCGCGGGTGGCAAGCTCTGGCGGTACCGGTACGAAATCGCCGGCCGGGAGAAGATGCTGGCCTTGGGGAAGTACCCGGCCATGGGGCTCGCAGCAGCCCGCAAGGCACGCGAGGCAGCGCGGGCACACCTCGACGAGGGTCGCGATCCCAGCGTCGAGAAACGCCTGAAGCGTGTGGCTGAGGCCGCTGCTGCTGACACAACGTTCGAGGCGGTGGCGCGCGCGTGGTTCAAGCAGAAGGGTCCGACCCTGGTGCCTGCGCACGCCAAGATCGTGCTCTCGACCCTGGAGAAGGACGCCTTCCCTGCCCTAGGCCGGCTGCCCATCAGCCAGATCAGTGTGCCGATCGTGCTCAGCGTCCTGCGTAAGATGGAGCGACGTGGCGCCGGCCACAGCGCGCGGCGCCTGCGCCAGCGCATCAGTGCTGTGTTCACCTTTGCGATCGCGTCAGGCCTGACGGAGATGGACCCGGCCGCGAGCGTGCATCGCGCGATGGCGCCGGTGACGCGCAACCGCCAGCCGGCGATCACGGACCTCGACGGCGTCCGCAAGCTGCTGCGTGCGGTGGAGACCGCGGAGGGGTTCCCGACCATGCTCCTGGCTCACCGGTTCCTGGCGCTGACGGTCGTGCGCCCCGGCGAGCTGCGCGCCGCAGAGTGGACTGAGATCGAGGATGAGGACGGCCCTGAGCCGGTGTGGCGAATCCCTGCCCCACGCATGAAGATGAAACGCGAGCACCTGGTGCCGCTGGCGCCACAGGCGGTGGAGGTGATCAAGGCACTGCGGGCGCTGGGCAAGCGCGGGAAGCTGCTGTTCCCTCACCGTTGGAATTCGGGCCTGCCAATGAACCAGAACTCGCTGGGCCACCTGCTCGACCGTGCAGGCTACGACAAGGTGCACGTCCCGCACGGGTGGCGGGCAGCGTTCTCGTCCATCATGAACGAGCGCTACCCGGCAGATCGAGGCGTGATCGACCTGATGCTGGCGCACGCCCCGAAGGACAAGGTCGAGGCAGCCTATAACCGGGCGCAGCACCTGCAGCGCCGGCGGGAGATCAGCCAGCTTTGGGCCGATCTCCTGCTCGAGGGCGGCCTATCGGCCGCCGACCTGCTGGACCGCGCCGGCCGAGTCGCGCGGGCCGATGCCTGACACGGTGGTAGGAAGCCGGTCCTGCCATTCCTTCACCTCGGACTGACGCCACCGCACCTGCCCTCCCCCGATCTCGCGCGGCCGTGGAAAGGAGCCCTCGGCGATCCGCCGGTAGATGGTGGAGCGGGTCATGCCGACGTGGTTTTCCACCTCGCCGATGCGCAGGAGGCGATCGAGCTCCTGGATCGCTTCAGACATCGGTGCCTCCCTCATCTGCCGGTGCGGTCGGAAGCCGCTCGAACCTCCCGTCGAAGAACTCCCCGGGCGGCCGGACCCAGAGCCGCCCGTCCGTGCCGCGGTAGACCGCCAGGCAGTGCCCCTCCTTGATCTCGCGCGCCGCCTGCACGCTGGCGATGCCGACGAAGGTGTAGGTCGTGCCGCGCTTCCGGTGGCGGAACTGGCTGCCGTCCCGCGGAGGGGTAGTGGTGCCGTCAGGCATCGGCCCCTCCTGCAACTGAATATGGAGCGGTTGGCCGAACGCCGGTCATCGCACCAGCCACATCAACCAGACGAGAAAAAACAGAAACGCCAAGGCTGTGCCGTACGGATGGTTGAAGCACAGGTCATTGATCCACTTTTTCACTTCCGTCCCCGCTCTTCATCACACACGTCTCGAACGAACCGCACGGCCATCGCGGCCACCTGCACCGCCTCGAGCCTCATGGCTTTGAGATCACGTCGCTTCTGGTTCGTTTTCACATGCTCCCAGAGTTCGTCCACCTCTTCCAGCAGCACGGCATAAGCCTCGTGAGCGCTGTTCATTGGCGGCCACTTGCTTTCAGCAGTGGCGACCTCCTCGCCGATCGCGGTCAGCAGCTCGTTCAGATCAGCGTCCATTCGCTCGGCGCGCTGCTCGGACGTTGTTCCGATCATGCTGCGATCCTCCGGTTGTCGATGAACCAGCCTAGGCCGCAGCGGCTAAGGGCTTCGTTGGCGACGGTGCCCATGCCCAACAGGACGATGCCGGTTCCTGGGCTCTCCCCGCGCGTGCCGTCGGGGCGGACGAACTTCGTCTTCCCGCGTGGGAAGAGTGCCGTCTCGGCGCTGATGGCGTGGTCGTGGAACCATCCCGCCGAGGTACGCGCGGCCACTAGGGCAATGCCGTTCCCGTGCCGCAGGAACTTCGACAGCCACGGCACCTGCCCGTTGCGGCCACCAAAGGGCGGGTTGAGCCAAACGAGCCCGTGCCAGGGCTGCGCAAGGCCGTCATCGCTGGCTGTCATGAACCGGCGGCACGGAACCGACAGGAATGCGCGGCCCTCCTCGGGCTGGCAGGGGTCGAGGTCGAACGTCAGACCAAGACCCGCGAAGATCTCCGGTGGCGTGAACCACTCGTCCGACGCGCCGACGCAGGGCTCGTGCTCACCCATTCCCTCGCCCCTCCACCAGCTCTGCCAGCCGCCGCTCGAAGCCTCGCTCCACCTGGCGCACCGCTTCCGGGTGCTGATGCGCCACGCTGGCGAGGTTCAGCCCGTTCATGGCGCGCAGGCGTCGCACCGATGCGACATCCGGGCACTGGTCCAGCGCCTTCGCCCAACCGGCGGCCCAGACCTGCACGTCGGTGGCGGAGCTGATCCGCGCACGCATTTCGTGCAGGGTGCCGTCGAGGGTGACGAGGGGTAGTCCCTCGGTGGTGGCGGTGTCGCTCATGCCGCAGTCCTCCGGAGAGCAGGCGCCAACGCGTGCGAGGCGTTAACCTCCGCCAGCAGCCGCGCCATCCGCTTCGGCACGCTGTTGCCGATGAGGCGCATCGCCTCGGTCTTGGTGAGGGGCCGCTGCCGGCCGTCGAGGGTGATGGAGCCGGGCAGCCGCAGCTCGTGCGCCCGCGCCGCCTCCTCCGGCGTCAGCATCCGCATGCCGATGTCCACGATGGCGTAGGGCTGCCCGGCCAGCGTGACCGTCACCACGCCGAAACGCGCCTTCGTGGTCACGGTGGCGAGCGGCTCGGCGCAGCCCTGCGAGGTGGTGCCCTCGCTGTAGTACTGCTGCAGGAAGGCCACGACCGCGGCGACGTGCTCGCCGCCGGAGGTCAGGGTCGGCACCGGATCGGTGGCGTCCCGCGCCGTGCTGGTGCCGCGCAGGTGCGCCAGGTAGGCCACGCCCAGCTGCTGCTGGCTGCCTGCCGTGGTCATGGTGGAGACGGGTTCCGCCATGTCATGCCCGACCACGCCGAGGTTGTGCTGCACCATCCAGGCGGCCACGAGGGCGAACTTGTTCGCGCCCACCTGCGTGCCGATCGGCTCGTGGATGTCGAGCACGCGCGGAGCCTGTCCCTCGCGCTCGCCGTAGCCCATCTGGATCAGGGTGGGCGCCACCACGGCGAACTCGCCGCCCTTGGCGGTGGTGATGGTCGGCAGCGGCTGCCCGACCAGGTGGCTGCGCAGCTGCCCGGAGTGCGTCACCGGGATCAGGAACGGCTCCGGGCTGTCCAGCACGTAGCGTTTCATGCCCGCGGCGATGCGGCGCATCGTCGCCGGCGCCAGCGGCCGGGCGCGGTCGAAGATCGACGGGCACGGGATGCTCCAGTCGATGATCGCCGCCGCCGGCACCCAGGGCTTGAGCCCCGCCGCCTTCGCCTGGGCGCGCGGCGCGTGGGTCGGCACCGGCCAGCGGATTGGCAGGCCGTCCCGACGCGCCACGGCGAAGAACCGCCGGCGGGTGGTCGGCACGCCGAAGTCGGCGCAGCAGAGGTCCCGGTCCTCGTAGGCGTAGCCGAGGCCGCGCAGATGCTGCACCCAGGCGCGGAAGCTGCGACCCAGCTGCCGGCGATCGCGCACGAGCTGCTGCTCGCGCACCGGCACCCGTTCGCCAGGTGCCGCCACGGTGCCGTCGGCCTTCAGCACCCGGCCGGTGGCGGCGTCGCGCTTGGCCACCAGCGGACCCCAGCCGCGGATCTCGCGAACATTCTCAACGTAGATCACCTCAGGCTGCGTCACGCCGGCCCAGCGGCAGACCTGCCAGGGCAGCGACCGGACCCGGGGCGAGCGCGGTGCGCCGCCCTTGGCCACCGAGTGGTCCCGGCAGTCCGGCGAGGCCCAGAGCACTTTGACCCGCCGTCCGCCGGTGGCGCGCAGGGGGTCGACGTCGAAGATGTCGCCGCGGACGTGCACGGTGTGCGGGTGCCGCGCGGCGTGGGCGGCTAGCGCCACGTCGTCGTGGTTGTTCGCCACGGACACAGGGAAGCCGGCTTCCTCCAGGCCGTCGCAGGCGCCGCCGAGGCCGGCGAACAGCACCACGGTGATGCCGGCGTCGAGAGGCCACTGCGCAGGGGCGCGCTTGCGACCGGCCGCCCGGATGAAGTTCGAGCCGTCAGGCATCGGCCTGCTCCTCGCGAGCGGCTGCGAGGGCGGCCTTGCCGCGCTCCGTCAGCACGTAGGTGTTGAAGGCGACGCCCGGGGCGAGCAGACCCTTGGCGATGCAGCGGTCCACCTGCAGTGGCCAGTCGAAGCCGGGTTCCTTCGCGGACCGGTTCTGCGGCACGTCGCTGTAGGCACCGGCCCGGCGCACGCAGCCGGCGGTCTCCGCCTTGTCGAGAACCCGGAAGTGCGACTTGAACAGCTTCGGGACCGATGCGGGTGCGGTGGCGGCAGCCATGGTCACACCCTCATCGGCATCAGGCAGGCCAGGCCGCCCAGGAACTCGATCCGCATCGGGGCATGACCGTCCTGCACCCGCATCGTGAAGCCCTTCGGAGCGGCTTCGCAGAGCGCCCGGAGGTAGCGCACCTGGAAGCCGATCCGAGGGTGCGGCACGCCGTCCTCCCAGGCGGCGACGTCGGCTGGGATGGTCATGTCGGCCTCGCCACCCTCGGGGCTGCGCACCGAAACCGACAGCTCTGCGCTGCTGCCGTCATTGATCTGCACCGGCCGCGACCGCTCATCCGAGACGGCGCTGACTGTGCCCAGCAGGCGGGATAGCTGTCGCGGGAGCGCGACGGTGCAGACCGCGCCGCCCTCTGCCTTCGGGATGACGCGCCGGTATTCGGGGAAGGTGCCGTCGATCAGCTTCGCGTGCAGCCGCCAGTCCAGGCCCGTGAACTCAATGGCCTTGTCGCTGGCGGTGACCTTGATCTCGCCGGCGACGCGCCCGCCGAGGATGTGGCGCAGGATGGTAAGCGACCCTCGCGGCACGATGCCGCCGCCCCAGACCTCAGCGCCTGTCGGCATGTCCATGTGGAACGCCGCGAGGCGGTGACCATCGGTGGCGACGGCGTTCAGGCGCGGCGGATCGTGCTGCGGCTCCGGCTCCAGGTAGAGCCCGTTCAGGTAGTAGCGGGTCTCCTCGGTCGAGATCGCGTGCGCCGGGCCGGTGATCAGCCGCTCCAGATCCGCGAGCTGGATGCCGAAGCGCGCCGCGTGCTCGGGCATCTCCTTGATGACGGGGAAGTCCTCCGCCGGCTGGGCGATCAGTCGCGCCTTGAGCGTGTCGGCCTTGATCAGCAGCGAACCGGCATCGGGCAAGCTGAGCGTCACCTCTGTCTCGGGCGCGAGGTTGTGCAGCAGCGCGGCCATGCGGCTAGACGGCACAGCCACGGGCGGCAGGACACCGGAGGCCGGCCCGGCGGCGGACGAGGTGGCCTCCAAATCTGTGCTGATGGCAGTGATCCTGCCGTCATTCACCTGCAGCAGCACGCAGCTCAGGATCGGGATGGTATTCCGCCGTGCGGTGGCGAGCTTCGCCTGGCGCACGACGCGCAGCAGGTGGCCGGCCAGGATCGTGGCGCCGGCGGGCGCCTCAGCTGCCGGGGCGCGCTTCGCCTTCGGCATGGTGCTTCCGTCAGGCATGCTGTGCGGCCTCCCGGCCTTCGTTCCGATCAAGGTTCTCGATGGCGACGACGATCACCGCAGCCGCGCGGAGCAGGTCCTGGCGCGGCGTGGTGGTGTGCTGGCGCCCGGCGAAGGCCGGGTTCGGGCTCGGGGTGCGGATCACCCGCGCCAGGTCGGCGGTGGCGACTTCCACGGCCTTGCTCAGCGACATGAACTCCGGCGCCGGCTGCATGCGGGCCACCGGGCCGCGGCGCGTGGCCAGGATCTCGCCCAGGATGCCGGCGTAAGGGTCAGCCATGGACGCCCTCCCGCACCCGCAGCTGCAGGCGGAGCAGGGCAGCTGGCGTACGGCCTCTGGTGTTGAAGCAGCGCGCGAGCCAGCGGAGCCGGAACGGCACCGGGTCGCGGTGCGGCGCCAGGATCGTGGCGGCGACGCCGGTGCCCGGCATCCAGAACAACGCCGCGTCAATCGCCTCATGGGGCGTGCGATGGCGCACCGGCGCCGGCCGCTCGCCCGTGAGGCCGAGCATTTCCAGCAGTCCCGTCAGTTCCTGCTCAACGCTGACGCCGCGGGGCCGCAGGGGCAGCGACGTGCCCCCGCCGGCAAAGGGTTCCTGAGCCTCCGGCATCAGACGAGCCCCAGCAGCAGCTTCGCTGTCCTGGCGAGCCCGACCCAGAGGGGCAGGGACACGAACGCAGCCAGGACGATGCCCCGGGCGGGGGCGAGAGCGTCTTCGTCCATCACGCCACGCTCCCCCAGGGGCCACGGACCACGTTGCCGGTCACGGCGGTGGCGGCCGGGCGAGCGTCGGCGAAGGGCAGGACGGTGCCGTGCTGCTCCATGGCTTCCACGCGGTCGCGCGCCTCGATCAGGCGGTCGTGCATGGAGCGGACGCGAGGCCAGTCCTCCGCGATGGTGGCGCGGTGCAGGCCGGCGAGGATGGCGTCGAGGTCGGCGGTGATCATCAGACGATCCCCGTGTCCAGGGTGCCGAGGCGCTCCAGCACGGCGAGGCCGCGCTGCGTCACCACCAGGTGTGGAGCCCGCACGTGCTCGGGATTGGCGCGTTCCGCCACGAAGCCGCCCTCGCGGAGCGCGGCCACCTGCCGGGACATGATCCCCTTCCAGAGGCTGCCGGCCTGCGCGAGCGAGCCCACGGTGTGCGGGCCCTGCTCCATGGCGATGTGCATCAGCACCGCCAGCTGCCGGGCGCTCATCTGCCGGTTTGCCTGCGCCGGCACAAAGGGCTTCAGCGCGAGGTGGATGATCTGCAGAGCGCCGTTGTGGCGCAGGTCCGCCAGCGCGTCAGGCGATGCGGCGAGGGACGGTGATGGCGGTGCAGCTGCTGCTGCGGTGGCGGAGATCATTGCGGCAGGGCTCCGTAGGTGATGGCGGAACCTTGCATTGGCTGCAAAGCGAAGGCAACGGAAATCTTGCGATCGCTGCAATATTACATTGACTGCAAAAAGGGCTTGGCGCGACGCGTGGTGGTATGTTCTCTTTATGTTCGCGTATGGAGCAAGGAGCCCCCCAGCCTATGCCCGTCTTTCAGCTTACGCCGGTCGAGGACATGCGATGGCATGCCGACTGGACGTCATCCGAGCATGAGGGTGAATGTTTTGTGGTCGCGGAGGATGAGGAACACGCCCGTCAGCTCGCGGCCAAGCGTTTCAGGGCGCCGCTGCTGCCGCCCTATGTCGAAGATCCTTGGACCCAGCGCTCGCTGGTCACGGCTCGCCTGAAGCACGACGCCACACCGCCCGGCTTCCCGATCGGAATGGTTCTGCCGCTGCTAGAAATGAGGTGGGCCGACTAGGGCTAGCCACTCAGGGGTCGCGCAGCACCCAGCGCACCGGAGCCGCCCAGACCAGCTCGACGTCATCGCTGATGTCTTGCGTCTCGTAGCTGAACAGTCGGAACCTACCAGGCTCCGAACCACGCAGCACCTTCTTCACGAGACGTCGACCGTCGCTGATTTGGAGTATGCAGTCCCTGCCGATGATTACCTCTGGCGCATCGGCAGCCTGCTCCGCGAACAGGACATCCCCTTCCCGGTACGCTGGGACCATTGATGTGCCAACGACCCTCACGGCGATGCCATCGCCGACAGTCGGCGGTGCCGGGATAGTCTCCGAGCCGTCATCAATGGGGTAGACCTCGGCACCGGCACCGACACGCCCGATCAGCCTTGCAGCGGAACTGGTAGGGGGAAGCAGCACCTCCTCCTCGCGCCGCACGCCTAGTGCGGCAGCCATCTTCCGAGCCGCGTCATTCAACAGAGGCGCGGTTCCGTTCTCGTAGCGCCACACGGTCGTAGGATTGATTTCGGCTTCGGCAGCAAGCCGGTCCCGCGACCACCCCAGCGCCTCGCGCAGCTCTCTGAACCGATTGGCCATGAGTGCATTATTGCATATGGCGCAAGATGGTGATTGCAGCCATCGCAAAAAGCTCTTGCCGGGAACCTTGCAATGGCTGCAAGATGCGGGGCCATGAAGCTCCTCGACTGGCTGCGCACCACGAACACCGCTGGCTACGAGCTGGCCCGTCGCGTCGGATGTAGTCCGGCGACGATCAGTCGCGTGTCTCGCGGCCTGACCCGGCCCGAAGGCGACCTGGTCACGGCGATCGCTCGCGAGACCGGCGGCGCGGTGCTGCCGAACGACCTGTTCCCCGACGCGGTCGCTCATGCCCCACCTGCTGAGAACGCGGTGGCGGCATGACCGACCTCGTGGCTTCCGGCTTCACCCTCTGGGCCGCCTTCCTCGACCGCCGGCTGTCGCCGGTGGCCGGAAACGACGAAGGGGCGGCCCTGCCAGGCGCGCCCCTCGTCTCTGTGTCTCCCGTGTCTGGTCACTCTCGCCATGAGCCTGACCATCACACCGGAGACGCACACCGTGTTGAGTGTTTCGCACAAGGGCTTGTGCATGTCGCACGCTGAAATCGCCACAGGGTGGGTGCGCGAGGGCTTCGCCCGTGAGCGCGCCAACACCGGGAGCGTGAAGGCGGCAGCATCCGCCATCGCCCGCCAGTTCGGGATCAGCCCGCGTCGGGCGCTGTCCTACTGGTGGGGCAACGTCAGCCACGTCACGGCCGACGAATTCCAGCAGCTGGAGCACGCCTACGCGCGCCGCCTGCAGCAGGACCGCGCCCGCGCCGCCCAGGAGGTGGCAGCGCTCGATGCTCTGCTGGCTCGCATCGAAGGAGCCCAGAATGGGCAGTGACTTCTTCGCCTTTCTGCGCCGCTGGCTGATCGGCTCGCCAGCCGATGAGCTGCTCTACCGCCATGCCGAGCTGAACTCGCTGACCGAGAAGGCGAAGCGCATCCGTGATCGGATTGCGAAGACCGAGCGTCGCATCGCTCAGCTGACGGGACACGGCGTCTGATGGCCGACGCTGTCAGCGAAGCCGATCTGCTGATCCTGAGGCAGTGGAACGATGGCGTGGGTGTTTCCACGCTCGCAGACCGCCATCGCATGTCCTTCATGCGGGTGCTCGCCATCCTGGACCGCGCCGGTCGCGCCGGGATGCATGTTGACCCGAGGGACACCGGGCGGACGCCGCGCCTGCCCACGATCACGCGGGCTGAGGTGGATGCGCGCATGGACATCGTGCGGCTGTGCATGCCTGCCGCAGTGGCGCCGGCGAAGCGCCAACACCGCCCCTTCGTGTCGGTCTGCGACCGAGTGCCGGACCCGCTGGCGCCGCTACGTCGCGGCCCGCCGGCACTGCCTGAGACGGCGCAGAGGTTCCGGTGAGCGACCTGCTGCCACGCCCTTCCGAGCGCGAGATCCAGCGGCAGTTGCTGGACTGGATGGCGCTGGCGCTGCCCTACGGAAGCGTCGTGCACCATGCCGCCAACGAGGCCGCCGGCGATCCGGCGCGGAGCAAGCGTGCGCGGGCCGCTTACTATGCCAACCGCCATGCCGACGGCGTGCTCGACGGCTTCCCGGACCTCATCGTGATCGTGCCGCCCGGCAAGACGGTGCTGCTCGAGGTGAAGAAGCACAACGGCCGCGTCTCGCCCGAGCAGGTGCTGCTGCATCAGACGATCAACGCAGCCGGCGTCCCGGTGGCGGTGGTGCGTAGCGTCGAGGAGGCGAGTGCGGTGCTGGCGGCGCAGGGCATCCCCCTTCGGCAGGTGCGCCTGTGAGCGACGAACCCGAGCTGCTGGCGATCAGCGACAAGCAGCTCCGGCGCGAACTGTCGCAGCAATGCGACAGCGAGGGCGGCCAGTCCGCCTGGGCGCGCAAGCGCGGCATCGCGCGGTCGCAGGTTTGCGACACCCTGCGCGGCGACCGCGAGGTGAGTGAGGCAATCATCATCGGCCTGGGCTACCAGCCCGTGCGCCGGTTCATCCGCTTGAAGGGGCCCGCGCGTGGCTGAGGACCAGGAAGACGCCGGCGCCGATGTTGGCGGCATCGCTGCTGACCGCCTCCGCTCCATCATCGAGCGGATCGAACGGCTGGAGGAGGAGCGCAAAGCCCTCTCCGACGACATCAAGGACATCTTCGCCGAGGCCAAGAGCGCGGGCTTCGAGGTGAAGGTGGTCCGGACGATCCTCCGTATCCGCAAGCAGGAGCCCGCCGAGGTAGAGGAGCAGGAAACTCTCCTCGATCTCTACCGCCGCGCGCTCGGGATGTGACCATGACGCTTCCCGCACCTCTCACGCCCGCGGACTGCGACCTCCGCGGCTACGATTTCATGCCACTGTTCGGCCACCGCCTCTTCGGCAGCGTGTTCGACGCGCGCGCTACTGACGCGGAGTTCCGCGCTGCCGTGCGCCTCTGGTGGCAGGCTTGGCAGCAGTGCCCGGCCGGCAGCCTGCCCAACGATGACGGGGCGCTGGCGAAGCTCGCGGACTTCGGGCGCGACGTGAAGGGCTGGCTGAAGGTGAAGAGCAACGCCCTGCACGGCTTCGTCCTGTGCAGCGATGGCCGGCTGTACCACCAGCTTCTGTGCGACCAGGCGCTGGAGGCGTACGAGCGTCGGGGCACGGAGCGTGACCGCAAGGCGAAGTGGCGTGCTGCCAAGGCCGCGAAGGCGGCGGCGGCACAACGGGACGCCGCGGGGACGGAACAGGGCAGTCCCGCGGATGTCCCCGTCTTGTCCCGCGGGACAACCACGGGACGTCCCGCGGATGTCCCCGCTGACAGAACAGAACAGAACAGGACAGAAGAAAAAGAACCTTCGCTTCGCTCAGGGCACGCCGATGGCGCGCCGGAGGTCGCGGGCCCGGCTGAACCTGCTCCTGATCCGAAGGCAGCGCTGTTCTCCGAAGGCCTCGCGCGCCTCCGCCGCCTGACTGGCCAGCCCCGGGAGCCTGCCGCAAAGCTTCTCGGCCGGCTGCTGCGTGACGCCGGCAACAACTGCGCCCTGGTTTCGCTGGTGCTGGCCGAAGCGGAGGACGCCCGGCCGGCGGACCCCGTGTCCTGGATCGTCGCATCGGTATCCCAGCGGATGCGCCGTGGCAGCGGGCAGCGCCCCGCCGCTGCAGCGCCCAGCCGCCGCGGCTGGATGTTCGCCGCCAGCGAGGCTGCCGCCGACGACCTCCCGTATGTCCCGTCCGAGGAGCTACGCCATTGAGCCAGTCACTCGCCCGCCGTCCCGTGACGCTGCCCCTGTCGCTGCCGGCTGAGCCGCAGCTGCCGCCCGTGGTCGCGGCAGCGGTGGCGGGGCTCACCGGGCGCGTGGTGGGCGGACCGGACAAGCCGATGGCTCAGTGGTCCGAGGCGGAGCGCGAGCGCGCCATGGTGCTGGCGCCGGCGGACCTGTCGCAGCTCACCCCCGCCGACCGCCGCGAGGCTGAGATAGGAGCCGACCGTTTCGCTGCGCTCCTGCGCCCGGCAACCGTCGCGGAGATCCTGGCGTGGCTGATGCCGATCAACGCCGGCGTCCGGAACGTACAGGGGGAAGAGGACCTGCGAATCGCCTCCACCGCGATCGCCATGCTCGAGATCCCGGCCGCGACCCTCACGGTGGCGGCGCAGCGCGATGCCCTGCGCACCTGGCAGTTCTTCCCGTCTGCTGCTGACGTGGCGAAGCTCCTCGAGCCGGTGGCGATGCGGTGGCGTCGGCAGATGGCGGCCTGCCAGGAGGTCGCACGCGGCGCGGTGACAACTGGCACGCCGCTGCCCAACCCTTGGCCCCGAGCGACGCCCGAGGAGGCCAGGAACGCCGCGGCCCAGGTGGCGGAGCTGAAGCGCAGCCTCGGCGAGCGCCCAGGAGTCGCCGGACGGCCGGAGAGGATGACGGTCGCCTGTCCGCTGGCGCCTCACCACCTGATCGCCGCATACGAGCAGACGGTGGCGCGCGGTGGCGAAGGCGCTGAGCGTGCGCGGGCCAGGCTCGCGATTCTGCGCCGGCAGCATGCAAGCGAGGCGCGGGCGTGAGTGGGTGGGGGATGCCAGCATGAGCAGGTTGACGCTCGAGCAACGAGACAAGCTCGAAACGGCCGAGCGTGAGCTTTGGAGGGTCCTCGCACACCGCCGGATGGGCCAGCGGCACCTCATGCAACCCTCACTCAATCGCGCGACGCGGTTCTTACGGTACGCCGGGTTCGGCGGGCTCGCCTTCCAGTTCGAGGTGGCGTTCGTTGCCGACGAGCGCGCCGAGGCGCGCAAGCAGAGTGAGTACGCATGACCCGCTACACCGCCAGCCACATCCTGGACGCGGCACGAATTGCAGAGGTGATCGGGGGATCCCGGATCGACCTATCTAACGAGAAGGCAGCGCAGGCGCAGATCGCCGAGGCGCTAACCGCCGCCGGTATTTCGCACGAACGCGAGGTGCGGCTGGCACCCGGCGACATCCCCGACTTCCTAGCCGGTGGCGTGGCCATTGAGGTCAAGCTGCGCGGGAACCGCAAGGTGGAGATCTATCGCCAGCTGGAAAGGTACTGCGCGCACGAGCGGGTAGAGAGCATCCTCCTGGTGTCCAACCTCGCCATGAGCCTGCCTGACACGATCGGCGGCAAGCCGGCTCGGTTCGTCAGCCTCGGGAGGGCATGGCTGTGACCGCGCGCACCTACGGCCGCCTGCGGCTGCTGCCCGAGGGATGGGAGATTTCTGCCCTCGAGCCACATGTCTCCATTCGCCTCAAGGCGATCTTCCCGCGGGTGCCGAAGCAAAGCACTGGCTCCTTCCACCTGCCGCACGATCTCGCTGCGGATGCGGACCTGCTGTGGTTCACCGAGCGCTATCCGCTGGAGGTGTCCGCCGAGGACCGTGCGGTGCTGGAGGGCGGCCAGCGCGGCTTCCTGGCCATGCAGGCGGAGATGGAGCGCATCTACCTGCCCGACTATCAGCCGCCGGCCTATGCCGGGCTCCGCGAGGGTCAGGTGATCCGCCACTATCAGGCTCAGGCCATCGAGGTCGCTGCGCGTGGCAAGGGCCTGCTGCTGGGTGATGAATGCGGGCTGGGCAAGACCTTCACCGGTGCGGGGTTTTGCCTCGGCGAAGGTCGCCTGCCGGCCGCCATCGTGTGCCAAGTCCACATCCAGAAGCAGTGGGCTGGCGTGCTGGAGCGCTTCACCACGCTCCGCGTCCACATGGTGAAGAAGGCCAGCGCATACAGCCTGCCACCGGCCGACGTGTACATCTTCCGCTACAGCCAGATCGCCGGCTGGACCGAGGTGTTCGGCACCGGGATGTTCCGGACCGTCATCTACGACGAGCCGCAGGAGCTGCGCGGCGGCATGGATACGGCCCGAGGCAGGGGCGCCGCGGTGCTGACCGAGCACTCCGCCTTCCGCCTCGGGCTCACCGCCACCCCGATCTATAACTACGGCGTCGAGATCTACCGGATCATGGGGTTCATCAATCCCGAGGTGCTGGGACCCTTCGAGGACTTCTACCGCGAGTACGTGAACGGCCAGACGGGCAAGCTGAAGGAGCCGCGGGCCCTCGGCACCTACCTCCGCGAGCAGCATGCCTTCCTGCGCCGGACCAAGGCCGATGTCGGTGGCGAGCTGCCGGCGGTGAATCGTGTGATCGACACGGTGAACTACGACGAGAGCGAAATCCGCTCTGTCGACGACGCGGCACGCCGTCTTGCCGTCCGCGCCACCACTGGCGCCTTCGTGGAACGCGGCAACGCGGCGCGCGAGCTGGACCTTATGGTCCGACAGGCCACTGGGATTTCGAAGGCGGCTGCGGTGGCGGACGTAGTGCGGGTGCTGGTGGAGAGCGGCGAGCCGGTCGTGCTGATGGGCTGGCACCGCGACGTGTACGACATCTGGCTCAAGCGCCTGAAGGACCTCTCGCCGGCCATGTACACCGGCAGCGAAAGCCCGGCGCAGAAGCAGCGGGCCCGGGACGCCTTCGTAGCGGGCGAGACCAACCTGCTCATTATGTCGCTGCGCTCGGCCGCTGGCCTGGACGGCTTGCAGGCCCGGTGCAGCACGATGGTGTTCGGTGAGCTCGACTGGTCCCCGGGCATCCACCACCAGTGCATCGAGCGCCTGGACCGCGAGGGCCAGACCCAGCCCGTCACCGCGCTGTTCCTCGTGGCCGAAGACGGCAGCGATCCCCCGATGATGGAGCTCCTGGGCCTCAAGGCCTCGGAAGCCCACCAGGTCGTGGACCCCTCGTTGGGTGTCCAAGCCGTCCATTCCGACGACAGCCGCCTGAAGGCTCTGGCCGCGCGCTACCTGCGCCGCGGGAGCGCCGCGGAGATGGGAGAGGCAGCATGACCACGACCCCGCTCACCCCTAACGAGGGGGCACCGTGGAGCGGCGCTGAAGATTTGGCCGCGGCCTGGGCTGAGATCGACGGACGTGCGGAAGCGTTCGAGCAGTGCCGCGCTGATCCGAAGCTGGATGCCACGCTCGGTTACTACAGCGGCCGTGTGGCGGACGCTGAGGGGCTGATCGACGCTCTGGCGGGCCGCGGTGTTGTCCTGACCAAGGTCACCGACCGGGACGCGCTTCAGCAGCGAGTGCGGGAGGCGGAGGCCGAGATTGAGCGGCTGCGTACCGCGTTCGGTACCGCTCGGGACAGCCTCCAAGCGCTGCTGGACGCGAGCCGCCCCCCTCAGACCAAGGGCACTCCCTGATGCCCACCGGGAGCACCGTGGAACAGGGGAGGCGCGCATGAGCAACCACATGGAGGTCGGTGCCATGACCATCGAGCGGCCTCACGTCACAGCTTCGCGCCGTCGCGGCCGTCCTGCGCGGCCGTTTCCGCCGACGCGCAAGCAACTCCTTGACGACGCGAAGAAGGAGGCCGTAAAGATTGGCTTCGGGCAGTCGGGTGCAGAATTAATGCACCGT
Organism: Roseomonas elaeocarpi; assembly: GCF_042433915.1. Taxonomy (NCBI): domain Bacteria; kingdom Pseudomonadati; phylum Pseudomonadota; class Alphaproteobacteria; order Acetobacterales; family Roseomonadaceae; genus Roseomonas; species Roseomonas elaeocarpi. The sequence continues at coordinate 244,659 of NZ_JBHLUN010000005.1, read as the reverse complement.
GACTGCGGTAGCCATTCTGACCCCATTCGCTGGTTCTGCGTGCAGACCCACCCCGGTCAGGAGGCACGCGCAGCCGAGGAACTTCGGCGTCAGGACTTCATTACTTTCCTTCCGGTGGCGGTGGTGTCGCGTGGATGCGAACACCGACGGAAGTTCGTGGTCCGCCCCGCGCTGCCTCGCTATCTCTTCGTCGCCTTCGATCCCGACGCCTCGCCATGGCGCAAGATCTGGAGCACCTACGGCGTCTCTCGCCTCTTCATGGCGATGGGCGATCTTCGGCCGGCTCCAGCTGTGCGCGGCGATGTCGAACGCCTCATCGACATGGTCGAGGCGGAGATCGGCAAGGTCGATCCGACGGCTACTGCGGTCACGCTGGGTGCGAAGGGCGTCGTCACCGACGGCCCCTTCAGCAGCTTCCGCTGCGTGGTCATGGGTCCAGAGATCGATGGCAAGATCCGCGTCGCAGTCGAGATGTTTGGACGTCAGTCACAGTTCAGCCTTGAGCGGCACGCGGTGCGGTTAGACGGCGAGTAGCGATGCCGACCCGCCCCTCACAGCATCGCGCCATCGCAGCGCGCCCTGCAGTGGTGCACAGCCAGTTCGACCGGGATCGCGGCTCAGCCTCTGCGCGCGGCTACGATCGCGCCTGGCGCAGACTTCGCGAGCAGGTGCTCACCGAGGAACCGCTCTGTCGTTTCTGCCTGGCCAAGGGTCAGGTGACCGCAGCGCGCGAGGTCGATCACATCCGGACGGTGCGGGACGCGCCTGAACTGCGGCTGGTCCGCGCGAACCTGCGCCCCCTCTGCACCCCCTGCCACAGCAGCCGCACGGGGCGCGATCGGGCGGCCGGGGGTGCCCCTCCCCTGCCCAGGGGCCGCCCCCACCCCCAGGGGGGCCTTTAGCTTGGCGGCGCAACGCGCGTGGACCGAGCCCCCAATGATTTTTTCGCGCGTGCAAAATCGAGAAGAAAAGGTTCGGAGGCCCGACCGATGGCCGGCAGGCCCCGCAAGCCCACGCATCTGAAGGTTGTCGCCGGCACGGCGCAGCCCTGTCGCACCAATGCGAACGAGCCGACGCCAGAGCGCGAGCGCCCGTCACCGCCATCGCACCTGAGCGACCGCGGCAAGGCGGCCTGGGCCGAAGCGGTGCTGATCGCCGACCGGATGGGCGTGCTCACCGAGGCGGACCCGCTGGCGCTGGAGGATCTGGCCGAGACGCTCGCCGACCTGCGCGCCGCGCGCGCGTCGCTGGAGCGCCCGCTGACGCTGATGGGGCAGGATGGAGACGGCTCCCCGAAGGAGCAGGTCTTCGCCAAGGCTGGCGAGCGCTACTACTGGACCTTCGGCAAGAGCGGTCCCATGCGCCGCACCCGGCCGGAACTGGCCGACATCGCCGACGCCTCGCGCCGGCTCACCGCCTGCCTCGCGAAGTTCGGCATGAGCCCGGCTGACCGCAGCCGCGTCTCTGCCAAGGGGACGAAGCGCAAGAACGAATTCGCCGAGCTCGGCTGATGCCGCGCCTGCCTAGTCAGCACACCGCCCGGGGCACCAAGGCCCCGCCTCCGCCATCCCCGCCGCAGTACCCGCACGTCGAGCTGGCGGACCAGTACGCCCGCGACGTCGTCGAGGGCCGCATCCTCGCCTGCAAATGGGTGAAGCTCGCCTGCGCGCGCTACCAGCGCGACCGGGCCCGCGAGAGCGATCCGGCTTGGCCCTACCGCCTGGACGGCGCCAAGGCCGAGAAGGTCTGCCGCTTCACCGAGCTCATGCCCCACACCAAGGGCAAGTGGGCGCAGAAGCGCGAGCTGCTGAAGCTGGGCGCCTGGCAGGCGTGGATCCTGGTCAACGTCTTCGGCTGGGTCCGGAAGAGCGACGGGCTGCGCCGGTTCCGCAAGGCCCTGATCGTGGTGCCCCGCAAGAACGGGAAGTCGGCCCTTTCCGCCCCGGTCGGGCTCTACATGCTGGCCGCCGATGGCGAGCACGGCGCCGAGGTCTACAGCGGCGCCACCACCGAGAAGCAGGCCTGGGAGGTCTTCAAGCCGGCGCAGCTCATGGCCCGCGCCCGGCCGGACCTGCTCGAACACTTCGGCATCGAGGTGAACGCCTCGAACATCCACATCCTGGCCAACGGGAGCAAATTCGAGCCGCTGATCGGTAAGCCCGGCGACGGCTCCTCCCCCAGCTGCGCCATCGTGGATGAGTACCACGAGCACGACACGCCGGATCAGCACGACACCATGCTGACCGGCATGGGCGCCCGCGAGCAGCCGCTCCTGTGGATCATCACCACGGCCGGCGACAACCTGGCAGGCCCGTGCTTCGACGAGCTGCTGACCCTGCGCAAGATCCTCGACGGCGTGCTTGAGGACGAGGAGCGGTTCGGGGTCGAGTACACGATCGACGAGGGCGATGACTGGACGGCGCCCGAGGCGCTGATCAAGGCAAATCCGAACCTCGACGTCTCGGTCTCCGGCGAGTTCCTGCTGGCACGCCAGCGCGAGGCGGTGCGCAATACCCGCGAGCAGGGCCGCTTCAAGACGAAGCACCTGAACCTCTGGGTCAACGCCCGCTCCGCCTACTTCAACATGCAGTCCTGGGCCATGTGCCGGGACCTCGACCTGACGCTCGGCAGCCTGGAAGGCGAGCGCTGCATCATCGGGATGGACCTCGCCTCAAAGCAGGACATCGCGGCGCTGCAGCTGCTCTTCCCTCTCGGCGAGAAGCGCTTCGCCACCTTCGGCCGCTACTACCTGCCGGAGGATATCATCGAGGAGCCTGGCCGGGACCACTACCGCGGCTGGGCGCTGTCCGATCCGCCGCAGCTGATCCTGACCGAAGGGAACATGATCGACTTCGACCGGATCGAGGAGGACCTCGAGGACCTGCGGCAGCGGTTCACGGTCGATGAGGTGGTGTTCGATCCGGCGCAGGCGACGATGCTGATGGGGCGCCTGATGAACAAGGGCGTGACTGTCACCCAGTTCGACCAGAACGCCCGGAACTACTCCGAGCCGATGAAGGAGGTCGCCGCGCTGATCGACGCGGGCCTCCTGACACATGACTGCGACGAGCGGGCACCGATGACCTGGATGATGTCCAACGTCACGGCGCGGCTCGACGCCAAGGAGCAGGTCTTTCCCCGCAAGGAGAAGGACGAGAACAAGATCGACGGTCCGGTCGCCCTCATCATGGCGATGGCGCGGGCCATGGGCGGCGACCCCAGCGCCGGCCGCTCCGTCTACGAAGACCGCGGCCTCCTCGTTTTTGGGAGCTGACCATGCCCCCACCGCGTCTCGGCGCCTGGGCCCGCGAGCCCACCCTGCCGCGCCCTCAGGCACAGAAGAGCTTCGGCACCTCCGCCTCCCCTCCGGGGTCCTGGCTGTCGGGCTGGGGCTCCATCATGCCGGGGAACACCGGGGTCGCGGTGAATCCGCTGACCGCCATGCAGGCGGCCGCGGTCTACGGCTGCGTGAAGCGGCTGTCCGAGGACATCGGCAAGCTGCCGCTGCGCCTCAAGCGCCGGCTCCGCCGCGGCGGGTTCAGCCTGGACCTGGATCACCCGCTCAATCGGCTCTTCCGCCGGCCAAACGAGTGGCAGACGCCCTCGCAGTGCTGGAGCTACTTCGTCTGGGCGCTGGCGCTGCGCGGCAACGCCTACGCCCCGGTGCTGCGCGGCCCGGCTGGCGAGCCGGTGCAGATCATCCCGGTCAACCCGGACCAGGTTTCGCCGCTACGCGCGACGGACGGGCTGCCCTGGTGGCAGGTCAGCCACCCCTGCATCGGAGACGGCCGGCGGTTCGATCAGGGCAACCTGCTGCACGCGCACGGCATGAGCTTCGACGGCTACACCGGCGTCTCGCCGATCATGCTGGCGCAGGACGTGGTCGGGCTGTCGCTGGCCACCCAGCAGCACGGCGCCACCCTGTTCCGGCAGGGCGCGCAGGTGTCGGGCGTGCTGGAGACGGCCGGGAAGCTGAGCGCTGAGGCCGCCCAGCGGATGGGCGCCTCCTGGATGGCGGCCTATGGCGGTGTGCAGAACTCGCACAAGGTCGTGGTGCTGGAAGAGGGCACCAAGTTCAGCAAGATCGCCATGACGAACGACGAGGCCCAGTTCCTGGCCACCCGTCAGTTCAGCGTGGTCGAGATCTGCCGCATGTTCGGGGTGCCTCCCCACAAGGTCTTCGACCTCTCGAACGCGCACTACGCGAACATCGAGAACTCGGAGCAGCAGTACATCAACGACACCCTGATTCCGGTGGCGCAGCAGATCGAAGAGGTCATGGAAGCCGTCCTCCTCTTCGAGGATGAGCAGGGCCAGTTCGAGATCGAGTTCAACTTCGACAAGCTCCTGCGCGGCGATCGCAAGACCCGCATGGAGACCTACGTCGCTGGCGTGAACAACGGGATCATGAGCCGCAACCAAGCCCGCATCGAAGAGGGCTGGGAGCCCGTCGACGGCGGGGACGAGCTCCGGGTGCCCCTCAATACGGGCGCGCCCGAAGCCGCACCGGTCCCCGCGCCTAAGCCTGAGTCCGCCCAAACCGAAACCCAGGAGCCCTGAGCATGCCGAGCACCACGCTCCTGCGCTTCAAGAAGGCGGCCAAGGCCGGGCAGCAGCTGCCGGCGGACACGCGCCTGCAGAAGGATGCCCTGACGCAGGTGGAGAGCGGCGAGGGCCGGGTGATCCGCTTCGTCATCTCCAGCGCGACCGTAGACCGCGACCTCGACACCATCTCCGTCGATGGCTGGGACCTCACAGCCTACCGGAAGAACCCGGTGGTGCTCTGGGGGCACAACTCCGACGAGTTGCCCATCGGCAAGTGCGTCAGCATCTTCGTGGAAGCTGGCAAGCTGAAGGCCGACGTCGAGTTCCTGCCCGCGGACACCCCTTGCGTGGGCGACCGCGCCGAGGCGGTGTTCCGCATGTGTCGCGACGGCTTCCTCAGCGCCACCAGCGTGGGCTTCCGCCCCCTGGAGTGGAAGCTGACGGACGACGAGGCGCGCGGCGCCGGCGACTATTTTCCCGGCGTGGACTTCAGCAGGCAGGAGCTGATGGAGTTCTCCATCGTCTCCATCCCCTGCAATCCGGAAGCGCTGATCGAGCCCGGCGCCGGACCGGCGGGGACGCTGGCCCTTGCCGCCGGCCCCGAGGTCCTGAAGGCGGTGCGCGCCAAGGTGGTGTCGAGCATCGCGCGCAAGGGCCTGTACGACATCTCCTCGCTGGCGCGCCTGCTGAGCGAGCTCGGGTGGCTGCATCAGTCGGTCACCTACGAGGAGCAGGACGAGGCGGACCAGAGCGCCGTGCCGGCCAAGCTGGGCGAGGCCATGCGGATCCTGGGCGATGCCCTGGTGACCATGACCGCCGAAGAGGTGGCCGAGTTGCTGGCGCAGGTCGCTGCCACCGAGCAGCGCTCCACCGCGGTCGCACGGCGCAAGCAGCGCCGCCTTGCTGTCGAGTTGACCGCGCTCCTCTGAGCGCGGTTGCCCCACACCGGCCTTGGGCAAGCCGACCAGAGCGCCACCGGCGCCCTTTCCCACAGACGGAGCCTACCCATGAAGCAGCTCGCCGAGCTGAAGCGGAAGCGCGCGCTGAAGGCGGCGCGCCTGCGTGAACTGGCCATCAAGGCCGCGGACCTGCCCGACGATCAGGACACGCCGGAGGAGGAGGTCTCCGAGGCCGACCAGCTGAAGGCCGAGCTGGCCAAGCTGGACGGCCGCATCTCCGCCCTGGAAAGCGCGCTGGAGACCATCGGCGAGGCCGCCGAGCCCATCACTGAGGGTGGCGACGACGATGACGCCTCCGACGAGGAGAAGCGCATCCTGGCACAGGCCCGCAAGACCAGCATGACGCCGCACGGCTACGGCGAGGCGCAGCCCGAGAAGGCCAAGGGCCTCAAGGCCGCCCGCTTCCTGATCGGCATCTGGCACGCCAAGACCATGGGCATCGCCCGGGCCGCCGAGATCGTCGAGCGCCGCTTCGGCGACAAGGAAGTGGCCAAGGCGCTGAACAGCGCCGGCACCACGACCGGCGGCGCGCTGATCCCGCAGGCCTTCAGCACCGACCTGATCGAGTTGCTGCGCGCCGCCACCGTGATTCGCGGCCTCGATCCGCTGGTGATCCCGATGCCGGGCGGCAACATGACCATCCCGCGCCTCGCCGCGGGTGCCCAGGCCGGCTACCAGGGCGAGCTGGATGACATGGGGGTTTCGCAGGAGACCTTCGACGACCTGCAGCTGAACGCCAAGAAGCTGACGTCGCTGGTCCCGGTCTCCAACGACCTGATCCGCCGCTCGCCGATCGGCGTCGAGAACCTGGTGCGCGACGACCTGGTGCAGACCATCGCCCGCCGCGAGGACCTCGCCTTCATGATCGGCGACGGCTCGGGCAACTCGCCCATCGGCCTGCTGAACCTCTGCGCCGCGGCGAACAAGTTCGTCGGCGCCGCGCTGCCGACCGATCCCACGGCCGCGAACTACAACACCACGCTGGTCACCATGGTCACCGCCCTTCTCCAGGGCATGGTGCTGGCGCTGCAGCAGAACAACAGCCGCATGATCCGCCCGGCCTGGATCATGCCGCCGGCCCTGCGCACCTTCCTGCTGACGCTGCGCGATGGCGTGGGCAACTTCGTCTACAAGGACGAGATCAACGCCGGCACGCTGCTGGGCTTCCCGCTGCGCACCACCACCCAGCTGCCGACGAACCTGAACACCGGCACCGCGCAGGCGCCGGTGAACAACGGCTCGTACCTGATGCTGGCCGACTTCGCCGACGTGGTGCTGGCCGAGACGTACAACGTCACGGTCGATGCATCGGACGTCGCTTCCTACAAGGACAGCGGCGGCAACACGGTCAGCGCCTTCCAGCGCGACCAGACCGTGATGCGCGTGATCTCGGAGCACGACTTCAACATCCGCCACCAGGCGTCCGTGGCCGTTGCCACCGTGCCCGGCTGGGCCCCGACCGGTTACACGCCGGTGGGCGGGTCCGCCTACTACTCGCAGGCGGTCAACGGCAACAAGTCGGCCGCGCCGAGCACCTGGGGCACCAACGCGCCGACCGGTTCCAACAGCCCTGGCAACTCCAGTGCTGCGGTCGCCGGCGGCACCCTGCCCGGCATCGCGTAAGCGCCAGCCGAGCAGCCTTCCGTCATCCAGAACCCAGAGGAGGCCGCGATGCCGCCCGAGACCAGACCCGTGCCCAGAGCGAGCAATCCCGCCGTTGAGGCCGCGCCTGATCCTGTGCAGGAGACCGTCGCGGCCCCCATGGGCGACGCCCTGGAGCAGAAGACGGTCCGCTTCGTCCGCTCGCACCAGAGCTGGAACCGCGGCGTGGAGGCCGGCTTCGCCGTCGACCGCGCCGATGAGCTGATCCGCAGCGGCCACGCCGTGCAGATTCATCCCCCTGTCCCGCGCTCCGCCGTCGCCGGCATGGTGCGCAAGTAACGGAGGCCATCATGGCTGACGAGACGAAGACCGACGCCCCGGCGGACCCGCCGTACCGTACCGGCGCCGAGGTGGCGGGCATGGACACGCCCCTCACCGTCCGCGAGAACCCCTCGCTCTCCTTCTCCCCCGACCTCACTGAGGTTCCGGGCAGCACCGCGCCGTCGCTCGTCGATGGGACGCAGGTGGCGCACGTCCAGGGCCCACAGCAGGCGGCCGTTGATCCGGTCGCGGCCGGTTTGGACACCGGGGCGAAGGTGGCCACCACCGGCGAGAACCGCGCGGTGACCCGCACGGGCGAGATCGGCGCCGGCCAGCGCCCGGCGACCTACATCGAGAAGGGTCAGCCGGTCGATCAGGCCGCGCCGGCGGACAACGCCACCGTGCCGGCCCCGTCGGACGCGCCTGCCACCGACGCGCCCCCGGCCGAGGAAACGCCCTCCCCGAAGGCTGGCAAGAAGGCGGCCTCGTAAGCCGCCATGCAACTGTCGCTGCGCGTCGTCCGACCTCCGGCGATCGAGCCGGTCAGTCCGGTCGACGCCGCGATGCACTGCCGCCTGGCGGCCAGCGAGCCCATGCTCGAGCCCTACGTCGCCGCGGCGCGGGGCTGGGCGGAGGCTTGGCTGGGCCGGGCGCTGATCACCCAGACGTTGTGCGCCACCGTCGGCCGCAGCCTGCCGCCCGGGCTGGTTGCGGGTGTGGTGCCCTACGCCGGCGGCTACTTCAGCACCGGCTATCCCTTTCTCGGCGCGCGCGGCCTCTGGAACTCGCCGCTGGAACTGCCCCGCAGTCCCGTGCAGGCGATCACCGAGGTCGCGATCACGCGCCAGGACGGCGAGCGGTCGGTTCTCGCCGCTGACGGCTACAGCGCGCGGCTCGCGAGCGAGCCCGGAACCCTGCAGGTCCAGCCGAACGCGGCCAGGCCGGGCGACCTCGTCTCGGTGACCTTCGTGGCCGGCTACGGCGAGACGAAGGAGGACGTGCCCATGCCGATCCGGCAGGGGATCATGCTCCTCACCGCCTTCCTCTACGAGAACCGCGGCGACGCCGGCGGCGATCCGCCGAAGGCCGCCGAGATGCTGATGTGGCCGTTCCGGCTGGTTACCTTCGGAGGCTGATCCATGCCCGCCGACAGCGTTTCCATCGGCGAGCTGCGCTGGCCAGTGCGCGTCTACCGGCGCGACCAAGTGCCGGGGCCCGGGTCTGACATGGGCATCCTCGAAACGCTGGAGCCTCTCTTCGCTTGCATGGCGAAGATTGAGCCGGCAAGGCCCATGACCTTCTACGGCTCGGCGCAGATCGAGACGCCGGTCACGCACATGATCTGGATTCGGTACCACTGGGGCCTCGATACCACCCACGCGATCCTGCGCACCCTTCAGGGCCCGGACCGGGCCGTCCGCCATGAGGTGTTCCGGGTGCGACGCATCCTGGAGATGGGCGGCCGTCAGCGCTTCCTGATGATCGAGGCCGAGATGGAGCGGGAGGGGCCGAACGTCTGATGCCCGCCGCCATCCGCCTCGTCATCATCGCGCCGAGCTACCAGTTCACCTACGGTAAGAAGAACCTCCGCAAGGTAATGCGGGCCGCTGGCGCCGAGGTGGCACAGACCGCGCGCACGCTGATCAGGTCCTCGCCCGCATCCGGCCGCACCTACCGCGGCATCGGCGGCTCGGCGCAGTACCGCGGCGGCTATAAGGCAGGCGCCTACCAGGCGTCCGCACCCGGCGAGGCACCGGCCAACGTCACCGGCACACTGCTGCGCTCCATCAAGGTGCGGCCGTTCAAGAGCGGCCAGGGCGTGGCGATCCGGGACGCGGCCTTCTACGCGCTGTTCCTGCAGGCGGGCGCCACCGGCGGCGGCCGGAAGGCACAGGACGGCAAGCGGGTCCGCGGCAAGGCTGGCACTGACACCGGGCGCTCTCTGGAGCCCCGCCCCTTCCTGACCGCCGCGCTCGAGCAGCGCCGCGCCAGCCTGGGCGAGCGGATCGAGAACAGCCTGCATAACGACATCGCGCTGGTGAGGGTGAAACGCTGATGGCACGCCCCTTTCCAGTGCACCGATCCGTAGCGCCTCCGATTAGCCGTGGTGGAGATATCGCTGCGCTTGCTGTCCTGGTCCTTTCCGGGCTTGTCACGGTCAGTGCTGCGCTGGCTGGGGCGCTTCTGCTGCCGTGAACATCGACGCCGTCATCCTGCAGCTGCGCACCTACGCGCCTATCTTTGGCGGCCGGGTCGCCGGCGCCGCTTCCTACGCGATGGCGAGCGATCAAGTGTGGATGGCCCAGCCAGCCGCCTACGTGATCCCCCTCGCGGACGAGGCGAGCCCCAACCAAAATCAGACCGGCCTCTACCAGGAGGTTACCGAGAAGGTTGGGGTCATCATCGACCTCGCCAACAAGGAAGACCGCCGCGGCCAGGACGCCGCCGGCCAGGTCGTAGACGAGTACCGGCGCGCCGTGCTGGCGGCCCTGCTGCGCTGGCGGCCAGACCCCACGGCCCAGACGATGGGCTTCCGCTACGACGGCAGCGGCCTCCTGCAGGTCACCCGCGCCTGGCTGCGCTGGCAGTTCGACTTCGCCATCGAAACCACGATCACCGACAGCGACGGTTGGCAGCCGCCTTCCGACCCGCTCACCGAGATCCGCGGCACCGTCACCGACCAGACGACCGGCGCCGTCAGCATCGACTCTCGCGCGAACCCCGCGCAGGCCTGAACCCAGGAGATCAGCATGTACGTGAAGCTGGCCGACGAGGGTCGCGCGCTGCGTGACCCCGTGACCCGTCGCCTCTTGCCGCCCGAGGGCGCCGAGCTGCCCGAGACCGAGTTCTGGCTGAAGTGCGTCAACCAGGGCGACCTCGTCGTCGCCGATCCCCCGCAGCCGGCCGATGCCGCCGCCAAGCCCCCGAAGGGCAAGGCCGCCGCTGACACCGCGGGCGCCTGAGGAACCTCACCGCCATGTCGATCTCCTTCAGCAACTACGATCCGACGAATCGTGTCCCGGGCGTCTGGGCCGAGCTCGACCCCTCCGGTGCAAACACCGCTCAGGAGAACTTCCGCACCCTGGTCATTGGCCAGGGGCAGACCGGCAAGGTTGCCGCAGGCCTGTCCGGGGTGCCCGTGATCTCGAACGGCCTGGCCGATGCCCAGGCGCGCTATGGCGCCCGCTCGCCCCTGGCGCTGATGACCGACCTGATCCGTCAGAACGACCCTGCCGGCGAGCTCTGGTACCTGCCGCTGGCGGATGCCGCCGGCGCCGCAGCCGCGACCGCAACGATCGCCTTCACCGGCACCGCCACCGCGGCCGCCACCATGGCGCTCTACGTGGGCGGCACGCGGGTCGAGGTGCCGGTTTCCTCGGGCGACACGGCGGCGGTCATCGCAACGAATGCCGCGGCGGACATCAACGCCGCGCTGGCGCCGGTGACAGCCGTGGCCGCCTCGGGAACCGTCACCCTGACGGCCACCGGCGCCGGCAGCTGGGGCAACGACCTTCCCGTCATGCTGAACTTCGGCGACGTGCTGGCCGGCGAGAGCATGCCTGCTGGTGTCGCGGTCACGGTGACGGCGATGGCTGGGGGTACCGGCGTGCCGGTGCTTCCCGCGGCGCTGGCGAACCTCGGCGACACGACTTTCGATGTCATCATCTGCCCGTTCAACGACGCGACGTCGCTGAACGCCCTGCGCGACTTCCTGAACGACGTCAGCGGTCGCTGGTCCTGGCAGAACATGCTCTTCGGCGGCGCCTTCACGGCCTTCCCGGGCACCCTGGCGCAGCGCGTCGCCTTCGGCCTCGCCCGCAACGACCAGCACGGCTCGGGCATCGGTGTGTTCGGCAGCCCCTCGCCGACCTGGCTCTGGGCGGCCGCCTACGGCGCAGCCTGCGCCAACAGCCTGCGCTCGGATCCGGCTCTGCCGCTGCAGAACATCTCGCTCCAGGGGCTCTACGCCCCGGCGCCGGTGAATCGGGATGCCCCCAGCGCCCGGAACTCGCTGCTCTACGACGGCGTGTCGACCTTCAAGGTCAGCACCGATGGCACGGTGATCCTGGAGCGCGCGGTCACCTTCTACCAGAAGAACGCGGCCGGGGTGGCGGATGACGCTTACCTCGACGTCGAGACGCCCTACACCCTGGCCGCGCTGATCCGCGACATGCGCGGCTATCTGGCGACCAAGTTCGCCCGGGTGAAGCTGGTGGCCGACGACACGCTGATCGCCGGCGGCTCCAACATGGTGACCAGCCAGACGGTGCTGGCGGCGGCCGTGGCGCGCTACCGCACCTACTGTGATCGCGGGCTGGCGCAGAACTTCGACACCTTCCGGGCCACCGCCCGCGGCGAAAACGCGGGGAACGGCAACGTGTCCCTGCTGCTGCCCTTCGACGTGGCGAACCAGCTCCGGTCGATCGCCATCAAAGTCAACTTCCTCAAGTCCTGACGGAGGCCTGAGACATGGCGATCTACAGCGGCGCCGCCACGACCGGTCAGCGCCGGGCCGGCGTGGTCGCGCTCACCATCGACGGCGAGGCCATCGATGTCGCGAGCGACTGCGTCTACGACCCCACCACGGTCACGCGCAGCGAGCTCCTGGGCCAGAGCGGTCCCCAGGGCTTCAGCGAGACGCGGAAGAACGGCGCCATCGGTTTCACGGTGCGCGACGCCGCGAACATGACGGTCGCCAACTTCATGGCCATGACCGATGTGTCGGTCGTCGCGGTGCTGGCCAACGGCAAGACCGTGTCCGGCGACAACATGTGGTGCCTGGAGTGCTCCGAGGTGAAGACGGCCGACGGCACCTTCACGGTCAGCCTCCGTGGGCCGCGGGTGGACGAGCGCTGATGCCGCTCCCCACCAACCTGCCGGAGCCCGAGCGCACCATCACCCTGCGCCGCCCACTCGAGGTGAAGGGCGGAAAGGTGACGGAACTGCGCCTGCGGGAACCGACAGCGCAGGAGGCCTTCCGGGCCGAGGGGCACATCCAGTTCTCCACGCATTCCGAGGCGGTCACCCTCTACATCCGCGAGATGGTCTCCGCCGTGACCAGCATCTCGACGGAAGTGCTGGATCATGTGCCGATCTCGGAGCTGGCGACCGCCGGCGCCTACTTCACTGGCTTCACCGACGCGGGCCTCGAGGGACTGGGTGAGGACACCGCTGACCGACCCGACGAGTGGGAGATTGAGCTTCCGACGGAGCTCTCCTACCAGGGGGTGCAGTACGCCACCCTCCGGCTTTCCGAGCCGACCACCGGTGGCGTCCGCAAAGCCCAGGGCCAGCTGCGCAAGGGCGTCGGGCCGCAGTCCATGCGCGCCTACCAGATGTGGCTGGTGGCCAACGCTTCCGGCGTGCCCTTCCAGGTGATCCAGCAGCTGCCGGTGTCCACGCTCAACGCGGCGGCCACCTACGTCCAGGGTTTTATCGAGCCTGGCCGAGCAACTGGCAGGACCTGACCTTCGACCTCGCCAAGTTCTACGGCTGGGCTCCCGACCGGGCCTGGATGATCACCGGCACTGACCTTCTGGCTTGGCTCGAGCGAGCGAACGCCATGGCGGAGGCCCGGCAGGAGGGCTGACCATGGCCGGTGGGTACAGCATCACCATCAGCGCGGTCGACGGGGTCACCAAGACCCTCGACGGCATCAACCGCAAGATGGCCGCCTTCGCCGCGCCGATGCAGAAGCTGGGTGGGTCGCTCAGCCGCTTCGCGGACACCTCCGGTCTCACCCGTACCGCGAAGGCCTTCGGGGATCTTGGCTTCGCCGCCGGCAACGCCTTCCGCAGCATCAGCCAGATCGTCGCGCCCCTGGGCATCATCAGCGGCGCGGCCAGCCTGGCCGGCATGTACCGGCTGGTGTCCGCCTGGGGTGAGATGGGCTCGAAGCTGGGTTTCGCCTCGCAACGCATCGGCATCAGCACCGAGGCCCTGAGCCGTTACCGCGGCGCGGCCCAGCTCGCCGGCGTCTCGTCGGAGACCCTGACCAACGGCCTGCAGACGCTGGGGCAGAACATCTTCGACGCCATCGGCGGCCGGAACGCGGACGCGGTGGTGATGTTCAATACCTTGGGCATCGCCTTCAAGGACGCAGCCGGAAACGCGCGCAGCGTCAACGACGTGCTGCCCGAGGTGGCGGATAAGATCGCCGGCGTGCGTGACCCCTTCGTACAGGCCCGGATCGCGACCAGCCTGTTCGGCGGCGCGGCCGAGGAGCTGCTGCCCTTCCTCCGCCGCGGCTCCGCCGGCATCCGGGAATACACGGAGCTCGCGGCGCGCTACGGCGTGACCAACGACCAGGCGGTCCGCGCGGCCAACGACATGCGCGAGGCGCAGGCGCGGCTGACGCTCGCCGTCACGGGCCTGGGCAACTCGGTCTCGGAGAAGCTCTCGCCGGTCATCGCCCCGCTGCTCGCGCAGCTGGCGGACTGGATCGGTAAGAATCGGGAGTGGATCGCCACCGGTATCGGCGAGGCCGTGCAGCACTTCGCCGAGTACCTCCAGGCGGTGAACTGGGAACAGGTCGGAAGCGGCCTCAAGCAGTTCTGGGAAAGTGCGAACGGCATCGCCACCGCCGTCGGCGGCTGGCAGCGGGCGCTGGAGATGGTGTTTGGCCTGATGGTCGCGCGCTTCGCGCTCACGGTCATCACCCCCTTCGTCAGCCTGCTCGCCACCATTGGCCGGGTGACAGCGGCCCTCGTCACGATGGGCACCACCGCCACCGCGGCGCGGACGGCGGCAGAGGCTGCCGCTGCGGCCGGTGCCGGCGGTGCTGCGTCGCGGAGCCTCCTCGGAGGCGTCGGGGCTGCTGGCGTGGCGGGCGGTGCGCTGGCGGCGGGCATCTGGGGCCAGGACTGGATGGCGTCGCTGTTCGGCGTCGACAAAGGCCAGCTTGCGGACCACCAGGATCGGCTATCGCAGGCCGGTCCCGCGCAGATCTTCGGCTGGATCCGCTCGGCACTGAACTACGGCCGGGGCAGCACGACGGAGAGCGCGGACACCTCCCTCTCGCCTGCGGCTCGCGGGCTGCTGGACACGATCGCCGGCACCGAGAGCCCCGGCTACAACGTGCTCTACGGCGGACGCCGGTTCGACGACTACTCTGCCCATCCCAACGTTCCCAACGTCATCACCAGTGGCCCGCACGTAGGCGAAACCAGCACTGCCGCCGGGCGGTACCAGTTCCTCAAGGGGACGTGGGACGAGGCCAGCAAGGCGCTGGGCCTCACCGACTTCAGCCCAGCGAGCCAGGACCGGGCCGCCTGGTGGCTGGCGCAGCGGGACTATTCGAAGCGGACCGGCCGCGATCTCAACGCCGACCTGAACAGCAGCGATCCTGCGGTGCGTGCCGGCATCGGCCCGGCGCTCCGCGGCACTTGGACCTCCCTGCCCGGCGGCATCGAGGCGGGCACCAACCAGGATCGCTTCCTGCGCGAGCTGGCGGAGAACACCGGGCGCGAGACCACGCGCGGGCCGGCCGTTGCATCGGGCGCGCCGGCGCAGCTGGCCGCGAACAGCAACGCACCCGCCGCCGGCAGCATGACCGTGCGGGTCGAGGTGGACCACACCAACGCTCCCGCCGGCGTCACCGCCCGGGCCCAGGCCTCCGGCCGGGGCGTGGACACCGAGGAACCGCTGGTGCGCCGGAACGGGCTGGTCGGGGGACCGTAGGAGGCTGGATGTCCTGGCTCGCTGAGCTCCTGCCCGCCTCCTGGCGCGGCATCACCTTCTACGTCCGCAACTCCAACTACCTGCGCGGCCGCCGGACGGTGGTCCACCAGTACGCCTTCCGCGACGCGGTGTGGGTCGAGGACATGGGCCGCGCCGCGCGGATCACTGCCTTCACCGGCTTCGTGGTGGGGGACGACTGCTACGCCAAGGCGCGCGCGCTCATCCTGGTGTCGGAGCAGAAGGGCCCGGGCACCCTGATCCACCCGTCGCTGGGCGTGGCGCGGGTCTCGCTCATCGCACCCCTGCAGATGGCGGAGCGCGCGGACCTGGGCCGGGTCGTAGAGCTCCAGTTCCAGTTCGCCGAAACCACCGATCCGACCTTCCCCTCGATCGCCGCGGCGACCCAGGACATCGTCGGCGGCTCGGCAGACGACGCCGCCAGCTCCTTCACCAGCGACTTCAACTCCTCAATCGGTTCTGCCCTCGACGCCGGCGCCTCCGCGGCGAGCTCCGCGCTGGACACGGTGTCCGGCTGGGTCGGCCAGGTCGCGAGCGCTGCCCAAGATGCTTCCCTGGTCAGCAGCGCAGTCGCGGGTCTTTCAGCTGCGACCGGCACCTTCGGCCGGTACAGTTCCGGGCGGCGCGGCTCGGTGCTCAGCGGCGTGTCCACGGCTGCCGGTGCGCTCTCGGCCGTGACGGTCGCCCGCACGGTGGTCGGTTCGACCTCCTCAGCTGCCCTTGCTGCGGCGGCCGGCCTATGACCGCCGCGACCGACAAGCTGGCAGCCAGCCTCTTCGGCGTGGCGGAAGCGCTGCGCGCCGCCTGCAACGACCCGGCGGATGCGGTGCGCCTGCTGCTGCAGCTCGCGACCTATGACGTTGCGACCGTCGCCTCCACGGCGCCGATCGGCGCCTCCATCACCACAGCCCAGGAGCAGACGGCCGCCCTCTGCCGCCGCGCCGCGCTCCTCTCGCTGGCACGCGCCTGCGCCGAGTACGTGCCCAGCAGCTACGATGATGCTGCGTCACTGCGCGACAAGGTTGCGGCCGTTCTGGATGCCGAGATCCTGCGCGTTGGGGACATGCAACAGGGCGCGTCCTACCTCGCCCTGCGAAACCTCCGGACCGCGGTGGTGGACGACCTGAACACCCGCGGCGCGCAGCTCGCGCGGCTGCGCACCGTGACCACTCGCGAACCCGCGCCCTCACTGGTTCTGGCCTACGACCTCTACGCCGATGCCTCCCGGGCGGACGAGCTCGCTCAGCGCGCGGACGCGCCGCACCCGGGTATCATGCCTTTGAGCTTCAGGGCCCTGTCGGAGTGAGCCCACGCCATGGATGACGTGACCCTCGTGGTGGCTGGCCAAGCCTTTGGCGGCTGGCAGCAGATCCGGGTCACCCGCGGCATCGAGCGCATGCCCTCCGACTTCGACATCGTGCTGACGGAGCTCTATCCGGGTCAGGCCAGCCAGATCCCTGCCACGCCCGGGCAGTCGTGCTCCCTGCGGATCGGCGCCGACACGGTGGTGACCGGCTACATCGACCGGTACAGCCCGGGCATGGCTCCCGAGAGGCACGACGTGCGGATCCAGGGTCGGGGAAAGTGCCAGGACTTGGTCGACTGCTCCGCCGGCATCCGCAAGGACGGCAGCTTCTCGGCGCAGATCAGCGCCGGCACAGCCCTCAAGATCGCGCAGGATCTGGCCGATCCCTTCGGCATCACCGTCTCCCGGCTGCACGACGAGGCGGGCTCCACCATCCCGCAGTTCAACCTGAACCTGGGCGAGACGCCCTTCGAGATCATCGACCGGGTGAGCCGGTACCGGAAGCTGCTGGCCTACGAGGCCGCCGACGGCAACCTGATTCTGGCCCAGGTGGGTCAGGAGAGCATGGCGAGCGGCTTCACCGAGGGCGTGAACATCGAGGAGGCAGCCTCCAGCTTCGCGATGGATGGTCGCTTCTCCAGCTACGACGTGGTCTGGACCTCGACCGACAGCCTGCGCCAGGTGCGCGACGCCACGACCGGCACCAACGGCAACACCCACGGCCACGCCGCTGACAGCACGGTGCCGCGGTTCCGCCCGCGGGTGATCGTCTCGGAGCAGATCGTCGACGGCCGCGACATCGGCCAGGACCGGGCCGAGTGGGAGATGAACCGGCGCAATGGCCGGTCGCAGAGCATCACCCTCACATGCGACAGCTGGCGCGACAGCGCCGGCCGGCTGTGGGAGCCGAACACCTTGGCGCCGATCGTGGCGCCGCACCTGAAGCTGCCGAACATGCGCTGGGTCATCGCCGAGGTGACCTACCGCCGCGGCGAGGACGGCACGCACGCCGACCTGACCCTGATGCCGCCCGAAGCCTTCCAGATCCAGCCGAGCACCCTGCAGGGCGTCGACTGGCAGGTGTTCAAGGCGCTGGACAGGCAGGGCGCGGCTTCGGCAACGCCGGGCCCGGGTGGATTGCTGGGAGGCATCTGAGATGGCGGGTGCCGCTGGCGTCATGACCCGGCTGCGGCAGGCGCTGGGCCTGGGTTGGCTCTCCACCCCGCCCGACGACAGCGACGTGGTGCAGACCGCCCAGGTCAAGATCAACGACCTGCAGACGGTCGACCGGGTGCCGGTGGTGCACCACTTCGGCTTCTCCTCCTGCGCCCCGGTGAACTCCGTCACGGTGCGCCTTTCCATGGGCGGCGACACCAGCACCAGCGTCGTGCTTGCGGCCGTGCACCAGGCGTCCCGGCCACGCGGCCTCAAGCCAGGACAGTCGCTGCTCTACGACATCGTCGGATCGCGCGTGTTCCTGCCAGGCGACGGCACGATTCAGGTTTCCGCCAGCGGAGAGACCCTGCGGAAGCTGGTCACCGAGGTGTTCCTCGAGCTGTTCAACAGCCACACGCACCCGGGTAACGGCTCACCGCCGGCGCAGAAGATGACAGCGGCGCACCTCACGGGCGCGCTGCGCGGAGGTGGCCCGTGACGGACATTGCGATCGCCTGGGACACCGCGACCGGCCAGGGCGACTGGTCCTTCGAAGCCGGCGACCTCGCCGTGGACAGCGGTTTGCGGTCGGCCGTGCTGGTCAGCCTCTTCACCGACCGCCGCGCCGCCGAGGACTTCGTACCGACCGACGGCACCAGCGACCGGCGCGGATGGTGGGGCGACACCTACGAGGCAGACCAGATCGGCTCCCGCCTCTGGCAGTACGAGCGGGCCAAGAAGGCCGACGGCACGGCGCTGCTGCGGCAGGTGCGCGACAGTTGTTCGGAGGCGCTGGCCTGGCTGGTGGAGGATGGCGTCGCGGCCAAGGTCGACGTCACGGCCGCTTGGCTGAACCGCACCACGATTGGCCTCGGCATCACGATCAGCGAGCCGGACGGCAAGCTGAGCACCTTCAACTTCTCCTGGGCCTGGAGCGGGATCTAAGTCATGCCCTACGCACGCCCGACCCTGCTGCAGTTGCGCCAGCAGGCCCTGCAGGACATCAACAGCGCCGACCTCTCCGGAGTGGACGGGCTGCTGCGCCGATCCGTGCTGCGCGTGATGGCGCTGGTCCAGGCTGGGTTCGCCTACCTGCACTACGACTACCAGGACTGGGTTGCCCGGCAGGCCGTGCCCTGGTCCGCGACGGACGAGTTCGCTGCTGGCTGGGGCGCGCTGAAGGGCGTCACCCGCAAGGACGCCACGAAGGCATCCGGCACCGCCGTCTTCTCCGGGGTTGCAGGCACGGTCATCCCTTCCGGCACGGTGCTGACCCGGGCGGATGAGACGCTCTACGCCACCACCTCAGCCGTCACGCTGGGCGCCGCCGGCACCGCCACCGTCGCCTTCACGGCCGTGGCCGCCGGCTCCGCCGGCAACGCGGACGCCGGAAGCAAGCTGTACCTCTCGGGCGCCCTCACCGGCGTGAACTCGGCCGCCACGTCGGTCGCGGAAATCGTCGGTGGCGCGGATCAGGAGCATCTCGACGACTACAAGGCGCGCTACCTTGCCGAGTACGCGAATCCGCCCCAGGGCGGCGCCACATCCGACTACGTGCAGTGGGCGGAAGAGGTCGCCGGCGTCACACGCGCCTGGGCGGCGCCGAACGGCTACGGCGCGGGCACGGTGGTGGTCTACGTCATGCTGGACGAGACGCAGGCGGCGCACGACGGCTTCCCGCAGGGTACGAACGGCGTAGCGAGCGACGAGCCGCGCGGCGTGACCGCCACCGGTGACCAGCTGGTGGTGGCGAACCACATCAGCCCGCTGCGCCCCGTCACGGCGCTGGTCTACGTGGTCGCGCCGAACGCTCAGGCGGTCAACTTCGTCATCGACGACGTCAGCCCCTTCACCAGCACCACACAGGCCGACATCACCACGGCCCTTGAGGACATGTTCCGGCGGCTCGGCGACCCTCGGGGCGCCACGCTCTATCCCTCCGACTGGGATGCGGCGGTCCGCTCGGTGGCGGGCATGAAGCGGTTCACTGTCGTGGCGCCGGCGGCGCCCGTGACCCTGCCGACCGGTTCGCTGCCGGTGCTGGGCACCCTCACGGCGACGACCTGACCATGGGCGTTCTACGCCTCTCGGCGAGCCACCTCCTCACGATCTTTCAGAAGCTCCTGCCGCGCGGCGCCGTGTGGCCACGGGATCCGACCGCCGGCCAGACCCGGGCACTCGGCACGCTGATGCCGACCTACGCGCGGCTGCTGACGCGCGACAACAACCTGCTGGTCGATGCCTTCCCCTCGACCACCTACGAGCTCCTCCCCGAGTGGGAGAGCAGCCTGGGGCTGCCGGATTCCTGCATCGGCGACACCCCCTCCACTCAGCAGCGGGTCGCGCGAGTGGTGGCTCGCCTCACCGCCACCGGCGGTCAGAGCCGGGCCTACTTCATCGCCCAGGCAGCCGCCCTCGGCTACGCGGTCACCATCACCGAGTTCAAGGTTGCCCGCGCCGGCCTCAGCCGGGTGGGCGACCGGCTCAACGGGGAAGCTTGGGGACACGCCTGGCGCATCACCGCGCCGGCCCAGACCGTCACTTACGCGCGGGCCGGTCGCGCCGCTGCCGGCGACGCCCTCGCGGCTTGGGGCAACGCTGCCCTGGTCTGCACCATGTCCCGCATCCGCCCGGCGCACACCGTCCTGCAGATCGCCTACGGAGACTGATCACCCATGCATCGCATTGACAGTGCGGGGGCGGCGACGTCGCTCCCGGCTCCAGCGGCTGCCGGCACGGCTGGGTACTGGACCAAGGGCGACCCTGTGTCCGGCGTGCAGGCGACCGTGATTGACCCCGACTGGCTGAATTCCGTTCAGGAAGAACTCCTGGCGGTTCTAGTCGCCGGAGCAATTACGCCGTCGAAAACCAACCGGGCGCAGCTTCTTGCGGCGCTCTATGGGTTGTTCCCCGGCATGGCCTCTACCGGCCGCGCCCTGACCAACCCCGGCTACATTCGCCTGCCTGGCGGGCTGATCCTCCAGTGGGTCAGGAACAAGACGGCCACGGCCGACAGCTCCGGCGCCGCGTCGAACACCTGGGCCTATCCAGTGACGTTCCCGACTGCAGTCCTGGGGTACTCGTATACGGCCACGAACGAGAGCACCGGGACCGACGTGGGGCGCGTGCAAGCCTTGGCGCCCAACCTCAGCTACCACCAGTTGCTGCACCTCGGGGCACCCAGCGGCGCGGCGATCGCCTTCTCCGGCTTTATCGTGGGGTACTGACCATGACGCAGCGATACGCCACGGTCGACGCCGACGGCCGAGTGGTTGGGTTCTACGCGGACGACGTAAACCCGGTGATCCCCGAAGGCGCGGTGGAGATCAGCGAGGACGCTTACGCCGAGTGGCTGACGAACTCGGACACGCGCTGCTGGAAGGATGGCGCGCTGGTGGGGTGTGCGGCGCCGGCCCCAGCGGTCATCACCACCCGCACCATCACGCCGCGCGAGTTCCGCAATCGGTTCACCGCAGAAGAAAAGAGCGCCATCACCCTCGCCGCCTCGAAGGGCTTGGAGGCAGGCGATGCCACCCTGCAGGTGTTCCTGGATGATCTCGCGGCGGCCGGCGCCGTCGATCTCGATGACCCAGACCTGCTGGCGGGTGTGCACACGCTGCTTGTAGCCGGGCTCATCACCGAGGCCCGAGCTAAGGCCGTCCTGGCCTAACCACTCCACCACCCCCTGACCGGCCCGCCCGCGCACGCCCCGTGCCGCGGCGATCGGCCGTGGAGAGAAGCATGAGCGGTGCGCTGACGCCGGCGATCCGCGCCGAGCTGACCATCGTGGGCGCGGAACTGACGATGTACCTGCGCTTCATGGTGGGCGACGGGGTGCGGGCCCGGCTCGTTTTCACCGACCGCGAGACCGGCGCCCCCTACCCCGCCCCGCAAGGAATCTGGGCCCTGGTGACCAATGCCCAGGGCCCGCAGCGGACGCTTGGCGTCGAGGACATGGACCCCGACGGCGATGGCGCCTGGGTCTTCGACATCGCGGGCGACACCCCCTGCACCTGGCGCGTCTTCGGCGGCTGCACCGGTCCCCGCCAAGCCTCGGCCGATCCCCTCGTCTTCGAAATCGTCTGCTGACCCCCGAACGGAGGCCGCATGCTTGTTCCCACCTACCTGAGCGGCACCGACGGGGCGCTGCTCGGCACGCCTCAGGGCGGCCTCTACAACGTGCAGCGCATCGACCGCCTGCCCGTCGCTGACGAGCCCACGGAAGACGCGGTGCTAATCGGCGTTGATGGTGTCGAGGGTGCCCGCGGCGGCGTGGTCATCTCCTTCGGCGCCATCAAGGCACAGGGTGCTGCCGCGGCGGCTGAGGCTGCACAGGCAGTGATCGGCGGCACGGTGGACCGCGTAACGGCGCTGGAGGCGGCAGTCGCCGCCCTCAGCTACGTCGCCCCTGACATCACCGGCTTCAGCGCGTCCCCGTCCGTCGTGGAGAAGGGCGCCTCCGTCGCTTCCGTGGTCCTGACGGTTGCCCGTAACCGCACCGACTTGCCGGTGGCGATCACCGGCGCCAGCACCGCCACAATCCCGGCTGGGCAGACCTCGGTGACGGTGAACGGGCCCTTCACGGCCGCGGCGAGCTGGACCGCCACCATCACCGACGGCAAGGCCACCGACACGGCCACGGCAAGCCTCGCCTTCCAGGACAAGGCCTACTGGGGCACCTCCGCCAAGGCGACGCTCACCTCCGCCGATATCCTGGCGCTCGGCAACTCCGCCTTCGCCACCGGCCTGGGCTCGCGCTCCGTCACCTACGACGCGACAGGCGGGAAGTACCCCTTCTACGCCTACCCCGCGAGCTTCGGCACACCGGCGGCCGTGACCGTGGGCGGTCTCGGCTTCAGCGACTTCAGCGTCACTGACCAGGCGTTCACCAACGCCTCGGGCGCCACCAGCACGTACCGCGTGCTCCGCTTCAACACGATCCAGAACGGGTCGGCCATCAAGGTGGTCTGGGCATGACGGCACTCTCGGGCACCAATGTCGCGGCGCCGCTCTCGCCCTTCGACAGCGCCGATACCTTCCCGACGCACGACGAGCAGTACGGCAAGGGCGGCTACCGAGCTGTTGCTGCAGTAGCCGACCGCGATGCCATTCCGTCGGCCCGCCGCAGCGACGGCATGCAGGTCTTCGTGCGGGCGGAGCGCCGTTCCTACCGTCTCGCGGCCGACCTCACGACCTGGGAGGATGCGCAGAACACCACTCCCTCCGAGGTGGCCGCGGCCGTGTCCTCGGGCGTCAGCGCCGCGGTGACGCCGCTGCAGCAGCAGCTCAACGATCTGATCGCGGCCGGTGCCCCGGCGGCACTACTGGACGAACTCTCACGCACCCTGCTGGACGAGGACGGCGCCCGCCTCCTGGACGAGGCGGTGGCCAGCGACGTGTCGCTGATCGCCTTCCAGGCGCTGGCCGCCCAGGTCAGCACCATGACGGCGCTGATCGCCACGCTGCAGCAGCAGGTGGCGGAACTGCAGGCCGGTGGCGGTGGCACCGAGCCGGTGGACAGCTTCATCTCCTACCTGATCGCCAGCACCCGGGCGGTCCTCGACACCGCTCAGGTCAGGCGGGCCGCCCGTGCCTACAGCTGGAGCGACGCGGGGCGCGTCATCGTGGCCTCCGACACCCCGCGCTACGACCGCGCGGGCAACCTGCTGCTGGAGACCGCCAACACCGCCAACCTGATGCCGAACCCGACCATGTCGGGCTTCGTCACCACCGGCGTCGGCACCTCGGGTTTCCGCCTGACCAAGCCCAGCGTCGTCTCCTCGCCCACCTTCCGCCCGGGCATCCAGTACGACGGCCACACCGGCGTGGTGATGGACATCGAGTGGGACAACACCGCGGCCGGCGCCACGGTGCAGAGGCTCGACCTGTACCCGGCACCCACCAGCGTGCTGAAGGCCGCCCTGGTCAAGAACAAGCTGTGGACGGTGGGCGTGCCGGTGGCGCTCTTCGACGGCACGCTGCCCGAGGGCGTGGTCTCCTACATCTTCGTTAGCGAGAGTGGCGACATCGCGCTCGCCTACAACGAGGCCACGGTCCAGACCGGGACCAGCAACGACCTCAAGGTCAAGCCGGTAAGCCAGACCAAGCTCTACCGCTGCCGCAAGAAGATCGCCTCGGCCAACAGCACCACGCTCGACGCCTGTCTCAGAACCGAATTGCCGGCCGGTACCTCGGGCAAGGCCAGCCTGTTCATCGCCGGCGAGTGGCAGATGCGCGAGGGTCGGCACCTGGGCACCTTCGCGCCCGACGGCACCCGCCCGGCGGACGAGCTGGACCAGGTGCTGGTGCAGGGGCGGCAGGGCACCGTGGTGCTCGACATCATCCAGCCCGAGCGCCCGGCCGACGACCTGCCGGTGCTGCGCGTCACCCCGATGGGTACCGAGGGCAGCGCGCTGGAGGTCCTGCTCGCCCAGGAGAGCTGGGCACCCTGCGCCCGCGTCGTCACGGGCGGCGTGGAGCAGGTCCGCACGAGTATCCTCAACGACCTGCCCAAGGGCCTGGTCGGCCGCGTGATCCTGAGCTGGGAGGATGGCTGGCTCGCCTGCGCCTCCGAGGGGCTGCCGGTGGAGTGGCGCGAGATGGTGCTGCCGGCGGGTCTGGCGGGCGCCTGCACCCTGACCCTGCCGGGCTTCCAGGGCAGCATCGTCCAGGCGCGCTACTACTCGCGCGCCATGAAGGCGGCTGACCTGCGCCGCCTCAGTGTTTCCGGCACCGCGCTGCCAGACCCCGACGACGTGACGCCGCGCGCAGGCGTGTCGGGCCTGGGCGGCGGCGTGCGGCTGCAGGACGACCCCAACCGCTCGCCGCACCTGCTCTCGCCGCTGGGCGGGTTTTCGCTGAACGACCTGAACATCCCGTTCGTGAAGCCCAACGGCGACGGCACGGTGACCTACACCTTCGGCTTCCAGGTCCATCACGCCATCTCGAAGAACGGCGCCGGAACGGACATCCCGGACAACGGCGTGATGATCGCGCGCATGACGGGACCGGACTGCGTGCGGCTGCGTTACCGCGGGATCGCCATCCGCCCCGGCTGGGGCGTGCGGGACAACAACGACAGCTCCTCCGGCTCGGCCATCATCAACGGCCCTAACAGCCCGGACTGGGAAGAGGATGGCGCGGTCCGAATCTACTGGACCGGCCAGGGCTGGTGCATGAGCGCCACCAGCTACGACGGTGGCGACAGCTGGGTACACGACAACGTCGGCATGCTGGCGGCCGGCGTGCCGCCCGCGGTGCCGGCCTCGGCCTCGCTGCAGCAGCTGAGCGGCCACGCCGGCACGGAGAGTCGCGATCCGGCCATCCGCGACCACCAGGGGGAGCGGCAGCTCTGCCAAGGTGTGCGCAACGCCTCGGACGGGCCGAGCATCGAGATGTTCCGCTTCACCGATCGGCTGCAGCTGGGCTACGTCGGCCGCCCGGTGCTGCTGCAGGTGGGCAAGCACCTGCCGGCGAACCTCGCCAAGGGCGACATGCTGGAGTGCAGTGACTTCGGCATCGAGCCGCTCAGCGGCAAGATGGTGTTCCTGTACTCGAAGTATAACTCGTTCTCGCTGGTGGGCGACTACGATTGGTCGACGGGTGCCTTCGCTGAGCAGAGCAACCAGTCGATCGACCGCGGGCAGAGCTACGCGGCCAAGCTCTGGTACGACCGGGATGAGCGGCTCTGCTACCACACCTGGATCAACGACCGCGGCAACCCCGTTGGCTACACCTATCTCAGCCGCCAGGCGGGGACGATGGGACCGCCGATGCGGCTGTCGGTCGGGCCGGATAACTACCTGAGCCAGGAGTTCCACCCCGACTGGGTGTCGCTGTGCCGCGCCTGGAGCGCCCTCGCTGCCAGCAACGGCGTCGCGGCCGATTTCGACAGCCAGAGCTTCGCGCTGCCGGCCACCGGCACGGGTGACATCTCGCTCGATTTCAGCGAGGGCGGCGTGCCGACCCTGCAGGTGCGCTACGTCCGCTCGACCAACAAGCTGACGCTTACCTTCGGCTCGACGGTGGTGGGCTACACCTCCGGCCCCGACACGGTGAAGGCGATGCTGTTCGGCGCCACCGAGGCGGTGACGGTCGAGGGCTACCGCAGTGGCTCGCGCTACCTGCTGCTGTTCAAGGGCGCCTCCGGTCTCGCTCAGCGCGAGATGCTGATCTCGACCGTGGTCCAGCTCGCCGTTCCCGACACACCGGCCAACGAGCTGCTGCCGCTTGGCCGCCCGGCTGTGGCCTTCCCCAACGGCGCCAGCCTCACCGGCATCCAGGTCGCGGCGATGGACTTCGCCTCGGCCGACCGCTTCACGACCTGACCCAAGGAGCCCCGCCATGGCGGACGTCTACCTTTCCGCGAAGGACATCGTTTCGGCGATGGCCGACGACGACACCTTCATCATCACCTGGAAGGACGCAGCGGACAGCAACAAGCTGAAGATACGCCGCTTCACCAAGGCGGCGCTCGTCGCGGCCATCGTGGCATCGGTCACCGGTGGCATCGCCGTGCCGGCAGCCTCCGACGCTGTTCCCTCCGCGCCTAGCGATGCCGGCGCGGCAGGCACCCTGGCTGCGTTCTCGCGCGCCGATCACAGCCACCCGCGCGACACCAGCAAGGCCGACGTGACGGCCCTCGCGGCTGCCACGGCGGTGATCGCCAACTGGACGGCACTGCAGAGCAACTTCACGGGCGGCATCCACCGCGCCCGCATCCCCGCCGGTGCGGTGAATGGCATCGAGCTCTATGGCGGGGTGGCCGGAGCGGGCGTCAGCATCACGCCCGTGGGCACGGATACCAACATCGGCCTGGCGCTCGCCTCGAAGGGCACGGGCGCGGTCGACATCCGCCCCGGCGGCGCACGGGGGCTGTTCATCACCGCCACGGCCTCGGGTGTGAACAGCCTGCTGATCGGGCAGGCCATCACCGGCGCGAAGCCCACCATTGGGTCGGGCGGCGCCGACACCAACGTGGGCGGCAAGTTCACCAACCAGGGCACGGCGGGCTGGGAGTTCGCCAATCCGGTGATGCTGCGCGCCTACACCTTCGCGACCCTGCCCGACGTCGCGGCCTTCGCCAGCCACACCCTGCGCATCTCCGATCGCAGCAACCGCCTTGCCACCAGTGACGGCACCAACTGGCGCTTCACTGACGGCACCATCGTCTCGTAACCAGGAGAACCTCGATGAGCGAAACCGCCCCGGCCTACGTCGACCACCCCTACGAACTGCTGCTCCGCTGGAGCCTCACAGGCCAGCTGGAGGGCGCCTCCTACGCTACCCGCCGCGTGTACCCCGTGGCCGCCGGCGACGACGATCCGCGCCCGCCCCGCGTCGGCGATCCGATGCACGTCGACCTCGACGCCCTGGCGCCGCTGATGGACAAGGCCGGCGCTGATGCCCTGCAGCAGGTGCAGGTGCTGAACGACCAAGTGGCCGCGCTGCAGGCGCAGGTCGAGGCAATCACCGGCGAGCGGGATGCCCAGGCTGCCATGGTCGGCTCGCTCACCGAGGCGCTAAGCCAGGCCAGCACGTCCTTCGAAGCGGCCAAGGCGCAAATCGAGCAGCTGCAGGCGCAGGTGGCCGAGCTGCGGGGGCAGGCCAGCGATGCGGCCGAAACGCCGGACGTGGAAACGTCGCTCGGCGTCTCAAGCACCGCATCAACATCTGGTTGAATGTCTTTCGAACGGCGTGTGGGGTCGTTATCTCGCGGTCATGACCCCGCAGGAAATCTTCGACCATGCTGTAGCCTTCCTGCGGGAGACTGGCGGCCGCGATCCTCGAAGAGTTCTGGGTAGCTTGATTCCAGACCGTCTGTACGAACCGTGGATGGGGCAAGCCGGTGCCGAGACGGTCTGCCGCAAGGCCGCCATCCATGGGCCGCAAGAGCGCATCAATCCTCGTGCCGATGAACTGCCGACCTTCATCGGCAAGAACATCGGCCTTCTGAGCGGTCTAGCTTGGGCCGAGCAGGTTCCGTCGCACTGGGATCATGACGATGTGATGCGAGCTGCGCTAAGCTTTGTTGCAAAGAAGTATGACCTCATCGATACGGCTGTCGATATCGGCGGCTTTGTCCATGAGATGGCAGAAGAAACTCCCGACTCGCGGGAGTTAGAAATGGCGCGAAGAGGTTACTGGTCCGCCCTACCGCCACTTAGCCGGTAAGTGGCAGAAGGGAATTCAGATCTCGACGCCTTTTGGAAGAGCTGCTGCTGCTCATTGCAGACGCAGATTTGCATGACAGTTTAGGTGAGCATCCGTCATAGTGAGGGGTGGTGCTGGCGAGCAGTTCGCTACATCCGCCTGATCAGCCCGTGCTCCCCGCCAAGGAGCTGATCTCAGCTAACAATTGCCGGTGCGTAGGAAGCTCTGAAAAGCTCAATTCCGCAGCCATGCTGTTCAGGTAAGACTTAACTGCAGACACCCCCATCTGTCGGTCAGCGCCAAGGTTTGCGGTGTCGGCAATTGCCGCCCGCGCCAAGCCGTCCCACTTCGGCTTTCTCTGGCACAGCCTCGAGCGATAGAACGACAGTTCGTGGAATGACATGCCCGCGGCCAGCAAGTGGTTCCGGAGCAACAATTCGCTCCAAGACCCCCGAAGCCAAGGCAGGTACTCGTTCGTGCCCGCCTTTTCGATTGCCGGCCAAATTCCAGCATATTGGTTCATGGCCTCAGGCGAGCCGGCGGCGAATTGATCATCGAACAAGAGAGATTTGAAGAAAGAGAATGCAATCTTGCTTCTATCTTTAGTTCCATGAAGAACATCCGCAAGGTCGATCCCATCGATTAGAAGATCGGGGCGAACGCGGAAGACCAAGTCATATGGCACCCCCTCATCTTTGGAATGCTGCTGCGCTAGATTATTGCAGCGCCACACCTTGTACACCATGCGGCAAGGATTGATGCGAGATCCGGATACCTTGAGGTGCTGCATCTTTTCAACAAAGCCGCCCGCGTCTTCTACATCGCAGGCTTTCGCGCCCAATTCGGCGGCCAAACCAGCGGCCGACACCTCTGTATCCTCAGTGATAAGGCGAGCAGTTTCCGGAAACTTGCTTCTGAATTCTGGTAGATGCGCGAGGCTCTTTGGCAGTCCATCGAGGAACGACCGCGGCAGAACTCTGTCAACCAGGTCATAAGCACCAAGGCTTGTTGCACCAACCATGTTCCAAGTGCTGACGAAGACGTCCGCACCGAGGGGATCGATGACATTCCGCTTCAGGTGTGGCCAAGCCTCCTGGTACCCACGCAGCTGCCCGGAGATGCAAACAGCGACACGTGGTTGTTTCGGGTAATCTACGATCCGAGGAGCAGCCAGCGGGAGCTCTGAGGTATCGAGCAGGTCGGCTACTGCGGGAAATTCGGCAGTCAGGGCCTGCATCTCGCCGGAGCCCAGCCCTTGGGCCATACGGGCATGCCGAACCTTACAGAACGCGACGAAGTCATCGGGAAGGCTCGAGAACTCGCCACATGCTATGCGCTGAACCAAGGCTCGGGCCTCGGGAGAGCGCTCCGTGAGTTCCAAGATGCAGATCAGGGCTGCCATCGCCAAAGCAGAGCCAGGATCTCTCTCGAGCAACTCGCGAATGCGCTGCTCGAGATACCGATGCTGGGTGGGGCGAGAGAGGAACTTCAATGTCGCGAGCTGCGCAACCGCATCCTTGGGATGCTGGATCAACACGCGATCCGCGAAATAATGCATGGCCAAGCGATAGTCACCGCTGGGGCGACTGAATGCCTCAACACTGGCCCGCAGAACGTCATGATCTTCAGGATATTCGCCCACCAATGCCAGGGCGCCGTAGTGCGCTGCCATGTATTCTCTGGCATGGAAAAGGTTATACACGAACTTTACCTTGCCCGCAGGTGAACCGTCAGCACCTTCACCGTGCTGCGATGCAGACGCAGCCACCCACCGGACTTCCGCTGCGGTCCAGTCAGCCGTGAGCTGGTCGTTTCTAACCTGCGCCTGCTTGAGCTTCGAAAATCCAATGCAGGCCGGGAGTGCAAGAATGTCGCGAATCTCCCTATACCGGTGGAAGCTAGAGAGAACACGAACAACGAAAATGACAAGTCGCTCAGCGGACCGCGAATTTTCAAGGAACTTCCTCGCGAATGCTATAGCCTCTTCCACACGAAGATAGCGTTCCAAGAAATGAGCGTAGTGGTTTGCCGCTATGTCACTGTCAGGGTACAAATCGAGAATTCGATGAAACTCTTGCTCAGCCTCTTCTAGTTTTTCAAGGTGGACCAGAGCCAAGCATCTGCCGAGAAGGGCCCCTTCATGTGTGGGCGCCAACGCAACTGCGCTCTCCCAGTTGAGTAGGCGCTCCTCGCTCGATGGATGGCGCATGTTGGTGGCTTGGGCGCGAAGAATAGCGAGCGACAGGGATTGAGGGTACTGGGACGTTGCCTCGGTGATTACCTGCTGAGCCACATCGAAGCGATTTTCCGACAAGCTCTGCTTGATGGATTGCGCCCAATCCACTTCTGAGCGCCGAGTGTTTTCATGGTCGCGAGAAGGTCCGACCTCGTTCTGCTGCTTCAGCATTCATCGCACTCTGCGAGAGACGGGATAAACCACCCGAGCGGCTCGGAAACCCGCGCCATGTTCTTTGGAGGTGTGAGGCACCAAGCGATGTTGGTGCCGTAGATGGCGCTAGCCGCGGCGCAAGCTCATCGGCTCGAGATTGGCCATCCAGGCATCAATGATTTCTTTCGCCACTTCTAGTAGCAGGAATCTCTGGTGGTCTTGAGGATGACCTGGGAGCAAAAGTTGGTATGCCATTGGCTCCCACTCAGGGCGGTGAAGGATCGCGACACCTCGGTAGGTGTGGGTGGTCACTCCACTTTCCTGACTAAAATTTGCCTCTGGGTCTTCGACCGGTCTCCAGCTGCTGCCCATAACCCTTCCCACCCATCGCGAGACGTCACCCCTTCGCCGAGTGACCTTTGTCCGATAGGGTACAGTTCGCTAACGAACTGGGGAAGGGTCCGATCACGAAATAGTGAGACGTTGCCGATGTGATGTGTCGCTGCAGGAGGGTCGAGCTCAACATGCGTGAGACGACTGGATGCCCTCGGAGCTTCGCTTGAGTTCCAGGCGCCCTGTGTTCAACGGAGACACCGCCAAGTGGTGGCTGCAGCAGGTGCGCTCCAGGACGCCGTTTTCGCGGAGTAGCCCACTCCCGGAGCTACGCTGCTCACCTTGCCGTTCTAAGCAATCCTCTGCACTTCTGCCCAAACCCTGAGCTTGGGAGGAGTCCACGGGTCCGGCTTCGTGTTGAGACCTTCCCAGGCTTCAACAAAGGCCGTCGGGTTCGCCACTGGTAGGGTTTTCAGATCAGCGGGAGAGTACTGCCACCATTCAGTGGCAAGTAATCTGTCGCCCAGATCACCATCGAAGCGTAGCTTATCGGCCGTTGCCGGCATGCCTCCTGCCAAACGATAAGCAGGCAAGCTGCGGGTAACCATCGCAGCTCGCATGACGACGGTTCCGTTGCCGACGTGTACACCAGGGCCGAGAGCAGCCTCCGCCGTCAACCATACATCATTGCCAATGCTGGGGAACGGCTTGTCCTTGAAGGGCATTTTTCCCCAGGGTGAGCCGTACCCCATGTCTTCCATGGCCGCCGCCACGAAGCTTGCTTTACGATCGTAGAAAACAGGACTTGTGCTGAGCGCACCAACCGGGTGCTCAGCACCAGGAAAGCGAACGCCACCAGCAATTGAACAATAACGTCCAGCGGTAAAGCGTGGGGGGACAGGCGTCCAAGAGTAGCTGAAAGCTCCAAATGAGCACAGCGCCTCGCCGCGGAAAAAACCGGTGTAAGGCTCTATTTCACAGTCCTTGTTGAACGTCACTACCGGCTCGTGTGCCCAGCGATCCTGACCGAGACGATCGTCAGTGAAAATCCTGTTGTCGCGGAGCATGTCCCGGAACTCGCGGGTCGCTCTGACTGACACTCGAAAGTCCGTCTCACTCACGATCATCGCGCACTCCTAAGCCGCGGGCTCACACCCCTGCTTTGTACCTTAGCGTACCGTTCTCCGAAAAAACTGAAAGGCACTTGCCATGATCTTCTCAGGGCTGCGGCAATGCGCGGCCTCTGCGCTCCACGACGGCTGGGGCGTGGTCCATGGCATACGGAGGAACGATGCCTCTCCGTGATGCCCTGAAGGTCGCCCCGCCCGAGACGCTCCGGGCCATGATCTACCGGGACCCCTGGATGTTCATGGCGGCGTTCTCGCTCTACGCCGCGCTGTCTGCCGTCACCATGCTGGCGTCGCGCGACCTGATGGACGCCTCGCCCCTCTACGTCTTGCTCCGCGACACTTGGCTGGAGGAGAGCCAGGTCGGCAGCGTCATGATGGCCGACGCGGTGGCACTGCTCTGGACGCTCTTCGACAAGCGACTGGCGGTCCGGCTGCCGATTGCCTTCGTCAGCGGTGCTGTCTGGTTCGTCTGGGGCGGCGTGATGCTCATCAGCGGGCTGGCGGCCCATCTCGTCTCTGGCGTCGCCATCTGGAACATCTGCGGCGGCCTCGGCTGCTACCTCGCCGTCATCCAATGGATCAACCGGGAGGAACTGGAGTGACGGAAATTCCCCTCTGGCTTGCCATCCTCTTCCCGACCGGTTCGCTCGTGGTCGGCGCCTTCGTTGCGTCCTGGGCCGTCTACACCTGGAACCGGAACCAGACCGAGAAGCGCGACGCGGCGGTGGATGCAAAGATCAGCACCATCGCGACCCGCCTGGAAACCGCGACTGACGCCATCAAGAAGGAGGTGGCGGTCGCGCGCGAGACCGGTGACCTCAAGCTCTCCACGGCGATCGAGAAGGAGAGCAAGTCCCGTCATGACGCGCAGAACGCCACCGCTGGTGCGCTGGCTGCCCTGCAGATGCGCTTCGATGCCGGCATGAAGGAGACCGCCAGCCGCGACGAGGTGCGGGCGATCGAGACCCGCTTGGCGGCCGGCATGACGAAGTTGGAGGGGAAGATGGACCAGCTCTCCACCCTGGTGCCCGAGATGAGCGCCACGCTGAAGATGCTGAGCGGTCAGGTGGAGCGGCTGAGCGTGAAGATCGACGGCCGCAAGGTGCCAGCGGAGTAAACGCCTTGCGGCCAGCGGAGGACACGGCAGCACCTCCGCCGACCCCATCATTTCGAAGTCTGCGGCGGCTATGCCTCGACAGCCTCGTCTCTCCCATTGAGTGCCTCACGCACAGCCTTCGGGTCGTTTTGGATCACCAGAAGGTAAGTCCGAGCCGTTGCATCGGGCGTGGACACGCCTTGCTCCCAATCCCGCAGAGTGCCGAGGGGGATGCGGAAGGTGCGCGAGAACATCACCTGCGATAGCGCCAACCGCTGCCGAATCACGCGAACGCCTGCGCCCTTTGCAAAGCCGATTTCCTCATCCGTCATCGGCGGCACTGCATCCGGGTCGGCGCGGCGGCCCGCTTCGATTTCCGCGTCCGTCAGGGCGTGAACGCCGCTCCAGTCAACGCCCTCCATGAGCCGCGCACGCTCTTCTGCCGAGATGATCGGCCGCCTCACTCTTGCAACCATCGCCTAGCCTCCCTCTCCTTCACGCGGTGAACTGAGATGATCCGGGTCTCGTCGCCACGGACCGTAAACACACAGGCCCACCACAGACCGCCAACTTCGGCGAACGCCTTCATCCGGGTCTCGCCGTAGTTCTGCCGCTCGTCTTCCACCACCCCCACCGCGTCCGCGAGGACGAGAGCGCCGAACGCCAGAGAGACCTTGTGAACCGCGAGGTTCTTGGCGTCCTTGGCGGGGTCGAAGGTGATCGGCATGGGCACCTTGTACCGGCTGCCAGTAGTGACAGCAAGAGAAATCTACTGACTGCCAGTACCGAAAGCGAAATCCTACCGGTTGAGCCAGCGCTCACCGCAGGACTGAGCCCGCCGCCGGGCGGCTCCCCGGCATCTCTTTATCTCTGACACCGAACGCCGCGCCATCGCGCGGTGAAGGAGAACCCATGTCCTCCCTGATCCTGCTTTGCGGGGTGATTGCGCTCGCCCTGGTGTTGCGGCTCAGCCGAGCTTCCGCACGGCCGCGCGATCGCCTGGCGATGGCGGCAGCGCTCCCAGTCATGCTGCTCGCCTGGGCGCTGCCGGCCCTGGCGCAACAGGCCGTGACCGCTCCTGCGCCCTCCAACGGCGTCCTGTTCTCGACGCTCTGGGCGCTGGCACTGCCAGTGCTGCAGCCGGCGCTGGTGGCGCTCGCCACCTCGCTTGCTCTCTCCTTTCCCGCCGCCGCCGTGGCCCTGATCAAGTGGGCCTGGGCCAAAGCCACCGCGAACAGCGAGGCGGCCAAGGCCACGGCGCTGCAGCGCCTGGCGGAGATCGGCGGCCGTGCCGGCGCGCAGCTCGCCACCGTCATCATGTCCGACCCTGCTGCCTCGGCGGCCATCCAGCAGGCCAAGGATGCGCTGGTCGCCACCATGGCGGCCAACGTGAAGGAGACGCTGGCGAAGATCGGCGGCAACCCCTCCGGGGTCGAGCAGATCATCCTGGGCAAGGCTGCCGAGGCGCTGCCGGCGCAGGTGGCCGCAGCAGCACAGGCTGCCGCTGCCTCCGGTGGCGTGGCTCCGGACCTCGCGGCGGCCGCGGCGGCTCTGTCGAAGCTGACGGGGCTGCTGAAACCCGCCGGCATCCCCGTCTCGACCGTCGGCACGGGAGGCTGAACCATGGACGCGCGTTCCGTGGCTCTGATCGAGCCGCAGGTCGCCAAGGAAGGCGGCTACAGCAACAACCCGGCCGACCGCGGCGGCGAGACCATCTGGGGCATCACTGCCGCCCGGGCCCGCGCCGCCGGCTACACCGGACCCATGGCGGCCATGCCTCGCGCCACGGCGCTCGACATCTACGGCCTCTACTACTGGCGCCAGCCGATGTTCGACCAGCTCGACGCCATCGACCCCGGTGTGGGCGAGAAGATGCTGGAGATCGGCATCAACATGGGCACAGCTCGCGCGGGCCAGTTCCTGCAGCGCGTCCTCAACGTGATGAACGGTCGGGGCAGCTTCTGGGCCGACCTGAAGGTGGACGGCGTCTGCGGTGCCATGACCCGCGCTGCCATGAACTCCTTCATCCAGCGCCGCGGTGATCAGGGTCGGAGGGTGCTGCTTGAGGCGCTGATCGGCCTGCAGTGCGAGTTCTACATCGGCCTCGCTGAGGGCGACGTGAGCCAGGAGGACTTCGTCTATGGTTGGATAGCGAACCGCGTCGTGCAGGTTTAGGCCTGACAGCCCACATCTGAGCCTAGCCCTACCGCGCGCCGATTTCTCCTTGCAGAACGCTCAATCAGGCGCACTTGTGCCGTGAGCCGTACATCCAGGAAGCAAGTCCTTGCCCGTCAGACATGAAAATGAGGGCGCTGCAGGGCGCCTCATCCTGGGATCGACGCAGGCAAAGCACGTGCTTGCTCTCATCCTGATCCAGTTCCACGGTCATGGTCTGCCACTCAGCCTCGCTGAACTCGCGGCCCAGACAGGGCTGCGCAAGAGCGTGCTGTTGCGTGTGCTGCCGGCGGCGGTGCGGCTAGGTTACCTCGTGCGTGATGGTGCCTTTGAATGGCGCCGCACCGGTTAGTTCGAAGTCACAGCACCGTCGGCTTTGGCCAGATGAAGTTAATTGGGGGATACACGGCAGGGGCCTAACGCAGTGCCCCCCACTCCTCCTGCCACAGCCCTTCATCATCGAGGACCGCCAGAGCATCCGGATCTGGAATGCGGTCGAAGGCCAGTAAGAGCGCCGTTGGCATCCTCATGACAGCGTCTTCGTGGCCCTCAGGCCCAATGACCTCTGCTAGGACCTGATCACCCTCATGAAACAGAATGAGCGTCACACCATCCGCTATGATGTCGCGTGTGGTCCGCAGTTCCAGAGTAGTTCCGCTCATCCATCGCCCTTTGCACTACAATCATAGGTTGTGTCTGCCAAAACGTTCCATCAACGACGTGGCGGGTGCCACGATGGTCAAGAGGCGATGAGGTAGGGTCCAGAACGGCGGTAAGGGCTGGGCGTACTACCAGCGCAACTGGCGCCCCGGGAATCCGCACCCTGAAACCTGGGAGGCGAAGTGGACGGCGGCGCAGGAAGCGGTGCGACTGGCTGGCTAAGCCTAGCGCAACCACCTGCCGGTGAGAGTCAGGTCGGCGATGTAGATCGTCCGCTGATCGGCATCCCTCACGATGACGCTGAAGATGCGGTGGTCACCGTCGGGCAACTCGTCCGCGGCTATGTTCGGCAGGGCAGCGATAGCTTCGCGCCGGGCGGTACCATCGTCAGGGTAGTTCACGCCGATGGTGTCCCGGATTAGGCCGGAAGCTGCGATGGTATCGAAATAATAAAGGGGCATGCACTCTCGTAGCAGACCTGCCCGGCCAGTGCGCCCTCGTAGATTGGTTTTATGGCGGGCCCTGGGACCGCGCTTCGAGACCTGGAAGACGGAGTAGGCCGGTATCCCTGTGCGCACCCCGGCCCCTCGCTCCCTAGTTCGGCTCCATATGGAGGTACTTGGGATTGAACCCGGCGAAGTCGCGCAGTCGCTGGAAGTCGCGAATGATCAGGCGCCTGTTGGCCATCGCTACCAGCCCCTCGGCCCGTAGCTGCTGCAGCATGCGGTTCACATGCACCGGGGTGAGCCCGAGGATGTCAGCCAGATCCTGCTGCGTCAGCGGGAGGTCGCAGCTGTCGGTGGCGGCCAGCTCCACCGCCTGCAGGCGCAGCAGCAGTTCGCAAAGCAGGTGCGCGAGATGCTTGTCGGCCGGCCGCCGGCCCTTGTTTACGATCCACGCACGCAGCACCGCCTCATCCACCAGCGTGGCCCACCACAAGGCACGCGTGACGGTCGGACTGATAGAGACCAGGTTCATAATCGTGGCCCGACTGAGCCGGGCAACCCTGCACTTGGTGAGAGTGCCGACGCTGTGGTCCATCTTGTGCAGGATCGCCACATGCAGGTCACAGAAGTCGCCCGGCAGCAGCAGCGCCATAATTTGCCGATTGCCATCAGACAGCATCTTGTAGCGGCAGGCGAAGCCCTCCAGCACCAAGTGGACGTAGTCGGGGCGGGCACCCTCCGCGATCAGTTCCCGGCGCGCGCCAACCAGAATGGTTTCGCGAGCCAAGCCTTCCAGGATGCCGCGGTCTTCGGGCGTGAGCACGGCACCATGCGCCAGCTTCAGCACCAGCGGGCTGGACCTTGCTTCCACTGTGTCCCCGCTGCGACTTGGCGCTAGTCCACGTTGCGCGCAATTCTCCTTGGACGTCTACGCCGATTTAATAACGGCCAGCCGACGCGCTGCCGAGCGAGTGGGACCAGGGCTGGGCGTGCTACCAGCGCAACTGGCTGCCGGGGAAGCAGTACCTGGAGACCTGGGAGGCGAAGTGGATGGCCTCCTGAGGGCAGGGCACAAGTTGCTGCTTCAGCATGGAACTACTTGCTTGTGGACAAACGAAGAGCTCGGGTTGGGCGGCCACCAACTGTCAGAAAAAACAGCTAAGACACTGTCAATCGTTTTTTTGCGAGCAGCTCGTGCGCTATTTCCGCCTTGAATTTTTTATCAAGGGCAAAGAATCCAGACTTGAGGGATGAACTAATTGCTTCAGCAACCTCATTTGAGCTATAGGTAATTTCATTCCCTACCATCGCCTTTGCCAGTGAGAAGGCAGTTCCAGCATCTCTCACCCGAAGGTCAAAGTGATGGGTCTTGGCAAGATCAGTATCTGGCGATAACTTAGAATCGGTGCGGACGAAGTTGATGCGCAAGGACTTCGCTGCGTCCTCCGAGATGTACTTGATCATTGTAGACGATATGGTCGTCCTTGATGCGAAGTAAGCAGCAACCACCCTCTTAATTCCCAGCGCGTCGGCTGGATCTATTTTCCAAAAGGATACACCTCCAACCTTCTCGTACCCCACATCGAGGAGAACTTGGATGGGACAGCGTTCAAATGCATTGTCAGCGTGGTTTTTAACCAGTTCTCCAAAATCGTTCCATGGAGCCTCCACAGAGATAAAACGCGCATAATGTTCCATGCTTACTGATGCCTCAAAGCAGCTTCCAACAAATTGCGAACTGATGGATTTTGCTCAGCGCTTCTAAATTCAATTAGCTTTTGATGCGCATCAGGAGATTGCAAGAGGTCTAGGGCCTTCACCGCCTCATACCGCATACTCGATCTGGATGACGCAGCGTACGACGACATGATATCGACTTTAACCTCATCCTCGATATCTCCAGCGGTTGCAAGAACCTCACTGAGTATAAAGCCGATTACTTCAGGCTCTTGATCGTACTTCGAGCCGACTTCTTTAAGAATTTCATTGGCCGCGTCCGAGAAAATCTCGATAATATCTCTAAGGCGCGCAGCTGCGGCTGCTCGCGAATCTTCATCTCGAAAATCAAGATCCGCGAGTATCGTCTGCCACTTTTCCTTGGCTTTTCTCATGTGAGATGAATCGCCATGTAGCAGCATCTTATTATCTAATTGGAAACTTGACTTATGGAGGTCTTTGTTTGTGGCAATCACCCCTGTGAACGCGACGTAATCGGTGGAAGCGTCATTGTATATCATGAGTTGTTGATAAATGCTTTTGTCTGTAAATGTGAATGACGTGTGCTTTGCTGCACCTCTAGATGCAAGAACAACATTCTGAAAAATATTCTTAATCTGGTGTTGCAGGCCATGACTAAGACTCGCAGCAATGCCAGGATCAGCAGAGCTCTTGCTGATTGCTGAAGTAATCTCGTTCGATTTATAGGGGAGTAACTCGGGGGTGGTTTTGTCGCCATCCCAGATTCTCGCTGACATCAGATTATCTCCCCTCTCATAAAACTTTGAGTACTCTCTTTGAGTTCAGCGAAGGATTGATCTATGTTGTCAATATATAGCGCCTCGTTCGTTGTTAATGAGTTTACATCCAGCTCAATCCTCAGAAAACTAAATGATAGTGACTGAATTGACATGCCAATTTGCGGCGGAAACGGCAAACCGCTTAAGTCAAACGAGCTAATTTGCCATTTGCAGATGTTGTTTATATGGCCAGGAAAAGATTTAGGCGCAGTTCTCCTATTGATCTGAAGAAGAAATTCCCGATCTGTTTCGGCGTTCAGGGGCAGGCCCGGTAACATCAATTTAACCGCAGCAACACACTCAGCGTGATGTTTGTATTTTTTTACGAGAGTTGGCGCGATGGCAATTCTTGCGATTGGCATTATGAGGGGCTTGATTTTGGAGAAAAGCTCAAGAGTGCCTTCTAAGGCTTTCCTCGCTTCACCAACATTCGCCAACCCTCCGGAGGGCGAATCATCGAAAGGTATCTCGTCGCCCTTCTTTGCGTAGACTAAATCGATTCTTTGACCGTTTTGCGCAACAATCAGCTGCCCCTCTTTGTAGGGGCCGCTTTCCTGCCGAAGATTTTGAGCTGGGCGCTCGGTCACTTCCTCGGGCGGAGTTCCAACAATGCTCTGCCACAAAGGACGAGGCGCTACTGCCTGCGGAGGGAAGAGCGTGAGGCGCACGCTCTCAGCGAGCCAACTACCATCCAACAGGCCTGCGTGTGGCATGTTTTCACCTAACATTTTGAAATTGCTGTAAAATTTCTTACGGCTTCCTGCATCTTTGCACCTTTGCGGCAGTTATGCAGCACTCATGGTGCGCATTCTTGATGGCGAAGGCCCGCACAGTAGATGGCCTACAGCTTGCTTAGTCGCCTTCGGGTTAACGAAGCCTCGTCAGAAGCCGCTGCATGTGTGACGTGGGACCCTCACCCGCTGGCGGAGACAGGGTGCTCTTTAAAGTGTCTATGCAAGCGGAACTCAGCCATGTCCGACGAAGCCCCTCCCCGCCCTGTCTACAAGAACCCCGGCCGCCTGCCGCGCGAGCAGCGCATCGGCCTGACCGTCACCGAGCCTGGCCAACCCTTCGAACACTTCTGCGCCGTCTGCGGCGAGGATGGTGGCTGGGGCTTCGGCATCCCGGGCAAGCCGGAACTCGGGTTCCGCTGGTACTGCTACGCTCACCGGGATCAGGGCGAGGCGTGGCGTGCGGAGATGCTGCGGGGGTAGAGCGCAAAGCCAATCTGAGCCGCCGCGTTCGACCCCAAGCGGACCAAGCGGCATGCGAAGCCGGCATCACCCCGGCAGAAGCAAGGCAGCGACTCCATCCAAGTCCGTCACCTCCGCGTAGGGTAGCCAGTCCGGGTTCCCGACCTCACCCCGCCGGTTCACCCAGATGCCGCGCAGCCCTAGTTCGTGGCGAGCCTTCATGTCCCAGTACATGCCCATCGCCACATGCACCGTCTCGTCCGGCGTCACGCCCATCGTGTGATAGGCGTATTCGAAGAGTTGCCGCGATGGCTTGTAGGCCTGGGCTTGCTCAGCGGTGATGACGTAGTCGAAAGGCACGCCGATGCGCGCCACGGTAGGGGCGATCAGATCGTCGTCCGAGTTCGTGAAGACTGCGAGCTTGTAGCGCTCGCGCAGACGCCTCAGGACGCCGGGCACTTCGGGGTGCGGACCCATAGTCGCAGGCGATGCGGCGATGCGCTCGATCTCGCCCGCGTCAGGCTGGAGGCCATGCTCACGGAACGCCGCAGCGAAGCCGGTTCGCAGGATGTCCTTGTACAGGCGGTGCGGCTTCTCGGCTGTCAGCCGGCGACCCTGTGCGGAGAAGGCGTCGAGGATCGCTGGTGCGGTCGCCTCATCCCGCCGGTATGCCGCCAGCGTCGCTGCAATCTCGTGCAGGAGCACCTCGTACCACTGCACGAGTGTGCCGTAGCAGTCGAAGGTGATGATCTTCGGCGCGGGCTCAAGCTTGAACATCGAGGTATCGGGTGGGGGCATCGGGAAGTCCTGAGGCTGCTGTGTTACGGCAATGCTAAGCTAAGCGACGCCCACGCGTGTCCGGAAGGGGTCCGCTTTCCACCCTTCGCTGTCCTCCTTGACCCGGTCACACCCTAGCCGCGCGACCTGAAGAGGTCGCCGCCGCTAGGCCGGGACATATCGCAGACGAGTCTCTGCGCCTCCGGCACCGCGCCGTGCAGCACAATGATGACCTCGCCGCCCCGGCGGTAGTTGGCCGGCGCGAGGATCGCAACCCTTTCGGGCCTGCGCAGACAGTACCGGCAGCGATACCGCCGTATCATCTCGGCGAAGGTCGCGTGCGGGTAGTCTTGCGCGACACCGCCCATCCGCACCTTCAGCCGGTGCCCGCAGCTGCACCCTATCCCAAGGAGCATGTCGGAACTCCAGTCGCGGGCGCGCATCGCGAGCGCCCTACGCCGGCGGGTCTCCTCCGAGATGTTGTGCGCCATGGGTCAGTGCCGGAGCTCCCGCGCCTCGCGGTCCCACTGCACGTCCCATGCGCCCGGCCGGCCGCCGCGGCTGCGCAGCAGCTCCAGGCGCCAGCTGGGGCGGCACGGTGGCGCCTCGCGCTGAGGTGCCACGCGCCACCGCGTCAGCGCGGCCGTGGCGCCGGCGGCCTCCCTGCGCTCGCACAGCAGCACGCCCAGCACCCCGCCTTCCTCGGCCGCCAGCTGCAGCCGCCGCGCGGTGGTCATGTCGGTCGGCCCAGTCACCAGCACCGCGCCTGCGATGGCAGGGCAGCGCAGCGCTTCCTCCATCGCCCACAGCCCGTCCTCAGGGCGGGACGGGGTCACGAGCAGCAGTGCCTCCGGCTGCAGGCCGAACTGCACTAGGCCGTGGACGCCCAGATCCTCCTCCTGGCTGATCCAGACCACCTGCCCGGACAGCCGCGCCAGCAGCATGGCCGCGAAGCCAGTTCCGGCGCCAACGTCCTCCGTCAGGATCTCATGCACACCCCCGAGCGCCAAGCCGCCGTCCGGTAGCGCGGCGTCGATCGGGGCGGAGACAGGGACCACCGGCCGGTCCTGGCTGGCGATTCGCTCACCGCGCTCGATCACCAGCACCCGTGAGCGGAGATCCTCGAGGAGTGCTCGGCGGTCCTGGGCTGGATCGGAAGCGGAGCCCATCAGAACGGCAGCTTCGGCCAACCGTCGGCCGGCCGCAGGAGCACAAATCCGCTGCGCTCCAGGTGCCGCGCG
This sequence comes from Roseomonas elaeocarpi, assembly GCF_042433915.1. Taxonomy (NCBI): domain Bacteria; kingdom Pseudomonadati; phylum Pseudomonadota; class Alphaproteobacteria; order Acetobacterales; family Roseomonadaceae; genus Roseomonas; species Roseomonas elaeocarpi. The sequence continues at coordinate 202,965 of NZ_JBHLUN010000005.1, read as the reverse complement.
ACTTGGTCAGCCAGGATCTCCGCCAGCATGTCCGGGTGCTCGGTCCGGATTCGACGCTCAGGCGTCAGAATGGTCTGGAGGGCCTCAGTGATCTCGGCATGCGTCGCCGGCACCAGGGCGGGGGCTGGATTGAACTGCTGCATGGTGCCTCCGGGGGGAAAGGCACGCCGCGTGGGCGGCGGGTGAAGTTAGAGACGGATGCTGGCGTGTGCGGCCGAGAGGGCGTCGCGGCCGGCGGTCAGGGCACTCAGCGCCTTGCGGCTGGCGGTGACGGCCGCCTTCTCGTCCTGGTCCATCTCCTCGACCGCCTCGGCCGCAGCCTCCACGCCCTCGGCCAGCTGGTCCCGCATCTCCTCGAGTCGCTCGCGCAGCTCGGCCCGGTCCTCGTAGGCGGTGGCCGATTCGCGCCATGTCGTGACGATGCTCTCGACCTCGCGCCGTACCCGGTCGGGTGCCACGCCGCGGGACGCGAGCTCTGCCAGCTTCGCAAGGGCGGCCTTCTCCGGCGCTGCGGCGCGCGGCGCTCTCTTTCCTGCCATTGTGTCCTCTTCGGATGGGCGCCGCAGGGGCGCAGGAACCCGGGTATCCCATGTTCCGCATTTGTTCCATCCGGAAAGTTCGCACGGATGCGACAGCACGGCTCCCGCGGCCGCAGTCCCTCCCTCCCCCAGCCTCGAGCAATCCCGGGTATCTTCCCGGGTATGATTTTCAGTGCCGATCAGAGAATGGCTGTTATCCGCTGTTTTCCAGCCCCACACCGAGAGACACGACGCTTATCAGCGTCAGGGGAGCAAGCTGCGCCCCACGGTGCGCTCCAAGAGTGGCGTGAAGGGTGCTTCCACGATCTTCCCGGTGGTCGGCAAGGGCACCGCTGCCGCGAAGCCGCGCAACGGCTCCGTTCCGGTGATGAACCTCGACCACAGCACCGCGGAATGCTTCCTGCAGGACTACTACGCCGGCGAATGGATCGATCGCCTGGACGAAATCAAGGTGTCCTACGATGAGCGTTCGGTGGTGGCCAATGCCGGCGCCTACGCCCTGGGCCGCAAGACCGACGAGCTGATCATCGCGGCCCTCGACACCGCTACGCAGGAGGCCGTGGGCACCGCCAACGGCACCACCGACACCGACGGCCTGACGCTGGCCAAGGTTCTGCTGGCCTTCGAGGCGCTGGGCTCGGCGGACGTGCCCGACGACGGTCAGCGCTTCGCCGTGGTGGGCTGGAAGCAGTGGTCGCAGCTCCTACAGATCGAGGAGTTCGCCAACTCTAACTACATCGGCGACGCCGAGTTGCCGTGGAAGGGCACGCAGGCGAAGAAGTGGCTGGGCGCGACCTGGATGCCGCATTCCGGCCTGACCAAGGCGGGGGCGCTGCGCTACTGCTACTTCTATCACCGCACCGCCGTCGGCCATGCCGTGGCGCAGGAGGTGACGACCGACATCACCTGGCACGGTGACCGCGCGGCGCACTTCGTCAACAACATGATGAGCCAGGGCGCGGTGCTGATCGACAACAGCGGCGTGGTCCGCATGCGCGCCGCCGAATAACGGCGCGCGGCGTCACCTCGTCCTGACCCGGGGCCACGACGGATAACCGTCGTGGCCCTTTTTCATGCGGCCGCACTTCCGGCCATCACACCTCATCCCGTCCTTCTTCCCAGGAGTCGATCGCCGATGGCGCTGTCCGCCCTCGTTCTCTGCTCGCGCGCGCTGCTCCGCATCGGTGCTCAGCCGATCGCCTCCTTCGAGGAAGGAACCGCCGAGGCGGAAGTTGCTGCCAGCCTGTACCCGGCCGCGCGCGATGCCCTTCTCGCGGCACATCCCTGGTCCTTCGCCACCGGCCAGATGGTTCTGCCCCGCCTGCTCGACGCACCGGTCGCCGACATGGAGTACGCGTTCCAGCTTCCCCCGACCTGCCTGCGCGTCCTGTCGGCCGGCAACCTGCGCGGCCGCGGCGCGACCTACCGGATCCAGGAAAACCGTCTGCACAGCGATCAGGATCGCATCGTGCTGACCTATATCTTCCGTCCCGCGGAAGCGGGCTTTCCCCCGCACTTCGCGAATGCCCTGGTCAGCCGCCTCGCCGCCGAGTTCTGCATCCCGCTGACTGACAGCACCTCGCGCGCGGAACTGCTGCAGCGGCTCGCGGGCAACGACTTCAAGGATGCACGCCTCTGCGACAGCCAGCAGAGCACCGTGCTGTCCTTCGAGGACTTCCCTCTCGTCAGCGCGAGGGGCTGAGCCATGGCCAACAGCCTCAGGGCCAAGACCTCCTTCACGGCCGGTGAACTCGCGCCCGAGATGCTGGGTCGCGGCGACACGCGCGCCTTCGACAACGGCGCGCGGACGCTGCGCAACGTGTTCCTGCAGCCAACCGGCGGCGTGACGCGCCGGCCGGGCCTGCGTCACGTCGCGATGCTGCCCGGCGCGGCGCGCCTCGTGGCCTTCGAGTTCAACACCGAGCAGACCTATCTCCTGGTGTTCCTCGACCAGCGCATGCAGGTCTTCATCGCCGATGCGATGATGGCGGAGTTCGCCGGTCCCTGGACGGCCTCGATGCTTCCTCAGCTCAGCTGGACGCAGAGCGCCGATACGCTGCTGCTGCTGCATCCGGACATGCCGATGCAGCGGATCACGCGCACCAGCCACACGGATTGGAGGGTGGAGAACTTCGCCTTTCTGCGCGAACCCCTCCATCGCTTCGCCGCCGCCGACGTCTCGATCACGCCGAGCGGCACGACGGGCACCGTCACGGTGACGGCGGGCGCGGCGGTCTTCGAGGCCGGTCACCTCAACCGCCCCATGCAGATCCGTGGAAAGCCCGCCGTGATCCGCGCTGTCACCAGCAGCACCACGGCCACTGTCGAGCTGCTCGACACCCTGCCCTCGGTGGATGCGACGACGGATTGGGAGGAAGCCGCCTTCGGCATCCATGGTTGGCCCGTCACGGCCTGCTTCCACCAGGACCGGCTGGTCATCGGCGGGTCGCGCGATCTACCGAACCGCCTCTGGATGTCCTGCTCCGGCGACCTGGCGAATTTTGACCTGGGCACCGGGCTGGACAACGAAGGCATCGAGTTCGGCCTGCTGTCCGATCAGGTCAATGCGATCCGCGCCGTGTTCTCGGGCCGACACCTGCAGGTCTTCACCTCTGGGGCCGAGTGGATGGTGACCGGCGATCCCCTGACGCCGTCCTCCATCCAGATCCTGCGGCAGACCCGCGTCGGCAGCCCGATCACGCGCACGATCAGCCCGGTGGACGTGGACGGCAGCACGATCTTCGTCGGACGCTCCGGTCAGTCGGTCTACGAGTTCGCCTACACCACGGTCGAGGACGCCTACCAGGCCGGCGACCTCGCGGTGACGGCGCGGCACCTGATCAACGATCCGGTGGCGACGGCCTATGACGAGGCTCGGCGCCTGCTGCACGCGGTCATGGCGGATGGAAGCCTGGCCACGCTGACGCTCTACCGCGCCGAGGAGATCACGGCCTGGACGCGGCAGGAAACCGACGGGCTGTTCCGCTGCGTGGCCGAGGTCGAGGGCATCGTCTGGGTGACCGTGGAACGCGGCGGCACGCTGCGGCTGGAACGCCTCGACCCGACGCTGTGCACCGACGCGGCGCTGACCGGCACGGGCGCTGCGAAGCTCACCTGGGCGGGCCTCGATCATCTCGCCGGCCGGAACGTCGCGGTGGTGGCGGACGGGGCACCCGTCGGCACCTACCCCGTGACCGGCGGTGCGGTGACGCTGGATGAGGCGGCCTCCGCGGTGGAAGCCGGGCTGCCCTTCGCTCACGTGCTGGAGCCGATGCCGGCGGAAGCCGCGGGGGCACCGGGCGTGACCGGCGGTCCGCGGCGTCTTGTCAGCGCCACCTTCCGCCTGCTGGAAACCAAGGCGCTGACGGTGGATGTCGGGCGCGGCCTGCTGCCGGTGCCGCTGCGCCGCCTGGACACGCCGCTGCTCGACGCCGCGCCGCCATCCTTCACCGGCGACGTCACGCTGCGGGCGCTGGGCTGGCGCCGCGACGCCCTGCTGCCGCTCTGGCGGATCAGCTCCGACGTTCCGCTGCCCTTCACCCTGCTTTCCGTCACGACCGACACGAGGATCACCGACTGATGTCGCAGCTCGCATCCGTGGCGGGCCTGGTTGGCACCGGCCTGTCCGTATACGCCACCGGCCGCCAAGCCTCCGCCCAGGCGGCCCTCACGAAGGCGCAGAACGCGCAGTACGTGGCTCAGCAGGAAGCGCTGACGCAGCTGGCCTCCGCCCAGCAGGCCGCCCAGACCCGGGAACGTCAGGACACACTGAACAAGACCCTGGCCTCGGTGCGCGCCCGCGCTTCGGCATCCGGGCTCGATCCGAATGATGGATCGGCCGCGGCCGTGTCGGAGGGGCTACAGACCGATGCGGCGCAGGACATCGCCGAGGATGACAGCATCCGCGCCGCCCGCCTCGCGGCCGGCCGGCGCAGCCTGCTGAACACCGACGGCTCCCTCACGACCTGGCTGCGCGCGGGCTCCACCTTCGCCAACGCCGCCAAGAGCCTCCTCGATTAACCATCCTTCCGCCCATCGGAGATCCCATGGCCGAGCAGATCCGCATTGGCGACGTCGCGCCGCGCGTGCACTACGTGGCCGCCGCCGGGCAGACCGTCTTCATCTATCCCTTCCCCCTGTTCGAGGCATCGGACCTCGAGGTTCGCGTGGACAGCCAGCTGCTGACCTCGGGCTACTCGGTGGATGGCGTCGGTAACTCCGACGGCGGCCTCGTCACCTTCGCATCCCCCGTCACGGCGGGCGCGCAGGTGCTGCTGCGTCGGCGCATCGCCATCGAGCGTACCACGGACTTCCAGCCGAACGGCTTGCTGCGGGCGAACACGCTGAACAGCGAGCTGGACCGACAGACGGCCGCCCTGCAGGAAGTCGCGGATGACACCTCGACTGCGATCCGCCTGAATCCCGGCGAGGCGGGCGGCCGCCTGCACCTGCCGCTGAAGGTAGCGCGCGCCAACCGCATCCTCGGCTTCGACGATGTGGGCGACGTGACGATCTTCTCGCGCGACGACGCCACCCTGTCCGCGCCCTTTCCCGGCGGTGTTCCGCGCAGCGTGGGCGACAAGCTCGCCGAGCGGCTGTCGGCGCGCGACTTCGGCGCGATCGGCGACGGCGTGACCGACGACACGGCGGCGCTGCAGGCCGCCATGTCCGCGGCATCGGCCGGTGGCAAGCATCTGGAGATCATCGAGGGCAGCTACCGCATCACGCGGCCGATCTCGATCGGCGGCAGCTTCGTCGGGCTGACCATGCGCGGCACCATCGTCTACGACGCGACCGACAACGTCCCGGCCCTGACCATCGGTGACGACGGCACGGCCAAGAACGGCCAGCGCCTGCTGGAAGGCCTGCGCGTGGTGCGCAAGACCATCTCCGACTGGAGCAGCGAGGGCTCCATGGGGCTGCTGCTACGCAACCTCGACGGCTGCTACGTCGAGATCCGCCAGGTCGAGGGCTTCACCATCGGTGTGCGCTGCCTGGGCGACGGCCGCGGCTTCCAGGAAAACCTGATCTTCCTCGGCCGCATCGTGAACAACCGGATCGGCGTGGACCTGCGCACCAACACCGCCTCCGGCTGGAACACCTCGAACCGCTTCCACGGCGGGCAGTTCTCAGTGGGCAGCACGCTGTACCAGACGCTGGACCGCTTCGGCGTGCGACTGTCGGCGGAGCCGGGGGCCTACGTGGCGCACAACCGGCAGGTCTTCGACGGTCCATCCTTCGCGCTGCAGGGGCGCAACAGCACCGCCTTCGTCGGCATCCCCTTCCTGAGCGAGGTCAGCAGCCGCGCCATCATCGCCCGCGACGTGCGGATGGAGGCCTGCTCCGCCTTCGTGGCCCGGCACACCTCCAACGCGCAGGATCACCTCTACGAGGTGGCCTGGGCGAGCCAGGGCTACGGCGTTTCCGTGGACTACACCGCCACCTCGAACCGTGTCGGTGCCGTGGTGCGCGCGCTGCACCAGGCGGCTGCGCATCGTGAGGCCACACGCATCGTGGCGGATGTGGGCAACCTGCGCAGCGCCGCGATTCGCTGGAACGCGACCGATATCGGCTTCGAGAAGCTGGCCTGCCTCTCGACCAACGTGTCCGGCACGCCCAGCAAGGTCGCGGACTTCGCCTTTCCCGCGTTGGACAGCTACGGGCTGACCAGCCGCGGCGCGATGCTGACCGGCGGTCGCGGGCTCGGCTTCTTGGTGGACACGCGCGTCTGCCGCGAGTTCTCGCTCGCGGTGGATGCGGACAACCCGCGCCTGATCGTGCAGTGCTTCGACGCGAACATGGCGCTGCTGACGGCTGACAACGGCAACCTAGTGCGCGCCTCGGGCATGTCCATGACCTACGTGGCCGGCCCTCGCTGGTGGCAGGGCAATGCGGACCTGAACGACGATGGCCTCACCCGTCTCCAGGTCATCCGCCTCGAGGCGCAGGTCGCCTACGCCATCATCGGCGTGGCGCGTGTCGGCACCGACTACGAGGTGCGGGCCATGCGCCTGTCCTGCGACCCCGCCTACTCGCCGCCCGTGCTCTACGGCTTGCCTGACCTGCCGCACGGCGTGCGGGAGCTGAAGGCGGAGGTCGCCTGGGACCCGCCCTCGATCGCGGCGGGCGCCAGCGCGACGCTGAACGTGTCCTGCCCCGGCGTGCGGCCCGGTGACTTCGTGCAGGCGGCCTTCAGCCTGTCGACCTCCGGCATCGTGTTCCTGGCTAATGTCGGCGCGCAGGACGTGATCACTGTCACGGCCTGGAACCGGGCCACGACGGCGATCGATCTGGCCGCCGGCACGGTGCGGGTGCGGGCCGTGAAGACCTGATGGAGCAGCCGCTCTTCGGGCCTGAGCTCGGGCGCGTCGCGCAGCGGGTGGTGCGCGACTACGAGGCTTTCGTCGCCGCCGGCCCGCCGACTGCCGGGCCGGAGGACGCGAAGGCCTTCGCGTCCTGGCACGCGGCGGCCAAGACCGCGCTCGCCCACCTTGAACAGTTGCTGAAGCTGCTGCGCACCGCGGCGTCACCCGACCCCGTGGTGGACGAGGCCGAACGCCTGCTCAGCCAGGCACGCAGCGAGATCGAGGAAGCGGGAGATGACGACGAGGATGCCGCCTGACTTCCTCGAATTCGTTTGGGTCTGGAACACCCTTTCCGGCCAGCGGACGCCACGCCTGCACCGCCGCATCGCGGGGTGGTTCGATGCACGAAGTGCGGCCACGGATCGTCGCCTGCTGCTGATGGCGTTCCGCGGCTGCGGCAAGTCGACTCTGGTGGGTCTCTGGTGTGCCTGGAACCTCCAGCGCGATCCCGAAACGCGCATCCTGGTTCTGGCCGCTGACCACGCGCTCGCGGCGAAGATGGTGTCCACGGTGCGACGCATCCTCGTCCGACATCCGCTGTGCCGCGCGATCCTGCCGCAGCGGCAAGGCGACTGGGCTGCGGACCGCTTCACCGTGCAGCGACAGGGCGCCCTGCGCGACCCCTCGATGCTGGCGGCCGGGATCGGCGGAAACATCACCGGCGCCCGCGCCGACATCATCGTCTGCGACGACGTGGAGGTGGCGCAGAACTGCGACACCCCCAGCAAGCGCGAGGCGCTGCGGGAAAGGCTGGCGGAAACCGAATTCGTGCTGACCCCCGGCGGCACGATCCTGTTTGTCGGAACGCCGCACTGCGCCGACACGCTCTACCTGCCCCCAGACGCGGAGCAGCCGTTTCTCAAGGGCTATCACCGCCTGACGCTGCCGGTGCTGACACCGGAAGGCTGCTCAGCCTGGCCCGAGCGCTTTCCGACGGAGGCAATCGAGGCGCTGCGTGCCCGGGTCGGGCCGCTGCACTTCGCCCGGCAGATGCTGCTGCGGCCGGAACAGGACGGCGCCGCACGCCTCGATCCGGCGCTGATCGTCCGCTACCGCGAAGACACGGATTACGCCGAGGCCAGCGGGCGCCCGATCCTGTCGCTGCTCGGCAAGCGGCTGGTCTCGGGCGTCGGCTTCTGGGACCCGGCCTACGGGCGCCCCGGACAGGGCGACGGCAGCGTGCTGGCCGCCACCTACGCGGATGCCGAGGGCAACATCTACCTGCACCGCCTCGCCTACCTGACGCACGACCCTGGGGCCGAGGCCGATCCGGCGACGCAGCAGTGCCGGCAGGTCGCCCGCCTGGCGCGGGAACTGCTGCTGCCGGCGGTTCGGGTGGAAACCAACGGCCTCGGCCGGTTCCTGCCCGCCCTGCTGCGGCGGGAACTCGCCCGCGCCGGGGCTGCCTGCACCGTGGTGGAGCACACCAGCACCCGCCCGAAGCAGGAGCGCATCCTCGGCGCCCTGGACCCGGTGCTGGCAGCCCGCCGCCTCCACGCGCATGAAAGCGTCTTCCGCACGCCCTTCCCCGCGGAGATGGCGGCCTGGCGTCCCGCGAGTCCGGGCAGCCGCGACGATGCCCTGGACGCCCTGGCGGGGTGCCTCCTGGCGCAGCCGGTCAGGCTGCCGACGCTACCGTCCTCGCCACGCGGGGTGGGCTGGCACGGCACCGCCTGACGGGCAGTGCGGACGGAAGGGCGCCGGCCCTCGATCGGCGGCGCAGCTCAGGCGGCGCGCTTCAGGATCTCGCTGTCGTGGCGCGCCACGCCGGCCTCGGTGATCTCGAAGCGCCCGGCATTGCCGAGGCGCGCCAGACCCATCCCGGTGAGGCGTTCCAGACAGGGCTGGTCCACCAGGCCGGACGGCCGGCCCGTCGGTCCCATCTGCCGCAGCCGGTGCAGGGCCGAGCGGCAACAGGTCTCGAGATAAGGCTCGTTCCACATCGGCGTGGCCTTAGCACGCCAGCCCGCCGAGTCCCAGCACCGCCGGGCAGGTCACTGCCCACACCCACAACACGATGGAGGAAGCCTGTCATGCGCCTGCATGCCGGATCGGGCCGCCACGCCGGCGCCCCGGACACGAGGAACGCCCGGACGAGGAATGCCCCGAGATGACACGCTTCAAGGAGCTCCGCCGCCGTGCCTCGCACCTGCTGCACCGGGAACCCTGGTGGGCCGAGTTCTGGGCCGGCACCGGCGCGCTGGTCTGGTCGATCTGGTCCTACATGGCGCCGATCGGTCCGGATGAGCGCCCGATCTTCCGCATCGTGACGCGCCTGGCCGACGAGAGCTTCTGGCAGGTCAGCGGCCTGATCCTGGGCCTGGTGCAGATCGCCTCGCTGCTGGCCGACCACCGTGCGGCGCGTCGTGGCAGCTGCTTCCTCGGCTCCTGGTGGTGGACCTACCTGCTCCTCGCCCTCTGGCTCACGGAACCGAACGCGCCCTCGCTCGGCCTCTACGCGATCATGGCGGCGATCAACCTCTTCTCACTGATCCGGCTGAAGCGGGAAGGAGGCTGAGGTGGGAGACAACACAAACCCCTGGTGGGTCGTGCTGGCGTCCGGAGCGATCTCCGCCGTCGGCCTCTGGCTCAACGCACGCGGCTCCTGGCTGAGCACCATGGCCAGCTCGCAGGACCGCCGCGACGAGCGGGAAGCCACCGAGCGCGCCAACGTCCTGGCCAGCCTCGACGCACGCCAGAGCGCCTGGATCGCCCGCCAGGACCAGGAACTCGAGAAGGTTCGGGGCCGGGTCGAGGAGCTCGAGCTGGAGCGCGACCGCGCCTGGGACCTCACCCGCGCCTGGCACGCCCTGGCCCACGAGCTGCGCCACGAGATCAACGCGTCCCGCCACGCCGCCAATTCCCGGCCGGGTGTCCCGCCCATCGCCTGGAAGCCCAACCCGCCGCTGCCTGGGCTGGACGAGATCCAGCACTGATCCCTGCCCAGCCCGCCACCCCGACGCATCCCCGACGAACCGGAGATCTCTCATGACCTCGTTCAGCAACGCGCGCGGCCACGACGTGGCCGTGCTGGCCGCCACCCTCTACGCCGAGGCCGGAGCGCGCCCGGTGCGCGCCATCGAGGCCCTGGCCACCCTGGTGATGAACAGGGTCCAGGCCCGGCTTCCCCATTGGGGCGCGGGCTTCAGCGGTGTTTGCCGTGCGCCCTTTCAGTTCCCTTGCTGGAACCCCAATCACCCGAGCCACGCCGTGCTGCAGGACGCCCTGCCGGGTGGCGCGGTGAACCAGGATCCGAGCATGGAGATCTGCCGCCGCGTCGCGACCCGGGCCGTGGCCGGCGTCCTGTCGGCCCCGATCGGGCAGGCCACCCACGTCCATGCCGATGATGCCCAACCTTCCTGGTCGCTGGGCCGGATGCCCACGGCCGAGATCGGTGGCCTGCTGTTCTACCGGCTCGAGGAAGCCGCCCGCGCCGTTGCCCCGTCCGTCGCACCGCTGCGCGCCGTCGGCTGAGCCCCGTCAGCTCGGCCGTTAGCCCTGGGCCGCGTGCCTCCGGCTGGCATCTGCGCTACAGACCGGGAATGGAACGCCTCATCTACATCCTCGTCCGCGGGGCGGACTGGCACGCGACGAGCCAGTCCGGCCACTACCATGGTTCCGCCGACGACCGGCGCGACGGTTTCCTGCACGCCTCGACAGCGGCGCAGCTCCGTGAAAGTGCCGCCAAGCACCGCGCCGGCGAGACCGACCTCTGGATGGTGACCGTGGATGCCGAAGCGCTCGGCCCGGCATTGCGATGGGAAGCGGCGGCCGGTGGTAGGCGGCCCGGCCTGTTTCCGCACCTCTACGGGGTGCTGCCGCTGTCGGCGGTGCTGTCGGCCGAGCACCTCCCGCTCGGCCCGGACGGCACGCACCAGTTCCCCGGGAACATCACCTGAAGCCGCACGCCTCGACGCGCTAGGTCCCTTTGCCGCCGGGCGACGGGCCAGCGGCCACCACGTCACGCACTGCGCGCAACAGGACGCCCTGCGTGAGGACCTGCGGCAGCACCGCAGGCGCTTCCCCGGCCCGGCCGTAGAACAGGTAGAGCGGCACCCCATCCCGACCCTGTTCGCGAAGGAGGCGCCCGACCTCCGGATCGCCGCTGGTCCAGTCGCCCACCAGCGACACCACGCCGGCCTTCGCGAAGGCTTCGCGCACGGGCGCGGCGTCGATTGCCACGCGGTCATTGACCTTGCAGGTGATGCACCACGCCGCGGTCAGGTTCACGAAGACCGGGCGCCCTTCCGCCCGCAACGCCGCCAGCCGCTCGCGCGACCAGGGTTCCTGTCCCTCGGCTACCTCGGCTACCGGCGCATGGGGGCGCAGCAGCGGAAGGCTGCCGAGCACGCCCAGCACCGCCAGCGCGGCCACGCCGCGTCGCAGGCCGTGCCGCGCGCCCTGCCAGCCCCAAAGCCAAGTCGCGAAGCCGATCAAGACGGCCCCGCCGGTCGCGACCGCTGCCCCGTCCGCCCCCGTCTGCTGCGTCAGCACCCAGACCAGCCAGGCGGCCGCCGCGAACATCGGAAAGGCGAGGAACTGCTGCAGCCGCTCCATCCAGGCCCCCGGTCGCGGCAGGACGCGCAGCGCGCCCGGGACGCAGGCCAGCACGAGGTAAGGCAGCGCCATGCCGAGGCCCAAAGTCAGAAACACCAGGAACCCCGCCCAACCCGGCAGCACCATCGCCGCGCTCATCGCCGTGGCCATGAAGGGCGCGGTGCAGGGCGTGGCGATCAGCACCGCCAGCCCACCGGTGAGGAAGCTACCGAGCTGCCCCTCCTTCGCCGCCCAGGGACCGATGCCGGGCAGCGACAGGTTCAGCCTGAACACTCCCAGCAGGTTCAGCCCCACCAGCAGCATCACCCAGGCCATCACGGCCACGAAGGCAGGCCGGGTGAACTGGTAGCCCCAGCCGGCCTCGACCCCGAAGGTGCGCAGGCCTCCCAGAAGCGCGCCGATCAGGGCGAAAAAGCCCAGAACGCCCAGGGTGTAGCTCAGCGCATGGAGGCGCACCGTCCGGCGCGGCGCTCCTGAAAGCCGCGCCAGGCCGATGGCCTTCATCGCCAGCACCGGAAACACGCAGGGCATCAGGTTGAGGATCAACCCGCCGAGCAACGCGGCCGCCAGGATCCAGCCGAGCGCGCCCGCACCGCCGCCCAGCGAAGCCGGCACCGGCCCGGCCGGAACGGCGACCTCGTAGCCACTGCGCGACCCGGCGGCATCGGTGATCACCACCACGCCGGCCACGCTCTGCGGCGGCTGCGCGCCCTCCACTCCCGCGAGGCCGAGCCGGACGGCGCCGTCACGCAGTTCGAGCGGCTGGGGCGCGGTGTTGTCCAGCCAGCCCCCTTCGGCCGGGAAGAAAAAGGCGGAGCGCACCGCGGCGGGAGTCAGGTCCTGCCCCTCGATCTCGACCGCGCCACGCCCGCCCCCCATGCCGGCCCGCGCGCTCCAGGGCGAGGCACGGGGCAGCGCGGCCTCGGCTTCGGCGAAGGGCGCCGCCTCGGCGGGGTCCAGCCGCGCCGCGGCCTCCACCGGCAGGTCGAGCCGGAACTGCGCTTCCTCAGGGATGCAGACCTGCTCGCACACCAGCCAGGTCGCGTTGCCCTCGAGGTGGAACCGCTCGCCCGGCACCAGCGCGGCCGGCGGCGTGACCGCCAGCGGAAAGCTCGCCCGCCCCTCGTAGCCGAAGTTCACCAGCGGACCGTAGGGGATGCGCTGCGGCGTCGGGAAGCGCAGCGGCGTCGCCGAGGCACCCGGCGGCAGGGCGAGCTCCAGCTCCGTCGCCTGCCCGGCATCACCCGGATTGGTCCAGTAGGTGTGCCAGCCCGGCTGCAGAACCTGTTGCAGCATCACGCGGAACGGCTGCCCCGGCGCCACCGCTGCGGCCTCGCTCACCAGCGACACCGTGGCGCGCGGCGAGGTCGCGACGTTGCTTTCGGCCGCCATGGCTCCCGCGCTCAGGCCCAGGAGCAACGCCGCCAGCGTGGCGAGAAAGCGTCTCATGCCGGGCATAAACGGGCTCCCTCCCGCGGAAAGCAAGCCTCTGCCTCCTGACAAACCGCCATGACAAATGGGGCGTGGGATGCCTATTGCAGAACCATGCTTCCCGAATTGCCGGTTTCGGAGGCGCTGCCGCGGCTGACGGCGGCCCTCCGCACCGCTTCCAACGCCATCCTCGTGGCGCCGCCCGGCGCCGGTAAGACCACCCTGGCCCCGCTGGCCCTGCTGGACGAGCCCTGGGCCGCCGGCGGCCGCATCCTGGTGCTGGAACCGCGCCGCCTCGCCGCCCGTGCCGCCGCCCGCCGCATGGCGGAGCTGCGCGGCGAGGCGCTCGGCCAGGTGGTCGGCCTGTCCACCCGCATCGACCGCGCCGTGTCCGCCGCCACTCGCGTCGAGGTCATCACCGAAGGCCTGCTGGTCCGCCGCCTTCAGAGCGACCCGGCGCTGGAGGGCGTGGTTGCCGTGCTGTTCGACGAGGCGCATGAGCGTCACCTCGACACCGACCTGGCCCTGGCCCTTTGCCTCGACCTCCAGCGTGCCCTGCGGCCCGAGCTCCGGCTGCTGGCCATGTCGGCCACGCTCGACGTGGCGGGCTTCGCGCAGCTGCTGCGGGAGGGCGACGCGCCCGCCCCGGTGATCGAGAGCGCCGGGCGGATGTTTCCGGTGGAGATCCGCCACCGCAACCGCGACCTCGCCGCGCCGCGCGACCTGCCCGAGGCCATGGCCGGCGCCATCCGCGACGCCCTGCGCGAGCATCCGGGCGACCTGCTGGCCTTTCTTCCCGGCTGGGGCGAGATCGCCCGCACCGCGGAGCGCCTGGCAGGCCTCGACGCCGAGGTCATCGCCCTGCACGGCGAACTTCCGCCCGCCGAGCAGGATCGCGCTTTCGCGCCCTCCCCCCGACGCAAGGTCGTGCTGTCCACCTCCATCGCGGAAACCTCGCTCACCGTGCCGGGCGTGCGGATCGTAGTGGATGGCGGCTTCCGTCGCATTCCCCGGCTCGATCCTGCTTCGGGCCTGAGCAAGCTGGTGACCGCCCGCATCGGCCGCGCCGCCGCCGACCAGCGCGCCGGCCGCGCCGGCCGCACCGCGCCCGGCGTCGCCATCCGCCTCTGGACCGAGGCTTTGCAGCGCGGGTTGCCACAGGCCGACCGGCCCGAGATCCTGGAAGCGGAACTCTCCGGCCTAGCTCTCGACTGCGCAGCCTGGGGTGCCGAGCCTGCGGCACTTGCCTTCCTGGATCCACCACCCGAAGGCACGCTGGCGGCGGCGCGGGAACTGCTGCGCAACCTCGATGCGCTCGACGATGCAGGTCGCATCACCGCGACTGGGAGACGCATGGCACGCCTGGGCACACATCCCCGGCTGGCCCGCATGATGGATGCCGCCAACGATGTAGGCGAGCGCGCCATGGCCGCCGACCTCGCCGCCCTGCTCGAGGAACGCGACCCCATCCGGCCCATGGGACGCGACAGGGAAGCACCGGCCGAGATCACCCTGCGCCTCGATCTCCTGGCCGGCGGCGACGCGGCGGGGGCGGACCGTCCCACGCTCGGCCGGATTCGCCGCGCCGCCGGGCTGCACCGCCGCCGCCTCCGCGTCGCAGCGGGCCAGGATGCGGAGGGCGATCCCGGCCTTCTCCTCGCGGCTGGCTTCCCGGACCGAATCGCCGCGCGTCGCGGCAGCATGGACGGCGCCTTCCGCCTCGCTTCGGGCCAGGGCGCGCGGCTGCCCGCCACCGATCCGCTGGGCAAGCAGGCCCTGCTGGTGGTGGCAGACCTCGCCCTTCAGGGCACCGAGGCCCGCATCCGCATGGCGGCCCCCATCTCGCGCGAGGTCTTGGAGCAACGCTTCCCCGAACGCCTGCACGAGGAAGAGACCACCGGCTTCGACACCCGCACCAATGCCGTGTCGGCCCGCCGCCGGCTACGATTCGGCCCGCTGGTGCTGGAAGAAACCATCCTTCCCATCACCGACCCCGCCGCGGCGGCGCAGGCACTGGCCGAGGCGGTGGCGGAGCGCGAGCTGCGGGACCTGCCCTGGAACGATACGACGCGGCGCCTGCTGGGTCGCCTGCGCTGGGCGCACCGTGCCGAGCCGGAGGGCTGGCCCGATGTTTCGCCCGAGGCGCTGCGCCGCACGGTCGGCGACTGGCTCGCCCCCCACCTGCACGGCCGCACGCGGCTGACGGAGCTGCGTGACCTCGACCTGCACGCGGTGCTGTCCGGCCTCGTTCCCTGGGCGCAGCGGCGGCGCCTCGACGCCGACCTGCCGGACCGCGTGTCGCTGCCCGCCGGTCGCTCCGCCGCGATCGACTATTCCGGCGAAACGCCGACGCTGGAGGCCAGGGCGCAGCACCTTTTCGGCATGGCCGGACTGCCACCGCTGATGGGCGGGCGCGTGCCGCTGCAGGTTTCGCTGCTCTCGCCCGCGGGGCGGCCCATCGCCATCACCGCCGATCTCGCCGGCTTCTGGCGCGGCTCCTGGGCCGAGGTCCGCAAGGAGCTTCGCGGCCGCTACCCCAAGCATCCCTGGCCCGAGGACCCGGCCTCCGCCGCGCCCCCGCCGCCGCGCGCATGACCCCTTCCCTATCACACAGCCTCGCCCGCCCCGCGGGCCGCACAGAACAGGCCGACGCGCCATGAACGACGTTCTTCCGGAGCCGGAGGCAGCCCTGTCGCTGACCCGGCACAGACCTTTCGTGGCCTTCTGGTGCCTGCGGGTCTGCACCTCGCTTGCCTTCCAGATCGTCGCCGTCGCGGTGGGCTGGCAGGTCTATGCCGTGACCGGCAGCACGCTGGCGCTGGGCCTCGTTGGCCTGGCGCAGTTCCTGCCGATGCTGGTGCTGACGCTGCCCGCCGGCCACATCGCCGACCAGATCGACCGGCGGCGGATCATGCGCCTGTGCCAGTGCTTCGAGGCCCTGGCGGGGCTGCTCCTGCTGGTCACGACCGCGACCGGCGTGTCGCCGCCCTGGCTGATCTACGTCGCCGTGGTGATGGTGGGCGCCGCCCGCTCCTTCGAGCAGCCCGCCACCGTGTCGCTGCTGCCCGCCGTGGTGCCGCGCGCCAAGCTGCAGCAGGCCACCGCGCTGACCAGCTCCGCCGGGCAGACCGCCAGCATCCTGGGCCCAGCCCTGGGCGGCGTGCTCTACGCGCTGAGCCCCGTCGCGGCCTTCGCGGCGATCGTGGTGCTGTTCGGGTTGGCGATCGTCTGCACGACGCTGATCCGGATCGAGCACGCGCCCGCGCGGCGCGAGCCGCTGACGCTGAACAACCTCTTCGCCGGCCTGTCCTTTATCGGCACCCGGCCGATCCTGCTGGGCACCATCACGCTCGACCTCGTGGCGGTGCTGCTGGGCGGCGCGGTCGCGCTGATGCCGGTCTTCGCCAGCGAGATCCTGCATACCGGCCCCTGGGGCCTCGGCCTGCTGCGCGCAGCCCCAGCCGTGGGCGCGCTGGTGATGTCGCTCGTGATCGCCCGCTTCCCAATGCGCCACCGGGTGGGGCGCAAGATGTTCCTGGCGGTGGGCTGCTTCGGCGCGGCCACGATCCTGTTCGGCCTGTCGCGCTCGCTGCCGCTCTCGGTTCTGGCGCTGGTGATCCTGGGCGCGGCCGACGTGGTGAGCGTGGTGATCCGCTCGGCGCTGGTGCAGTTCGCGACCCCCGACCACATGCGCGGCCGGGTGAACGCCATGAACTGGCTCTTCGTGGGCGCCTCGAACCAGCTGGGCGAGTTCGAGTCCGGCGTCACCGCCACGCTGTTCGGCACCGTGCCGGCGGTGGTGATCGGCGGCATCGGCAGCATCGTGGTGACGCTGCTGTGGATGCGCCTGTTCCCGGCGATGCGCGACGTGGACAGCCTCGAAGCGCTGACGCCCGAGAACCAGCCCAAGGTCCAGGCGCAGCCCGCGGCCACCGCGGCGGCCGCGCCCCGCTGAGAGGCGCGGTGCTCGCGGGCTTCCGCCGTCAGGCCGCCGTGGCCTGCGGCGCCCGCAGGCTGGGCTGAACCTCGGCCACGATCTCGAAGGAGCGCAGGCGCTCGGCATGGTCGAAGGCCTGCGCGGTGACCACCAGCTCATCGGCGCCGGTGCGCTCGATGAAGCGCTGCAGCCCTTCGCGAACCATCTCCGGCGTGCCGGCAACGGTGCAGGACAGCGCCCGTTCCGTGCTCATCCGCTCCAGCGCGCTCCACAGCCCGTCCATGCTGTCCACCGGCGGCGGCAGCGGGCCGGGCGTGCCGCGGCGCAGGCTCACGAACTGCTGCTGCAGCGAGGTCGCCATCCGGGCGGCCGCCGCTTCCGTGTCGACCGCGAAAACGTTGACCGCCGCCACGGCGTAGGGGCGGCTCAGCTGCTCGGACGAGCGGAAGTTGGCGCGGTAGGTCGCCAGCGCCTCGTCCAGGTGGTCCGGCGCGAAGTGCGACGCGAAGATGTAGGGCAGCCCGAGAATCGCCGCGAGCTGCGCGCCGTACAGGCTCGATCCCAGCAGCCAGAGCGGCACCTCCAGCCCGGCACCGGGGACCGCCTGCACCGGCTGCCCTGGGCGGGCTGGCCGGAAATAGCTTTGCAGTTCCACCACGTCGCGCGGGAAATCGTCCACGTCGCCGCCGCCCATGTTGCGCCGGAGCGCCTGCGCCGTTCGCCCGTCGGTCCCGGGCGCGCGGCCGAGGCCCAGGTCGATGCGGCCCGGATGCAGCGCGGCCAGCGTGCCGAACTGTTCCGCGATCACCAGCGGCGCGTGGTTGGGCAGCATGATGCCGGCCGCCCCGACGCGGATCGTTTCGGTTCCCGCCGCCACGTGGCCGATCACCACCGAGGTGGCGGCGCTGGCGATGCCGGTCATGTTGTGGTGCTCCGCCAGCCAGAAGCGGCGGAAGCCCCAGCGCTCGGCATGGCGGGCGAGGTCGAGGGTGTTGCGCAGCGCCGTGCCGGCATCCGCGCCGCGCGGAATGGGCGAAAGGTCGAGAACCGAGAGCGGAACCATCGGGATCATCCTGAACAATGTACGGGAGCCCGCCCCCATGCGGTCCGGGGCAGCCACTCACCTCTGGGGCTCAGATGGGGTCGGCCAGGCCGGAACACACCCGCCCCGACCTCGGATGGCTCTGCCCCCACCGGCCGCGGCCGGAACCAGGCACCGGGAGTGGCGCCGGCGGCACGCGGAACCGGGAAACCGCCGGCCCTTCGTGATCTTGTGACGCCCACGGGCCGGGGGTGCTTGAAGCCTGGCCACGGGACGGGGCTTATTGCCCCGTGCCGGACGGGCCGCGTCGTGACGATGTCGGACCGAAGGCCCTCCCTGGCCCAAGGAGAGACCGTGCCATGATCCACCCGACCCGGCGCAGAAGCGTCCTCCTGGCCCTGCCCGCGCTGACCCTGGCCGGTTGCGCCGCCCGTCCCCAGCCCGCCGAGGCGCAGCGCGCCCTGGGCTTCGACTTCGCCGACCTGGCCGAGAAGGTCCTGCCCTCGGTGGTCAACATCGCCGTCACGGGCGAGCAGCAGGTGCAGATCCCGCCCGACGTGCGCGGCACCCCCTACGAGCGCTTCTTCCGGGAGCGTCGCGGCAAGCAGCAGGTGCAGGGCGCGGGCTCGGGCTTCATCATCGACACGGCCGGTCTGGTGGTGACCAACAACCACGTCGTCGGCAACGCCACCCGCGTGGTGGTCGCCTTGCAGGACGGCACCGAGATGCCGGCCCGCGTGGTGGGCACCGACGACCTGACCGATCTCGCGCTGCTGCGCATCGAGAGCCGCGAAACGCTGCGCGCCGTGCCCTGGGGCACCAGCGGCAGCCTGCGCGTCGGGCAGTGGGTGCTGGCGGCCGGCAATCCCTTCGGCCTGGGCGGCACGGTCACATCGGGCATCGTGTCGGCCCGTGGGCGCGAGATCGGCGCCGGCCCCTTCGACGACTTCATCCAGACCGACGCCGCCATCAACCCGGGCAATTCCGGCGGCCCGCTGTTCAACGTCGCGGGCGAGGTCATCGGCATCAACACCGCGATCTATTCGCCGTCGGGCGGCTCGGCCGGCATCGGCTTCGCCACGCCTTCCGACCTCGCGAAGCCGGTGATCGAGCAGCTGCGGCGCGACGGCAAGGTGGAGCGCGGCTGGCTGGGCGTGGCGGTTCAGGATGCAGGCGCCGAGGGCCAGCGCGCCCGCCGCGGCGTCCTGGTCCAGGGCGTCGAGCGCAACAGCCCTGCCGCTCGGGCCGGGCTGCGCCAGGGGGATCTGGTGGTCGCCCTGGATGGCGAAAGGGTGGACACCTCGCGCGTGCTGATCCGCTCGGTCGCCGGGGTGGCGCCGGGGCAGACCGTGCGCCTGACGCTGGTGCGCGATGGGCGGCAGCAGGACATCACGGTGCAGGTCGGGCGCCGTCCCGCCGGCACCGGCTGATCACGCCTGCCCGGCCCTGGCAGGAGGCCGCGCCTTACTATCTTACCATCTTACTTTGCCCGGCGCGGGCGGTGCCGCCGGATGGGATGCGCCCGGAGCAAGGCTGCCCCGGGCATGGCCGAAGGCCATTTCCAAGACGATCGCGAATGATTATCATTGCGCCGCCCGCCGAGGAGCAGGATGCCGCCGCGGACGCTGCTGCGGCACCGGCACGTCAACACCCGGTCGCCGATCTCGAGACCCATGCCCGGAAACCCCGGCGCACACTCACGGAGCCGGTCCTTCCTTGCTGCTGCGCTGTTCCGCACGATCCTCCCACCCGACCCACCGGGAACACCGCTCGTGAGCACGGTTCTGGCCACCTCCGCTCTGAGCGAGGCCGCACGGGCAGCGGACGGCTACCGGCGCCTGGTGCTGCGCCGCCGGCTGCTGCTGCTGCTGCTCAGCCTCCTGCTCTGCGCCGCGTTGTTGGGCGACGTCGTCACCGGGCCGTCGAACCTGCCCCTCGGCCGGCTGCTCGAAACCCTGTTCTCCCCCACCGAGGCCACGCCGGCGCTGCGCGTGATCGTGTGGGACGTGCGGCTTCCCTACGCGCTGATGGCGGTGCTGGTGGGGGCCTCGCTGTCGCTGGCGGGCGCCGAGATGCAGACGGTGCTGAACAACCCGCTCGCCAGCCCCTTCACCTTGGGCGTGTCCTCGGCGGCCTCGCTGGGCGCGGCACTGGCGATCATCCTCGGACGCGGCGTGCCCTTCATCCCGCAGGATTGGCTGATCCCGGCCAATGCCTTCGTGTTCGCGCTGGGCGCCATGGCGCTGCTGCATTCCATGTCGAGGCTGCGCGGGGCCGGTGTGGACACGCTGGTGCTGTTCGGCATCGCGCTGGTCTTCGCCATGAACGCGCTGGTCGCGCTGTTGCAGTTCGTGGCCACCGAGCAGGCGCTGCAGCAGCTGGTGTTCTGGTCGATGGGGTCGCTGTCGCGCTCCACCTGGCCCAAGATCGCGATCCTGGCCGCGGTGCTGGCGGTCTGCATCCCCTTCTGCGCCCGGGCCAGCTGGAAGCTGACGGCGCTGCGCCTCGGCGAGGACCGGGCCCGCTCCTTCGGGGTGGATGCCACCGCCCTGCGGCGCGGCTCGCTCCTGCGGGTCAGCCTGCTGGCCGCGGTGTCGGTGTCCTTCGTCGGCACGATCGGCTTTGTCGGACTGGTGGGGCCACACGCCGCGCGCCTGCTGGTCGGCGAGGATCACCGTTACTTCCTGCCCGCCGCAGCGCTGTGCGGCGCCGTGCTGCTTTCGGTGTCCTCGGTCATGGCGAAGATGATCGTGCCGGGCCTGCTGGTGCCCATCGGCATCGTCACGGCGCTGATCGGGGTGCCGGTCTTCGTGGCGCTGATCTTCGGCCGGGCCCGTCAGGCATGAGCACCGCGCAAGCCGCGGAGGCGACCCGCTCCACGCTCTCGATCGAGGACGTATCCGTCGGCTACGGCCGCAAGCAGGTGATCGACCGCATGTCGGCGGCCCCGCTGCTGCCCGGGACGCTGACCGCGCTGGTCGGGCCGAACGGCGCCGGCAAGTCGACGCTCCTGCGCTCCCTGGCGGGGCTGGTTCCGGGAAAGGGGCGACTTCGCCTCGGCACCCGTGACCTGCGGCAACTGCCGCTCAGCGAGCGGGCACGCCACGTCTCCTTCATGCCGCAGGGCCTGCCGCAGGGCGTGGCGCTGACGGTGCTGGAAACCCTGATCGGCGCCCTGCGCGCCACGCCCCCCGCCGGCGGCCCGGTGAGCGACGAGGAAGCGACCCGCCGCGGCATCGCCCTGCTGGAGCGCCTGGGCATCGCCGACCTCGCGCTGCGCAGCCTCGACCGGCTGTCGGGCGGGCAGCGGCAGTTGGCCGGCCTGGCGCAGGCCCTGATCCGCGAGCCGGACGTGTTGATGCTGGACGAACCCACCAGCGCCCTGGACCTGCGCTTCCAGCTGAAGGTGATGGGGCTGGTCCGCGACACCGTGCGCGAGCACGCGCTGATCGGCATCGTGGTGCTGCACGACCTGGCGCTGGCGGCGCGCTTCTCGGACCGGGTGATGGTGCTCCACGGCGGCCGGCTGCGCGCCGATGGCTCGCCCGACGAAACCCTGACCCCTGCCCTGCTGGCCGAGGTCTACGGCGTCCGCGGGCGGGTGGAGCGCTGCTCGCTGGGTCACCTCTTGGTGCTGGCCGACGAGGCGCTGCCGCAGCAGGCGCGGGCCTGATCGGCCTCGAACCGCTACCCGGCTTGACAGCTCCGGTCCGAAGGGTCATGCGCGCTAGGCCGCGAGCCGGAGCATGACTCCGCGTCCGCCGCAGCAACCCCAACGACGATCGATGCCAAGCGACAGTCACAGTCGACCTTCCACGCCGCCAAGGGCTGCCGCGCGCTGATCGGGGAACCGGCCGGCACCGCGCCCCTGGCGGCGCGACCGAGCGGTGAACCATGGACAACACCCCGCCTGTTCCCGGCACGCAGCTGCCCGCCGACGCGGCAGTGCCACCGGCCAACGAGTTCCTCGCGGCGCAACTGCGCCAGGGCCACGTCGCGGCGCAGCTGCGCCAAGGTCACGTGGCCGACGCGGTGGAACGGCTCAACGCCCTGCCACCGCCCGAGGGCGCCGCGGCCCTGGCGCAGCTGCCCGAGGAACGGGTGGTCGAGATCCTCGACAAGCCGGAACTGGACGAACCGGCGGCGCTGCTGAGCTTCCTGCCGAGCGACCGCGCCGCGGCGCTGCTGGAAGCCATGTCCGCCGACCGCACGGCCGACCTGTTCCGCGACCTCGATGAGCCCCAGCGCGCCGAGCTGCTGTCGCGGCTGAGCGTGGAAACCGCGCTGGCGGTGCAGCGGCTGCTGAGCTACCCGCCCAACACCGCGGGCAGCATCATGACCACCGAGTTCGTCACCGTGCCCGAGAACCGGACCGTGGCGCAGGTGCTGCAGTACATCCGCGCCGTGGAGCCGACCCGCGAAACGGTTTACGCCGTTTACGTGGTGGACGGCGAAACCCGCGCCCTGCTGCGCGCCGTGGCGCTGCGCCGGCTGATCACCGCCGAGCCCGACGCGCCGGTGCTCTCGGCCGCCCGCGATGCGGAGCCGATCACGGTCTCCCCCACCGCGAATCGCGAGGAGGTGGCGCGGCTGTTCCGTCGCCACGACCTGCTGGCCGTGCCGGTGGTGGACGACGCGCAGCGCGTGCTGGGCATCGTCACCGTGGACGACGTGCTGGACGCGATCGTCGAGGAAGGCACCGAGGACGTCCACCGCTTCGGCGGCATGGAGGCCAGCGACGAGCCCTACATGCAGATCGGCTTCGCGGCGATGATCCGCAAGCGCGCCGGCTGGCTCTGCGCCCTGTTCCTGAGCGAGATGCTCACCGCCAGCGCCATGCAGCACTTCGAGGACGAGCTGGAACGGGCGGTGGTGCTGACCCTGTTCATCCCGCTGATCATGAGCTCCGGCGGCAATTCCGGCTCCCAGGCGACCTCGCTGCTGATCCGGGCGCTGGCGCTGGGTCAGATCCGGCTGGGCGATTGGTGGCGCGTGGCGGCGCGGGAACTGCCGACTGGCCTGACGCTGGGCGCCCTGCTGGGCGTCATCGGCATCCTCCGGATCGTGGTCTGGCAGAGCGCCGGCTTCTACGACTACGGCGAGCACTGGCCCCTGGTGGCGCTGACGGTGGGCCTCGCGCTGGTGGGCATCGTCACCTTCGGCTCGCTGGCGGGCTCGATGCTGCCTTTCCTGCTCAAGCGCATCGGCTTCGACCCGGCCAGCGCCTCGGCCCCTTTCGTGGCAACCCTGGTGGATGTCAGCGGTCTGGTGATCTACTTCAGCGTGGCGCTGCTGATCCTGCGCGGCACGCTGCTTTAGCGCCCCATGACGGGCTTCAACCGTTGATCTGGCGTGACGTACTTGGGAAGCGGCCTGGCGATGCTATGTTGGGCCCACTGGGACAATGACGGGGGTTTGGCGGTCCAGCCCTTCGGGAGACGAACATGCGCATACTGCTGGTCGAGGACGATGCCGAAGTGGCGCGCTTCGTCACCAAGGGCCTCCGCGAGGCGGGCCACACGGTGGAGCACAGTGCCAACGGTCGCGACGGCCTGTTCCTGGCGGCCTCCGAGCCCTTCGACCTGCTGATGCTCGACCGGATGCTGCCCGGCGGCGTGGACGGCGTGCGCCTGGTGGAAACCCTGCGGGCGCAGGGCAACCGGACGCCCGTGCTGTTCCTGTCCGCGCTGAGCGCGGTGGATGAGCGGGTCAAGGGCCTCAAGGCCGGCGGCGACGACTACCTGGCCAAGCCCTTCGCCTTTGCCGAGCTGCTGGCCCGGGTCGAGGCGCTGGGCCGCCGCCCCGTGGTGGACATGCCGGCCACCCGGCTGAAGGTCGCGGATCTCGAGCTCGACCTCCTGTCGCGCACCGTGATGCGGGGCGAGAAGCGAATCGAGATCCAGCCGCGCGAGTTCCGCCTGCTGGAGCACCTGATGCGCCACGCGGGCCAGGTGGTGACCCGCACCATGCTGCTGGAGAAGGTCTGGGACTACCACTTCGACCCCCAGACCAACGTCATCGACGTGCACGTGTCCCGCCTGCGGCAGAAGCTCGACAAGGGCTTCGACAAGCCGCTGATCCACACGGTTCGCAACGCCGGCTACATGCTGCGCGCCGATCCCTGATGTGGTCCGCGCGGCCCTGGCGCCGCTTCCTGCGTCTGCTGGGCGGCGCCGGCTTCCGGGCCGCGGCCTTCTTCGCCACCGTGTTCCTGCTGGCGGGGCTGGTCTTCGCCGCGGTGCTCTGGTGGGGAACCGCCGGAGCGCTGGACCGGCAGACCGACGCCGCGATCCGCAACGACGCCACCGCCTTCATGGAACGCTGGCGTGAGGCGGGGCAGGCCGGCGTCATCGAGTCGATCGGCGACCACCTGGCCGAGGACGTGGAGGACCAGATCCTCTACCTGCTGACCGACCCTTCAGGGCAGCGGATCGCGGGCAACCTCGATGCCCCCCGTCACGGCTTCGACGGCGGGATGCGCTGGCAGTCCCTGCCGCTGATGCGCGAGGGCGTGCGCACCGAGGCGCGGATGTTCCGCCTCGACCTGCCCAACGGCGACGTGCTGGTGATCGGCCGCGACGTCGAGGACAAGATGCGGCTGCGCGAGCTGCTGACCGAGGGGCTCGCCTGGTCCGCCGCCGCCGCCGCGACCTTCGCCTTCGTGGGCGCCTGGGTGCTGCGCCGCGCGCTGGAGGCCCGCCTGCGCCCCGCCGCCGAAACCGCCAACGCCATCGCCCATGGCGACCTGACCCAGCGCGTTCCCCTGTCCACGCGCGAGGACGAGTTCGACCGGCTCGGCCACGCCATGAACGACATGCTCGACCGCATGGAAACGCTGATGACCGGCGTGCGCGGCGTGTCGGACGCCATCGCCCACGACCTGCGGACCCCGATCGCCCGCGCCCGCGCCAAGCTCGAGGAAGCCCTGGCCGAAGCCGAGACCGAGGCGGCGGCCGAGGAGATCCTGCGGCAGGCGATCGAGCGCGGCATCGCCGACCTCGACGGCATCGCGCGGATCTTCCAGGCGGTGCTGCGGATCGCCGAGGTCGAGGCCGGGGCACGCCGCGCGGCCTTCGAAGGCTTCGACCTGAGCCCCGTGCTGACGGATGCGGCGGAACTCTACAGCGCCTCGGCCGAGCTCGGCGGGCAGGTACTGGAAGTGGAGGTCGCGCCCAGCCTGCCGCTGGTGGGCGACCGCGACCTGCTGCTGCAGGCAGTGGCGAACCTGCTCGACAACGCCGTCAAGTTCACGCCGGCGGGCGGCACGGTGCGGCTGCGGGCCCGGCGGCTGGGGCAGATGCTGCAGATCCAGGTGGGCGACACCGGCCCCGGCCTCACACCGGAGGAGCGGCTGCGCGTCGGCGAGCGCTTCTTCCGGACAGATGGCGCGCGGGCGACGCCGGGCTCGGGCCTCGGCCTGTCGCTGGTGCGGGCGGTCGCCGCCCTGCATGGCGGCCAGGTGGAGCTCGCGGATGCCCGGCCGGGGGCGTCGCCGCCCGGGCTGCTGGTCACGCTGTTGCTGCCGCTCCGACATGATCCGGCCGGATTGCCGGATGAGGCTGCGGGCGTCCTGGCGGGCACCGCATGAGCGTCCGGCAGACGAATCGGCTCCGTTCCAGGCAGGTCCTTTCGATATTGCAACGCAGCATGAAAATCCTTTCACCAGAAGCCCACCCCCAGTATGCGCGAACTCGGCCATTCTCGACCGATGCGACCCCGCGTGTTCCGATCCTTGCTGCACTGGGGCTGGCTCCTGCCGGTGCTCGGTGTTCTGGGCGGCTGGATGGTTCTGCCGGCGGGGGCTTCCGCGGTCGAAGGCACCTGGCGCGTCCGTCCCGACAGCCGGGAATACTGCGGCGAGTTGGCAAACCGGCTTGCCACCCTACCTGCCGCTACGCGCGAACCTGCGCACAGCCTGGGCCTCGAAGGGATACGCCTTTGCGAAAGCGGCCACATCCGCACCGGTGTGACCAAGCTGCGCCGCGCGATCCACGAGGCGCAGGTGGACTGAGCATCACCGCCAGGTATCGCTCCCCGGCACCCTTTCACCGACGTGGCACGGACGCCATTGCATGACGCCGCCCCTGCTGCGCGCCCTCCCCACCACGCTCGTGCCGCTGCGCGGGGTGGTGGCCATCCCCGCGCGCAACGAGCAGGACCGCATCGCCGGCTGCCTGCGCGCCCTGGCGGAACAGGTGGGCGAGGATGGTTCGCCGCTGCCGCCGGGCAGCTTCGGCGTTCTGCTGCTGGCCAACAACTGCACCGACCGGACGGCCTCGGTGGCGGAAGCCATGGCACCGGAACTGCCCTTCCCGCTCCGCGTCGTGGAGGCCGTGCTGGAACCGGCCCGCGCCCATGTGGGCTGGGCGCGGCGCCTGTCGCTGGACGCCGCCGCAGACTGGGCGAGCCGCGCCAGCACGACGCCGCACAAGGCCGCCATCCTGGGCACCGACGCCGACGGGCGGGTATCGCGCGGCTGGGTCCAGGCGCTGCTGCGGCCGCTGGAGCGCGGCCACGATGCCGCGGCCGGCACCTTCCGGGTCGATGAGCGGGAGGGCGAGCGCCTGCTGCCCCTGGCGACCCGGCGCCGCTACGCTCTGGAAGACCACTACGCCCTGTTGATCGACCAGCTGGCGAGCCTGCTGGACCCTGACCCGGACGACCCCTGGCCGCGGCACGACACGCATTCCGGCGCCAGCTTCGCGCTGACGGTCGCGGCCTATCGCCGGATCGGGGGCTTGCGCCCCTGCCAGGTCTGCGAGGACCGGCACCTGTTCTGGGACCTGCGGATGCAGGACCAGCGGATCCGGCACGTGCTGGATGCCGAGGTCGAGGTTTCGGCCCGGCTCGAGAGCCGCGCCACGGGCGGCTGGGGCGACACCACGCGCCTGCGGGTGGAGCAGCCCGACGGCATCGTGGACGCGAGGCTGGAGCCGCTGCCGATGGCGCTGCGGCGGATCACGGCGCGGCGCCGGGCACGCCGGCTGTGGGAACAGGTGCGCGACGCGGCCCCGCTGTCGGACGCGGAGATCCGCCGCTTCTGCGCGCAGGTCGGCCTCATGCCGAAGGTGGCGATCGGCCACCTGTTCAACCGCGTCTTCGGCAGCGCCTGGGCCGCGGTCGAGATTTCCAGCCCCGCCCTGCAGAAGGTGGACCTGCCGCCCGCGAGGCTGGACGCGGAGATCGCTGCGGCGGAGCGCCTCTTGTCGCGGATGCTGCGGGCGGAAGAGGATCAGCCGATGCGGCGGAGCACGTCGAGCCGGTAAAATTCGTTGCGGCTGCCGCCGGTGCGGGTGAGCCCGTTACGGCTGGCGGCGAGGAAGCCTTCCACCGCCTCGTCGCCGGTCAGCGGGAAATCGGTCTGCGCCAGCCAGTGCACCAGCACCACGTCGCCGCCCGGCCGCAGCGACCGGTCCACGCAGTTCGCGACCCGCCCGAGGTCATCCCCGCCGAAGAAGTAGAGCACCTCGGAGATCAGGATGAGGTCGAAGCTCTCGCCTTCCGGCCACTGCTCCGGCACGCGGGCCTCGCGGATCTCGACGCCCGGCTGGTCGGCGGTGCGGGCGCGGGCCAGTTCCAAGGGCGCCGCGGCGGCGTCGAGCGCCAGGAGCCGGTCGCAACGCGCCGCGAGCTGGCGCGTCAGGACGCCGATGGAGCAGCCGATCTCCAGCGCCGCGCCGTAGTGTGGCTGCGGCAGCGCCGCCAGGGTCGCGGCGTACTTGTTGTGCTCGTAGTCGCGTGTCTCGAAGCCCCAGGGGTCGATATTGCGGGCGTAAAGGTCGTCGAAATAGGTGGTCGGCAAGGACGTGGGCGCAGAGTTCACGCGGCAATCTCCAGCAGGACCTCCCAGGGGCGCTCGAACAGGGCCAGCACCTCGGGCGACAGCATGAAGCCGTGCGGATCGTCGCTGATCAAGCGGGTGGTCTGCGAGACGTGCGCCGCCACGGCGGCCTGCTTGCGGGGCAGCACGGCCGCGATGTCGAGGCGCCAGCCGCGCGGCGGCCCGTCGAGATCCAGCGGTGGCAGCGGTCCGATTTCCGTGTACAGGTGCCGCCAGCCCCAGATGGGATAGGCCAGCAGCCGCACCCCGGCCTCGCGCGCGGCGGCACGCGCCAT
The DNA here is from genome assembly GCF_042433915.1 of Roseomonas elaeocarpi. Lineage (NCBI taxonomy): Bacteria > Pseudomonadati > Pseudomonadota > Alphaproteobacteria > Acetobacterales > Roseomonadaceae > Roseomonas > Roseomonas elaeocarpi. The sequence continues at coordinate 174,978 of NZ_JBHLUN010000005.1, read as the reverse complement.
GCGCCAGCTGGCGAGGTGGTCGGGGTGCGGGTCGTGCTCCCAGCTGACCGCGACCGCTTCCGCCCCGTCGCGGCGCAGCAGGTTGGCCATGGCGGTCACCGCGGCGTCGAAGCCCGGGCCGTCATGCGGCACCGCCCCGTCGGGCAGCCCCAGCATCACCAGCCGGTCCGGCCCCATGCCGAGCGCGCCCAGGGCGGCGGTCGCCTCTTCACGCCGGATGGCCGCGACGCGGGCGGGCGGATGGGTGCGCGAATTGGGGTGGGAGGCCGCGCCGTCGGACACGATCAGCACCCGTCCCGGCCGGCCGGCATCGGTCAGCAGCGCCAGCAATCCGCCGCAGCCCAGGCTCTCGTCGTCCGGGTGCGGGGCGACCACCAGCACCGTGCCGCCACCCGGCAACACCCCGTCGAGGCCGGCGATCGGAAGGTGCTCGGCTTCGCGGAGAAAATCAGCGGCCTTCATGCGTTCCAGAAATCCTCCAGCGGCGTATCGGCCGATAGCACCGTGGCGGCGGCGCTGGTCAAGGCCCGGTCGGGCGCCGGCTGGCGGAGATAGGTGGCGAGGTCGCGGATCACCCGCTCCACCGGATGGGGGCGCATGAAGCTGGCCAGCCCGATCGAGCGCTGCGCCAGGGCCACGGCTTCCAGCCCCGCGCGCTCCACCGCGCCGCGGGCGAGGTTGACGTAGGCCACGGTGCGGTCGTCGTCGGCCAGGCGGCCTTCCGCGTGGATGGCCGCCTGGTGCACCCAGAGGCGGGCGGTTTCCAGCGCTGTCACGACCTCACCGAAGCGGGCGGCCTGGTGCGGGTCGGCGCCGCGGCCGCTCTGGCGCATCTGGCTCCGCAGTGCCTCGGCCACGGCCTCGATGCCGCCGAGCTGCACCGCCAGGAAGCGCCAGGCGCCGGCGGAAAAGTCGGGCTGGCGGTAATAGCCGCCGGGTTCCCCGATCTGCCATTCGGCCGGGACGGCGAGGCCGTTGAAATCCACGGTGCCGGTGGCGGAGGCCCGCATGCCGGTCGGGTGCCAGTCGTCGAGGTCGGCGCGTTCCGTGCCGCGCGGCAGCGGCACCAGCAGCATCTGCACCTCGTCGCCGCGCCGCGCCGTCACCAGCGCACGCTCCACCAGACCCGCGCCGGAGCACCAGATCTTGCGGCCCCGCAGCCGCGAGGCGGACTGGCTGCCGTCCAGGTGCAGGCCTTCCGGCGGCTCGCTGTTCCAGACGCCGAAGAGGCGTCCGGCGCGGATATCGGCGGCGGCCTCGCGCAGCTGCGCCGGGTTGCCGTGGCCAGCCACGAGGCGGAGCGCATTGACATGGCCTTCGTAGAGCCGCCCGAGCGGCAGGCTCACCCGGCCGATGCGGCGCAGGGCGTCGAGCAGCGCGGGGGCCGCGGCCGGGTCGTTGCCCCAGCCCTCGCCGCCCAGCACGCGGGGCAGCGGCGCGTCGAGCAGCCCCGCCTCGTGCAGAAGGGCGACTTCGCGGTCGGGAAGGCCGCCGTCGCGATCCAGAACTTCGGCCCTTTCGGCCAGGAGCGGCAGGATCTCGTGAAAGCTTCGCGGGTGGACGGCAGGCAGGGGCTCGGCAGGAAGGGGAATATCGGCCTGGGGAAGCTCCCCCACGCGCAGCCTCCCGGCGCGATGCCGCTCCGGCAGGAGTTCGGCCGCCGTCGGTGCGGCGGTCAAAGGGCCGTGCCAGCGTGGGTGGCGCTGCTGGTCATCATGGCCGCTGTTCCTTCTGTTCCGGTGCCACACCCTTTGGCTGGCGCAACCCGATAAGTTAGGCTGAACGCGGGACGCGCAAGCGCTGCCGGGGGGCGGAGCTTGGCAAACCCGGGGGTCGTTTCGATGACAGTTCTGCTGCGTGCGGCCGCCCTGCTGGGGCTGCTGGCGCTGGGCGGCTGCGGGGGCGGCCATTCCGTGGTCTCGGGGGCCACGGCGCGGGCCAACGGCTACGAGGGCACGGCGCGCTACACCAGCTGCGTGCCCTTCGCCCGGCAGGCAACGGGCATCAGCCTCAGCGGCGATGCGTGGCAGTGGTGGGACGAGGCGGCGGGGCTATACGCGCGGGATGACCGCCCGCGGGTCGGCAGCCTCCTGGTGCTGCGGCGGACCGGCCGCCTGCGCGACGGACACCTGTCGGTGGTGACGCGGGTGGTGTCGTCGCGCGAGATCCTGGTGGATCACGCGAACTGGGCCTCGGGCGGGCTGAAGGGGCTGGTGGCACGCGGGCAGCCGGTGATCGACGTTTCCGCAAACAACGACTGGACGGCGGTGCGGGTCTGGTATCCACCTGCCGGTGTTGTCGGCAGCACGGTCTTCCCGTCCTACGGCTTCATCCACCACGACCTGCTGCAAGCCGCCCGCTAGACGGCGGCAGCGACATGAGAGGAACACCACCCACGCCATGAAGCCCGCTTCCACCCTTTCCCGCCGGGCGCTGCTGGGCGCCGGCGCGGCGCTGCCGCTGCTGAGCGCGCCCCGCGTGCGCGCCGCCGCCGTCTGGCCCGACAAGCCGCTGCGGCTGATCCTGCCCTTCCCGCCGGGCTCCACCCCGGACCTGGTGGCGCGCGCGATCGGGCCGGTGCTGGCGGAAGGGCTGGGTCAGCCGGTGGTGGTGGACAACCGCACCGGGGCCGGCGGCAACCTCGGCACCGACCTGATCGCCAAGGCAACGGACGGGCACACGATCGGCCTGTCGATTAACGGCCCGATCACCACCGCGCCCGCGCTGTACCGCAACCTGCCCTACGACCCGCAGCGCGACCTGCACCCCATCGCCATGGCGGTCCGGGCGCCGCAGCTGCTGGTGGTGGCACCGCACATCCCGGCCCGCGACTACCGCTCCTTCGTGGACTACGTGAAGGCACATCCCGACACGCTGTCCTACGCCTCGGTGGGCGCGGGTTCGGGCGGGCACCTGGCGATGGTGGAGCTGATGGCGCGCGAAGGGCTGGACATGCAGCACGTCCCGTATCGCGGCTTCCCACAGGCGGTGGTGGACCTGGTGGCCGACCGGGTGGATGCCTCGATCGCCACCGTGGGCGCGGTGCTGCCGCAGGTCCGCGAGAAACAGCTCTTCGCCCTGGCCTCCACCGGGGAAACCCGCGCCAAGGACGTGCCCGAGGTTCCCACCCTGGCGGAAGCGGGGCTGCCGGATGCGACCTCCTACGGCTGGTCCGGGCTTTTCGCCCCAGCCACCATGCCCGAGGAACACCGCGCCCTGCTGGAGAAGCTTGCGGTCGAGGGCTTCCGGCGCGAGGCGGTGCGCCGGCCGCTGGAACTGGTGGGCTTCGAGGTCACCGGCTTCCCGGCCGCGGAGTTCGCCCGCTTCATCGCGGCCGAGACCCAGCGCTGGGGCGGGCTGATCGAGCGGCTGCACATCAGCCCCGAGGGCTGAGGAACCGGGCTGCGAGGCGCTTCCGCCCGGCGGATCACCCGCCGGCGCGGGAGGCGGTTACAAGGCGTTGCAACTTCTCGGGCCGGCGTGGTTGTGCCGCCTCGCGGGCGCGCCCACCTACTGCGGAACGGTGGTTTGCGCCCCGCGTTCCGGACGATTAATGTCCGGGCGGAATTGCGACGGGAGCGCCGCCGGGAGCGCTCCGAGACAATCACGGGAAATCGAGGCCGTACCATGGGTTCGTTCAGCATCTGGCACTGGATCATCGTTCTGCTGGTGGTCCTGCTGCTCTTCGGAAGCGGCAAGATCAGCGGGCTGATGGGTGACCTCGCCACGGGCATCAAGTCGTTCAAGAAGAACATGCGCGAGGACGAGGACGAGTCCATGGCCCGCGACGCCCATACCCCGCCGGCCGGCAACCTGCCGCCTCCGGGTACGCCCACCACGGGCACGGGCAACGCCACCACGACCGCCAACCCGGGCCGCCCGGCGGCCTGACGCCCGCTTTTCTTGCCTGACCCGGCCGAGCCGGGTATGCGCTGTTGTGACGCCGCCCTCCGGCTCCCGGAGGGCGGCGTTTGCTTGTTCCCGGTAGGCATGGGGGCGTGATGCCATGGCGATGGATGAGACGGAGGCCGCGGGGATCATCATCCGCGCCGGGCAGCGCATGGACCGGCTCGGCTGGGTGCCGGCCACGGCGGGCAATATCTCGGTCCGCCTGCCCGACGGCCGCATCGCCATCACCCGCTCCGGCGGGCACAAGGGCTTCCTGACAACCACCGACGTGATGGTGGTGGACGCGGAGGGCAGGCCGGAAGACCCGGCGCTGCGTTCCTCGGCGGAAACGCTGCTGCACTGCGGTGCCTATCGCCGCTTTCCCACCACGGGCGCGGTGGTACACGGACACAGCATCGCCAACACCGTGCTGTCGCGCCTGTCGGGCGACGAGATCCTGCTCAGCGGCTACGAGCTGCTCAAGGCCTTTCCCGGACTGCCGACGCACGAGGCCACCGTGGAGCTGCCGGTCTTCAACAATGACCAGGACATCGCCCGGCTGCAGCGGCGCGTGGAGCTCCGCTGGAACGACATGGCGGAGAACGGGACGGCGATCCCCCCCGGATACTTGATCCGGGGTCACGGCATCTATGTATGGGCCCCATCCATGGACGTGGCGCTGGCCCGGCTGGAAGGGCTGGAGTTCATGCTGGCCTGCGAGCTCGCCACCGCGCAGGCCCGAGAAGGAGATGTGGGATGAGCCGCCTGGTCGTCCACGACGCCGCGACGAACGCGGTGGTCACCGATACAACCAACGTCACCGAGATCCAGGAAGCGCTGACCCCGATCGGGGTGCGGTTCGAGCGCTGGCCGGTGGTGTCGCTCCCGCCCGGTGCGGATGCGGAGGCGGTGCTCGACGCTTATCGCCCGCACCTCGACGAGCTGCTGGGCCAGACCGGCGCGGGCTCGGCGGATGTCCTGATGCTCGCCCCCGACGCGCCCAACAAGGAAGCGCTGCGGGCCAAGTTCCTGAACGAGCACACGCATACCGAGGACGAGGTCCGCTTCTTCCACGAGGGCGCGGGCAACTTCGTGCTGCACGTGGGCGGCAAGGTGTACGACGCGCGCTGCACGGCGGGTGACCTGATCAGCGTCCCGGCTAATATCCAGCACTGGTTCGACGCCGGGACCGAGCCTCGCTTCACGGCGGTGCGGATCTTCACCGACACCTCCGGCTGGGTGCCGCACTACACCGGCACCGACATGGCCACCCGCTTCCCGGCCCAGACCGCGGATCGGGCGTGACGGCCACAGCCGCGGCGGCGCGGCCGACGGTCGTTCTCACGGATATCGAGGGAACGACCAGCGCCATCAGCTTCGTCAAGGACACGCTCTTCCCCTTCGCGCGCGCGGCGCTGGAGGATTTCCTCCGCCGTCGCGGCGGGGAACCCGCGGTGGCCGAGCAGCTGGCGGAGGTGCGCCGCCTCCAGCCCGGCCGCGAGGTGGCGGAGGTGCTGCGTGGCTGGATGGACGAGGATGCCAAGGTCACGCCGCTCAAGGCGCTCCAGGGCATGATCTGGCAGGAAGGCTACGCCGCCGGGCGGCTGCAGGCGCATTTCTACCCCGACGTCGTGCCGGCGCTGCGGAGCTGGTCGCGTTCGGGCGTGGAGCTTTGCGTGTATTCTTCCGGCTCGGTGGAAGCGCAGCGGCTGTTGTTCGGCCACTCCGAGGCGGGCGACCTGACGCCGCTGTTCCACGGCTTCTTCGACACGCGCGTGGGCGCCAAGCGCGAAAGCGAGAGCTATCGCCGGATCGCGGCCGGGCTGCACCGGCCGGCGGGCGAGATCCTGTTCCTGTCCGACGTGGCGGAGGAGCTCGACGCCGCGCGCGAGGCCGGGATGCAGTGCTGCCAGCTGGTGCGGGCGGAGGACGGTACACGCCCCTCCGGCCGGCATGCCGAGGCGAGCAGCTTTCCCGAGGTCGCGGCCCGTTTCGGCCTGCCCGGCGCCGAGATGCGGAACCTTACGTGAATACAATGGAGTGCCGGATGTCCGCGGTTCCGCTCACCCGCTAGAAGAACGGGCGTTGCGGACCACGGCGAAGGGCCTTCCGAAATGCTGACGACCTATACCGTGGTGGAGGGCAGGTTGGCGGTGCGCAACGGCGTGCAGGAGCACGAGGCGTTGCGCGCCGCGGTGTGGCTCGACCTCCTGAACCCGACCGCCGAGGAAGAGCGCGCCGTGCAGGACGCGCTCCGCCTCGAAGTGCCGACGCGCGAGGAGATGCAGGAGATCGAAAGCTCCTCGCGCCTCTACCGAGAGGAGGATGCGCTCTTCCTGACGGCCAACTTCCTGTACGGCGTTGAGGAGGGCGAGTTCGGCTCGACGCCGATCACCTTCGTGCTGTCGCAGCACAACCTCGTCACGGTACGCTACGCCACGCCGCGCGCCTTCCTGGGCTTCATCACCCGCTGCCAGAAGCATCCCCCGACGCTGCTGCGATCGGCCGACCACGTGATGCTGGGGCTGTTCGAGATGGTGGTGGACCGCCTGGCCGACATCCTGGAGCGCGTCGGCGGCGACATGGACAGCGCGAGCCGCACCGCCTTCCGCTCCGCCAAGGGGCAGGCACGGGCGGACCGGCGCGACGCCGACCTGCGCACCGCCCTGCTGGCGCTGGGCCAGGTCGGCGAGGTCACCAGCCGGGCCAGCGAAACCCTGCTGGGCCTGTCGCGCATCCTGACCTTCCTGGGCACCGAGAAGGACGCGCTGATCCGCAAGGAGAACGCCGTCGCCATCAAGACCCTGGTGCGCGACCTCCGGTCGCTGGTGGATCACGCCAACTTCCTGAGCAACAAGGCGAACTTCCTGCTCGACGCCATCCTGGGCATCATCGGCATCGACCAGAACGGCATCATCAAGACCTTTACCGTGGCCTCGGTCGCGATGATGCCGCCGACCCTGATCGCCAGCATCTACGGCATGAACTTCAAGTTCATGCCGGAACTGGACTGGCACTTCGGCTACCCGCTGGCGATCCTGGTGATGATCGTGAGCGCCATCCTGCCGGTGTTCTACTTCAAGCGGAAAGGCTGGCTTTAGAACCGCCTCGGCTCGGCGCAGCCACGGGGTAAACGCCGCCACGGCCAACGTGGCCTGGATTCACGGAGCCCTGGATTAACCCAGACTTGGATTACCCAGCCCGGGGCGCGACAGCGGGAACCCTGCCCCGCCCCTCCCACCGAAACTCAGTCCGTCGGGAGCGGCTTCAGCGCCGCGAGGCGGAAGGCCACCAGCGTCGCCACCACCAGCAGCGCCGACACCGTCAGCACCACGCCGCTCCAGCCGTGGCTGGCCCAGGGCAGGCCGCCCAGCGCGCCCACCACGCTCGATCCCATGTAGTAGCAGAACAGGTAGAGCGAGGAGGCCTGGGCCCGCGCGTGCCGCGCCCGGCGTCCCACCCAGGAGCTGGCAACGGAATGGGCGCCGAAGAAGCCGAAGGTCATCACCGCCAGGCCCAGGATCGTGGCGACGAGGGAGTCCAGCAGCGTCAGCAGCACGCCCGCCAGCATCAGCAGCACGATGGCCCAGAAGATGCGCCGCCGGGTCAACCGGTCCGCCAGCCGCCCCACCACGGTCGAGCTGACGATGCCCACGAGGTAGACGGTGAAGATCATGCCGATCACCGCCTGGCTCAGCCCGAAAGGCGGGCCGAGCAGGCGATAGCCGACGTAGTTGTAGATGGTCACGAGGCTACCCATCAGCAGGAAGCCTTCCGCGAAGAGCCAGGGCAGGCCCGGGTCGCGCAGGTGCAGCGCGAAATTGCCCAGCAGCGCCCGGATCCGCAGCGGCCGCGGCGCGAAGTTGCGCGACGGCGGCAGCAGCCGCCAGAACACCGCGGCCGAGACGAGGCCGAGCAGCCCGATCGCCGCGATGGCCCAGCGCCAGCCTGCGACGTCGGTGACGAGGCCGGTGATGACGCGCCCGCCCATGCCGCCCATGGCGCTGCCGCTGATGTAGAGGCCCATGGCGTAGCCGGAGGATCGCGGATGCACTTCCTCCGACACGTAGGCCATGGCCACCGCCGGCAGGCCGGAAAAGGTCAGGCCCTGCAGGGCGCGGAGCACGAGAAAGCTGTTCCAGCCCGGCACCAGGGCCGAGACCACCGTGAGCGCCGCCGAAACCACCAGCGAGAACAGCATCACCGGCTTGCGGCCCAGCGCCTCCGACAGGGTGCTGGCAAACAGCATGGCCACCGCGAGGAGGCCGGTGGTGAGCGAGAGCGAAAGGCTGCTCTGGGCCGCGCTGATGCCGAACTCGGCCGAGAAGACCGGCATCAGGGGCTGCACCGCGTACATCAGCGCGAAGGTGGAGAAGCCCGCCGCCAGCATCGCCAGGTTGATGCGCCGAAAGGCCGGGGTGCCGTGCTCGATGAAAACGGGCAGCGTGGCGGCTTCGGACATCGGCGGCTTCCTTTGCGTCGCGGCGGGGTGGGGCCCGCCGGGTGCGGCACTGTGCTGCAACGCAGCAGAGTGGGGGAGGACGCGCAGCGCAGGGCACCTTCCCGCCGGCGGCAGCGCCGTATCGGAAACGAGCGGGACACACCGAAGGCTGCGACCGGGCCCTTCCGGCCGCCAAGCTCCTGTACCACAATAGAAGATCGCAGTTTCCCCGTGGTGCGGCGCATCACGGGCTGCTAGAGGGCGCGAATGACCTGGGTCGACGGCGTCATCCTTCTTATCCTCGCCGTTTCGGCCGCCCTGGCGTATTCGCGCGGACTGGTGCGGGAGGTGCTGGGCATCGGCGCCTGGGTCGGTGCTCTGCTGCTCGCCTTCACGGTGCTGCCCGAGATGCGGCAGGCGCTGGGCCAGGCGGTGCAGCCGGCCTGGCTGACCGACGTGGTGGCGATCGGCTCGATCTTCGTGATCGCCTTGATCGTGCTGAAGATCGCGATCGCCTTCGTCGCGCGGCGAGTGCAATCCTCGATTCTCGGTGGTCTGGACCGCGCCCTGGGCACGGTGTTCGGCCTGGCAAGGGGTGCATTCCTGGCCGTGCTGGCCTACATCGTGGCCGGACAGCTGCTGCCCTCCACCGACCGCTGGCCCGAGCCGGTGCGCGATGCCCGCGCCCTGCCCTACGTGGCCGACGGCGCGAGGTGGGTGGTCGGCAGTCTTCCGCCTGAATACCGTCTGCGCGTGCCGGATGCCCCGTCACGTCCGCTGCCGCCCATGGAGGACCTGCTGCGCCCGCCGGCGCGCAGCCGGACCTGAGGACCGCCGCATGGAATTTTCGACCAATCCCCTGAACCCTGCCCAAGCTGGCAATGCCGAGGATGACGGCTTCCACGAGGAATGCGGCGTCGTCGGCATCTGGAATGCCCAGGACGCGGCCGCGCTGACCGCGCTGGGCCTCCATGCGCTGCAGCACCGGGGCCAGGAGGCGGCGGGCATCACCTCGCTTTCCGAGGATGGGCAGTTCAACTCCCACAAGGGCCGTGGCCTGGTGGGCGACAACTTCAGCGATGCCAAGGTGATGCGCGCCCTGCCCGGCCGCGCCGCGATCGGCCATAACCGCTACGCCACGACGGGCGAGTCCGCGCTGCGCAACGTGCAGCCGCTCTATGCCGATTTCGAGTTCGGCGGGCTGGCGGTGGCGCATAACGGCAACTTGGTGAACGCCTTCCAGCTCAAGCGCGCGCTGGTGCGCCGGGGCTGCCTGTTCCAGAGCACCACGGATTCCGAGGTCTTCGTCCACCTCATCGCCATCAGCCTGTATTCCACCGTGGTGGACCGGCTGATCGACGCGCTGAAGCAGGTCCAGGGCGCCTACTCGCTGGTGACGCTGCATGACGGCGCGCTGATCGGCGCGCGCGACCCGCTGGGGGTGCGGCCGCTGGTGCTGGGGCGCCTGGGCGGGCCGGACAGCAATTCCTGGGTGCTGGCCAGCGAGACCTGCGCGCTGGACATCATGGGCGCCGAGTTCGTGCGCGACATCGAGCCGGGCGAGGTGGTGATCGCCGACGACCGCGGCCTGCGTTCCGTGCGACCCTTCGGCAAGCAGCAGAGCCGCTTCTGCATCTTCGAGTACATCTACTTCGCGCGGCCGGACTCCGTGATCGAGGGCACCTCGGTCTACAACACGCGCAAGCGCATCGGGCAGGAGCTGGCGCGCGAGTCCGCCGTGCCGGCCGACGTGATCGTGCCGGTGCCGGACTCCGGCGTGCCGGCCGCCATGGGCTACGCCGCGGAATCGGGCGTTCCCTTCGAACTCGGCATCATCCGCAACCACTATGTCGGCCGGACCTTCATCGAGCCCACGGACCAGATCCGGAACCTCGGCGTGAAGCTGAAGCACTCGGCCAACCGCACCATGATCGAGGGGCGCCGGGTGATCCTGGTGGACGACTCGATCGTGCGCGGCACCACCAGCCGCAAGATCGTGGAGATGGTGCGCGCCGCCGGCGCCGCCGAGGTCCATATGCGCATCGCGGCGCCGCCGACCACGCACCCGTGCTTCTACGGCATCGACACGCCCGACCGCGACAAGCTGCTGGCCGCGAACCACAGCGTGGAGGAGATGGCCCGCTTCATCGGCGCCGACAGCCTTGCCTTCATCTCGCTCGACGGGTTGTACCGGGCGCTGGGCCACCAGGGGCGCGACGCGCGCAACCCGGGCTACTGCGACGCCTGCTTCACCGGCGACTACGCCATCCCGCTGACCGACATCCAAGAGGCGCCGGAGCGGGCCCCGGCGCTGATCGCGGCCAACGGCGCATGAGCAGCGGCACGATCGAGGATCTGCCGCCGCCCACGGAACTGCCGCCGAGCCCCGCGCTGGCGGGCGGCAGCAAGCCGCTCGGCGGACGCGTGGCGCTGGTGACCGGCGCTTCGCGCGGGATCGGGGCGGCGGTGGCGGTGGAACTCGGTCGGCTGGGCGCGCGCTGCGTGCTGGTGGCCCGCACCCAGGGCGGGCTGGAAGAAACCGACGACGCCATCCGCGAGGCCGGGGGCGAGGGCGCGACGCTGCTGCCCTTCGACCTGGGCAAGGGCGCGGAGCGGATCGACGCGATCGGTCCCTCGATCTACGAGCGCTTCGGACGGCTCGACATCCTGGTGCACGCGGCAGGCGCCCTGGGCACGCTGACGCCCGTGGCGCACATCACGCCGCGCGACTGGGACGACGTGATCGGCGTCAACCTGACCGCCACCTGGCGGCTGATCCGCACCTGCGACCCGGTGCTGCGCGCCTCCGATGCCGGCCGTGCGGTGCTGCTGACCACCAACCGCGTGCCGGAGCCCAAGGCCTACTGGGGTGCCTACGGCGCCACCAAGGCGGGCATGGAACACCTCGCCCTGACCTGGGCGCAGGAGGCCGCGACGGCGGCGCTGCGCGTGAACCTGGTGGACCCGGGTGCCGTGGCGACGCGGATGCGCGCCACCGCCTATCCGGGCGAGAACCCGGACAGCATCACCCAGCCGGCCGAGGCGGCGGGCGCGATCGTCGCGCTGTGCCTGCCGGGCGAGACGCGCAACGGCGAGATCATCCGCGTGCCGCGCAAGGGCTCCGCGCCAGTCTGACCCCCTCCCCGGCCACGCTGCCGGGGAAAGGCGTCGCTCAACAGCGGCAGGCCCGGGGAACGGGCCCGTCCCGCAGCGTCAGTCCGCGTCCTCGTAAGGGTTGGTGGTGCCGCGCAGGTTGATGCGAACCGGCACGCCCGGCATGTCGAAGGTGTCGCGGAACAGATTCACCAGGTAGCGGCGGTAGTCCTCGGGCAGCAGCTCCGCCCGGGTGCCGAAGATGGCGATGGTGGGCGGCCGCGCCTTGGGCATGGTGCAGTAGCGCAGCTTCAGCCGCTTGCCGCCCACGAGCGGCGGCTGGTGCCGGGTCAGCGCGTTCTCGAACCAGCGGTTCAGCTCGCCGGTCGGGACGCGCTTGTTCCAGCGGGCATAGACCTCGCGCACCGCGGGCATCAGCCGGTCCACGCCCTTGCGGGTGGCGGCCGAAAGCGGCACCACGGTGATGCCGCGCATCTGCGCCAGCGAGGCGGTCAGGACGTCCTCCAGCCCTCGCCGCGCGGCGTTGCGGTCTTCCACCGCGTCCCACTTGTTCAGCGCGATCACCACGGCGCGGCCTTCGCGCTCCGCCAGGCGGGCGATGCGCAGGTCCTGCTCGTCCATGCCGAGATTGGCGTCGAGCACCAGCACCGCGACCTCGCATTCCTTCAGCGCCGCGATGGTGGCGCCGGTGGACATCTGCTCCAGCCCCTCATGGACGCGGGCCTTCTTGCGCAGCCCGGCGGTGTCCACGAGGCGGACCTTGCCGCCGGTCTCGTCGGTCCATTCCACCGCCACCGCGTCGCGGGTCAGGCCGGGCTCGGGGCCGGTGATCATGCGCTCCTCGCCCAGAAGGGCGTTCAGCAGCGTGGACTTGCCGGCATTGGGGCGGCCCACGATCGCGAGGCGCAAGGGGCGGCGGCGGCGCTTCTCCTCGGTGTCGAGCTCTTCCTCGTCGTCCTCTTCCAGCAGGTGCGGCGCCACGTCGGCCTTGAGGCGCTCGGCCACCTCGTCGTGCAGCTCGCCGAAACCGTCGCCGTGCTCGGCCGAGACCGGCAGCGGCGCGCCGAGGCCGAGCTCGTAGGCTTCCAGCGAGCGCGCGGCCCCGGTGCGACCCTCGGCCTTGTTGGCCAGCAGGATCACCGGGCGGTTGTGCTTGCGCAGCCAGCTGGCGAAGGCGTGGTCGGAGGGTGTCAGGCCCGAGCGCGCGTCCACCACGAAGAGGATCAGGTCCGCCTCGCGCAACGCCGTCTCGGAGGAAGCGCGCATGCGGCCGGGGATGGTGTCGGGCGGCGCTTCCTCGAGGCCGGCGGTGTCCACCAGCACCACGTCGTGGCCGCCGATGCGGGCGTCCCCTTCCTTGCGGTCGCGGGTGACGCCGGGCGTGTCGTCCACGATGGCGGTGCGGCGGCCGGTCAGGCGGTTGAACAGGCTGGACTTGCCGACGTTCGGCCGGCCCAGGATGGCGATGCGGGGCTTCATGCCGCGGGTCCTCTCGTGCCGGCCCTCAGCGCGGGCCAGCGTTCCGCCGCGCGTCAGGTTGCGACGCCGCGGGGTATAGCTGTGATGGGGTGGCCCTGTAGCACATCCGCGCGGCCCTGTGCGGGCCGGCTTCCGCATGGGAGCGCAGCCCGGGACGGGAGCAGCAGCGGGTGGCGATCGGCCCGGTCCGGCACAAAGCAGCCGCCGGGCCACGCTGGCGTCAGCCCGCCGCGGCCGGGTGACGCGCCCGATCACCCGCCCCGGCTGGTCGCCCGACCGGCAACCCTGCTCAGCCGCGCAGGGCGATCAGCGACCCTTCGTCGCTCAGCAGCACCAGCGTCGCGCCGGCCACGGCGCCCGGCAGGGTGACCGAACCGCCCAAGGGGATGCGGCGCGTCACGGCGCCGTCGCTGGGATCGACCACCAGGGCCTCGCCACCGCTGCCCGGCACCAGGATCTGGCTGCCCAGCAGCATGGGGGCCGCGAAGCGCGCGGGTTCGCGCGGCTTCTGCCCGGGCGGCGGCGGGGCGTTCAGCGGGGTGATCCAGCGGATCTGACCGGTGGTGCGGGTCATCGCCACCAGCTCTTGGTCGGTGGAGAGCACGAAGATCCAGTCGCCCGCCACCGCCGGGGTGACGGAGCCGCCCACCTCACGCTCCCACAGGCGGCGGCCGGAGCGGAGGTCCACGCTCATGGTGGTGCCGTTCTCGCCCACCACGATCACCTGCTCGCCCGCGACCACCGGCAGGGCATGGACGCCGGACAGGTCGGCGATGCCGCTGCGCAGCGCGTTGCGCGACGGCGCCAGGGCCTCGGTCCAGACCGTGCGACCGTCATCGGGGCGCAGGCAGACCACCTCGCCGGTCGGCAGGCCGGCCACCACGTTGTCGCCCGACACCGCCGGCGCCGCGAGGCCGTAGGGCACGGCGCTGACCGACTGGCCCTGGAAGTTCCACAGCTTGCGGCCGTCCTCGGCCGAGAAGCCCACCACGTTGTTGTCCAGCGTGATCACGAAGATCCGGCCGTCCGACACGGTGGGGGCGCCGCGCATCGGGGCCGGCGCCGCGGCACGCCAGCGCAGCTTGCCGGTGGCGACCTCGACCGCCAGGATCTCGGCCATGCCGCTGGCGATGTAGAGCGTGTCGCCGTCCAACGCGGCGCCGACGCCGAGCGCGCCGACGTCGTCCTTCTCGGGCTTGGTGTCGAAGCTCCAGCGACGGCGGCCGGTGCCGAGGTCCCAGGCGCCCAGCACGCCGTAGGCGTCGGAAGCGAACACGGTGTCGGCGCTGCAGATCGGGCCGGTGGTCAGGCGACGGCGGTAGGCGGAACCGGTGCCCACCGAGGCCGTCCAGGCCGGGCGCAGCGTGCCGGCCGGCAGGGCGACGTTGCCCGCGGCGTGGGCCAGGTTGCCGCCGATCTGCGGCCACTGGGTCACCGGTGCCGCGGGCGGCAGGTCGACGGCGCGGGCCGAGATGGCGGGATCGACGTCCACGCCCTTCTCGGCCGCGAGGATTGAGCGGCGCTCACCCGGCAGCTTGTCCTTGCGGGTGCTGAAGATGCTGTCGAGCGTGTCGCAGCCCGCCAGCAGGCCGGTCAGGCCCAGCAGCGCTGCGCGTCGGGTCGTCGTCTGCACGGGGGCTCTTATCCTTCCAGTCCTGCCGCGAGTCGGGCGGCACGGTCGCGGATCCCCTGCGGGGCGGTGATGTCGGCGGCCAGCGCCTGGAAGGTGCGGCGCGCTTCGTCGCGCTGCCCCTGGCGGATCGAGACGAGGCCCTGAAGCTCCCGCGCCGAGGAACGCCACGGGCTGTCGATCGCCGCCAGCGGCGCGATGCGGCCGCTCAGCAGCGCCGGGTCCTGCGTGTCGAGGCCGTGCAGCACCCACATCAGGGAGCCGAGGTCGCGGTAGAGCGGGGGTGCGTCGCGATCCTGCGCGACCTCGTCCCAAAGGCGCAGCGCGGCGTCGCGGTCGCCGGATTCGGCCTTCAGCGCCGCGGCGCGCAGCCGGGCCAGGATGCGGTAGCCTTCCGGCGCCTTGGGAACCATGGCCGCGAAGCGGTCGCCGATGGGGCCGAGCTCGCCGCCCTGCTGCTCAGCGGACTGGCTGACCGCCAGGAACATCTCCGCCGTCTGCTCCGCCTGGTTGCCGCGGTACCAGCGAAGCCCCTGCCAACCCCCGACGCCCGCCACAACAACGAGCGCCGCCACGGCGAAGACGCCGCCCCAGCGCTTCGCGAGCCGGCGCATGCGCTCGGCGCGCATTTCCTCCTGAAGCTCGTCGTAGATGTCGGCCAAGGCAGCCCGGTCCCCCTCCAAAGGCGGCGGACCATAGCGGGCCTGCACCGGGTCGTTAAGCCCAGCCGGCAAATCCCTGCTTTCCCACCGATCCCGCCCCACGCAGTCGTCATAGCCGCCGCCCTGGACAGGGGTCGGAGCCCTGCGATAGCCCTGCGGGGATTCCGAGCCGTGAACCCGCGTCCTGAGGAGCAACCATGGCGTTCCGCCTCGCCACGGCGTTCCGTCCGGCCCAACCGGCGGGCGCGCCATCCTGAGCCCGCGCTGATGGCGGCTGAGCTGACGGCGCAAGACACAGCGCAGGGCACGATTCGCGCGCACGGCACGGAACAACATGCCTGCCCCGACTGCGGACAGTTCCAGTTCCTGCCCCGGCTGCGCCCCGGCGCCGAGGCGCGCTGCCTGCGCTGCGATTCCGTCCTGAAGCGCTTCCGCCAGAGCCCCTTCGACGCGCCGCTGGCGTTGAGCATCGCGGGGCTGCTGCTCTACGTCATGACGCTGAGCACGCCGTTCCTGAGCCTCAACCTCCTGGGCCGGACGCGTTCCAGCCAGGTTGAGTCGGGCGCCTACTCCTTTCTGGCCGACGGGTTCTGGGGGCTGACAGGCATCGTTCTGGCCACGCTGGTGCTGGTGCCGCTGGTCCGCCTGCTGCTGCTCCTCTCGGTGCTGCTGGGGCTGCGTTTTGCCAACCCGCCCCCAGCGCTGCGCGCGCTGTTCCGCTGGTACCGGCACCTCGCGCCCTGGGGCATGGTGGAGGTCTTCCTGTTCGGCGCGCTGGTCTCCTACACGCGGCTGGTGGACCTGGCCGAGGTGACGATCGGGCCGGGCGCCTTCCTGCTGGCGGGGCTGGCGCTGCTCACCGTGGCCACCGACGCCGCGCTGGACCCGCCCACGATCTGGGAAGCGCTGGACGAGCGCTGCCCGTCCCTGGCCGCGAAACCCGCCGCGGCCGCTCCGCACGGCGGGGCGCCGCGCGCCCTGGGCTGCCACTGCTGCGGGCTGGTGAGCGAGGCCGCCGAGGGGGAAGCCTGCCGGCGCTGCGGCGCGGCGCTGCACCACCGCAAGCGCAACAGCCTCCAGCGGAGCTGGGCGCTGTGCCTGGCCGCGGCGGTTCTCTACGTTCCCGCGAACTATTATCCGGTGATGACCATCGTCACGCTGGGCCGCGGCGGACCGCACACCATCCTGGGCGGCGTGGTGGAATTCATCCAGTCCGGCTTCTGGCCGCTGGCGCTGATCGTGTTCCTGGCCAGCGTCGCCGTGCCGATGCTCAAGCTGGTGGGCCTCGTGGTGATGATGCTGGGCGTGCAGCGCCGCTCCCCCTGGCGGCTGCGCGACAGGACCAGGCTGTACCGGCTGGTGGAAGTGATCGGCCGCTGGTCCATGATCGACGTCTTCGTGGTGTCGGTGCTGATCGCGCTGGTGCGCTTCGGCGTGCTGGCCAGCATCAACGCCGAGGTCGGGGCCATGTGCTTCGCGGGCGTGGTGTTGCTGACGATGGTGGCCGTCGAAACCTTTGACCCACGCCTGATGTGGGATGCCGCGAACCAGCCGGGCGACCAGCTGGCCGCCCGTGAACCAAGTCCGGACCTGCCGGCAGGAGCAGCACCATGAGCCCCGCGCAAGGTAACGGATCGGGCGGCGACGAGGCCCCGCGCGACGGCGGCGCCCCGGCGCTCGTGGCGCGGCGCCATCACCGCCGCTTCGGCTTCGTCTGGCTGATCCCGATCGTGGCGGTGCTGGTGGCGGGCTACCTGGGCTGGCGCACCTTCTCGGACCGTGGGCCGCTGGTGGAGGTGACCTTCCAGTCGGCCGACGGCCTCACCGCGGGCCAGACGCCGGTCCGCTACAAGGCCGTGCAGGTGGGCACGGTGGAGCGCGTGTCGCTGGAGGGCGACCTCAAGCGCGTGCGGATCGCCATCCGCATGACCAACGCGGTCAGCGACCGGCTGACGGAGGGCGCGAAGTTCTGGGTGGTGCGGCCGCGGCTGACGGCGGGCAACATCTCGGGCCTCGAGACCATCGTGTCGGGCGCCTATATCGAGTTCGACCCCGGCCCCGCCGAAGGCAATGATCTGGGGGCTTTCACCGGGCTGGAGAACCCGCCCGGGGTGCGCTCCGACGAGCCGGGGCGCGTCTTCACCCTGCATGCACGCCGGATCGGATCGCTCAACCGCGGCTCGCCCGTCTTCTTCCGCGACGTGAACGTGGGTGAGATCCTGAGCTACGACCCGCCGGCGCTCGACGGCCAGATCACGCTGCACGCCTTCGTGCGCGCGCCCTATGACGGCTACCTGCGGGAAGGTTCGCGCTTCTGGAACACCTCCGGCGTGCAGGTGAAGCTCGGCGCGGAAGGCATCAAGCTGGAGCTGGAGAGCGCCCGGGCGCTGCTGTCGGGCGGCATCGCCTTCGACACGCCGCCCTCGATGCGCGACCAGCCCAGGGCACCCGACAGCGCGGAGTACACGCTCTACGACGACCTCAACGACGCCATTTCCGCGACCTCGCCGGAGCGGCTGACCTTCCTGGTCTACTTCGAGGGCTCGGTGCGTGGGCTGGCGCCGGGTGCCCCGGTGACGATGCGCGGCATCCGCATCGGCAGCGTGCAGGATGTGCATCTCGAATTCGACAAGAACTCCGCGAAGTTCCGGGTGCCGGTGCATATCGCGATCGAGCCGGACCGCATTTCCTTTCCGGCGGGACGGCCGGCCACCGAGGTGCGCGCCTTCGTGGATGAGGCGGTCCGCCAGGGATTGCGGGCGCAGCTGAGCAGCGCCAGCCTGCTGACGGGCCAGATGCTGGTGGCGCTGGACTTCCTGCCGGATGCCGAACCCGCCCAGGTGCGGATGGAAGGCGACGAGATCGTGCTGCCCAGCGTCGGCGGCGGCACCGACAACATCATGGCGGCCGCCAGCGAGGTCGCGGGCAAGCTGCAGCGCTTCCCGATCGAGGAGATCGGCCGCAACCTCAACAATGCGCTGGCCTCGGTGAACGGGCTCGTGGGTGGGCCGGACGTGCGCAACGCGGTGCGCGCCCTGTCCAGCGCCCTGGCCTCGGTGCAGGAGCTGACGCGCAACGCCAATGCGGGGCTGGGGCCGCTGATGCGGCGGCTGCCGGGGATCGCCGACAACCTCGACCAGGCCGTGAAGCGCGCCAACGCCGCGGTGGGCTCCATCGAGCAAGGCTACGGCAAGGATTCGGAGGTCAACCGCGAGATGAGCCGGCTGCTGGACCAGGCGACCGACACGGCGCGCTCGGTGCGCCTCCTGTCCGACTACCTGTCGCGTCATCCCGAGGCCCTGGTGCGCGGCCGCGTCAACGGAGGATCGGAACGATGAGCCCTCGCATAGGCCGGCGGCCGGCGATCCTGGCGGGCCTGGGCTTGCTCTCGGCCTGCGCCTCCGCGCCGTCGCGCTACTACCAGCTGCGCGCCATGCCCGGTGCGGCGCCATCCGGCGCGGGTCCCGCCAGCCTGCAGCTGCGCCGGGTGGGCATCCCGGGCAGCCTCGACCGGGCCGCCATCGTGCGCGGCGGCGACGGCGCCCGCCTGCTGGTGGCGGAGGACGATCTCTGGGCCGAACCCTTCGGGGATCTGGTGACACGCGTGCTGGCCGAGGACCTGCGGCTGCGGCTGCCCGGTACGGCGGTGATCGCCGAGGGCAGCGCGGTCGACCTCGCCGGCGCGCTGATCCTGGAGGTGGAGCTGGGGCACTTCGAGGCCACCGGCGGCGGCTCCGTGCTGCTGCAGGGTCAGGCCGGGCTGCGCCGGCGCAACGAGGCGGCGACGCTGGCGGTGCAGCCCCTGCGCTCCGAGGTGCCGCTGCCCTCGCCCGATGTTCCGGCCGTGGTGTCGGCGATGAGCACGGCGCTGGCGCAGGCGGCGGATGCGCTGGCCGCGATGGTCGGGCGCTTCCCCGGCAGGGCGTAGCGTCGGGAGCGTAGGCCGGCAGCACCACGTCGGGCCATGAACCCGGCGTTAACGCGAACGCCGGCAGGATGCGGGGGTGCGCTTCCCGCTTCCCCTGCTGATCCTCGTGCCGCTGCTGGGCGGCTGCGACGCCTTCTGGGGGCCTTTCGCCGCGGCCAACGTGGTGTCGCTGACGGTGACCGGCCGCGCGGTGCCGGACCTGGTGGTGTCGGGCGTCACGGGGCGCGACTGCTCGATCGCGCATCTCGACGACGGGGAGAAGCACTACTGCCGCCGCGATCCCCTGCCCTCGCCCGCGCCGGTCTGCACCCGCTCGCTGGGCAGCATCGACTGCTGGGCCGGACCGCCGCCGGGTGCGCTGCCGACGCGCCTGGTGGGTGACGCGCCGCCGGCACCGCCGGAACGGGCGCCGGAGCGCTGGCCGTTCAACAGCTTCTGACAGCGCGGGCGGCGCGCCGGCCGTCCGGATTCTGCCGCCCGGGGGCTGGCCTCGGCGGCAGCGGGAGGCTCAGATGCCGGCGGGAACACGCCCGAGGACAGGACGCATGGCCGATTTCACCTGGGACCACCTTCACCTGCGCAGCACCGATCCGGTGGCCGCGGCGCGCTTCTACGTCGAGATGTTCGGGGCCACCGAAACCTCGCGCGTGGAAAACAACGGCGCCCTGCGCGTGGTGCTGTCGCTGAGCGGCATTCCGCTGTTTATCGAACAGGTGCCCGAGGGCACCGGCGCCCCGCCCAGCCCGCCCTATCTCGGCTTCGAGCATATCGGGCTGCGCGTGGCGGACCTGGAGGCCACGGCGGCGGCGCTGCGCGCCAAGGGCGCCACCTTCACCATGGAGCCGAACTCGCCGCGCCCTGGCCTTCGCATGGCCTTCGTGCAGGCGCCCGACGGCGCCCGCGTCGAGTTGCTGGAGCGCAGCGCCGTCTGAGGAGACGCGCCGCGCTCCAGCGCGTCAGGCGCCCCGCGCCCCCGGCGCGTCAGGCGCCCCGAGCTTCGATGAAGCGCACGGGCGCGCCGCGGGGGCTGCCGATCAGCTGGTCCTCGCGCATCACCGCCTCGCCACGGATGATCGTCATGACCGGCCAGCCCGTGCAGCGGAAGCCGGCGAAGGGCGTCCAGCCGCAGGGCGAGGCGATCCAGCTTTCCTCGATGGTGCGGCTGCGCTTCAGGTCCACCACGGTGAAGTCCGCGTCGTAGCCGGTGCTGAGGCGTCCCTTGCCGCTGACGCCGTAGACGCGGGCGGGGCCGTCGCTCATCAGCTCCACCATGCGGCTGAGCGACAGGCGCCCTTCCGCCACGTGGTTCAGCATCACCGGCACCAGCGTCTGCACCCCGGTCAGGCCGGCGGCGGTGGCGGGCCAGGGGCGCTCCTTGGCCTCGCGCGAATGCGGCGCGTGGTCGGAGCCGATGCAGTCCACCCCACCCTCGCGCACGGCGGCCCAGGCCGCGTCCATGTGCCGCTGGTCACGGATCGGCGGGTTCATCACGGCGTAGGGGCCGAGCTTGTCATAGGCCTCGGGCGCCACCTGCGTCAGGTGGTTGACCAGCAGCTCCACGGTGGCCAGCGCCCGGAACTCGCGCAGGTAGTCGAGCTCCTCGGCGGTGGAGACGTGCAGGACATGGGCGGGCCGGTTGGTCTTGTGCGCCAGCGCCATCAGCCGCCGCGTGCCGAGGAACGCGCATTCCACGTCGCGCCACTCGGCGTGCAGCGCGTGCGGGCCGCCGGCCGCGAACATCGGCTTGCGCTCCTGCAGGCGGTACTCGTCCTCGGAATGGTAGGCGATGCGACGACGGCCGGAGCGCATCACCTTTTCCAGCGTCTCGTCATCCTCGATCATCATGTTGCCGGTGGAGGAGCCGGCGAAGACCTTGATGGCGCAGACGTTGGGTTGCAGCTCCAGCGTCGCGAGTTCCCCGATGTTGTCGCGCGTGGCGCCGACGTAGAGGCCCATGTCGCACCAGGCGCGGCTGCGCAGGTAGTCGCGCTTGTTGTCCAGCGCTTCCCGCGTGGTGATGGCGGGATTGGTGTTGGGCATGTCGAACACCGCCGTGAGGCCGCCCAGCACCGCGGCGCGCGTGCCGGTCTCGATGCTTTCCACCGTCATGTCGGGGCCGCCCGCCTGGCCGGGATCGCGCAGGTGGACGTGCGGGTCGATCAGGCCGGGCAGCACGTGCAGGCCGGTGCAGTCGATCACCTCCGCCGCCTCGTCGCGGCTCAGGTCACCCATGGTGGCGATCCGCCCGTCGCGGACGCCGACGTCCAGCATCTCCAGCCCCCAGGGAAGCGCGCAGGTGCCACCGCGGAGGATCAGGTCGTAGGCTGCCATGGGGAGATGTTCCTTGCTGCGGTAGAACAGGCGGAAGAGCGAAGCCCGGAGAACAGGGGCGATCCGGCCACCTTATCGCACCACGGGCACCGGACCGGGAGGGGGTGTCTCGCCACGCCCTGGACAGCGCGGGGCATGGCCGTCAGATGGTGGCGAACGGAGGAACGATCATGCGGGCGCTGGTGCTGGAACGGACGCGCGAGCTGCGGCTGCGCGACATCGACGTCGATGCGACGATGGGGCCTGGGGATGTCCGCATCGCCGTGCGAAGCGTCGGCATCTGCGGCAGCGACCTCCATTACTACCTACACGGCGCGATCGGCCCCTACGTGGTGCGCGAGCCGATGGTGCTGGGCCACGAGGCTTCCGGCGTGGTGACGGCGGTGGGCAGCGCGGTGACCACGTTGAAGCCGGGCGACCGGGTCTGCATGGAGCCCGGCGTGCCGGACTGGGCTTCGCGCGCCTCGCGGGAAGGGATCTACAACCTAGACCCCGCCGTGCGCTTCTGGGCGACGCCGCCGGTGCATGGCTGCCTGATGCCCGAGGTCGTGCATCCCGCGAACCTGTGCTTTCCCCTGCCCGACAATGTCAGCTTCGCCGAGGGCGCCTTCGTGGAGCCGTTGGCGGTGGGCCTCCAGGCGGCGGTCAAGGCGCGCATCACCCCGGGCCAGGTGGGCGTGGTGCTGGGCGCCGGGACGATCGGCGTGCTGACGGCGCTCTCGGCACTGGCGGCGGGCTGCGCCGAGGTGGTGATCACCGACGTGCAGCCAGAGAAGCTGGCGATCGCCGGCCGCTATCCCGGCTTGCGCCCGGTGAACGTGGCGGAGGCGAGCGCGCCGGAGGCGGTGCGCTCGATCACCGGCGGCTGGGGCGCGGACTGCGTCTTCGAGGCGAGCGGCAGCCCGCGCGCCTTCGCCGGCATGACCGAACTGGCGGCGCCCGGCGGCGTGGTGGTGCTGGTGGGCATCCCGCCGGCGCCGGTGCCCTTCGACGTGGCGGCGGCCCAGGCCAAGGAGCTGCGCTTCGAGAACGTGTTCCGCTACGCCCACGTCTTTCCCAAGGCGGTGGCGCTGCTGGCCTCGGGCAAGATCGACGTGAAGCCGCTGATCTCGCGCACCTTCTCCTTCGAGCAGTCGGTGGAAGCCTTCGAATTCGCCGCGGAGAACCGGCCCGACGTGATCAAGACCCAGATCAGCCTGGAACCCTGAGCCGCCGGCGCGGCGTCAGGCGACCCGCCGGAGCTCCGCCGGGTCGCGGCCGTCGCGCACCGACAGCAGCCCGTCGAGGCTGTTGCCCATGTTGTTGACGTTGATCTCGTTGCGCTGGCGCGGCAGCGCTTCGGGGTATTCGCGCTGAAGGAAGCTGATCATCGCCTCGCGGACGTGGCAGCGCAGGTCGAAGGTGGCGCCGCCGCCCCGCGCGCTGACCAGGATGCGAAGCTCCACCATGTTGCCCGGCGTGTCGGTCACCTGCAGCACGCAGGTCTTGCGGTCCCACAGGGGATCGGCCTCCACCACCTCGCGCAGCTTGGCGCGCAGCCGGTCCAGCGGCACGGAATAATCCACGCGCAGGAACACCGTGCCGATCAGGTCGGAACTCTCGTGCGTCCAGTTCTGGAACGGCTTCTCGATAAAGTAGGACAGCGGCACGATCAGTCGGCGCAGATCCCACAGCCGCACCACGACGTAGGTGCCGGTGATGTTCTCGATCCAGCCCCACTCGCCCTCCAGCACCACCGCGTCCTCGACGCGGATCGGCTGGGTCATGGCGATCTGAATGCCGGCCAGCATGTTGCTCAGCAGCGGCCGCGCCGCGAGACCCAGCACCAGGCCCGCCGCACCCGCCGAGGCGAAAAGGCTGACGCCGTACTGCCGCACGCTGGGAATGCTGGTCAGCGCCGCCGCCACCGTGATCAGCACCAGCAGCGTCTGCACCGTGCGCAGCAGGATGCGGACCTGCGTGACGTGCTTGCGGGCGAGGAGATTGTCCTCCACGTCCAGGCGGAAGCGACGCAGGTAGACCTCGGCGCCGAGGTTCATGGCGGTGATGATGTTCCAGCCCACCACCAGCACGAAGGCGAACAGCAGGATCTGCGCCAGGGTCACCGTGGTGCGGTAGGAGAAGCCCGCCGCCGGCAGGGCCAGGCCCACCGCGGCGATCACCAGGAAGGTCGTCAGCGGCCGCTGGCTGCGCGTCACCAGCACCTGGAGGAAGGTCTGGTTGAAGCGCCCCGCCAGCCGGTAGAACTGCCGCAGGAACCAGCGCGTCGCGGCCAGCGGCACCGCCGCGGCAACAAGGAGCAGCAGGCTTCCCAGCAGCCCGTCCGGCAGAAAGGCGAAGGCGGTCTGGAGGTGTCGCATCACCTCGGCAAGAGCGTCGTGCGGCATGCATCTCTCCCGGTCGCGTCCGGCCGCACCGTTGTCCGGCAAGGGACCTCGGTGAGGGGGACCGATACGACCACCAGCCCCGCGTCTCAGTCCGGGCGGTGGAGGCTGGCCTGCCGCCGAAACGGCAGGCGCGGGTCTTTCACGGGGAGCACAACGCCGCAGCACCGCTTCTGCTGCAACGCACAATGTAACTTTTGATGGTGAGGCGGGGCTTCAGCCGCGCGACAGCACCTCGAAGACGTCGCCGCCCGCCGGGCGACGCTCGACATGGCGGCTGTGCCACAGGGCGTAGAACAGCAGGTGCCAGGCCGCGAAGCCTTCCCGCTTGCCGGCCGCAGCGCGGAACAGCGGCAGCACGCGGTCGCGCCGGACGATCTCCTCCACACCGGGCTGGGCGGCGACCAGCGGGGCCAGCCGTTCCGCCGCGCCGGCGATCCAGCGGCCCATCGGCACGGTGAAGCCCTTCTTGCGGGCAAAGGGCTGGCAGGCCGGGAACTCCCGAGACAGCCATTGCCGCAGCAACCACTTGCCGGTGTCGCGGCGAACCTTCAGCCCGTCCGGCAGGCGCCAGCTCGCCGCCGTCACGCCAGGGTCCAGGAAGGGCACGCGCCCCTCGATCCCGTGCGCCATCAGGCAGCGGTCGAGCTTGAGCAGCAGGTCGTTGGGCAGCCAGTCCGCCATGTCGGTGGCCTGCGCCGCCATCAACCGGGTGCGCCCCGGCTGGGCCGCCGCGGCTTCGGAGGCTTCAAGGCCGTCCCGCCACAGGCGCGGCTCCTCCCGCAGCACGTCGAGCCGGTCGAAGGTGCCGTGCGCCCGCATCGCCTTGCCGCCGAGCCACCAGGGCCGCATGGCCGAGCGGTGACGGCCGTAGCCGGCCAGGATCTCATCGCCGCCTTCGCCGGACAGGACCACCTTGACCTCTTCCCGCGCGCGGCGGGCCAGGAACCAGGTGGGCACGATGGCGTAGTCGGCGGCCGGGTCGTCCATGGCCGCCACGATCTCGGGCAGGTGGCGC
The DNA here is from genome assembly GCF_042433915.1 of Roseomonas elaeocarpi. Lineage (NCBI taxonomy): Bacteria > Pseudomonadati > Pseudomonadota > Alphaproteobacteria > Acetobacterales > Roseomonadaceae > Roseomonas > Roseomonas elaeocarpi. The sequence continues at coordinate 150,103 of NZ_JBHLUN010000005.1, read as the reverse complement.
CAGACCTCGGCCTCGCTCACCTCGACGCGAACGTGGCGGGCGCCCGCGGCCGCAGCGGCGGCGGCGGCCTGTTCGCGCTCATCCTTGCCGCCGACGTCGAAGCCAGCGGTGAAGGCCAGCACCGGGCGCTCGTTCAGGTGCGACATGGCGGAAAGCACCGCAGCGCTGTCCACGCCGCCCGACAGGAACATGCCGTAGGGCACGTCGGCGCGCTGGTGGAACTCCACCGCCTCGGTGAAGGCCTGGCCGAAGCGGGTGATCGCTTCGTCCTCGCCGATCTCTTCCGGCCCGCCTTCGGGCAGGGCGGAGCGCTGGCGCCGTTCCACCACCGCGCCGTCGGAGATCGCCAGGGTTTCGCCGGGCAGCACCCGCCGGATGCCCTCGAAGATCGTGTCGCGGCCGGTGGTGAACTGCAGCTGCAGCAGCTCATCCCGCGCCGCGGCGCGGACGCGCGGTGCCACGAGGCCGGCGGCCACCAGCGCCTGCGGTTCGGAGGCGAAGGCGAGGCCGCCCGCGACCTCGGCCAGGTAGAGCGGCTTGATGCCGAAAGGGTCGCGCGACAGCACCAGCCGCCGGGCCGAGCGGTCGTGGATGGCGATGGCCCACATGCCGCGCAACCCGTCCGCGAAGCCGATCCCGTCCTGGCGCCACAGGTGCAGCGGCGGCTCGCAGTCCGAGCCGGTGACGCAGGAGAAGCTGTGGGCGGCGCGGAGCTCGGGGTTGTTGTAGACCTCGCCATTGGCCACCAGCGCCGCCGGCCCGGCAAAGAGCGGCTGGTCGCCGCCGGCGAGATCGATGATGGCGAGCCGGGTATGCGCCAGCGCCACGTTGCCCAGGACGTGATGCCCCTGCCCGTCCGGCCCGCGATGCGCCAGGGCGCGCGTCAGCCCGTCCAGCACGCGGGAGTCGGGCGACTGCCCGGGACGCAGGGCCAGGCCCGCGATGCCGCACATCAGCCAGCCCTCCCGATCGCGGCCGCCGGCGCGACGTCGCGCAGAAAACCCTGCCAGCGGGCGATCACCGGCGCCTCGGCGTGCTCCCACTCGAAGGCGCGCCGTCCGGCCGCGGCGAGTTGTTCCCGCAGGGCGTGGTCCGCGAGCAGGCGCGACAGGGCGGCTGCGAGGGCTTCGGGGGCATCGGTGGGAACCAGCAGACCGTTTTCTCCATCCTGGATCAGTTCGCGCGGCCCCTGCGACGCGCAGGCCACCACGGGGCGCCGGGCCGAGAAGGCTTCCAGCACGATGTTTCCCAGCGGCTCATGCCGTGAGGAGCACACGAAGACGTCCGCCCGGGCGAGCAGCGCCCCGGCATCCGTGCGCCAGCCGAGGAAGTGGGTGCGATCGGCCACACCCAGCTCCCGCGCCAGGGCTTCCAGCGCCGCCCGCTCCGGCCCCTCACCCGCCAGGATCAGCTGCGCCCCTGGCACCCTGGGCAGGGCGCGAAGCAGGGTGTCGAAGCCCTTGTTGCGGTGCAGGCGCCCCATGGCCAGCAGGACCGGCACACCGGGCGGGAGCGGCAGCGCGGCCGGGGTGACACCGAGAAGGTCCGGCGAAAAGTTCGGAACGTGGTGGGCGCGCTCCGCCGGCCAGCCCTCGGCCACCATCCAGCGCACCAGGTCGCGGGTATTGCCGACCAGGTGGTCGCAGCGGCGGTAATGGCGCAGGTCGTAATAGCCCCCGAGCCGGCCCACCAGCGTCCAGGACCCACGCGGCGTGAAGCGGGCGGCGCGGTTCATCCAGGCCACCGTCACGGCCGGGGCGAAGCGTTGCAGCGCCCGGCCTAGGCGCGGTCCGGTCAGCAGGTCGAGCGGACCGCCGAAGCCCAGCGCCACCGGGGCGAGGCCGGCCTGCCGGAGGCGGGTCTCGCGGTCGGGTTCGCGGCGCAGGACCGGCAGGACATCCTCGCCGGCGGCGTGCAGCCCGGCGCAAAGGCGCTCGAAGAAGGTTTCGGCCCCGCCCAGCTTCGCGCCGGCCATGACCTGCGCCACCTTCACGCGAAACCCCGGCGGGAGGCCGCGGTCGGACCGGAAAGGCAGCGGCGCGCAACAGGCATCGCGTGGTCCTGCCATGGCTGCTCCGCCCGGCACAAGGGGGGCACGGCCGGGCGCGGCCGAGGGCTCAAGCCGCCACGCGCTGTGGCAGAAGGGCCTGCGCCGCCTCGATCACCTCCCCCACAGTGAGGCCGGCCATGCTGCCGTCGCCCGCCACGACGGCCCGCGCGGCGCGGCCCACGGGGGCGTACTCGCTGGCCGGCGTCGGGCCGAACAGGCCCAGCGTCGGGGCGCCGGTGGCGGCCGACAGGTGCATCAGCCCGGAATCATTGCCCACGAAGAGGGCTGCCCGGCCGAGCACCGCGGCCGCTTCCGGCAGGGATAACTGGCCCACGAGGTCGATCAGCCCGCCCGGCGTCGCGGCCAGCGCCGCGGCCACCGGCGCCGCGGCCTCCCGCTCCGAACTGCCGGGGCCGCCGAGCAGCACCACCGGCGCGCCGCGCAGCGATCCGGCCCCTTCGGTCAGGCGGCGGGCCAGGGCGACGAAGCGGTCGGCCGGCCAGACCTTGCCTGACCAGTTCGCGGTGGGGCCGAGTGCCAGGAACGGGCGCGGCGCGCCCAGGATGGCCTCGGCCCGCGCCTCGTCGGCCGGGGCGGTCCAGGCGACCGGGGCGGGCGGCGGGGTGACCCCCAAGGTTTCCGCGATGTGACCGATGCGATGGCCGGCGCGCCGGCCGCCCCGCATCACCGCGCGCCGCCGGGCCCGCAGCGTCCAGGCGAGGCCGGAGCCGCGCAGGTCCACCACCAGGTCCCAGCGATGCGGCGCCACACGGCGCCAAAGGTCGAGCCAGTGCAGCGACAGCGCCCGCTTGCGCAGCACGATCGTCTCGTCGCGCCGGGGCATACGGGCGAAGACGCCTTCCGCCACCGGGCCGCAGGCCACCGTGAAGCGGGCCTCCGGATGGTGCCGCAGCAGGTGATCGAGCAGCCCCGTGGACAGGACGGCATCGCCGATCCGGGTGGAGGACACGAAGAGGACGCGCATGTTGGGCGCCCCATACCACGATCCCGGTTGCAGCGCCGCCCCCGGCGAGCCAAGTGCTGATGCATGCCGATCGCCTTTCTGCCGCATCGCGGCGTCGTCGAACTCTCCGGGGATGACCGGATCAGCTTCCTGCAGGGTCTCGTGTCCAACGACGTCGCCGCCACCGCGGCGGGCAAGGCCGTCTGGGCCGCGCTGCTGACGCCGCAGGGCAAGTGGGTGGCGGATTTCTTCGTGGTCGCGGAGGGCGAGCGTCTCCTGATCGATTGCGAGCGGGAACAGGCCGCAGCCCTGGTGGCGAAGCTCGGCCGCTTCCGGCTGCGCTCCAAGGTGGCGCTGCGCGATGCTTCGGCGGAATTTGCGGTCCATGCGGGCTGGAGCTGCGCCGCACCCTCGGGCGGGATCGCCTTCGACGACCCGCGCCTGCCGGCAGCGGGCTGGCGGGTACTGGCGCCGGCGCCGCTGCACGCCGCGCACGGGGCCGAGGCCTATGACCTGCACCGGCTGGAGCTCGGCCTGCCGGACGGGTCGCGCGACATGGAAAGCGAGAAGTCGGTGCTGCTGGAGGCCGGCTTCGACGAGCTCCATGGCGTGAGCTGGAGCAAGGGCTGCTACATGGGGCAGGAGCTGACCGCCCGCACGCGCTACCGCGGGCTGGTCAAGCGGCGCCTCGTTCCGGTGGCGGTGGACGGGCCGCTTCCGCAGCACGGCGCACCGGTGCTGCGTGGCGAGGCGGAGGTGGGCGAGATGCGCTCCGGCCTCGGCACGCATGGGCTGGCGCTGCTGCGGCTGGCGGCGCTGGAAGACGGCGCGGAGCTGCGCTGCGGCGAGGCGGTGCTGCGGCCGCACGTGCCCGACTGGATGCGCTTGCCCGAAAAGGCAGCCTGACGCGCCGCGTCACGACGCCGACACCCGGCATACACGGTTTCTTCGTTTCGGCCTGCGATGCGGGGAGCTTCCGGAGCGAGGACCTGCCGTGCAGCCGATCTACGTGGTGACCGATACCGAGTTCGACGGGCCCGTGCCTGGCCGGAACTCGCTCCTCTCGATCGGCGCCGCCGCGGTGGATGAGCACGGCACGGAGGTCGGGTGCTTCGAGGCCGTGCTGCAACCCCTCCCCGAGGCCAGCGCGGACCCGGGCACGCTGCGCTGGTTCGCCACCGAGCCGGAGGCCTGGGCCGCCGCGACGCGCGACCCGCAGCCGGCGGAGGCGGTGATGCGACGCTTCGCGGGTTGGGTGCGGTCGCTGCCGGGTGATCCGGTCTTCGCCGCCCATCCGGTGGCGGTGGATGCGGCCTGGATCGACCACTACCTCCTCCGCTTCACCGGCGATCGCGTGATGCCGGTGCCGCGCGCCGAGGCGCCGCTGTTCCACGACGCGCCGCTCTGCCTCCATGCCTTCGCCGCCGGCCGGCTGGGCTGGCCGCCGCATCGCTGCCGGGCGGAAAACTACCCGGCCGAATGGCTCGGGCAGTATCCGCACAACCACCGCGCCCTGGACGATGCGCGCGGCTACGGCCGGCTGCTCGCGCGGCTGCTGGGTTCGGCGCCGGCCGGCTGAAGCAGCGGCCCTGAAACGCGGAAGGGGCCCGCCCCTTCCGGAGCAGGCCCCTTCCCGTCACGAACTGCGCGGGTTCAGGCGGTGCGGTCGCTGCCGCCCGAGAGCGCCGCCTGCGCCGCCGCCAGGCGCGCCACCGGCACGCGGTAGGGCGAGCAGCTGACGTAATCCAGGCCGGCGGTCTCGCAGAACTGGATCGAGGCCGGGTCGCCGCCGTGCTCGCCGCAGATGCCGAGCTTCAGCTTGTCCTTGGTCTTGCGGCCCTTCTCGGCCGCGATCTCCACCAGCGCGCCCACGCCCTCGACGTCGAGCGAGACAAAGGGGTCCTTCGGCAGGATGTCCTTCTCGACGTAGTAGGGCAGGAACTTGCCGGCATCGTCGCGCGAAAGACCAAAGGTGGTCTGCGTCAGGTCGTTGGTGCCGAAGGAGAAGAAGTCGGCGCTCTCCGCGATCCGGTCGGCCGTCAGCGCGGCGCGGGGCAGCTCGATCATGGTGCCAACCAGGTATTCGACCGACTTGCCCTTGGCCTCGAAGACCTCCTTGGCGACCTTGTCGACCTGGGCGCGGGTGATCTCCAGCTCCTTCTTCATGCCCACCAGCGGGATCATGATCTCAGGGACCACCGGCTTGCCGGTTTCTTCCGCGATCTCCAGCGCCGCCTCGAAGATGGCGCGCGCCTGCATCTCGTAGATCTCGGGGAAGGTCACGCCCAGGCGGCAGCCGCGATGGCCCAGCATCGGGTTGGCTTCCGACAGGTCGGCCGCGCGGCGCTTCATGGTGGCGAGGTCGGCGCCCAGGCTTTCCGCCACCTCGGCCAGTTCCTCGTCCTTGTGGGGGAGGAATTCGTGCAGCGGCGGGTCAAGGAGGCGGATCGTCACCGGCAGCCCCGCCATGATGCGGAACAGCTCCACGAAGTCGGAGCGCTGGAAGGGCAGCAGCTTCTCCAGCGCAGCGCGGCGGCCGCCCTCGGTCTCGCTCATGATCATCTGGCGAACCGAGCCGATGCGGTCGGCGTCGAAGAACATGTGCTCGGTGCGGCACAACCCGATGCCCTCGGCGCCGAACTTGCGCGCGGTGTCGGCGTCGAGCGGGGTTTCGGCATTGGCGCGCACCTTCAGGCGGCGCACCTCGTCGGCCCAGCCCATCAGCGTCGCGAAGTCGCCCGAAAGCTTCGGCTCGATCATCGGCACCGCGCCCAGGAAGACCTCGCCGGTGGCGCCGTCGAGGGTGATGGTCTCACCGCCGCGCACCACTTGGCCACCGGCCGAGATCGTGCCGGCCGCGTAGTCCACCACGATGCCGCCGGCACCGGCGACGCAGGGACGGCCCATGCCGCGGGCCACAACCGCCGCGTGGCTGGTCATGCCGCCGCGCGTGGTCAGGATACCCTTCGCCGCGTGCATGCCGGCGATATCCTCGGGGCTGGTTTCGATGCGCACCAGCACCACGGCCTCGCCCTTGTTGGCGCGCGCCTCGGCCTCTTCGGCCGAGAACACGACCACGCCGCAGGCAGCGCCCGGCGAGGCGGGCAGGCCCTTGGTCAGCACCTTGCGCGGCGCCTTGGGATCGAGCGTCGGGTGCAGCAGCTGGTCGAGCGAGCCGGGAGAAACGCGCTTCACCGCCTCGGTGCGGTCGATCAGACCTTCCTCGGCCATGTCCACCGCGACCTTCAGCGAGGCGGCGGCGGTGCGCTTCCCGTTGCGGGTCTGCAGCATGTAGAGCTTGTTGCTCTGCACGGTGAACTCGATGTCCTGCATGTCGGTGTAGTGACGCTCCAGCGTCTCACGCACCTTGCAGAGCTCGGCATAAGCTTCCGGCATGGCCTCTTCCATGCTGCGCTCGCCGGGCTTGGCCTTTTCCTTCGCCATGGGCTGCGGCGTGCGGATGCCCGCCACCACGTCCTCGCCCTGGGCGTTGATCAGGTACTCGCCGTAGAAGATGTTCTCGCCGGTGGACGGGTCGCGCGTGAAGCAGACGCCGGTCGCGCAGTCATTGCCCATGTTGCCGAACACCATGGCCTGGACGTTCACGGCGGTGCCCCAGCTGGCGGGGATGTCGTGCAACCGGCGATAGGTGTTGGCGCGCGGGTTCATCCAGGAGCCGAACACGGCGCCGATCGCGCCCCAGAGCTGGTCCTGCGGGTCGAGCGGGAAAGGCTTGCCGATGGCCTGCGCCACCATCGCCTTGTACTCGGCCACGACCTTCTGCCAGTCGGCGGCGGTCAGCTCGGTGTCCTCGACGGCGCCGGAGCTGTGCTTGGCTTCCTCGATGATCTCCTCGAAGCGGTGATGGTCCACGCCCAGCACCACCGAGCCGTACATCTGCACGAAGCGGCGGTAGCTGTCCCAGGCGAAGCGCTCATCGCCCGAACGCTTGGCCAGGCCCTGCACCGTGTCGTCGTTCAGGCCGAGGTTGAGCACGGTGTCCATCATGCCCGGCATCGACACGCGGGCACCGGAGCGGACCGACACCAGCAACGGGTTCGTGGCATCGCCGAACTTGGCGCCGACGGCTTCCTCGATGCGGGCGAGGGCCTCGTCGGCCTGGGCCTTCAGCTCGGGCGGGTACTGCCGGCCGTTGTCGTAATAGTAGGTGCAGACTTCCGTGGTCACGGTGAAGCCCGGCGGCACGGGCAGCCCGATCGACGCCATCTCGGCGAGGTTCGCACCCTTGCCACCGAGCAGGTTGCGCATGTCGGCCTTGCCGTCGTTGCGACCGGCGCCGAAACCGTAAACCCACTTGGTCATAGGCACGTCCCTTTAAGCTTCGATTCGTTGGAAGTCCGCGGCGCGATCCATCGCCGCGCGGAGTGTCTTGAGCAAGCCGAGCCTGTTGCGCCGCAGCGCAGGATCGGGGTCGTTCACCACGACTTTATCGAAAAACGCGTCCACCGGTCCGCGCAAGGTCGCGAGCACGTTCATAGCCCGCGCGAAGCGTTCGGATTCCAAACCCTCCCGCACCGCGGGCGACGCCGCCTGCAGGGCTTCGGCCAGCGCGCGCTCCTCGGGCAGGAGCAGCAGCATGCGCTCGACCTGCGCCTGATGCGGGCCGTCCTTCTTTTCCTCGATGCGCAGGATGTTGGCGGCGCGGCGATAGGCGGCGAGCAGGTCCGTGCCCTCCGGGGTTGCCAGGAAGTCGCGCAGCGCGTCGGCCCGGGCGAGAAGCCGATTCAGGTCGTCGTCGCCCCCCTGCGACCCGGCCGCGGCGGCGAGGACGTCGTGCCGCGCGCCCTCGGAGCGCAGCTGCACGCGCAGGCGCTCGTTCAGGAAGTCGAGCAGGCCGGCGGCGAAGGCCTCCACCATCGGCGGATGGCGGGAGGTCGAGGAAGGCTGGAAGCCGGCATTGCGCTTCTCGGTCGCCACCGCCATGCCGAACTCCGGCTCGGCCGTGGTGCCCTGGGCAGCGGCGTAGCCGAAGAAGGCCTCCGCAATCACGTCGATCAGGCGCAGGCGCAGGCCGTTCTCGCGGATGATGCGGATCACGCCCAGCGCCGCGCGGCGCAGCGCGTAGGGGTCGCCCGAGCCGGTCGGGCGCTCATCCGCCGCGAAGAAACCCACCAGCTGGTCAAGCTTGTCGGCCAGCGCCACCGCGACCGCCACCGGCTCGCGCGGGACCTCGTCGCCCGGGCCGAGCGGGCGGTAATGCGCGCCGATCGCCTCGGCCACCTCGGGCGCCTCGCCATCGTGCAGCGCGTAGTAGCGGCCCATCAGGCCCTGGAGCTCGGGGAACTCGCCCACCATGCCGGTGGCGAGGTCGGCCTTGGCCAGCCGGCCGGCGCGCGCGGCGAGGTCACGGTCCGCCCCCACCATCGGCGCCAGGATCCGCGCGAGGCGTTCCAGCCGCGCGACGCGCTCGCCCTGGGTGCCGAGCTTGGCGTGGAACACCACGCTGTCGAGGCGCGGCAGGCGGGATTCCAGCGGCGACTGCCGGTCGCCATCCCAGAAGAAGCGGGCATCCGACAGGCGGGCGCGCAGCACGCGCTCATTGCCGGCGACCACGGTGGCGCCGCCGTCGGTGGCCTCGATATTGGCCACCAGGGCGAAGCGGTTGGCGGCGCGACCGTCCGGGTGACGCAGCGCGAAGTAGCGCTGGTTCACGCGCATGGTGGTGCGCATCACCTCGGGCGGCAGGTCCATGAAGTTGTCGTCGATGCGGCCGATCAGCGGCACCGGCCATTCCACCAGCCCCGCGACCTCGGTCAGCAACCCGCGGTCGGGCACGACCTCGAGCTGCTGCGCGGCGGCCAGCCTGGCGACACCGCTCTCGATCGCGGCCTCGCGCTCGGCGGCTTCGGGGATGACCTTGCGGGCACGCAGCCCGGCCTCCCATTCCGACACCGTGCGCGCCGCGAAGGCGCCAGGTGCCAGGAGGCGGTGCCCCTCCGTCTGGTCGGCGGAGGTGAGGCCATGGCCGTCATCCTCGCCCTGGCGCAGGTCGAAGGGCACGACCTCACCGTCGAGGACGCAAAGGATGCGCTTGAGCGGCCGCACCCAGGTCATCGTGGAGGTGCCGCCCCAGCGCATCGATTTCGGCCAGGGGAAGCGGCGGATCAGCGCGGGAATGACCTCCGCCAGCACGTCCGACGAAGCACGCCCTTCGCGGCGGATCACCGCGTAAAGGTAGGACGCGCCCTTGACCTCGCGCTCCTCCAGCTGGTCGCGGGTGAGGCCGGTGGAACGGAGGAAGCCTTCCAGCGCCGGGCCGGTGGCGTCGGCGCGGGGGCCACGGCGCTCCTCGGACACGGGCGCCGTCGCGGCCGGGATCTCGGCCGCCAGCGCGATGCGGCGGGGGCCGTGAAAGGTGCGGAGGTTGGCGGGAACGAGACCGGCCGGCTTCAGCGCCTCGGTCAGCAGGCGCGCGAGATCCTCCGCACCGCGCGCCTGCATGCGCGCCGGGATTTCCTCGGAGAAGAGTTCGAGCAGAAGTTCAGACATCAGCGGGCATGCTTCCGGCCGGATCGCGGATCAACGTGGCAAATCGAGGGCACGGCACTCATGCCGCCTCTCCCGCCACCCAGCCTTCGCAGCAGCGCTTCGCCAGCGCCCGGACGCGGCCGATAAAGGCGGCGCGCTCCGTCACGCTGATGGCGCCGCGCGCGTCGAGCAGGTTGAACAGGTGGCTGGCGGCGATGCACTGGTCATAAGCCGGCAGCGCCAGGCCACGGTCGGCCAGCGCGTTGCACTCGGCCTCGGCGTCGGCGAAGTGCTGGAACAGCCGGGGCACGTCGGCGTGCTCGAAGTTGAAGGCGCTGAACTCGCGCTCCGCGCGCAGGAACACGTCGCCGTAGGTCACGCCGGCGCCGTTGAAGTCGAGGTCGTAGACGTTCTCGACGTCCTGCACGTACATCGCCAGCCGTTCGAGGCCGTAGGTCATCTCGAAGGAGGGGTGCACCACCGGGATGCCGCCGACCTGCTGGAAATAGGTGAACTGGCCGACCTCCATGCCGTCGCACCAGACTTCCCAGCCCAGGCCCCAGGCGCCCAGCGTCGGGCTTTCCCAATCGTCCTCCACGAAGCGGAAGTCGTGCTTCAGTGGGTCGAGGCCGATCTCGCGGTAGCTCGCCAGCAGCAGGTCCTGCGCCGCGGCCGGGCTCGGCTTCATGATGACCTGATACTGGTAGTAGTGCTGGAGGCGGTTCGGGTTCTCGCCGTAGCGGCCGTCGGAGGGGCGACGGGACGGCTGCACGTAGGCGGCGTTCCAGGGCTTGGGCCCCAGGGCGCGCAGCGTCGTGGCGGGATGGAAGGTCCCTGCCCCCACCGACATGTCGTAGGGCTGGAGGATCACGCAGCCCTGGCGGCTCCAGTAGCTATGGAGGCGCAGGATGATGTCCTGGAAGGAGGGCGGCTTGGCGAGCATGACGGGGCGCACCATAAGGGCGGCTCCCACGCACAGGAAGGCCCCTGCCCGGATGCATCCCACCGAGACGCTGATCCGGCGTTATTATTCCGCCTTCAATCTCGCCCGGTGGGACGAGATGCTCGACTGTCTGGCCCCCGACGTGGCGCACGACATCAACCAAGGTGGGCGGCAGACGGGGCGTGAGGCCTTCCGGGCCTTTCTTCTCCATATGGAGCGCTGTTACCGCGAACAGCTGCGCGACATCGTGGTCATGGTGGATGCCACCGGCAGCCGCGCCGCGGCGGAGTTCGTGGTGGAGGGCGAATACCTCAACACCGACGAAGGGCTGCCGCCGGCCAGCGGCCAGCGCTACACCCTGCCGGCCGGCGCCTTCTTGGAGGTTCGGGACGGCCGCATCACCCGGCTGTCCATGAGCTACAACCTCGCCGACTGGACGCGGCAGGTCGGGGGCTAAAGCCCGAGACGGGCGCGCGCCGCGCGTTCCTCCAGCACCGAGAAGGCGGCGCCCGTGGCCGCGGCGAAGAGGCGCCAGGGCCAGCGGGGCCGCCGGGCGTCGAGAACGGTGATCCGGGCATCCTCGCCGAAGCGGCGCAGGACCTCCCCGTGCAGGTCGCCGATGCCGTCCGCGAGACCCTGGGCCACGGCCTCGCGGCCGGTCCAGAAGCGGCCGCTGAACAGTTCCGCCTCGCTCCCTTTCAGCCGGTCGCCGCGGCGGCTGCGCACCCAGTTCTTGAATTCTTCATGCAGCGAGGACAGCAGGTCGCGCAGGCGTTCCTGGTGCTCCGGGTCGGCCGGCAGGAAGGGGTCGAGGAAGGACTTGTTCTCCCCCGAGGTCACCACGCGCCGCTCGACGCCCAGCTTTTCCAGCGCCTCGTTGAAGCCGAAGCCCTGCGAGATGACGCCGATCGAGCCCACCACTGAGGCCGCGTCGCAGACGATCTCGTCGGCCGCGCAGGCGATCCAGTAGCCGCCCGAGGCGCCGGCATCCTCGATGCAGGCGATCACCGGCACGGCATGCTTCTCGGCCAGCCTGCGGACGCGGGCCGCGATCAGGGAGGACTGCACCGGCGATCCGCCGGGCGAGTTGATGGCCAGCATCACCGCCGACAGCCGCTTCAGCCGGAACGCACGCTCCAGCGCCGGTGCCAGCGAGGCGGCGTTCATGGTGGGGCCGCCGAGGCCGGGCGCGCGCGCGGCGATGACCCCGGCCATGCGGACCACGGCCACCTGGGGGCGGCGGTCAAGAAAAGGAAAGCGCATGGGCCACATGGAGGGTCGGCGGGCCGGCACGGTCAAGCCCACACCCCGGTTGGCCGCCGCTTGCACCGGGGCCGGGAACGGGCGATCCAGCGGTGATGTCGCCGCTTCGCCTCCTTCGCCGGCAGTTGCCGGGCCTCCTTGCCGTCGTGCTGCTGGTGGGCGCCATGGCAGCCTATCGGGCCTTCTACGTCGAGCCCCGGGAATGGGGGGCCGCCTGCCTCGACATGACGGAGGCGCCCTTCGCCTGCACGCCGCGCGCGGCGCTGCTGTGGCTGCAGCACTGGCAGCTCTGGGGCCTGGGCGCGCTGCTGCTCGGGTTCTGGAGCTTCCTCGGCAGTCCGCACGCGGTTCGCGTCGCCGCCGTGGCGCTGGGGATCATCGCCACGCTGAACTTCAACGCGACCTGGGGGATGCTGGGCGCGATGCTGGGGGCCTGGGCCTGGATCGGCGCCGAGGCGCGCGCCGCGCGCGACGATGCCGGTCGGCCCGGCGGTCTCCGGCCCGTGGGCGAGCGGCCGCGCCCCGGCTGAGCGCTCCCCGCGGCGCTCAGCGCGACGCAGGGCGGGAGGCGGGATGCATGGCCGCGACGGGCACGGGGCGCCGCAGACGCAGCAGTGCCGGCGCCGCGAGGCCCAGCGCACAGGCGCTCCAGCCCAGCGCCTGGATGTTCGCACCACCCTCGTTCACCGCGCCCGCCAGGGCAGCCAGCGCCAGCGCCCCGCCGGCCCAGCACTCCGCCCAGCCGCCGCCGGCGCGCGGCAGGTCGCGCAGCAGCGCCCGCGTCACCACCGCCACGAGCGGCACCGCGAAGGTGGGAAACGGGAAGTCGCGGTAGCGCGGGTCGAAGAGCAGCATCAGTTCCAGCGCTGCCGCGGTCCAAAGAAACACGAAGCCGAGGTCGTCCAGCGCGAAGCCGCGCCAGTCGCGCCAGCGCAGCCGCAGGCGAAGCAGGTCCCGCACCGTGGCGGTGGCATGGGCACCGTTGCGGGCAGGCTCCACCGGCAGGCCGGAAAGCCGCTGCCCGGCCCGGCGCAGCAGCAGCGCCGCGAGCATCCCCTGTCCGGCGAGATTCACGGCCACGGCCAGCAGCAGGTGCTCGTCGAAGGCATAGGGCACGCCGCCGCACCAGGCGAAGGCCAGCGCGTTGCCGAGCGCCAGCGACAGGAGCACCAGCGGCACCGGCCCGGCCTCGGGAAAGGCGCGACGGGTCAGGAGCGCGAGGACGAGGCCGAGCAGCGCCGCAGCAGCTGCGTAGTAGGGCCAGTCGGCGTTTTCCCGCACCGGGCCGGACAGGGCGAATTTCGGCTGCCGGTCCGCTGTCCAGAGGCCCCAGGCGGCACCGACCGTACCCTCGTTCTTGTACTTCCAGCCCTGATCGAAGGCCTCGATGACGTTGTAGTCGAAGCCTTCCGACCGGCTCAGCGCCGCGAACTCGCGCAGGAAGCGCGCCTGGTTCACCACCGACGGCGCCGCCCCTTCCCGCCAGCGCCCGTGCGAGGGCCAGCCGACCTCGCCGATCGCGATCGGCTTGTCCGGGAACAGCGCGTGCATGCGGCGGTAGATGTCGCGGGTGTGGGCGATGGCACTCTCGACGTCGAGCGGCTGGTCCTCCCAGTAGGGCAGGATGTGGATCGTGATGATGTCGACGTGCCGGGCGATCTCCGGGAACTGCTCCCAGAACTCCCAGACGTCGGCGTAGGTCACGGGCTGGCGCACCGCGGCGCGCACGCGGTCGAGCGCCGCGGCCAGGGCCTCGGGCGGCAGGTCGCGGCGCAGCAGCACCTCGTTGCCGACCACCACCCGCTCCACCGTGTCGGGAAAGCGGTTGGCAGCGTCGATCAGGCGGGCAAGCTCCCGATCGTTCTGCGCGAGGTCGCGGCCGAGCCAGGCGCCCTTCCACAGGCGCAGCCCATGCCGCTGCGCAAGCTCCGCGATCTCGTAGTCGCCCTCGATGCTGGCATAGGTGCGGATGCCGCGCACGCGGGGGGCGATCAGCCGAAGGTCCTCCTCCACCTCGGCGGCGGTGGGGAAGATGTTGCGCAAGGGGCTGTCGCCGTCGCGGAACGGCGCGAAGGACACGCTGTTGAGGCGCTCCACCGGCATGGCGAGCTGCCGCAGCTGCGCCCGGTTGGGCAGCCACCAGACCAGCAGTGTGGCCAGAAGGCCGGCCAGCCAGGCCGGTCCCAGGGTCAACCAGTTCGCGCGTCGCATGTTTTGAACTTCTACAGGCCGCCCGTGGCGAAACGAAGACCAGGGACGGCCTCTTCCGGAAGGAGAGCGGATCCATGGCGGCGGACGGAATGACGGACGAAGCGGTGCGCGCGCTGCTGCTGGGCGTGCACCGGATCGCGGTTGTGGGGGCCTCCGACAAGCCGGGCCGGCCCTCGGGCGGGGTGTTCCGCTTCCTGCTCGACCGCGGCTACGCGGCGGTGCCGGTGAACCCGGCGCTGTCGGGCCGGCCGGTGCACGGGGTGCCGGCCCTGGCCAGCCTGGCCGAGGCGGCGCCGCTGGAGATGGTGGACATCTTCCGCCGCTCCGAGGAAGCGGGCGCCGTGGTGGACGAGGCGATCGCGCTGGGCGCCCGCGCGGTGTGGATGCAGCTGGGCGTGGTGGACGGAGCCGCGGCGGAGCGGGCCAGGGCCGCCGGCCTCATCTGCGTAATGGACCGCTGCCCCGCGATCGAGTGGGGCCGCCTTGGCCTGCCGCCCAAGGTCGGCGCGGCCGCGGCCGGCACATGACGGAACATCTCAAAATTAACGTTCTGTAATTATGGCATTGAAAGCGCCGCGCCTCCTGGCTACCTCGGCGTTGTTGTGTTCGCCGGGGCACCTCGTTCCCGCGCGGCAGATCGGAGCAAGAAGACGATGACCGAGGAAGAGCGGCGCATCATCACGGAGTTCGTGACCCGGGTATCCGGCGCGGAGGCCGGTGCCGCACGTCCGGCCAGCCCCTGGGGCGGCAGCGTGCCCGCCACGCGGCCGAACCCGGCCCTGCCACCGGTCGATCTCGAGGCCGACCGCCTCCTGAGCGATCTGTTCACCCGCTACCCCGAGGCACGCTACCGCATCACGCAGACGGCCTTCGTGCAGGAAGCCGCGCTGGTCCAGGCCCAGAACCGCATCCAGGAACTGGAATGGCAGCTGGAGAACACCCAGCGGCAGGCCCAGGCGATGCAGCAGCAGCAGGCGCCGCAGCGCGGCGGGCTGTTCGGGGGAATGTTCGGCGGCGGCCAGCGCCAGTCCGGCGTGATGCCGCCGATGACGCCGCCGCCGCAGCCCATGCAGGTGCCGGGTGGCTACGCCCCGCAGCAGGTGCTGCAGGGCGGACGCGGCTCGGGCTTCCTGGGCAGCGCCCTGACCACCGCGGCGGGCGTCGCCGGCGGCATGGTCCTGGGCAACGCGCTGATGGGCATGTTCTCGGGCGGCGCGGCGCATGCCGCCAGCAGCGTGGCCGAACACACCGGCTTCAACGATGTCGGGAGCTTCGGGCAGGACCAGATCTCCACCCCGACCTCCTCACCCTGGACCGATCCGGGCGGGCAGAACGATGCCGTGGGCGTGCAGGACGCCGGCTGGGGCAACGATGCCGGCGCCGCGCAGGATGCCGGCTGGGGCCAGGATGATGCCACCGGCGTCGACTACGGCGCCGATGACGGCGGCTTCGACGAGGACGTCTGAAGCTCCAAGCCAAGCTCCCCGCGGGTCGCGCCGCGGGGTTCCGTCCCCGGTGACCGCGACCCTGCTCGGTCGCGACTCGGTATGATGCGGCGCTGCCCCGGCATGGAGGCAGCGCCTTTCATCGCGGGCACCACTTGCGGCACTGTGGGCCGCAAGGTAGCGCATGGGTGCGTTACCCGGGACGCCTACGGTGCTGGTCTGGCTCAAGACGTGGAGACAAGAAAGACGGACCCCTGGCCCAGGCCCAGGCGTGCCGGCGCTTCCACGTTCCCGCCGCCATTCCCTCCACGGAGCTGAGCCGCCCTGCGGCAGCCCGGCGGGCCGCCCCCTCGCCCGGTGCTCCCGGTGATGAGCGAGCCAGTCGTTCCGCTGTTCCTGGCCCTCGGGGTCGCCTTCCTGCTGTTCCTGGGCCTCCTGTCCTGGCGCTGGCGACGGCGCATGCAGCAACGGGTCTCGGCCTTCGAGCAGGACCGGAACCGCCTGCAAAGCCTGCTGCAGGTCGGCGAGGTCCGGCAGGACCTGCCCGGCGGAAGCCTGCACTGGAGCGCCGAGGCGCTGCACCTGTTCGGGCTGGAGGGCGACGAGCCGCCGGCGACACTGCCGCAGCTGCTGAACCGCCTGCACCCCAGCAACCGCGTGCGGGCCGAGGCGGCCTACGAGCGCGCGCTGTCCGCCGACGCCGTCCCGAGCTGGGACAGCTGGACGGTGCTGCATCAGGACGGCAGCGTCGGCTGGATCGACGTGTGCTGGGAAGCGAGCCGCGACGCGCAGGGGCACCCCACCGGCGTGCGCGTGATCGCGCGCGATGCGAGCCGCGAGCGCCGGCTCGAGGAACAGCTCGCGCAGGCGGGGCAGCAGGATGTCCTGACGGGCCTGCCGACCCGCCTTTCGCTGCGGCGGCAGTTGTCGGAGATGCTGGAGCAGGCGCGTGCGTCCGGTCAGCGCCTGGCCCTGCTATGCCTCGACCTCGACGGCTTTCGCGGCATCAACGACCGCTGGGGCCACCGCGCCGGCGACCGGCTGCTGCAGGACGTCGCCGAGCGGCTGCGCAGCAGGATGGCGCCGGGGGACTTCCTGGCCCGGCTCGGGGGCGACGAGTTCGTCTTGGTCCAGAGCGGCCTGCCCGCCGACGCGGCACGCGCCTCCGACGCGGCACAGCGGCGCGCGGCCGAACTGCTGCGGCTGTTGTCGCGCCCCTACGACCTAGCGGAGGAGCGCCAGGGGCAGCTGACCGCCTCGATCGGCCTGGCGGTGTTCCCGACCGACGCCTCCGTGAGCGAGGCCCTGGTGGAATGCGCCGATACGGCGCTGCACCGCGCGAAATCCGCAGGCGGTGACCAGTGGCTCAACTACACCTTCGAGATGGACCGCAAGGCGCAGCACAACCGCGCCCTGGACCAGGACCTGAAGCAGAGCATCGAGCGCAACGAGTTCACCCTGGCCTGGCAGCCGCAGGCCGCCCTGGAACCTTCCGGCGAGACCGTGGTCGTCGGCTTCGAGGCGCTGCTGCGCTGGCGCCACCCGGAGCAAGGGCTCATCAGCCCCGACGTCTTCATCCCCGTCGCGGAAAGTTCCGGCGACATCGTGGCGATCGGCGAATGGGTGCTCAACGCCGCCTGCCAGGAAGCGATGCGCTGGGCCCGGCCGCTGCGCGTCGGCGTCAACGTGTCCCCCACCCAGGTGCAGCGCGGCGACATCGTGGCCAGCGTCCGCAGTGCCCTGCTGGCCTCGCGCCTGCCGCCCCACCGCCTCGAGCTCGAGGTCACCGAAGGCATGGTGATCCGCGATGTGGGCCGGGCCAAGGCGGCCCTGACCTCGCTGCGCGAGCTCGGCGTGGCCATCACGCTGGATGATTTCGGAACCGGCTACTCGTCGTTGACGACGCTGCGGGCCTTTCCCTTCGACCGCATGAAGCTCGACCGCGGCTTCGTGGCGACCATGACGGAGGATGAAGTTTCGGCTGCCATCGTCGGGGGCACACTCGATCTCGCGCGGCGGCTCGGCCTGCCGGTCACGGCGGAAGGCGTGGAAACCGAGGAGCAGCGGGAACAGCTGCGCCTACAGGGCTGCAGCGAGATCCAAGGCTGGCTGATCGGCCGGCCCATGCCCATCGAGCACTGGAGCGACCTGACCGGCGGCTGAGAGCCCGTCCGGGCCGGCAGGGCTTCGGTGACAAGGGTTGGCCGAAAGGCCATGCGATCCGCGTCGGGCCGGAGGCGGAGCGTGGCGGGCCGACGGATCGGCCATCGCCCGAAAGGTGCTGCGGCCGCCCGGGTGGGGGCGGCCGCAGCGATTCGTGGCTCGGCTGGCCTTACTCGGCCGGCCGGTGCGACGCGCGGGGCTCGGGCAGCGGCACGCTGTCCTTGATGGCCACGCCGGCGCCCGCGACGGGCTGACCGTGCAGGGCGGCACGCAGCTGCGCCGGGTTCAGCTCCCCTTCCCAGCGGCTGATGGCGACGCAGGCGACGCCGTTGCCGACGAGGTTGGTGAGCGCGCGGCACTCGCTCATGAACTTGTCGATGCCGATCAGGATCGCCAGCGCGGCGATCGGGATGTCGGGGATCACCGACAGCGTGGCGGCCAGCGTCACGAAGCCGGCGCCAGTCACGCCCGAGGCGCCCTTCGACGTCAGCATCGCCACCAGCAGGATCACCAGCTCCTGATAAAGGGTCAGCGGCGTGTTGGTGGCGTAGGCCAGAAACATCGTGGCCAGCGTCATGTAGATGTTGGTGCCGTCGAGATTGAAGCTGTAGCCCAGCGGCACGGTGATGCCGACGACCTTGGGCGAGCAGCCCAGCCCTTCCATCTTGCGCATGATCTGCGGCAGCACGCTCTCGCTGCTCGACGTGCCGAGCACGATCAGCAGCTCCTCGCGGATGTAGGCGATGAAGCGCAGGATCGAGAAGCCGCAGATCCAGCCGATGAAGCCCAGCACGATCAGCACGAACAGCGCCGAGGTCAGGTAGAAGGTCGCCACCAGCTCACCCAGCGAGAGCAGCGAGCGAACGCCGTAGGCGCCGATGGTGAAGGCCATGGCACCGAAGGCACCGATCGGCGCCACCTTCACCACGATGGCCACGACGCCGAAGAAGATGCGCGACAGCGAGTCCACGGCACCCGAGGCGGCCTCGCGCGCCCGGGTCGGCAGCGCGTTGATGGCGAAGCCGGTGATCACCGCCAGGAACAGCACCTGCAGCAGGTCGCCGTTCACGAAGGCGCCGAAGAAGGTGTCGGGGATGATCGCCATCAGGTGCGCCGTGACGCTGTCCTTGGCCGCACTCTGCGTGAAGCTCTGGATCGCGTTGGCGTTCATCTGCGCCGGGTCGATGTTGAAGCCGCTGCCCGTGTGGAAGGTACGCGCCACCAGCAGGCCGATGATCAGCGCGAAGGTCGAGACGACCTCGAAATAGACCAGCGCCTTGACGCCGACGCGACCGACGCTCTTGGCGTCGCTGACCGAGGCGATGCCGTGCACCACGGTGCAGAAGACGACCGGCGCGATCACCAGCTTGATCAGCTTGATGAAGGCGTCGCCCAGCGGCTTCATCGCGGCGCCGGTGGTGGGCCAGATGGCGCCCACCGCCACGCCGATGACGATCGCGAGCAGAACCTGAACATAAAGTAATGAAAGCCAGCGCCTGATCATGAGGCGACGATCTCCCGGGCGGAGCGCCAAAGGCGCGGGAAAAGATGAAATCCGCGAAAGCGGCTGGGCGATGAATTATAGAAGAACCGGTCAGTGTCTACCACAGCTTTGCGGATGCACCCCCGAGGGTCGGCGGTCCGCCCTCCCCCGATGGCGCATCCGGTCCGTGCCCGTCAGACCGTCAGACCTTGCAGCTCGGCAATTCGCGGCGTCGCCTTGAGCCCGGTGCCCGTCAGCAGCAGCACCGTTGTTTCGCGGGCCGCGATCTGCCCCCCCTGCAGCAGGTGGCCGAAACCCGCGGCCGCCTGGGCGCAGGTCGGCTCGACGTAGAGCCCCTGGCGCGCCAGCGAAAGCGTGGCGGCGCCGATCTCCTCCTCCGTCAGCATCACCGCGCCGCCGCCGCTGACCCTCAGAGCCGCCAGGAGCTCGGGCAGCCGGATCGGCTGCGCGATGGCGGTGCCTTCCGCCATCGTCGGCTTCACCTCGGCCGCCGGCAGCCCCAGGGCCGCGCGGGCGATCGGGGCGCAGTTCGCCGGCTGCGCCGCGAAGAGGCGCGGCATGCGGTCGATCCCGCCGGAGCGCAGCAGTTCCCCGAATCCGATCGCGAGGCCCAGGACGTTGGAGCCCGCCCCGCAGGGGATCACCACGTTGTCGGGCGCCCGGAAGCCCAGATCCTCCCACAGTTCGTAGGCCAGGGTCTTGGTGCCCTGGAGAAAGAAGGGGTGCCAGTTGTGCGAGGCGTAGAAGATGCTCGCCGCCTGCCGCACCGCCTCGTCGGCGCAGTCCTGCCGGCTGCCGGGAACCAGCTCGATCGTGGCGCCGGCCGCCCGCGACTGCACCGTCTTGGCGGGCGAGGTCGAGGCTGGCACCAGGATCTTCGCTTCCATCCCCCCGGCCGCGGCATAGGCCGAGATGGCGGCACCACCGTTGCCCGACGAATCCTCCAGCACCGAGCGCACGCCCTGGTCGCGCAGCAGCGACAGCATCACCGAGGCGCCGCGGTCCTTGAAGGAGGCCGTGGGCATGAACCATTCGCACTTGAGCAGCGCTGTGCCCCCGCCGATCCGGCGCTCGATCAGCGGCGTGCAGCCCTCGCCCATGGTGATCGGCTCTGCCGGCTGGAACGGCAGGGCGGCGGCGTAGCGCCAGATCGACCGCCGGCCCCGGTCGATGTCGTCGCGGCCGATGCCGGGCAGGTCCGTGAGCAGCAGCGGCTCCCCGCCGTCGCCGCACCAGCGCGGCTCCGCCAGCGGCCAGGTCCGGCCCGTGCGTGGATCGAGGTAGGCAACGTTCTCTGTCATGGGGGCGCAGGCTTGCGCGCGCGGCGCCGCGCGGCAAGACAGGGTTGCGGCGGCGCGGGCCGCCCTGCCCTTTCAATGGAGGAACGCGCCGTGGATGATGCCGAGAAGGTGGCCGCGCTGGCCGCCGCGCTGGTGCGGATCGACAGCCGGTCCCGCCTGTCGAACCTGCCCGTGGCGGATCGCATCGAGCGGGAGCTCGCGGGCTTCGAAGTCGAGCGACTCGACTTCGAGGACGCGACCGGCACCGCCAAGCGCGCGCTGGTCGCCCATCGCGGCCCACTGACCGGCGGCGGCATCGCCCTGTCCGGCCACATGGACACGGTGCCCGACACCGGCTGGACCGAGGACCCCTGGGCGGCGCGCGTGGACGAGCGCGGGGTGCTGCACGGGCTGGGCTCGGCCGACATGAAGGGCCCGGTCGCGGCCGCCATCGTCGCGGCCCAGGGCCTGCCCGCGGACGTGCCGGTGACGTTGCTGCTCACCACCGATGAGGAAACCACGAAGCAGGGCGCGCGAATCGTGGCCCAGCAGTCGGAGCTGGCGCGGCGCGCGGCCCCGCGCGGCATCATCGTGGCGGAACCGACCAGCCTCATCCCCGTTCGCGGCCACCGGGCCAACGTGGAGTTCACCGCCGTCGCCACCGGCGTGCAGGCGCATTCCTCCGGACGCTCGGGCGTGAATGCCAACTGGGCGCTGGTCCCCTATCTCGCCGAGATGCGCGAGATCTTCGGCTGGCTGCGCAGCGACGAGGCCATGCAGGACCCGGCCTACGAGCCGCCCTTCTCGGACTTCAACCTGATCCTGGACAACCACGGCACGGCGGTGAACGTCACCGTTCCGCGCGCCACGGCCACGATCAAGTTCCGCTATTCCCGCAGCATCGACCCCCGGCCGGTGATCGAGAAGGTTCGCCAGGCGGCGGCGCGGGCGGGGCTGGAGTTGCGGGAGCGGGCCGATCCCGGCGCGCCGGAACTGCCGCCCGAGCATCCCCTGATCGAGGCCGCGGTGCGCGAGAGCGGGCAGCCGGCCCGCACCGCCGCCTACGGCACGGACGCGACGGAACTCCAGGCGCTGGCGCCCTGCGTCATCCTGGGGCCGGGGAGCATCGGCGTGGCGCACGCACCGGGCGAGCACGTGTCGCTGGCGGAACTCGCCGCCGCGGTGCCGCTGTTCCGCCGACTGCTCACCGCCGGCTGACGGAGAGCCGCACGGTGCGCCACGAAGAGCGCGCCGTTGACGAAGGCAGGATGAGCCTGGGTGCCGGGACGACGAACACCGTGGCCCACCATTCTCAATGGCATGACTGATGCCCGAGCGAGCCGGGGCTTTCCCGCCCTGGTTAAGGCGCCGAGCTCCGCTGCCCAGAAGAACCAAGAAAGCTCGGCTCACAAATGCCGAAGCGAGCTCCGGGACGCCCTGAAGGCATCCCGGCGTCGTTCCGGGTGCTCAGACGCCCTTGCTCATGGCCAGGATCGGCGGCTCCACGTCATCCGGGATCGGGCAGACATAGGGGTTACCGTCCGTCCGCTTGGCGAGGTCCGCCTTGGCCTTCTCGATCAGGCTCGGGTCGCGCAGCGCGTCCACCGCCGTTCCCGCCATCACCTTGGCCACATGCGCGAGGCCCTTGTGCGCCATGCCGGACTTGCCCTGCGCCGTCAGCTGCCAGGAATGGCCCGGCGTGCCGATGGCATAGGTCGCGCCGCGCGCCTGCACCGTCGGCACCACCCAGCTCACGTCGCCCACGTCGGTGGAACCGTTGCCGCCCTTGCCCTTGGACTCCAGCGGCACGATGAAGTCGCACAGCGGCTTGTCCTTCTGCACCGGCATGCCGGAACGCTTGAAGGCGGCCGCGATGTCCTCGTCGCTCAGCGTCGCGCGGATCTGCTCGGCATAGGCGCGGTCCTCCTCGTCGAACTGCGGCGGGCCCAGGCGCTGGAAGTTGTCGAACATCGCCTGCTCGAGCGGCGTGTTGCCCATCAGGTTGGACACGGCGCTGACCACCTTGGTGCTGACGGTGGTCTCGGTCATCAGCGCGGCGCCGTCGGCGATCTTGCGCACCCGCGCCACCAGGGCGTTCAGCTCCACCAGGTTGCCGGCGCGGATCAGGTAGCGGACCTTGGCCTCGCCCTGAACGACGTTGGGCGCGATGCCGCCGGCATTCAGGTAGGCGTAGTGGACGCGCGCGTTGTCGGGCATGTGCTCGCGCATGTAGTTCACGCCCACGCTCATCAGCTCCACCGCGTCGAGCGCCGAGCGGCCGAGCTCCGGCGCCGCGGCAGCGTGCGAGGAACGGCCGGCGAAGGTGAAGTCGATGCGGGTGTTGGCGAGGCTGACTGCCTCGTTCACGCCCGACAGCGGCGCCGGGTGCCAGGAGATGGCGATGTCCACGTCCTTGAAGGCACCGTCACGCACCATGAAGCCCTTGGCGGCGCCACCTTCCTCGGCCGGGCAGCCGTAGTAGCGGACGCGGCCCTTCAAGCCGTTTTCGGCCAGCCAGTCCTTCACCGCGGTGGCGGCCAGCAGGGCGGCGGAACCCAGGAGGTTATGGCCGCAGCCGTGGCCCACGCCGTTCTGGCCCTCGACCATGCGCGGCTCGGCGATGCCGGCTTCCTGCGAAAGACCGGGCAGCGCATCGTACTCGCCCAGGATCGCGATCACCGGACCGTCCTCGCCGGCCTCGCCCATCACCGCGGTCGGGATGCCGGCCACGTCCTTGGTGATCCGGAAGCCTTCCTTTTCCAGCTGCGCGATGTGCTCGGCGACCGAGCGGTGCTCGCCATAGGCCAGCTCCGGCGTGCCCCAGACCCGGTCGGCCAGCGCGATGTAGTCGTCCTTCTTGTTCTCGACCTTTTGCCAGATGGGTTCGCTGTTCTGCATGGGATGCTTCCTAGTGGGACACCGTGGCGGCCGCCGCGGCACTGCAACAAAAAGCGGCACGGCGCTGCGCCCTGCGGAAGGGGGCACGCCGGGATGAGCGCGCAGTATGCAACCGCCGCCACGATGGTCAAAGCGGTTGACCGGCTGTTTCTGCGCGCGAAGATGCCCGGCCGGTCCGGACTATGCCAAGCCGCCGGCCTTTCCTGCCCTGCTGCGGAGCAACAGCCATGACCGACGCCCCCCTGCCCCCGCCACACGACGCGGTCGACGGCGCCCGGATGATGGCCGACCTGGCCGAGCTCGCCCGCTGGGTGAAGCTGTCCGGCACCCCGGAGGAGCGCGAAAGCCTCGACTTCGTCCGCACCCGCCTCGACGAGGCCGGCTACCGCACCCGGATCATCGAGCACGACGCCTTCATCAGCCTGCCGGGGGAAGCCTCCGTCACGGTGGACGGGTGCGCCCTGCGCGCGATCACCCATTCCATGGCACGCCCGACGCCACCGGGCGGGCTGCGGGCACCGCTGGTGGATGTCGGGGATGGCAAGGAGGCCGACCTCGCGGAGCGCGACCTGCGCGGCGCGATCCTGCTGGTGCAGGGCATGTCCACGCCCGACATGGCGGCGCGCGCCTCCGCTGCCGGGGCCGCCGCGACGCTGCACGTCAGCAACCACCAGCACCTGCACGAGATGTGCATCTCGCCGGTCTGGGGCAGCCCGTCGCCCGAGACGGTGGCGAATCTTCCCACGATCGCCTCCTGCACCATCTCGGACAGCGACGGCGCGGCGCTGCGGGCGCAGCTGGGGCGCGGCGAGGCACCCGAGGTCGTGCTGCACGCCGCCGTCGACACCGGCTGGCGCAAGACACCGATCCTGGTGGCGGAGCTCGACGGGCCGGAAGGGCCCGACGCCCCCTTCGTGCTGTTCAGCGGCCACCACGACACTTGGCACTACGGCGTGATGGACAACGGCTCGGCCAATGCCGCGATGCTGGAGGTCGCGCGCCTCTGCGCCGAGGCCCGCGCCACGTGGCAGCGGGGGCTGCGGATCTGCTTCTGGTCGGGCCATTCGCACGGCCGCTACTCGGGCTCCAGCTGGTACGCCGACAACCATTGGGCGGAGCTCGACCGGTTCTGCGTCGCGCACGTGAACATCGACAGCCCCGGCGGCATCGGCGCCACGGTGCTGGAAAATGCCGCGGCCGCCGCCGAGCTATCGCCGCTGGGTGCGGCCGCGGTGAAGGCGGGCTCGGGCCAGAACTACGCCGCGAAGCGCAAGACGCGGAACTCGGACGAGTCCTTTCCCGGCATCGGCATCCCCTCGATGTTCGGCTCGATCAGCGGGCAGCCGCCCGGGCCGGTGGCGATGCGCAACCCGCTGGGCTGGTGGTGGCACACGCCGGACGACCTGATCGACAAGATCGACCCCGCGAATCAGGTGCGCGACACCCGCGTCCTGCTCCATGCGGTGTGGGAGCTCCTGACCACCCCGATCCTGCCGCTGGACTACACCGCCCATGCCCGGCAGCTGCGCGCCGAGGTCGCCCCTCTGGCAAAGGCGATCGGCAACCGGCTGAGCCTCGACGCGGTGCTGGCCGCCCTGACGGAGCTGGAGCGGCAGAGCGCCCTGATCACCGGCAGCACCGCCAGCGCCGGCGCGGCCGGCGAGGTGAACCGCGCGCTGATGCAGGCCTCCCGCGCGCTGGTGCCGCTGGACTACGGCACCGGCGACCGCTTCGCGCATGATCCGGCGCTGCCGCTGCGGCCCTGGCCCGTGCTGGACCCGATCCGTCACCTGGCCACCACCGAGGATGGCAGCGACGCGGCGAAGCTGGCCACGGTCAGCGCCACGCGGGCGCGCAACCGGCTGCTGCACGCCCTGGGCACCGCCGTGTCGGCGCTGAAGCAGGTGACCTAGCCGGGCGCGCCCGGCGCCTCGCCGTGGGCAGGCCGCCGCCAGCCCCGGCGGGCGGTGGCGGAACGCCCGGCCCGCCGCGACGGCTCCCGCCGCTCCTTCAGCCGAGGAGCCCGACGGCCTCGTAGGCCAGGGCGGCGATGATGGCCGCCGCCGGCAGGGTCACCACCCAGGCCACCACGATGTTGCCCGCCACGCCCCAGCGCACCGCGGAGGTCCGGCGTGCGGCGCCCACGCCGACGATGGCGCCGGTGATGGTGTGGGTGGTGGACACCGGGATGCCCAGCGCGGTCGCCAGGAACAGCGTGATCGCCCCGCCCGTTTCGGCACAGAACCCCTGCACCGGCGTCAGGCGCGTGATCTTGGAGCCCATGGTGTGCACGATCCGCCAGCCGCCCAGCAGCGTGCCCAGCGCCATGGCCGACTGGCACGACAAGACCACCCAGAGCGGCACGTGGAAGCCACCGCTCAGCAGCCCCTGCGAGTAGAGCAGCACGGCGATGATGCCCATGGTCTTCTGCGCGTCGTTGCCGCCATGGCCCAGCGAGTAGAGCGAGGCCGACAGGAACTGCATGGTCCGGAAGGTGCGGTCCACGGCGAAGGGCGTGGAGCGCGCGAAGATCCACGACACCGCCAGCACCAGCACTAGCGCCAGCAACAGCCCCAGCAGCGGCGACAGCACGATCGCGGCCATCGTCTGCCCCAGGCCGGACCAGACGATGGCTCCGAAGCCGGCTTTGGCGGTTCCGGCGCCCACGATGCCGCCCACGAGCGCGTGCGAGCTGCTCGACGGGATACCCTGCCACCAGGTGACGAGATTCCACACGATGGCGCCCGCGAGCGCGCCGAAGATCACCCGCGCATCCACCACGGAGGCGTCGACGATCCCCACGCCCACGGTCTGCGCCACGTGCAGGCCGAAGATGCCGAAGGCGATGAAGTTGAAGAAGGCGGCCCAGAGCACGGCGTATTGCGGGCGCAGCACCCGCGTCGAGACGATGGTGGCGATGGAATTGGCGGCGTCGTGCAGCCCGTTGAGGAAGTCAAACAGCAGCGCCACGGCCACGAGGCCGGCGAGCAGGGGAAAGGCCAGGGTTTCCACGGGGTTATCGGGTCCGTCGGCTCAGACGTGTTCGATCACGATGCCTTCGACCTGGTTCGCCGCGTCGTCAAAGCGGTCCACCACCCGCTCGAGCAGGTCAAACACCTCGCGCACCGCGATGAAGCGCATTGCCTGCCCGTCCGGCGTTTCGCGAAACAGTGTCGTGACGCCGGCGTCGTGGATGTCGTCGGCCTCGCCCTCGGTCTGGCGGATCGACTCGCACAAGGCGTTGATGCTGCCGACATTGCGGTTGATGTCCGACAGCTGCGGCACGGCCTCCCGCAGCAGCCGGGCGCAGCGCAGGATCGCATCGCCCATGCGCCGCATATCGGGGCTGAACTCCGTCATCCCGAACAGGGAAATGGCCTTGGCGGTCTTCTTCATCTGATCCAGCGTGTCGTCCATGCTGCCGATCAGGTCCTGGATGTCGCCGCGGTCGAAGGGCGTCACGAAGGTCCGGCGCACCGCCTGCACGACCTCGCGGGTGATGGCGTCGGCCCGGTCCTCGGCGTCCAGCACGCGGGGATAGTGCCGCACCACGGCCTCGCCGCCTTCGAGCATGGCCCGCAGTTCCTCCGCCCCGACGACGATGGCGTCCGCATGCTGCCCGAACAGATCGAAGAAGCGCTCCTCATGCGGGAGCATGCGGCGGAACCAACTCAGCATCAAACAAGAACCCTTCAACGACCCGGCCCGGCCGCGAGGGCACCGGAATCGGGCACAACAAAGCCCTGGCCCTGCAGTGATGGCCAGGTGGTCCTTCTTAGCGGGGGCGGCACAACATGGCCACGGTGTCACGCCAGTTGGACAGCAGAGGAAGGTTGGCAACGAATCCTTGCCGCAGGCGGAATTTTTCCCCATTTACTCGGTGGACAGCGGCCATTTTCTTGAATTGAGCTGTCAAGAAAGACAGTTCCGAATGACTAACAAGCTGAAGAAGCGGCTGGGCCGGCAGTATGCGGCCCTCCCCTACGCCGAAGTGGACGGCGAAATGCGCGTGATGCTGGTGACGAGCCGCGAAACGCATCGCTGGGTGCTGCCCAAGGGCTGGGCCGAGAAGGACCTCGCCCCGCACGAGTTGGCGGCCAAGGAAGCCTTCGAGGAGGCCGGGCTCCTCGGGGCGGTGTCGGACAGGTCGATCGGCAGCTACCACTACAACAAGCGGCTGCGCAGCGGTCGCGAGATCCCCTGCGACGTGGCGGTGTTTCCGCTGCGGGTGGAGCGGCAGGTCAAGAACTGGCCGGAGCGGCGGGAGCGGGAAACGCGCTGGTTCACCCCGGCCCAGGCGGCGCTGGAGGTCGAGGAAGCCGAGCTGGTGACCCTTCTGCTCGGCCTCGCCGTCCCCGCCAGCTGAGGCAGCGGCCCAGCCGCCATTCCCTTTCCGGAATGGCGGCCACGCATTTCAGAGCGTTTGCATCAGCCTCGCCAGCACCTGCCCGCGCGGCAACAGGTCACGCCACAGGATGTGCTCGTGCGGCGCGTGGGCGCCAGCCCCGGTGCAGCCCAGCCCGTCCAGCGTCGGGATGCCCAGCGCCGCGGTGAAGTTGCCGTCCGAGCCGCCGCCGCGGTGCTGCTTGGGCAGGTCGTAGCCGACCTCCCGCGCCAGGGCGCGCGCCGCCTCGTACAGGCGCAGGGTTTCGGCGCTCTCCACCATCGGCGGCCGGTTCATGCCGCCCGAAACCTCGATGCGGATGCCGTCGCGCTCACCGGCCAGGGCCAGGATGGCGCGCTCGGCGGCCTTGCCATCCTCCGCCGTCGCCACGCGCAGGTCGATCTCGCAGCCCGCTTCCGGCGGCACGACGTTGGGCCGCGTGCCACCCCAGACCGGGGCCACGTTGGTGGTGGTGCCGCGCTCGAGGTCGACCATGCCGTGCACCGTGCGGATCAGCTCGGCCAGCGCCACCACGGCGCTGCGCCCCTCGGTCCAGTTGCCGCCGGAATGGGCCGACACGCCGTGGATCCTCACGTCGAAGCGGCCAACGCCCTTGCGCGCAGTGACGCAGGCGCCCTGCGGCCCGCCCGCGGGCTCGGCGATCAGCACGGCGGCGGAGCGGCGCGCCTCGTTCTCGATGATCGCGCGCGAGGTGGGCGAGCCCACTTCCTCGTCGGGGGTGAACAGCAGCGTCACGGGCCGCCGGGTCGGCACCCGCTGGCGCAGGATCTCGCGCACCGCGTGGAAGGCCAGGAAGGAGCCGGACTTCATGTCGTAGATCCCGGGGCCGTAGGCGCGCTCGCCCTCCACCCGGAAGGGCATCGGGCCGGCCAGCGTGCCGTGGTTCCACACTGTGTCCAGGTGCACCACCACCAGCAGCGGCGCGCCCTCCCCCGGCGTGCGGGCGAGGAGGTTGTCGCCGTAGCCGCCCTGCCCCGGGATGCGCTCCAGCGCGGCGCCGACCTCGCGCAGGCCAGCCTCGGCCCGGTCCAGCAGCCGGTTCACCGCCGCCGCGTCGGTGGTGGGGGTCTCGATCTCCACCCAGCCACGGAGTTCCGCCAGCAGCTTCTCGCTGGTGCCCAGGTCGATCGACGCCATGCCCCATCCTTTCTTTCGCGCTCGTCGCAGGAAGGCCGGTGTCGCGCTGGGGGAGCGGCTTGTCCATGCTCAGCCATTCCGAAGCGGCGCAGCAGGCTCGCGACGCGAAACTGTCTTTCCCGGCCGGTCGCTATCGCTCGGGACCGTGATGGCCTTAGATCAACGGTATGGAAGACAAGACAATGAAGCGCGTCTGCGTGTTCTGCGGGGCCAATCCGGGCGCCCGCCCGATCTATGCCGAGGTCGCGCGCGCCCTGGGTCAGCAGATCGCGGCCGAGGGCATGGACCTCGTCTACGGGGGCGGCAAGGTCGGGCTGATGGGCGTCGTGGCGGACGCGGCGATGCAGGCCGGTGCGGAGGTGGATGGCGTGATCCCCGAGGCGCTGATGCAGCGCGAGGTCGGACACGGTTCCGTGACCCGCCTGCACGTCGTGCGTTCCATGCACGAGCGGAAGGCCATGATGGCGGAATTGTCGGATGGCTTCGTGATCCTGCCCGGCGGCTTCGGCACGCTGGAGGAGGTCTTCGAGGTCCTGACCTGGTCGCAGCTCGGCCTCCACGGCAAGGGCGCGGTGTTCCTGGACGTCGAGGGCTACTGGGAAGGCATGATGACGCTGCTGGATTCCATGCAGCGGGAAGGCTTCCTCAAGCCCGAGCACCGGCTGCTGGCCATGCGCGCGGACACGCCCGAGCAGGCGATCAGCATGCTGCGGAACTTCCGGGCCCCGGCGGTGCCGAAGTGGATCGAGAGCCCGGCCCAGGCGTGACGAGCTTCCCCAGCACCTCCGCCGTTTGCGCTGGCAGCGGCGATCAGCCCGGCGGCTTCACCGTGGTCCATGACTGGCGCGACGTGCCGGCCGCGGCGCGCGGCGCCACGGTCGCGCTGGGCAACCTCGACGGCGTGCATATCGGCCACCGCGCCGTGTTGCGCGCGGCGCACGGCGCACGGCCGGACCTGCCGCTGGCCGCCCTGACCTTCGAGCCGCACCCGCGCGAGCATTTCCGGCCCGAGGACCCGCCTTTCCGTCTGACCCCGCAGCCCGCCAAGTGCGCCGCCCTGCGCGATGCCGGCTGCCGGGTGGTTTATGCCCTGCCCTTCGGGGCGGAGCTGGCGGCGATGGGGGCGGAAGCCTTCGTGGAGGAGGTTCTCCATCGCGGCATCGGCGCCCGCCACCTGGCCTGCGGCGCGGACTTCGCCTTCGGCCATCGCCGCGGCGGCAACGTGGCGCTGCTGAGCCGGGAAGCGGAGCGGCGCGGCATCGGCCTGACGGTCGTGCCCCCCGTCACCGACGCGGAGGGCACGGTGTCCTCCACCCGCATCCGCCGCAACCTTCAGGACGGCTATCCGGAGCGCGCCGCCGCCGATCTCGGCCGCCCCTGGGAAATCCGGGGCGAGGTGGTGCACGGCGATAAGCTCGGCCGGGTGCTCGGCTGGCCCACCGCCAACCTGTGGCTCGGCCGGCATATCGAGCCGGCGCGCGGCGTTTACGCCGTGACCGTGGTCCTGCCCGACGGCACCGAGGTGAAGGGCGTCGCCAATGTCGGCCGCCGCCCGACGCTGGGCGGCGATCCGCAGACCCGCCTCGAGGTGCACCTGTTCGACTGGCAGGGCGACCTTTACGGCCAGGAGATCGGCGTGCGGCTGCATCAGTTCCTGCGTCCCGACGCGACCTTCGCGGGGCTGGAGGAGTTGAAGGACGCGATCGCCGAGGACGCCCGACAGGCACGCCGCGTCCTAGACTGACGCCCGGGAGCGATGGCTCCCGCTGCCCCGCCTCACACACTCTTCCCCGTGATGCTCCGAGCCGCGGATCCAGACTTCGGGCAGTCGAAGCAGCCAGTGCCGTGCTGTCGAGGGGGGTGTCGTCGCCCCCCCTTGCAGGTCTTGCATAAGATAAACAGCCCAAGTCTTACATAAGATGCGGAGCATTTTGACTTGGCCGTCGTCCAGATATTCCTCCGAAGCGCGGCTATTCACTCGTTCTATGCTTGCGACGCTGCGCCGCAACGCCCCATATTCTCCTCGTTGACGGGAACTGATCCCGAGGAGTTTGTTTCATGATCGAGACCGCCTTTATCGCTGTGATCGCCCTGGTTGCCGTCGGCAACGTGGCCGCGCAGGTCGTCATGAAGTCCATCTACCCGCACGGCCTGCCGCGCAGCGCCCGCCTGGCGGACTGAGGCCACGGCTGCGCCGACGGGGCGCTCACGCCCCGGCGCAGAATTGCCGCAGGCGTTGTCCGAGTAATCGAACACGAAGGGGAAATAAAACGATGCACCAGATCAGCTTCGTGATTGCTCTCGCCATCTTCGTCGCGCTGAGCACCGTGCTCCGCGTCGCCCTGGCGGGCCCGCAACGCGACGTCGCCGCCGACAGTCTCCCTGCCGCGGAGTAACCGGGCCGCGTCGCGGTCCGGCGGACGGCGCTGCGATTTTGGCTTGAGCCACATCAGGCTCGCCGGATCACCGCCGGAGCGGACCCAGGGACGTGAGCGGCTTGCCAGGGTGGATGCGACCGCTTGACCGGGAACGCCCGCCCTCCCCATAACGCCGGCATGTTCAGGCGGACACAGGCGCGAATTATCCGCCCGGCCCTCGATTGAGAGCCGGGATTTCGCGCTTCACCCATCCCCCTGCCCGCGGTCGCCACCGCATCTGGCGCCCGACGCCCGGAACACGATCCCCATGAACGACGCCCCGCAAGACGCCAGCACCGCGGCCCCCGCCACGGGCAGCGCCGTGGACTGGCGCGGCACGGTCTTCCTGCCGCGCACCCCTTTCCCGATGAAGGGCGACCTGCCCAAGCGCGAGCCCGGCTGGCTCGAGCGCTGGGAGCAGCAGGGCCTGCGCGACCGGCTGCGGGCGCAGTCCGCCGGGCTGCCGAAATTCGTGCTGCATGACGGCCCGCCCTACGCCAACGGGCCGCTGCACATCGGGCACGCGCTGAACAAGATCCTGAAGGACGTGATCAACCGCGCTGCCCAGATGTCGGGCCGCGACGCGAACTACGTTCCGGGTTGGGACTGCCACGGCCTGCCGATCGAGTGGAAGGTCGAGGAAGAATACCGCAACCCCAAGGGCAAGTATAAGGGTGGCGTCGACAAGGATCAGGTGCCGATCCTCGACTTCCGCGCCGAGTGCCGCGCCTATGCCGCGCACTGGCTGAACGTTCAGCGGGAGGAGTTCGGGCGCCTGGGCGTGCTGGGCGACTGGCAGCACCCCTACGCCACGATGGATTTCTCCTCCGAGGCGACGATCGCGGGCGAGATCGGCAAGTTCCTGCTGAACGGCTCGCTCTATCGCGGCCTGCGCCCGGTGATGTGGAGCCCGGTCGAGAAGACCGCGCTGGCCGATGCCGAGATCGAGTACCACGACCACACCAGCCCGACGCTGCACGCGCGCTTCCCCGTGCTGCGCTCCCCCGTGGAGGAGGCGCTCGGCGCCGACGTGGTGATCTGGACCACCACGCCCTGGACCATGCCGGCCAACCGCGCCGTCGCTTACGGCGAGGAGATCGACTACGCGCTGATCCACGTCGACACGGTGGCGGAAGGCTCGCTGCTGCGGGTGGGCGACAACCTCATCGTGGCGCTGCCGCTGGTGGAAAGCTTCTGCCGCGACACGGGTCTGGAGGCGCACAGCATCCGCCGCGTGCTCAAGGGCGCCGAGCTCGCCGGCACGGTGCTGGCACACCCGCTGCGCGGCTGGGCCGGCGGCGAGGGCGGCTACGACTTCGACGTGCCGATGCTGCCGGGCGAGTTCGTGACCGCCGATGCCGGCACGGGCTTCGTCCACATCGCCCCGTCCCATGGCGAGGACGACTTCGCGCTGGGCCGGCAGTTCGGCCTGCCCGTGCCGGAAACGGTGGCGGATGACGGCACCTACACGGTGCAGGCGCCGGGCTTCACAGGCATCCACGTCTTCAAGGCGCACGAGCCGGTCTGGGCTGCGATGGAGGCTACCGGCAGACTGGCGGCCAAGGGGTCGCTGCGGCACTCCTACCCGCATTCCTGGCGCTCCAAGAAGCCGGTGATCTTCCGGGCCACGCCGCAGTGGTTCATCGCCATGGACGATGGCAACCAGATCCGCGCCAAGGCGCTGGACGCGCTGGCCGTCACGCATTTCGTGCCCGAGGTCGGGCGCAACCGCATCACCTCCATGGTCGCCGCCCGGCCGGACTGGTGCATCTCCCGCCAGCGCGCCTGGGGCGTGCCGATCCCGGTCTTCGTGAACAAGACCACCTCCGAGCCGCTGCGCGACCCGGAGGTGCTGGAGCGCGTCACCGCCGCCTTCCGCGAGGAAGGCGCCGACGCCTGGTACAAGCCCGGTGCCGCCGCCCGCTTCCTGGGCAACGGTCGCAACCCGGACGACTACGAGCAGGTGATGGACATCGTGGACGTGTGGTTCGAGTCCGGCTCGACGCACGCCTTCACGCTGACGCCCGAGCGCGACCTGCCCTTCCCGGCCGACCTCTATCTCGAAGGATCGGACCAGCACCGCGGCTGGTTCCATTCGTCGCTGCTGGAATCCATCGGCACCCGCGGCATCGCCCCCTTCAAGGCGCTGCTGACGCACGGCTTCACGCTGGATGAAACCGGGCGGAAGATGTCGAAGTCGCTGGGCAACGTCACGGCGCCGCAGGAAGTCACCAAGAAATACGGTGCCGACATCCTGCGCCTGTGGGTGATGAACGCCGACACCACCGAGGACCAGCGGATCGGCCCGCGCATCCTGGAGCAGACGGCGGAACTGTACCGCCGCCTGCGCAATACGCTGCGCTGGCTGCTGGGCAACCTCGACGGCTTCACCGAGGCCGAGCGGGTGGAGCACGCGGCCCTACCCGAGCTGGAGCGCTGGGTTCTCCATCGCCTGAGCGAGCTGGATGCCCGAATTCGCCGCGCGGTGGAAACCTACGACTGGTCGGGCGTGGTGCCGGAGATCCACGCCTTTTGCGCCACCGACCTGTCGGCCTTCTACTTCGACGTGCGCAAGGACAGCCTCTACTGCGACGCCGCCGACAGCGACCGCCGCCGCGCGGCGCGCACCGTGCTGGACGCGCTGCACCGCTGCCTGACGACCTGGCTGGCCCCGGTGCTGCCCTTCACCGCCGAGGAAGCCTGGCTCGCCCGCTTCCCGTCGGAGGACGGCTCGGTGCACCTCCAGCGCTTCCCGGACCTGCCGCCGGAATGGCGCGACGATTCGCTGGCGGCCAAGTGGGCCAAGGTGCGCGCCGAGCGCGGCCTGATCACCCAGCTCCTGGAAGCGGACCGTCGCGAAGGGCGAATCGGCTCCTCCTTGCAGGCCTCGGTGCAGCTCGGCGCTTCGGGCGAGGCCGCGGAGCTGCTTTCGCCCGCGATCTGGGAGGAGGTTCTGATCGTGTCCCAGGTCACGGTCGCCGCCCCGCCGCCGCTGGAGGGCAGCATGGCGGCCGCGGCCGATGAGGCGCTGCTGGCCACCACCGCCGTCGCGCCCGGCACCAAGTGCGCCCGCTGCTGGCGCGTGCTGGAGGAAGTCGGCACGGCCCGCCACGCCGACCTGTGCCTGCGCTGCGACGCGGCGGTGGGCTGATGCGCCGCGCCATGCTTCCCCTCGGCCTCACCGCCGCCGTGCTGGTGCTGGTGGCCGACCAGCTCAGCAAGTGGTGGATGGCGGCCGGGCTGAACCTGCCCGCCGTCGGCCAGGTTCCGGTCTTCTCGGCCGGCCCCTTCGGGCTCAACTTTTCCATGGTGTGGAACCACGGCGTGACCTTCGGGCTGCTGGCGGGCGAGGCGCCCTGGCATGGCTGGCTGCTGGCAGGTCTCGCGCTGGTGATCGCGATCGTGCTGCTGCGCTGGATGTCGCGGGCCGAGACCCGCGCCGTCACGGTGGCGCTGGGCGCGATCGTGGGCGGCGCGGTGGGCAACGTCATCGACCGGCTGCGCTTCGGCGCGGTGTTCGACTTCGTGGATGCCTCGGCCTGGGGCTGGCACTGGTACGTCTTCAACGTGGCCGACGCCGCCATCGTGCTGGGCGTCGTAACACTGGCGGCCGATGCCCTGTTTCGTTCCCCCTCGACCGGCGACCGCCGTGTGGCTAAGGAGCCGTCATGAGGAAGCGCCTCCCGATCGCAGCCCTGGTGATTCCAGCGATGGTTCCCCTCGGACTGCTCACCGCCTGCGGTGGCGACACCGCTCGCACCCTGGGCTTCACGCGTGATGCCCCGGACGAGTTCCAGGTGGTCACCCGCGCGCCCCTGTCCGTTCCGCCCGACATGAACAACCTGCCCGTGCCGCGCCCCGGCGCGACCCGGCCGCAGGAACTGTCGGCGCGCCAGCAGGCCGAAAGCACGCTGGTGCCGACGGCCGCCCTCGGCCGGGGCCAGGCGCCCGCCCGCCAGTCCAGCGGTGAGAGCGCGCTCGTGGCGCAGGCCACCGGCGGTGCGCCGGTCAGTTCGGACATCCGCCGCCAGGTGGATGAGGAAAGCCTGCGGGTGAACCGCCCGAGCCAGACCCTGGTGGACCGGCTGATGTTCTGGCGCGACCCGCCGGCCCCCGGCGTCGCGGTGGACCCGCAGCGCGAAAGCCAGCGCATCCGCGAGAACGCGGCGCTCGGCCGGCCGGAAACCCAGGGCGACACGCCGATCATCCAGCGCAAGGAGCGCGGGATCTTCGACGGCCTCTTCTGAGGCCGCTTGGCGGGGTGGCGCGGCCGCTAGCGGACGGCCACCCATTCGCTGCTTGTCATCGGCGGGACGCATCTGATAGGCACCCGCCGCGTGCCCCGCTCCAGAAAAATCTTCCGCTCCGCCCATGCAGCGCGGCGGAGCCGGTTTCCCGTATGGCCGCTGTTCCTACTCGTCCTCCTGCTCGTCGGAGCAGGGGCGTGGCTCTCCGTGTCCGGTGTTCCGGGCGGACTGGACCTGTCGCGGCTGACCGCCTTCCTGCATCCCTCCGCCCGGCCGGAACATCCTGACGAGCAACGGGACGTTCCTCCTTCCGAGGTTCACGTGGTGGACGGCGATACGCTACGCCTGGGCGATCAGGTCGTGCGCCTCGATGGCGTTCAGGCGCCGCCGCGCGGGGAAACCTGCGTGGACGCCGCGGGCCGGAGCTTCGATTGCGGGGCCGCGGCGGCCGAGAAGCTGGCCAGCCTCGTGGCCCATCACGCTGTTGACTGTCAGTTGCATGGCAGCGATGCGTTCAGCCGCTCCCTCGGGATTTGCCGCAGTGCCGAGACCGAGGTGAACGCCCAGCTGGTCGCGGAAGGCTGGGCGCTGGCGAGTGGCGAAACCCTGCTAGCCAAGGAAGATCAGGCACGTAGCCGGCGCCTGGGCCTTTGGGCCAGCGGCGTGGTGCCCCCGGCGGAATGGCAGGAGCGTCGTTAAGTCACCCAATCCGGCGGGGCAGTGGACAAGCCTGACGACCGGAGCATATTTGCGCCGCAACATGAGGGCGCCCGTCACCCCCCGGACGGGTCGACCCCGAAGAGGAGCCAGCCGATGAGCAGCAGCGCCAAAGGATCGGTCACGATCACGCTGGAGGGCTCGAACCGATCGAGCACCGCGCCGCTGGTCGAGGCCTCCATCGGGCCGGCCGTGGCCGATATCCGCAAGCTCTACGCGGATCTGGGCATCTTCACCTTCGACCCCGGCTTCGGCATGACCGCGGCCTGCGAAAGCAAGATCACCTACATCGACGGCGATGAGGGCGTCCTGCTGTATCGCGGCTACCCGATCGAGCAGCTGGCCGAGAAGTCGGACTTCGTGGAGGTCTGCTACCTGCTGCTGCACGGCGAGATGCCGACCCAGAAGCAGCTGCAGGAATTCCAGCGCGGCGTGACCATGCACACGATGCTGCATGAGCAGCTTCGCCGCTTCTACGACGGCTTCCGCCGCGACGCCCACCCGATGGCGATCATCTGCGGCGTGGTCGGCGCCCTGTCCGCCTTCTACCACGACAGCCTGGACATCAACGACCCGCAGCAGCGCGAGATCAGCGCCTTCCGCCTGATCGCCAAGCTGCCGACCATCGCGGCCTGGGCCTACAAGTACTCGATCGGCCAGCCCTTCGTGTACCCGCGCAACGACCTGAGCTACGCCGAGAACTTCCTGTACATGCTCAACGCCGTCCCGGCGGAGGAGTACAAGGTCAACCCGATCCTGTCGCGCGCCATGGACCGCATCCTGGTCCTGCACGCCGACCACGAGCAGAACGCCTCGACCTCGACGGTGCGTCTCGCGGGCTCGACGGGCGCCAACCCCTTTGCCTGCATCGCCGCCGGCATCGCCGCCCTGTGGGGACCCGCCCATGGCGGCGCCAACGAGGCGGTGCTGAAGATGCTGGGCGAGATCGGCACGGTCGAGAACATCCCCGCCTTCATCGAGAAGGTGAAGGACAAGAACTCGGGCGTGAAGCTGATGGGCTTCGGGCACCGCGTGTACAAGAACTTCGACCCGCGCGCGAAGATCATGCAGGCGACCTGCCACGAGGTTCTGAAGGAGCTCGGCATCACCGACGAGCCGCTGCTCGACCTGGCGGTGGAGCTGGAGCGCATCGCGCTGTCGGACGAGTACTTCATTTCCCGCAAGCTGTACCCGAACGTCGACTTCTATTCGGGCATCATCCTCAAGGCGATGGGCATCCCGACCAGCATGTTCACCGTGCTCTTCGCGGTGGCCCGCACCGTGGGTTGGGTCAGCCAGTGGAAGGAAATGATCGAGGACCCGACGCAGCGCATCGGCCGCCCGCGTCAGGTCTACACCGGCGCCGTCAACCGCGACGTGAAGCCGATCGCCGAGCGCGGCTGAGAGAGCGGGGCCCGGACCGTGTTCCGGGCCCCGGGCATCAGCAGGACGGCCCTGGGGCGTGCGCACGCCCCAGGGCCGTTCCTGTTCCGGCCGCTTCGTTTCGAATGTGTGTCACGCAGGTTTCACGCTTCTCCCCTTCCCAACCACGGCCGCAGGTTCCATCAGGCGGCGCAACGTAGTTTCCATCGGGTTCCGCCATGCGCCGTCGCTCCCTGCTTCTCGGTCTCCCGCTTGCCCTCGGTGCCGCCGGCCTGCCCGCCATGGCACGGGCCCAGGGGACGGACCCGGCGGCGGTCAGCGGCAAGCTGACGCTCTACACCAGCCAGCTCGAGGCCGACGCCGCCCAGACGGTGGAGGCTTTCCGCAAGCGCTACCCCAACGTGCAGGTGGACTGGCTGCGCGGCGGCACCAACGACATCATGCCGCGCCTGCGGGCCGAGATCGCCTCGGGCACGCCGCGTGCCGACGTCCTGCTGCTGGCCGACGCGCTGACCATGGAAAGCCTGGCCGCCGAGAACCGCCTGCGCCCAAGCCCGGAGGTGCAGATCGGCAACGTTCCGGCGGCGCAGATCGACGGCCAGCGCCGCTACTTCGCCACCAAGCTCATCACCACCGGCATCGCCTACAACACCCGCGCGCCCTTCGCCCCGAAGCGCTGGGCGGACCTCGTGGATGCCCGCACCCGCAACCTCGTCACCATGCCCTCCCCCGCCGTGTCGGGCGCCGCGGCGCTGCA
Organism: Roseomonas elaeocarpi; assembly: GCF_042433915.1. NCBI lineage: Bacteria > Pseudomonadati > Pseudomonadota > Alphaproteobacteria > Acetobacterales > Roseomonadaceae > Roseomonas > Roseomonas elaeocarpi. Next base: position 111,830 of record NZ_JBHLUN010000005.1, on the reverse strand, counting down.
CCTGTCGGCCACGGCGCAGGACGGCGCGCTGGGCTGGGACTACCTGAACAAGCTGGTGGAGAACGGCGTGCAGGCGCGCGGCGGCAACGGTCAGGTCATGCAGGCCATCTCCACCGGTGAGCGTCCCTACGGCATCGTGGTGGACTACCTCGCGATCCGCGCTGCCGCGAAGGGCGCCCCGGTGCGCTTCGTGTTTCCCGAGGACGGCGTCAGCGCCGTGACCGAGCCCGCGGCCATCCTGTCCTCCACGCAGAACGCCCCGGCGGCGATCGCCTTCGTATCCTTCCTGCTGTCGCGCGACGGGCAGGAGCTGGCCTCGCGCCAGGGCTTCCTGCCGGCCGACCCCAAGGTCGCGCCGCCGGAAGGCTTCCCCGACCCGGCCTCGATCAAGGTGATGCCGCTGGATGCCGCGCGCGCCCTGCGCGAGAACGACGCGACGCTGCGCCGCTTCAACGACCTCCTGGAACAGCGCTGAGTTGAACCTGGCCGCGTCGCCCCCACGGGGGCTGGCGATCTTCGCCCTCGCCTGGCTGCTGCTGATCGGCGCGGCGCCCCTGCTGCGCCTGCTGGCCGAGGTGTCCGGACCGGCCGTCAGCCTGCTGCCGGGCGACGCGGCCGTGTGGCGCGCCACGGGCCGGACGCTGATGGTCTCCGCGGGCGCCTGCGCGGTCGCGGTGGTGCTCGGCATGGCGCTGTGCTCGCTGCTGCTGCTCCACGCCGTGCCGGGGCGCCGGGCCCTGCTGTTCCTGTGCATCCTGCCCGCGCTGATCCCGCCGCAGGTCCTGGCGCTCGCGGCCTCGCAGGCCACCGGGCCTTCCTCGCCGCTGCTGCTGGCGCTCGACCTCGCACCGCCGCTGGGAACGCCCAACCCGCTCTACGGCCCGGCCGGGATGATCGCCCTGCTCGGGCTGCAGGGCGCGCCGCTGGTGCTGCTGGCCATCTCCGCCGTGCTCCGGCGGGTTCCCGGCGAAAGCATAGCCGCGGCCCGCAGCCTCGGCAGTTCGCCGCACCGGGCGCTGCGGGAGGTCGTCTGGCCGCTGCTGCTGCCGGGCGTTCTCGCCGGGGCGGGCCTGGCCTGGATCTCGGCACTGGGCAACTTCGGCATCGCGGCCCTCCTGGGCATTCCCGCCCGCTGGGTGACGCTGCCGATCCTGGTGTGGCAGCGCCTGTCCGGCGCCGGGGCCTCCGGCCTCGCCACCGCGGCCTCGCTGTCGCTGCTGCTGGCGGCACTGGCGGTGCCGGGCCTCGTGGCGCAGCGCCTGGCGACCCGCGCCCTGCCGCTGCCCAGTGGCCGCCCCTTTGCCCCGCTCCCCGCAGGTGGTCTGGCGCGAGCACTGGCAGCGCTGCTCTGGCTCGCGCTGGCCATCGTCCTGCTGGTGCCGCTGCTGTCGCTGCTGGCCTCCTCGCTCGTGCCGGCGCTGGGCGTGCCGATTTCGGGCAACAGCGCCACGGCGCAGCACTGGCGCGCCGCCTTCGCGCCTGGCTCGCAAACGCTGGCGGCGCTGCGGAACTCCCTCCTGCTCTCGGCCGGGGCGGCGCTGGCGCTGGCCGCGGCGTCGCTGCCGGTGGCGCTGGCCCTGCGCGGGCGCGCGGTGCGGCTCGGGGCGGCCAGCGTGGACTTCTCCTACGCCCTGCCGGGTGCCTGCACGGCCGTGGCGGTGCTGCTGCTGGCGCTCTCGACCCCGCTGGGCGCCTGGAGCTACGGCACGATCGGGCTGATCCTGTTCGCCTACCTCGCGCGGTTCCAGGCTATGGCGCTGCGGCCCGTGGCCGCCGCGGCGGCGCGGCTGGACCCTTCGCTCGACGACGCGGCGCGCGGGCTGGGCGCCAGCCTCTGGCAGCGCCTGCGAGAGGTACACCTGCCGCCCTTGGCGCCCGGCCTGGCCGCCGGCGCCATCCTGGTTGCGCTGCAGGCGGTGAACGAGGTCACCATGTCCACCCTGCTGCACGGGCCCGGCACGCAGACGCTCGGGGTGCTGGTGTTCAACCTCCAGGACGGCGGCGAGGGACCGCAGGCGGCGGCCGTGTCGCTGGTGGCGCTGCTGCTCGTGGGCGGGCTGATGGCGCTGGCCAGCGTGCTGGGCAAGCGGCTGCCGCAAGGAACCCTCCCCTGGTATCCATGATGGCGGGCCCGCGCGGTGTTTCGCGGAAAGCGTGTCCCGGCCCCCACGGCTTCGATCAATCGTGGATTGAAGCGAATGCAGCGGATTGCCGCCTTGCCTTGAGACGGATTATGAGGTGGCTCCGAGTTTCCTGACGAGATGTCGATGAAGAAGATCGCGTTCGCGCTGCTGGTTGCGCTGGCCGGCTGCGCCACTCCCAAGCCGCCCGCGCCCCCCGCGCCGGTCGACCCGCTCGAGGCCTATCGCCCGGCCTGCAAGGAGCGCTGGCACACCACCTACGCCATCGAGAAGTGCGCGCAGGAACAGCTCGACACCAAGAACGGCCTGCCGCCCGTGGACGCCGAGCCGCCTGCCGCGACGCCGGCCGCCGCGACGCCGAGCAAGCCTGCCACCACCACGCGCAGCAGCCGTCCGGCCGCGCGCAGCCGTTCCAGCCGCTGAGCTGAGGACCGACGCCGTCCCATCGGGACGGCGCTTCCGGCCAGGACGCCCGGTGTTCCTGGCCTGAGCCGCTGCCAGACCCGGCAGCGGCGGGGAAGATGGTTTGAGCCACCTTCCCCCGGCGGGCTTCAGCCCCGCTTCGCGCCCTGCAGCGCCATCCAGACCTTCTCGGGCGTCGCCGGCATCTCCACCGTCGCGGCACCCGCATGGCCCAGCGCGTCGTTCAGCGCGTTCATCACCGCCGGCAGCGATCCTGCGCAGCCCGCCTCGCCGCAGCCCTTGGCCCCCACCGGATTGGTGCGCGCCGGCACCGGGCGCGAGGCCGTGACGATGGCGGGCAGGTCCTCGGCGCGCGGCAGGGCGTAGTCCATGAACGAGGCCGACAGGATCTGGCCGCCCTCGTCGTAGCTCACCCGCTCCATCAGCGCCTGGCCCATGCCCTGGGCGATGCCGCCGTGGATCTGGCCCTGCACCATCATCGGGTTCACCTCGACGCCGAAGTCGCTGACCGCGAGGTAGCGCACCAGCTGGACCTGGCCGGTCTCAGGATCGACCTCCACCTCGGCGATGTGGCAGCCATTGGGGAAGGCCATCGGCTTTTCCCCGGTGACGTGCGTCACGTCGAGCGAGCGCATCTCCTCCGGCAGCTCGGGCGCCGTGCGCATCCGGGAGGCCAGCTCCAGGATGCCCAGGCCGCGATCGGTGCCGGCGATGGTGAAGCGCCCTTCCTCGGCGTCGAACTCGATATCGGCCGCGGCCGCTTCCAGGATGTGCGAGGCCGCCTCGCGCCCCTTCTCGATCACGAGGTCGGAGGCCTCGATGATCGCGGTGCCGGAACACATCATGGAGCGCGAGCCGCCGGTGCCGCCGCCGAAGACGAGCTGGTCGGAATCGCCCTGCAGCAGCCGGATTTTGTCGAAGGGCACGCCGAGGCGCGAGCTCAGCAGCTGCGCGAAGGGCGACCAGTGGCCCTGGCCGTAGTCCAGCGTGCCGGTGACGATGGTGACGCCGCCATCCTCGTCGAAGCGGATGCCACCCATCTCCTTGCCCACGGGCGCGGTGCATTCGAGGTAGTTGCCCACCCCACGTCCGCGCAGCAGTCCGCGCGACTCGCTATCGGCGCGGCGGGCCTCGAAGCCCTCCCAGTCAGCCCGGCGCACCGCCTCGTCCAGCAGCGCCGAGAACTCGCCGCCGTCATAGGTCGAGCCGGAGGCCGCGGTGTAGGGCATCTGCTCGGGGCGGATGTGGTTGCGCCGGCGCAGCTCCAGCGGGTCGACGCCCATCTGGCGGGCCGCGGCCTCGATCAGCCGCTCCATGTAATAGTTGCCCTCGGGCCGCCCGGCGCCGCGATAAGCGGCGGTCGGGGTGATGTTGGTGAACACCGACTTGGTGTCCACCTCGATCAGCGGCGTGGCGTAGTTCGACTGGATGTTCTTCACGAAGCCCATGGTGCCCATCAGCGGCCCCACCGCCGTCAGGTAGGCACCCATGTTGGCAAGCGAGGTCAGCCGCACGGCCAGGAAGTGGCCTTCCGCGTCCAGCGCCAGCTCCGCCACCGTTTCGTGGTCGCGCCCCTGGCAGTCGGCCACGAAGGAGGCGGAGCGCTCGTCGGTCCACTTCACCGGGCGGCCGAGCTCACGCGAGGCATGCAGGATGCAGACGTGCTCGGGCGAGATGTTGCCCTTCATGCCGAAGGAGCCGCCGACATTGCCGGTCAGCACCCGCACCTTGTCCACCGGCATCTTCAGGATGTCCTCGGCCAGGCCGCGGCGGAAGCCGAACACGCCCTGCGAGCAGGTGTGGAAGGTGAAGCGGCCTTCCGCCACGTCGTATTCCGCGATGGCGGAGCGCGGTTCCATCGCTGCCACCACGACGCGGTTGTTGCGGATCGGCAGCTTCACGCGGTGCGCGGCGGTGGCGAAGGCGGCCGCCACCTTCTCCGCATCGCCGTGGTGCCAGTCGAGCACCACGTTGCCGGGCACCGAGTCGTAGAGCTGCGGAGCATCGGGCTTCACCGCATCCGAAGCCTCGGTCACGGCATCGAGCGGCTCCACGTCCAGCTCCACCGCTTCCGCCGCGTCGCGGGCCTGCGCCGAGGTTTCGGCCACCACGAAGGCCACCGGGTCGCCCACGAAGCGCACCTTGTCGGCCGCGAGCGCCTGACGCTCCGTGGACTTCAGCGGGCTGCCATCGCGGTTCTTCAGCGGCATGGCGCAGCGGATCACGCCGTAGGCGCCGAGATCGGCCGCGGTGTAGACGCCCAGCACGCCCGGCATCTCGCGCGCCGCGGCCGTGTCGATGCCGCGGATGACGCCGTGGGCGTAGGGCGAGCGGACGATCCAGGCATGGACCTGGCCCGCCACCTGAAGGTCATCGGTGTACTGACCCTCGCCCCGCAGCAGCACGGGGTCCTCGCGCCGGGCGACCGGCTGGCCCACGGCGAAGCGCATGCGTGTCGGGTCGGCAAGGTTGGTATCGGGCATGGGACGAGGCTCTCCGGCAGCAGGTCGGCTTCGGGGTCAGGTGGGTCGGTCCGGCGCGTTGCCAACCGGAACGACCTTCGGCCTCCGCCACCCGGATGCGAGCACCCAGGCTTGGCGGGACCGCCGTTGCGGAGGATGTTGCGCCCGAACGGCTCCGGGGAAAAGTGATGGATCGCGATTGGCGTGCACGGGCGGGCGCCCCCTTCACCACGCAGAAGGCCCCCGCCACCGCGAGCCGCGGCATGGTGGTGAGCAACCACCCGCTCGGCTCCGCCGCCGGGGCCGAGATGCTGGCCGCCGGCGGCAATGCCGTGGACGCCGCGATCGCCACCTTCTTCACCCTCTCGGTGGTGGAGCCGATGATGGTGGGGCTGCTGGGCGGCGGTCTTGCCCATATCCGCACGCCCGATGGCCGGCACGTGATCGTGGATGGTCTTTCCGCGGCCCCGCTCGGCGGCTCGCCCACCATGTACACGCCCATTTCGGATGAGCCCGCGCGGCGTCTGCTGGCGGAAGGGCGCGCCAACGAGATCGGCGCACTGGCGGTGGCCTCGCCGGCCGCGTTGCGGGCTTGGTGCGACATCCTCGCCCGCTACGGCACGCTGCCGCTGCGCGACGTGATGGCGCCCGCCATCCGCCACGCGGAAAAGGGCTTCACGGTCACGACCTACCTCGCCGACTGCATCGCCGACGCGGCGGGTGACCTGGGGCGTGATCCCGAGATGGCGCGCGTCTTCCTGCCCGGCGGCACACCGCTCGCGGCCGGGGCGCGGCTGGTGCAGGGCGACACCGCCGAAACCCTGCGCACGATCGCCGCGGAAGGGCCGGATGCCCTGTACGGCGGCGCGCTGGGGCGACTCGCCTGCGACTGGTTCGCCCAAAACGGCGGCGTCCTTGCCATGGCGGACTTCACGGCGACCCATCCGGTGGAGCGCGAGCCGATCCGCGCCTCCTATCGCGGTCACGAGGTCATCGGCCCGCCCGCGCCTTCCGCCGGCGGGATGCACGTGGCGCAGATGCTGAACCTGCTGGAAGGCTTCGCCCTCGGCGCCTCGGGCTCCGGCACGCCCGCCACGCTGCACCTGATCGCCGAGGCGCTGAAGCTCGCCTTCGCCGACCGCGCCATGGTCACGGCCGACCCGGCCTTTCTCCGAATCCCGGTGGAACGGCTGACCTCGAAGGCCTATGCCGCCGAGCGCCGGGCCGAGCTCGACCCTGCCCGGGCACGCGACTGGGCGCCGGGCGTGGCGCCCCTGCCCTACGAGAGCAACGACACCACCCACGTCACCACCGCCGACGCCTCGGGGATCGTGGTGACCATGACGCAGACCATCAACGGGCTGTTTGGTGCCCGGGTCCGCATCCCGGGCCTCGGGCTGACGCCCAACAACTACATGTCCAACTTCGACCCGCATCCGGGCCGCGCCCTGTCGGTGGCGCCGGGCAAGCGGGTCACCACCTCGATGATGCCGACGATCGTGCTGCGCGACGGCGCGCCCTGGTTCGCGCTGGGGCTGCCCGGCGGCCTGAAGATTTTCGGCTCCGCCATGCAGGCGGTGATCAACATGATCGACCACGGCATGACCCTGCAGGAGGCCGTGGAAGCCCCGCGCATCTGGACGCAGGGGCTGGCGCTGGAGGTCGAGGGTGGCGTCCCGGCCGAAGTGCGCGAGGCGCTGGAAGCCATGGGCCACCGCGTGGCGACGGTTCCCACCGTGGGCGGCGGCATGAACGCCGTCAGCTTCGAGGGCAGCACGCTGACCGGCGCCGCCTGCTGGCGCGCCGACGGCACACCGATGGGCATGGCCGGCGGCCTGGCGCGGCCGGGCGTGCGCTTCGTGCTGGAACAGGCGCGCCGCTGAGCCGCGATCCCGGGGGCCGGGTGGAAGGGGACTGCGCCCGTCCCACCCGGGCCGGCGCCGGCGGTAAAGGGCCGCCCGACGCAATGGCTTTCCGCCGGCGGAACTACTCGGCCCGGGCGGAAGCCTCGTCGCCCGCCGCGCCGGACGGCACCTCCCCGGCTTCCTCCGGATCGGGCCGCCCCCGGCGCATCCGGCCGCGCGACAGCTCCGTCACCACGCCGTGCAGGGTGCGCAGCTCCTGCTCCGTCACCTCGCCGCGCTGAAACCAGTGGCGGAGATTGCGCACCATCACCGGCCGCTTCTGGTGGTTGTCCAGGAAGCCCGCCGCGTCGAGCTCCCCGGTCAGGCGATCAAGAAAAATCTCCAGCTCCCGCTTCGTGGCGACGTGCGTCTCGTTGGTCATCAGTGAGCGCGGCGGCGTTTCCTCGCGCGCCGTCCACCACTCGTAAGCCAGCACCATGACCGCCTGGCCCAGGTTCAGCGACATGTGCGCCGGGTTCAGCGGATAGCGCACCAGCGTGTCGGCATGGGCCATATCCTCGTTGTCGAGGCCCGCGCGCTCCGGCCCGAACAGCACGGCGGCCCGCAGGCCACGGCCGTTGATCTCATGGAGGTCCTCGGCGGCGGCGCGGGCGGTGCGCAGCGGCACCACGATGTGCCGCGGCCGCGGGCAGGTCGCGAAGACGCGCTGGCAGTCGGCCACCGCATCCGCCACGGTCGGGTGGATCGTGGCGGCGTCGAGGATGCGCGCGGCGCCGGAGGAGGCGATCCAGGCGCGCTCCTGCGGCCAGCCGTCGCGCGGCGCCACGAGGCGGAGGTGGAACAGCCCGCCATTGGCCATGGCCCGCGCCACGGCGCCGATGTTCTCGGCCAGCTGCGGCCGCACCAGCACCACGATCGGCGTTTCGCCCGGCAAGGGTTGCAGATCGGCGCCGCCGTCTCGTCCCGTCATCTCTCGTACCTCGTTCACGCAGTCGCCCCCGTCATCCGGCGGCGGTGACGGTTGGCGCGCGTCCATGCGTCCGCGCCGCCCACGAAGCAAGAGGAGATCGAGGGATCAGGGCAGGCGCTGGCGAATACGCTCCATCTCCGCGATTTCGCGTTCCTGGGCGGCGATGACCTCCTGCGCCAGGCGCCGGACCTCCGGGTCCTTGCCGTATTGCAGGGCGACCCGCGCCATCTTCACCGCCGCGCGGTGGTGCGGGATCATGCCAGCGATGAAGTCCTTATCCGGGTCGCCGGTATAGGGCATCTCCATCATCCCGTGCATCTCGGCCGCCGCCTCGCGATAGGCGCGGGTGCTCGGGGCCTCGCCGGCCGGCGCGGGCGCGCTTCCCATCGGCTCCATCGTGCCGTGGTCGGCGTGCTGCGCCAGCGCCGGCGCAGCCAGCAGCAGGCCGCCCAGCATCAGCGTCGAGGGTTTCATGGCGCATCTCTCCCGGAACCAAGCTTCCGGGATGTGGCATCCTTCCCGCGCAGGGAAGGCAAGAGGCTTCCCGCAGCCCCTGTCCGCCGGCGCGCGGAACGGCGCTCAACCCAGCGCGAGGCGCAGGTTCAGCCCGCCGCGCCGCGGGTCGCGGTGTCCAGCGCCAGCAGCCGCGTGCTCGCGCAGATGAACAGGCGCGACCCATCCTCGCCGCCGAAGGCGAGATTGCCGACCAGCCCTTGCTTGCCCTCGCCCACGGGGATGAGGCCCAGCCGCTTGCCGTCAGGCGCCCGCACCTCGATCCCGACGCCGGAGGAGCACCAGAGATTGCCGTCACGGTCCACGCGGAACCCGTCCACCATCCCGTGCTCGGCCTTGAACAGGAAGCGGCGGTCCCGCAGCTTGCCGTCCGAACCGACCGTATGGGCGAAGACGCCGAGCGGCCCCGGCCCGTCGCCGCCGGCACTCTCGGACACGTAGAGCACGCTCTCGTCCGGCGAGAAGGCGATGCCGTTGGGCTGGATGAAATCGCCACTCACGACCTCCAGCGCCTCGGTCACCGGGTCGAAGCGGTACACGTAGCTATGCGCGAGCTCGAGCGCGTTGCCATAGCTTTCTTCCACCTGGGTCAGGCCATAGACCGGGTCGGTGAACCAGATCGTGCCGTCGCGCTTCACCGTCAGGTCGTTGGGCGAGTTCAGCCGCTTGCCCTCGTAGCGCTCCACCAGCACGGCGCGGTTGCTGCCGTCGGCCTCGGTGCGGCTGATGCAGCGCGTGCCGTGCTCGGCCAACACGACCCGGCCATCGGGCGTCAGGGCATGGCCGTTGCTGTGCGCCGCGGGCGATCGCCGCACCCGCACCCCGGAGGGCTGCCAGAGCATCTCGGCGTCGGCCCGAACGTCGCTGAACACGAGGCCCTGCCCGGGAACCCAGACCGGCCCTTCCGCCCATTTCAGACCCTCGGCCAGCACCAGCAGGCGCGCGTCGGGCCGCAGCAGGGCGCGCAGCCGCTCATCCTCGATCCGCGGCTGCAGCGAGGATGGGGACGATCCCTGCGCCGAGGCGGTGCTGTAGAACAGGCCGGAACCCAGCGCCGTTCCGAGAAGGTGTCTGCGATCGAGGGGCATCGGCGTCTCCGGTCGGTCGGTCGGGCAGCACCGGCTGCCCTGCCGACGTAAACGCCGCAGCGGCGGGGAGTTGTCCCCGAAACCGCCCGGTCCGCTACCCGACGCACCGCGCCGGCTGACGCCTCAGGACCGGCGCCAGGTCGTGCCGCCGGCGCCATCCTCCAGCACCACGCCGCGCATCGTCAGCTCGTCGCGGATGCGGTCGGCCTCGGCCCAGTTGCGCGCCTTGCGGGCGGCAAGGCGCGCGGCGATGGCGGCCTCGATCTCGGCCGTGTCGTCCACGCCGCCGTCGCCGCCATGGCGCCAGGCCACCGGATCGGCGGAGAGCAGCCCGAGCACGCCCGCGGCCTCGCGCAGCGCCGCCGCGGCCACGGCGGCGGAAGGCGCCTCAGCGCGCCCCATCCGCCCCAGCACCACGGTGGCGGAACCGCCGACGGCACCGATATTGGCCAGCGTGCGCAGGTCGCGCAGCCGGGCCAGCGCCAGCGGCGTGTTCAGGTCGTCGGCCAGCGGCTCCAGCGCCCAGTCGGCCAGCGACTTCACCTCGTCCAGGTCGTCGAGCGGCGCCCCCGCCGGCACCCGCGCCAACAGCGCGTAGAAGTCGTCGAGCTCGGCCCGCGCCTCTTCCAGCCGTTCCTGCGAGTGGTCAATCTCGGAGCGGTAATGCGTGCGCAGCAGCACCAGCCGGAAGGCCTCGCCCGCCCAGGCACCGTGCGCGAGGATGTCGCGCACGGTCAGGAAGTTGCCGAGCGACTTCGACATCTTCTCGCCGTTCACGCGCAGCATGCCGTTGTGCATCCAGAAATGCGCGAAATGGCTGCCGGGAAAGGCGCAGCAGCTCTGCGCCAGCTCGTTCTCGTGGTGCGGGAACAGCAGGTCCTGCCCGCCGCCGTGGATGTCGAACTCCTCGCCCAGGAACTTCCACGACATGGCGGAGCACTCGATGTGCCAGCCCGGCCGCCCACGGCCCCAGGGACTGTCCCAGCCCGGCGTCTCGCTGTCGGAGGGCTTCCACAGCACGAAGTCGCCCGGGTTGCGCTTGTAGGGCGCGACCTCGACGCGGGCGCCGGCCAGCATCTCCTCCGGATCGCGGCCCGACAGCCTGCCGTACTCGGCGAAAGCGGACACGGCGAAGAGCACGTGCCCTTCCGCCACGTAGGCGTAGTCGTTGGCGATCAGCCGCTCGATGATCGCGATCATCTCCGGGATCGTCTCGGTGGCGCGCGGCTCGTGGTCGGGCGGCAGGCAGTTCAGCGCCGCCATGTCGGCGTGGAAATCCGCGGCCGTGCGCGCGGTGATCGCCGAGATCGGCTCTCCCGTTTCGCGGGAGCGCGCGTTGATCTTGTCGTCCACGTCCGTGATGTTGCGGGCGTAGGTCACGCGCGGAAACACGCGGCGCAGGTAGCGGGTCAGCACGTCGAACACCACCACCGGACGCGCGTTGCCCAGGTGCGCCAGGTCATAGACCGTGGGGCCGCAAACGTAGACGCGCACGTTGTCCGGGTCGATCGGCGTGAACTCGACCTTGCGCCGGCGGGCGCTGTCGTGAAGCTGGATCTGCATCGTTCTCGAAACTCAACCCGCAGAGGCGGTGAGCCGCGTCAGGGCGCGCTCGCGCCCGATCAGCGGCAGAAGGGCCTTGAGGTCGGGCCCGTGTTCCTCGCCGGTCAGCGCCCGGCGCAGCGGCCAGAACAGCACGCGGCCCTTGCGCCCCGTCCGCTCCGCCAGCGCCGCCGTCCATCGCGACCAGGTGTCATCGCCCCAGGGCTCCTCCGGCAGGGTGGCAATGGCGTCTCGCAGGAACGCCGCCTCCTCCGCCTGAACCGGTGGTACAACATCGCCTTCGGCGATATCCAGCCAATCCTGCGCCTCGGCCAGGGTATCGAGGTTGCCGCGCACCGCCAGCCAGAAGCGCTCCGTGGCACCCGAAGGCAGGCGCTCGCGCACCGCGGCGAAGTCCAGCCCGTGCAGGTACTTGCGGTTCAGCGCCATCATCTGGCGCGGGTCGAAGCGCGCGGCGGAGCGCGACACGCGCCCCATGTCCCACACCTGGACCAGATCGGCCGGCATGGCCGGCACCGGGTCGGTGGAGGTGCCCAGGGTGGCGAGGTAGCCCGCCAGCGCCGCCGGCTCGATCCCGTCGCGCCGGAACTGGCGCAGCGACACGCTGTTGAGCCGCTTGCTCAGCGGCGAGCCTTCGGCATCCACCAGCAGCGGCAGGTGGGCGAAGCGCATCTCCCGCCGCAAGCCCAGCGCCGCCATGATGTCGAGCTGGATGCCGGTGTTGGTGACGTGGTCCTCGCCCCGGATGATGTCGGTCACCCCGGTCTCGATGTCGTCCACCACCGAGGTGAAGGTGTAAAGGAAGGTCCCGTCGGCGCGCACCAGCACGGGGTCGGAGATGGCGGGCAGCTTCACCCGCCGGTCGCCCAGCACGCCATCCTTCCAGCTGACCTCGCCGTTGGACAGCTTGAAGCGCCAGTAGGGCTGCTTTCCGTTCGCTTCCGCCTTGGCCAGCTGCTCCGCCGTCATCTTCAGCGCGGCGCGGTCATAGACCGGCGGCTTGTTCTGCCGGCGGCGCTGCTCGCGCTTGAACTCCAGCTCCTCCTCGCTCTCGAGGCAAGGATAGAGCCGCCCCTGGGCCTTCAGCTTCTCGGCGGCCGCGGCGTAGTTCGCGGTGCGGTCGGACTGCCGGAAGGACTGGTCCCAGTCGAGGCCCAGCCAGCGCAGGTCCTCCTCGATGGCGCGGGCGTATTCCGGCTTGGAACGCGCGGTGTCGGTGTCGTCGAGGCGCAGCACGAAGCGGCCGCCCGCCTTGCGCGCCACCAGCCAGTTGGCGAGCGCGGCGCGGGCATTGCCGACGTGGATGTAGCCCGTGGGGCTGGGTGCGAAGCGGACCTTCATGCCTCGCCGTCCTCCTCGTCATCCTCGGCGTTGATGCGGCGCGGGTCGAGGGCGCGCCAGTTGCGCTCCTCGGCATCCGTGGGGCGACGCTCACTGAAGGACCGCACCTCGGCGCCGCTGGTCCAGCCCTCGCCGCCGGCGCCCAGCACATCCGCATCCTCGCCGAAGGCGAACCAGGCGGCCAGAACGTCGTCGGCCGACATGCCGGGGGAGCGGCAGCGTTCCACCGAATCCCGCACGTAGCGGCGCGCGAAGGCGTTGGCGTGGGTCAGGCTTTCGAAGCCGCGCACGGTCTCGACCGGTTCGGCGCCGTTGCCGCCCGACAGGTCGCGGATGCGGACGGCGTAGCCGCCCTCGGGGGAGAAAAGGTCGCTCATGGGAAAGCGGTCGTGGATCCGTTGGTGATGGGGGAACGCCAGTCGTGCCCGAAAGCATGCGGACCGAGTTTCAGCCCCGGCGGCGCCGTGCGGCGCTTGTAGGCGCCCCGGTCCAGCGCGCGCCAGAGCCGTTGCACTTCCGCCGCCTCATGCCCGTCCCGCGCCGGCGCGTCCACCCCTGCCCCGCCCTCGATCATCGCCCGCAGCCGCCGGTCGGTTGCATCCGGCACCAGCGTGGCGAGGCTCGTCTCCGGCACCAGCGTCCCCTCGGGGTCGCGCCAGCGGACCAGCGCCCGCAGATCCGCGTCGAGCAGGTCCGCCAGCAGGTCGAAGCCGCCCGCCGCCGGCCCGGTGCCCAGCGCCAGGTCGGTCTTGCTGCGCCCGGTAAGCAGGAGCCGCCCTTCCGCCCCGGCTTCGCCCTCCAGCACGAGCGCCTCCAGCGCCGCGGGATCGAGGCCCGGCAACCCGGCATGGCGCCGCCGCACCGCGATGCCTAGCCCCCGCGCCATCGCCTCGCCCCGGTTCTCCGGCGCCGCGGGCGGGGCGAAGCGCAGCGCCGCCACCGCCTCCGCCCCGAGCGCCTCGACCGCACGGAGCAGCAGCAGCAGGTCGGCCGGCCGATCCGAGAGCGGCAGCAGCACGCCGCGGAAGCCGTTCTTGCGGAGGTGGCCGAGAAGCGCGGTTCCCGTCGCCTCCCACCACAGCGCTTCCTCAGCCGGCAGGGACGGCAGCGGATGCGGCAGGACGCGCCAGCCCGAACCCTCCTCCACCCAGTCGGTGATCCCCAGCGCCTCGCGCAGCAGCGGCAGGCGCCAGCGCAGCGCCCGGTCCGCGTCCAGCGCGAAGGAGCCGCCGGCGAAAACCAGCCCGTCTTGCCCGCCCACCCCGGCCGCCACGAGCATCGGCAACCCGCTTTCCACCACCGGCGGCACCGCCTCGTCGATCCGCCGCTCGGTCGCGGCGCGGCCGAGGAAGGGGCGTGCTTCCATCCCCAGCAGGATCTCCGCCCCGCTCTCAGCCAGGGTTTCCGCCACGGCCACCGAAGCTGCGTCGGCACCCACCATCAGGCCGAGCCGGATGCCCCGGAAGCTCAACGGCCCCGGGGCGGGGCCGGCGACGAGAAAGCGGCGCTCGTCGGTCAGGGCGGCGGGCGGGAATTCGTGGCGCAGCCGTCGCCCCCGGACCTCCCCGCCATCCAGCAGGAAGGCGGCATCGAAGACTGACCCGACGAGCGAGCCCGATCCGTCACGATCGCGGCCGGTTCCGCCGGGAGCATCCCCCCGAACAGGGCTTCCCGCGGACCGCGCCGACCCGGCCGGCGCGTCGCGCCAGGGGGCGCCCGCCACGATCCCCGGGCGCCCGCCCGCGGTGGCGGCGGCGAGCCGCTCCAGCGCGGCCTCGCGCCGCCGTAGCAGATCGGGCCGGCACAGCAGCGGCTCGGGCGGAAAGCCCGTGACCGACAGCGCCGGTGTCAGCAGCAGATCCGCCCCAGCCGCCGTGGCCTCGGCATGCAGGGTCAGGAGCCTGTCGGTGTTCGCCTCGATGGCGCCCAGGTGCGGATCGAACTGCGCCACCGCGATGCGGAGCCTGCGGGCAACAACCATGGGACGGGTTTAGAACACTCCGCCGCCGGCCGGAATTCGCGGCCTCAGCGCCGGGCGGCGCCGAAGCTGCCCAGCACCCCGAACAGGATCCCCGCCGACACCAGCGCCACCCCGGCGAGGCCGGCCAGCCCCGGCGGCTCCCCCAGGAGGGGCCAGGCCGCCAGCGTGGCGAGCGCCGGCACCAGCGCGGTGACCGTGGTGGCGGTGCCGGCGCCCAGCGCGTTCACCGCGCGGGTGAACAGGAAGCTCGCCAGCAGCGCGGCCACGAAGCCTTGGTACACGAACTGCAGCGCGACGGCGCCGGACCCGGCCTCCGCCACGCGGCTCGGCAGCAGCAGCCACCAGATCGGCAGGTAGAAGAAGGCCGGCCAAAGGGCCACCGACAGCACTGCCGTCAGCGCCGGCACCCGCCAGTGCCGCACCAGCAGCGTGTAGACGGACCAGAACACCGCCGCGAGCACGAAGAGCCCGTCGCCGATCCAGGCCCCCAGATGATCGCCCAGCGTGGCCGCCGCCAGCAGCACGATGCCCGCGGCCACCACCGCCAGCGAGATCAGGCGCCGCGCGCCCCAGCGTTCCCCCAGCACGACGGCGGCCAGCGCCGCGGTGACGAAGGGCAGCATGCCGATTAGCATCACCCCGGAATGCGAAGTCGGCGCCCAGTGGAAGGCGGCATAAACCGGCAGCGCGTAGCCGAGGCCCGCCGAGGCCGCCAACGCCAGGCCGCGCCGGACTGGCAGCCGAGGCCAGCCCCGCAGCAGCACGATCGGCAGGGCGCCCAGGAAACTGCCAGCGAAGCGCAGTGCCGCCATGTCCCAGGAGGTCAGGGCTTGCCGCGTCGCCAGCCGTCCGGACAGGAGGAAGCCCGTCCAGGCCACGAGCACGCCCAGCGCGCAGAGCAGCCCGATCCGCCGCTCCCGCGCGGCGGCCTCGTCGGGCGGGGGCTGGGTCACGGTCTGGTCAGGCATCGGGCGGCACACTGCGCAGCCCGGGCGCGCCTGTCCACCGGCGCACCCCGGCACCACCCGGGACGCTGTCGCTCAGCCTTTCGCCACGCGGCGTCCGGCGCGGACACGGCACGGACCCTTTGCCTCACCCAGCACGCCGTCGCTCAGTCCATGACCACGCGGCGTCCGGCGCGGCCGCAACACCGCCCCCCTTGCCTCACACGCCCCGGGTGCCTGAGATGGCGCGCATGAGCGCCAGCCGTCCCAGCCTGTCCACCGGTGACTTCGTCGCCGCCCTGTCCCTGCCGGACGCGGCGGGCGAGAGCTGGGACCTGTCCCAGCAATCCATCGCGCACCTGCACCGGGTGCTGGTCTTCTCGCCCCTGCCCGACCCTTCGGCGCTGGCCGCCGCCGAGACGCGGGCGCGCGAGAACGGCGCCATGCTGGTGCTGATCCTGGCCGCCGCCCCCGATGGCGGCCCCGACGCCGCCCCGCCCCGCCTCTTCGACCCGGAGTCGCAGCTGAGCCAGATGCTGGGGCTGAGCCGCGGCGGCTGCGCGGTGCTGACCGCGCGCGGCAAGATCGGCTTCGTGGGCGACGGGCCGGAGGCGCTGGAGGAAGCGCTGGAGTCCCTGCCGCCCGTGGCACCATCGGTGCTGCGCTCGGTGCCGGCGCCGGTGCTGATCATCCCGGAGATCCTGGAGCCCGCCCTGGTCTCGACGCTGCTGCGCCATTGGCAGAAGGGCGAGAAGACGCGCGACCGGGTGGCCAGCGCCGAGGGTGCCGCCGCCACCGGTTCGGGCATCAAGCGGCGCACCGATGTCGGCCTCGACGACCGTACCCTCTACGAGACCTTTGCCGAGCGCCTGAAGCGCCGTGTCCTGCCCGAGATGATGCGCGCCTTCCGCTTCCGCGCCGCGAGCTTCGAGCCGCCGCGCATCGGCTGCTACGACGCCGCCGATGCCGGGGCCTTCGGGGCGCACCGAGACAACCGGACGCCCTTCACGCGCCATCGCCGCTTCGCGCTCAGCCTCAACCTCAACACCCATGGCAGCGACTACGAGGGCGGCACTCTGTGCTTCCCGGAGTTCGGCCCGGACCGCTACGCGCCCGAAGCGGGCGGCGGCGCGGTGTTCTGCTGCGACCTGCTGCACGAGGCGCAGCCCGTCACGCGCGGCCGGCGCTTCGCGATCTTCACCTTCTTCACCGATGCGGAGGGCGCCCAGGCGGAACAGGCGCTGATCCGTAGCCGCACCGCCGCGGGCGAGGGCGGCATGGCCCTGCGCTGACCGCCGGGACCGGGGTGGGCGGCGCCAAGGCGTCCGGCGCCAGCCTGTCCGGCCCACGGGTGTCCGGAGCCGGGTTTTCCGGCGCCGGGACGTCCAAGGCCGGGGCGGCCACCCTGCCGCCCCGGCCGTCTCCTCAGGCCGCGCGCACGGCCTGAAGAAAGGCCGCCGACTTCTGCTGCAGCGCCCCGGCGCGGTCCGACAGGTCGCCGCTCGCGCCCAGCATCTCGGCCGCGGCGGCGCCGGTGTCCTCGGCCGCCTGCCGCACCTCGCCGATGGACTGCGTCACCACGTCGGTGCCGCGCGCCACCTCGGCCGCGGACCGCGCGATCTCGCGGGTGGTGCTGCCCTGTTCCTCCACCGCCGCGGCAATGGCGGTGGCGATCTCGCTGGTGCGCTCCACCGTGGCGCCGATGCCGTGAATGGCCGTCACCGCGGCCGCGGTGGCGCCCTGCATCTGCTGGATCTGCGCCGCGATCTCCTCGGTGGCACGCGCCGTCTGGGAGGCGAGGCTCTTCACCTCCGACGCCACCACCGCGAAGCCCTTGCCCGCCTCGCCGGCCCGCGCGGCTTCGATCGTGGCGTTGAGCGCCAGCAGGTTCGTTTGTCCCGCGATGTCACTGATCATGCGCACCACGTCGCCGATGCGAGAAGCACTCTCGCTCAGGCTGCGCACCGTGGCGTCGGTGGACTGGACCTCCTGCACCGCGCGCCCCGCGACGGCGGCGGCCTCGCTGACGCGCTCGGTGATCTCGGCGACGCTGACCGCCATTTCCTCGGCCGCGGCCGCCACCGCCTGAACGTCGGCGCTCGCCTGCTGCGACACCTGGGCCACCTGCCGCGCCTGCTGGCCCGAGCCGGCGGCGGCGGTGGACACCTCACCGGCCGCGCGGCGCAGCTCCATGGCACGGTCGGCCACGCCTTCAACCAACTGCCCGACCTCGGCCTCGAAGGTGTCGGCCAGGCGCACCTGCTCCGTGACGAGCCCCCAGGTCACCATGGGGCCCACGTAGTGCCCCGCGCCGTCGGTGATCGCGGTGGCGCGCAGCTCCATCACCTCCCCGCCGAGGTTCATCCGCGTGCGGAAGGGCAGGCGCGACGGGTCCGACAGCAGCTCGCGCTGCCGCTCGGGATGGGCGTGGAACATATCGAAGCTCTGGCCGATCACCTCTCCCGGCGCGCAGGGCAGGCTGCCGGCCACGCGCCCGAGGATGTCCTGCATCTCCGCATTGAGGTAGGTGATGCGGAACTCGTCGCGCGGATCGGCCGTCATGATGCCCAGCGGCAGCTGCTCGATCATCTGGCCCTGCGCGAAGGCCCGCCCGACCACGCCGCGCAGGCGTTCCAGCGCCTGCGCGATGGTGCCGATCTCGTCGCGACGCTCGGTGTCGCGTACCACCTCACCTGCGTTGCCCTCGGCGATCGCGGCGACGCTGGCCGCCAGCCGGCGCAGCGGCAGGCTGATAGTGCGCGCGGTGAGCCAGCTCGACACCACCAGCAGCAGCACCGCCACGCCGCCGATCACCAGCAGCAGCATCTGCAACCGCCGCGTCGCCTCGGACACCCGGCTGTCCGCCTCGGCCACGTTGCCCGCGAGGACCCGCGACAGGCGGTCGGTGGTTTCCATCAGCTTGGTGCGGGCGGTGCTCAGCGCATTGGCGTCGAGCGCCGTGATCGCTTCGCCGGCGCGCAGCACCTCCACCGCGCCGTCGATCATGGTGGTGGCCATCTTGCCCGCCGCCTCGATGTCGTTCTTAATACGGTCCGACATCGGCACGTTCAGCCCTTCGCGCAGCTGGACGCGCTGCAGCGCCACGGCGCGACGGACGCGGCGTACCTGGTCGGCATCGCCGGTGGCCAGGAAGCGCTGGAGGCCGAAGCGGACATCGTTGATCGCCGACTGGAAGCCCAGCAACCGGTCACGAAGCTCGGTCGCCGCGGAGTTGCTCTGCGTCTCGAACTCCACCGAGCCCAGGATGATCTCCAGCGCCTGATCGAATTCCGCGCTGGCGGCGTAGAAGCGTTCGTCGCGGGCACGGAGCAGCTTGGTGCGCTCGTCGGCCAGCTGCGCGATCCCCGCCGCGTAATCCGTCAGCAGCGCCGGCAGGGCGGCGAAATCCTCGCGCAGGCCGGCCGGGGCTTCCTCGGCCATGGCCGTGGCGATCTCGGCACCGTTGCGCAGGGCGAGTTCGGCACGGTTCTGCCCGGTGGCGACGGCACCGGTGCTCTGCGCCGCCGCGATGTCGCGCGCCACCATGGGGGTTTCGGCGGTGCTGGCCGACAGGCCGCCCAGGCGGCGCGTGAGGTCCATGGTGCGGGTGAGCACCGCTTCCTCACCCACGATGAGCTGCACCTCGCGCCGCACCAGCAGCACCAGTGCTGCGATCAGCAGGGCGGCGAGAGCGGCCGAAACAGCCAGCTTCCGACCGACGGACAGGTTCCGGAACATCCGCATCGCGACAACTCTTCCCCACGCAGTTTCGCGAAAGGATCGGGGGAAGAGGTGAAGCCCGGGTGAACGTCGCGAAAGATAAGGATGCGGGCCCTCAGCCGCGCAGCAGGAACTCCCGCCCGACCTTCACGCGCGGCACGCCGTCATAGGCCACGATATCGGCCGTGGCGTAGGTTTCGGTCCACAGGTCGGGGATGAAGGAGCCCGTGCCCACCACGTCCACGGGCGCCCGCGCTTCCGCCATGACGCGGCACTTGGCGACCGAGAAGCCGGAGGAGGCGATGATCCGCACGCGCGGAAAACCGGCCTCGTCCAGCGCGTCGCGCATCCGCCACACCGCAGCCGCCGACACGCCGGTGCCGACCAGGGTGCGCAGCTCCGCCTCGGTGCGGTAGCGGCGCAGCGCGCCGGGGACGTGCATTTCCAGCACCGCGTAGGATTGCGCCGGGTCGAGGCCTTCGAGGTAGCGGCCGCCATGCGTGTCCAGCCGCACCGCGATGCGCCCGGCCGCCGCGAGGTCGGGAAAGCGCCGGCACACCTCCAGCCCGTCCGTCACCTCGCGCCCGAAATAGTCGGTGAGAACCGTCAGGTCGTCGTCGGGATAGGTTTCGCGGAACATCTCGGCCGCGCGCAGCGTCGAGCCGGCGTAGCCGATCAGCGCGTGCGGCATGGTGCCGCGCCCCTTCGCCTGTCCGAACCAGTGCGCGGTGGCGTCGTTGGAATTGCCGATGAAGCCCACCGCCCCTTCGCGCTGCGCGGCGCGCGAGCCGACGGAGGCGGCATAGGCCATCATCTCCTGCATCTCGGCGCCGGCGCAATGGCGGGCCTCCATGGCCAGGAAGGCCACCTTGGGCAGTTCCAGGCAGGCCTGATAGGCGTTCTGCGCTGCCACGCAGGCGGCACCGAGCTTCTGCAGCAGCAGGGTTTCAAGGTCGGCCAGTGCCACGAAGGAGCCGGAGATATTGAGGATCGGGTCGCCCGCGCCGACCCAGTCCCCTTCAGGGTGCAGGACGTCGATCTCGAACTGCGTGTTGCGCTGCGCCGCCACCGCCGTGAGCCAGTCCACCGCGAGGCAGGGCGCCGAGATCACCGGCCGGCGCAGAAACACCGCGTAGGTGACGCGGCAGTCGCCATGCGCCGCCACCACGGCCTTGGTGCGGTTGAAGTAGCTGTCGGTGCGGGCCGTGATCTCCGCTTCCGGCGTGGCCTGCACCACGCCCCGCCGGATCCAGGCGCCGGTCCTTGGGTCGGTCGGCGCAGCTGCTTCGTCCGTCACCGCTCTGATGCTCCTTGCGTTCCGCTTCAACAGCGGGATCACGGCACGGTCCCGCCCGCCCAGCCAGACCGGAAGCGGGACCCCTGCCCCGCGCTCCGCTCGCGGCGGCGCCCGGCAAGGGCGCCGCGCTGGCCAAGCCGGGAAGGCCCGGCCGGACCGTTCGCTACTGCGCCGCCTGCATCGGCAGGGCGGGCGCGTTGGGGCGGCGGGCCTTCAGCTCCTCCGCCACCAGGAAGGCGAGCTCCAGCGACTGCTCCGCGTTGAGGCGCGGGTCGCAGGCCGTGGCGTAGGAGCGGCTCAGGTCCGCTTCCGTCAGCCGGTGAGCGCCGCCCAGGCACTCCGTCACGTCGCTGCCCGTCATCTCGACATGGACGCCGCCGGGCCAGGTGCCCTCGGCCTGGTGCACGTCGAAGAAGGAGCGGACCTCGCGCAGGATCGCGTCGAAGGAGCGCGTCTTGTAGGAGCCGGCCGGCACGGTGTTGCCGTGCATCGGGTCGGTGATCCAGGTGACCTTGCGCCCCTCGGCCTTGATCGCGCGCAGCAGCGGCGGCAGCAGCGTCTCGACCTTGCCCGCGCCCATGCGGGTGATCAGCGTCAGGCGCCCGGCCTTGTTGCCGGGGTTCAGCCGCTCGGTCAGGCGCAGCAGGTCGTCGATGCTGGTGGTCGGCCCGACCTTGAGGCCGATCGGGTTCGCCACGCCGCTCAGGAACTCGACATGACCGCCGTCGGGCTGGCGCGTGCGGTCGCCGATCCACAGGAAGTGCGCGGAACAGGCGTAGTGCCGGCCGCGATGCGTGGACGGTTCGCGCGTCAGCGCCTGCTCGTAGCCCAGCAGCAGCGCCTCGTGCGAGGTGTAGAACTCGGTTTCGCGCACCTGCGGCGCTTCCGACATGCCGCAGGCGGCCATGAAGCGCAGCGTCTCGTCGATGCGCGCCGCCAAGTCCTGGTAGCGTTCCGCCAGCGGCGAGCGCGCCACGAAGCCCTGGTTCCAGCGATGCACCTCATGGAGATCGGCGAAGCCGCCGGTCGCGAAGGCGCGCAGGAGGTTCAGCGTCGCCGCGGACTGCAGGTAGGCGAATTCCATGCGCGACGGGTCGGGCACGCGGGCGGCCGCGGTGAATTCCGGCCCGTTGACGATGTCGCCGCGATAGGAAGGCAGAACCTCCTCGCCCCGCTTCTCCACGTCGGAGGAGCGCGGCTTGGCGAACTGGCCGGCCATGCGGCCCAGCTTCACCACCGGCAGCGAGGCGCCGAAGGTCAGCACCACCGCCATCTGCAGCAGCACCTTGAAGGTGTCGCGGATGGTATCGGCCCGGAAGTCGCCGAAGGACTCAGCGCAGTCACCACCCTGGAGAACGAAGGCGCGGCCCTCGGCCGCATCCGCGAGGCGCGCGGTCAGGCGGTCCGCCTCGCCCGCGAAGACGAGCGGGGGAAACGAGGCGAGGCGTTCCTCCATCGACTGGAGGGCCGCTTGGTCAGGGTAGTCGGGCACCTGCCGGATCGGCATTTCACGCCAGGATCCGGGGCGCCAGGTCTTGCTGCTCATTTGATTGGCGCGTCCGTGGAAAAGGTCGGGGACCATAGCGGGGGAAGCTGGGCGGGGAAAACCCCGATACGAGCTTCGCCGGGCAGGTCAGCCCTGGTCGCAGGGCGGCCCGGCGAAAGGTGGCAATTCAGAGCCTCGCGGACGGCACCCCTACCGGGACGATATGGGCTGACCGGCAGAGATTGCACCCCCGCCACGCCACCGGTCCCGGCCGCCGTCGCGCGCCCACCCTGACGCGGCGGGCGCCTTGCGGCTCAGGCCGCCTCGTCCTCCTCCGCCGCCTGCGGGTCGCCGACGCGGCGGGCCGGGGAGCGGAGGGTGACGAATTCCTCGGCCGCGGTGGGGTGGATGCCGATGGTGCGGTCGAGCTGTTCCTTGGTCAGCCCGTTCACCACCGCCACCGCGAAGCCCTGCATCATCTCGGGCGCGTCCTCGCCCAGCATGTGCATGCCCAGGATCACCCGGGTCTCGCAGTCCACGATGACCTTCATCACCGAGCGCCGGCCGTCGCGCTTGGTGATCGCGTGGCGCATCGGCGTGAAGCGGTTGACGAAGACCTCGGCCGGCTTGCCACGGGCGTCGGCCTCGTCCTCGGTCATGCCGACGCTGCCGATCGGCGGCGAGGAGAACACCGCCTTGGGCACGTTCTCGTAGGAGGCGTGGCGCGGCTTGTTTCCGAACAGCGTGTCAGCCAGGGCATGACCCAGGTTGGTGGCCATGGGCGTCAGGTTCACCCGGTCGGTCACGTCGCCGATGGCGAAGACGTGCTTCTGGCTGGTGGCCTGATCCTCATCCACCAGGACGGCGCCCTTCCTGTCCACCTCGATGCCGGCCTTTTCCAGCCCCAGCCCCTCGGTGTGCGGCACCCGGCCGAGCGCCAGCATCACCGCCTCGGTTTCCAGGATCTGCCCGGACTTGAGCGTCACCACCCGCCCGTCCTCGCCGGCGGAGCCCAGGCTTTCCAGGTCCTCGCCCGGGTGCAGCAGGATGCCCTGCGCGGTGAGCGCCTCGGCCAGGCCTTCGCGCAACTCCAGGTCGAAGCCGCGCAGCGGGAGCTTCTGGCGGTACACCAGCGTGACCTCGGAGCCCAGCGCGTGCAGCAGGCAGGCGAACTCGACGCCGATATAGCCGCCGCCCACCACCACGATGCGCTCGGGCCGCTTTTCCAGCGTGAACAGGTCGTCCGAGATCATGCCGCAGTCGACGCCCGGGATGTCGGGCCGCACCGGCTTGCCACCCACCGCGATCACGATGTTCGCGGCCGTCACCCGCTGCCCGCCGACATCCAGCGTATGGGCGTCGATAAAGGTCGCGCGCGCCTCGAAGACGGTGACGCCGGCGCCCTCCAGCAGCCGGCGGTAGATGCCCGACAGCCGCGCCACCTCCCCGTCGCGCGCCTGGCGCAGCACGTTCCAGTCGTGGCCGCGCTTCTCGATGTCCCAGCCGAAGGCCGGGGCGTCGTCGGCCCAGCCGCCGTATTCCGCCGCCTGCACCATGATCTTCTTGGGCACGCAGCCGACATTGACGCAGGTGCCGCCCCAGAAGCGTTCCTCGGCGATGCCCACCTTCGCGCCATGACCCGCGGAGATGCGCGCGCAGCGGACGCCGGCGCTGCCGCCACCGATCACGAAAAGGTCGAAGTCGTAGTCGGCCATGCGGGTCCCCGGCAGCGATGCGTTTCGCAGCCCTAGGTCGGGCCTCCCGGCGCTTCCGGCAAGCCCCGCCGCCGCGCGGCAGGCCGGACTTCCCGTAGCCCCAGGCCGCTGCCCCGGCTCCCTCCGGCCCGGCCGCCGCTCAGCCGGCGGCGGGCACGTCGCGGCGGCCATGCCGCGCGATCATCCGCGCCAGGCTGGGGCCGGCCGCCATGACGATGAACAGCCGCACGGTCTGCAGCGCCATCACGAAGGGCAGGTCCACGTTGCCCGAGGTGGCGGCGATGATCGCGACCGAGTCGATGCCGCCCGGGCTGGTGGCGAGGTAGGCGGTCAGCGGATCGATCCCCATCCAGTGATGGAGGCCCCAGGCCAGCGCCCCGCAGAAGCCGATCAGCACCAGGATCGACAGCACGATGCGCGGCAGGGCGCGGGAGGCATGGACCAGCACCGCGCGGGTGAAGCCCAGCCCGATGCGCCAGCCCAGCACCGCGTAGCTCATCGCCAGCAGCCATTCCGGCAGTTCGAAGCGGATCAGGCCCGCGATGTGCAGCGCGGCCCCCAGCACCATCGGCAGCAGCAGCGACCCGGCCGGGAGGCGCAGCCTTTGCCCGAGCCAGGCGCCGCCGAAGGCCAGCGCCAGCGTTTCGGCGAAGGGGACCGGCAGGATCGGCGGGAACCAGTGGACCGCCTCGGCATGCGCGCCCGAGGTATCGACCCAGAGCCGCGCCAGGATCGAGGCCGCCAGCGCCACGAAGACCACGCGCAGGTACTGCATGAAGGCCACCAGCCGGGCGTCGGCGCCGAAGGCCTCGGCCATCAGCATCATCGCCGTGGCCGCGCCCGGCGAGGAACCCCAGACGGCGGTGGTGCCGGGCAGCACCTGCCAGCGGCTCATCAGCCAGCCCAGCACGCTGCTGGCCACCAGGGTCGAGAGCACCACGCCGAGGAAAACCGGCCAGGCGCCGAGAAAGGTGTGGAGGATGCCGGCGGTGATCGAGCTCGCGATCAGGCAGCCGATGATGCCTTGGCCCGCGGCGTAGGGCAGCTTCGGCACCCGCACCGTGGCGCCGTTCACGCCCGCCACGATGCCCACCACCATCGGCCCGAGCAGCAGGGCGGCCGGCAGCCCGGCCCGGAACAGCAGGCCGCCCAGCGCGGCCGAGCCGAGCAGCAGCAGCCCCCACTGCAAGGGCGCCGGCTGGCGCGCCATCCAGCCCCGGGAGGTCTTCGGCAGGCTGGCGGGATGGAGCGCGTCCGCGGGGTTGGTTTCGGCGGTGGCCGCCTCGGCCGGCTTGGTCGCACCCGGTGTTTCGCTCAACCGCCGGCCTCCTCTCGATCGCTACGCTGCCGGCCGGGGCACCGTGCCCCCGCGACGCTGGTCGCCCCGCCGTGACCGGGCTCCCGGACGGGCGGCATCGCACCGCCGCCGGTCACCGTCGCGGCTCAGGGCCCCGCCGTTCTCCCGCGCAATACCCTCCGGCGGAACCCCTGCCGGCGCGGGGCCGCATCACTCCACGGTCACGGCTTTGGCGAGGTTGCGCGGCTGGTCCACGTCGGTGCCCTTCAGCACTGCCACGTGATAGGCCAGCATCTGCACCGGGATCGCGTGGAGGATCGGTGCCACGAAGGGGTCCACGGTCGGCAACTCCACCACCCGCTCGGCGAAGCGGCGCAGCGCGGGCGCGCCGGCGGCGTCGGTGAAGGCGATGATCCGCCCGCCGCGCGCCGCCGCTTCCTGGAGGTTGGAGGCCGTCTTCTCGAACAGCGGCCCGGACGGGCACAGCGCGATCACCGGCACCGAGGGGTCGATCAGCGCGATCGGCCCGTGCTTCATCTCGCCGGCGGCGTAGCCCTCGGCGTGGATGTAGCTCAGCTCCTTGAGCTTGAGCGCGCCCTCCATGGCGATCGGGAACAGCGACCCGCGTGCGAGGTAGAGGACGTCGCGCGCCCCTGCCACCTCGGCCGCCACGGACTCGATCTCGCCTCCGCGCTCCATCAGCCGCGCCGCGTGCTCGGGCACTTCCAGCAGCGCCGCGGTCAGCCGCGCTTCCTCGGCCTCGTCGATCGTGCCGCGCGCGCGGGCGAAGTTGATCGCCAGGCACGCCATCACCGAGAGCTGCGCGGTAAAGGCCTTGGTGGAGGCCACGCTGATCTCCGGCCCCGCCACGGTCAGCAGCGCCGCGTCGGACTGCCGCGCCATGCTCGATTCCGGCACGTTGACCAGCGACACGGTGGACTGCCCGCCGGCGCGCAGCATGGCCAGCGCGGCGAGGTTGTCGGCCGTCTCGCCCGACTGGCTGATCAGCATCGCCGCCCCACCCGGGGTCAGCGGCGGATCGCGGTAGCGCAGCTCCGAGGCCACGTCGCAATCCGTGGGCAGCCGCGCCAGCGCTTCCATCCAGTAGCGCGCGACCTGCGCCACCAGGAAGGCGGAGCCGCAGGCACTCAGCGTCAGCCGCGGCAGCGTCGCGGGATCGAAGGGCAGCGGCGGCCGCCCGACCACGCGCGTGCCGGCGTCGATATACTGCTGCAGCGTGTCGCCGATCGCGATCGGGTGCTCGTGCAGCTCCTTTTCCATGAAGTGGCGGTAGTTGCCCTTGCCCACCACCGCGCCGGAAAAGGCGGTGACGCGGACCGGGCGCTCCGCCGGCCGGTCCGCCGCGTCGAAGAACTGCGCGCCCGTGTCGGTCAGCACGGTCCAGTCGCCCTCGTTGAGGTAGGCAATGCGGCGGGTCAGCGGCGCCAGCGCCAGCGCGTCGGAGCCGATGAACATCTCGCCCTCACCGAAGCCCACCGCCAGCGGCGCCCCCTGGCGCGCGGCCAGCAGCTTGCGCGGGTGGCCGGCGAAGACGGCGGCCAGCGCGAAGGCGCCGTGCACCCGGCGCAGCGCCGCGGCGAAGGCGGCCTCCGGCTCCATGCCTTCGGCCAGGTTGCGGTCCAGCAGCCGCGCGAAGGTTTCGGTGTCGGTCTCGGTCTCGAACACCGCGCCGCCGGCCTCGAGCTCGGCCCGCAGCTCGGCATGGTTCTCGATGATGCCGTTATGGACCACCGACACCCGCGCCGTGCCGTGCGGGTGGGCGTTGCGCTCCGTGGGCGCACCGTGCGTGGCCCAGCGCGTGTGGCCGATGCCGGTGGTGCCGTCCAGCGGCTCCCGGTCCAGCACCGTGGCGAGGTTGTTCAGCTTGCCCTCGGCGCGGCGGCGCTCGATGTGGCCGTCCACCAGCGTGGCGATGCCGGCGCTGTCGTAGCCCCGGTATTCCAGCCGGCGCAGCGCTTCCAGCAGCCGCGGCGCGGCTTCCTGCGTCCCGACGACGCCGACGATCCCGCACATGGTTCTACCGCTTCCCCCCGGTCTGGCCCTTGGCCTGCGCCCTGGACCGCATGCCGCGCCCCGGCTTGGTTTCCTGCCGCCCGCGCGCGATCGCCAGCGCGTCGTCGGGCACCTCGCTCGTCACTGTGCTGCCGCCCGCCACCAGTGCGCCCGCGCCCACGCGGACGGGCGCGACCATCACCGTGCCGGAGCCGATGAATGCCCCCGCCCCGATCTCGGTGCGGTGCTTGTTCCTGCCGTCGTAGTTCGCGGTGATCGTGCCGGCGCCGATATTGGCCCCGGCTCCCACCGTGGCATCGCCCAGGTAGCTGAGGTGCCCGGCCTTGGCGCCCTCGCCCAGCACGGCGTTCTTAAGCTCGACGAAGTTGCCGACATGGGCGCGCGGCTCGATCACCGCGCCGGGCCGCAGCCGCGCGAAGGGGCCGATCGTGGCGCCGCGCCGGACGGTGCAGCCCTCGAGATGCGAGAAGGCCTGGATCTCGGCCTCGTCCTCGACCGTGACGCCGGGGCCGAACACCACGTCGGGCCCCACCGTCACGTCCTGGCCCAGCACCGTGTCGTAGGAGAGGGTCACGCTTTCGGGCCGGATCAGCGTGGCGCCGTTCTCCAGCGCCGCGCGGCGCAACCGGGTCTGCACGGCGGCCTCGGCCTCGGCCAGCTCCGCGCGGCTGTTGATGCCGCGGCACTCGGCCTCGCTCGCCTCCACCGACACCGCGCGGCGGCCATCGGCGCGGCTGATCTCCACCAGGTCGCCCAGGTAGTATTCCCCGGCGGCGTTGCTGTTGCCGACCTGCCGCAGCCAGCGGAACAGGTCCCGCCCGTCGGCGCAGACGACGCCCGCGTTGCACAACCCTTCGGCCCGCTCGGCCTCGGTGGCGTCCTTCCATTCCACGATGCGCGAGATGCCGCCATCGGCGTGCGGCAGGACACGGCCATAGCGCGCGGGATCGGCCGGGCGCATCGCCAGCAGCGCCAGCGCGCCCTCGGGCCGTTCCTCGCGCAGGCGGCGCATGGTGTCGGCCGTGATCAGCGGGTTGTCGGCGTAGAGCACCGCCACGTCGCCCTCGAAGCCGTCCAGCACCGTGGCGGCCTGCAAGGCGGCATGGGCGGTGCCGAGCCGTTCCTCCTGCACCACCGAAGGATAAGGGGCGGCCACTTCCTCCAGCGCGTGCATGCCGGGGCCCACCACCACCACGATGTGGTCGAAGGCGTCCTCGCAGGCGGCGATGAGGTGCGACAGCATGGGGCGCCCGGCGAGGGGGTGCAGGGCCTTGGGCAGGCGGGAACGCATGCGCGTTCCAAGGCCGGCGGCGAGGAGGATGGCGGCGGAAGGCATCGTGTCCTCGGCCTAGCCCGCCCTCCCCGCCCCGTCCAGCATGACCAGCACCGGTCCGCTTCAACTCGTATTGCCGGGCGTGACGCGGGGAAGGCCAGGGCGGCCCGCCGGAGATCCGGGCCTCGCTCCGGACGCGCGAAATCCCGTGCCCGGGGCATGGAGCCTCCGGCCGATCCGCTCTAGGCATCCGGCATGGAACGGATCTGCCTCCTCGACCTCGACGGGACGCTGCTGGACAGCGCGCCCGACATCCGCGGCGCCCTGAACCGGCTGATGGAGCGACACGGCATGGCCGGCTTCACCCTGCCCGAGGTCCACCGGATGATCGGCAACGGCGTGAAGGTGACGGTGGAACAGGCCCTCGCCGCCCGCGACCGCCCCTTCGAGGAGGCGCTGCTGAGCTCCTTCGTCGCCGACTACGAAGCCCACGCCAGCGACGAGACCCGCCCCTTCCCCGGCGTCCTCGACGCGCTGGAGGCGCTGCGCGCCGAGGGCTGGCGCCTGGCGGTGTGCACCAACAAGCCGGTTCGCGCCGCGCGGATCGTGCTGGAGGGTTGCGGGCTGCTGCCGCTGCTCGACGCCGTGGCGGGGGGCGACAGCTTCGCCGTGCGCAAGCCCGATCCCGGACACCTGATCGGCACGCTGGCGATGCTGGAACTGCCGCCCGAGGCCGCAGGCGGGGCGGTGATGGTGGGCGACCACAGCAACGACGTGCGCTCGGCCAGGGCGGCCGGCGTGCGGCCGGTCTTCGCCGCCTGGGGCTACGGCCCGCCCGAGATGGCCGAGGGCGCGCCGGTGGCGCAAACGCCCGCCGAGTTGCCGGCGATCCTGCGCGGCCTCGCGCCGCGCTGAGCCCCCAGCCTAGGCCTGCCAAGCTAGGGCTTCCGGTCAAGGTCGACCGGTCTGGCCTGCGGGATACCGCGACCGGGCACCTGTCGGGCAGCGTAGAGGGCCACCTGCCGGCCCGGAGCGGAGCCACCGCGCACCGGCCGCCGGCACGGCCCACACCCGGCCGCGGACCCTCAGGAGGCCGGCCGCGCCCGCACCAGCGTGATCGTGGTGGCGCCGAACCAGCGGCTCGGCGCCTCGAGGCGCACCGGCAGGAAGGGCCCGCCCTCCACCGGCTGCGCGAGCCAGGCATTGCCTTCCTGCGGCTTGTGGTCGTCCGGCCCGTCATCCTTGCGGAAGCCGCCGATCAGCTGGCCCTGGAAGCGGCAATGGAGGCTGCGGCCCTTCCAGTTGGCGTCGGTCAGCATCTCCCACCCCACGGTCCGCGCCTGCATCGCGGTCAGGCGGCGGCCGTCGAACAGGTTGGCGCGGCCCTCGCAGCGGCCGCTGTCCTGCGCCTGGCGCAGCAGCTGCGCCACGGCGGTCAGCGTGTCCACGGTGTTGCGCTGCGCCTCCGGCGGCACGGATTCGCGCTCCTCGTCGTTGGGCGGGATCAGCTGCCGGATGGCGGGCTGGCCGCCGACGTAGTCCAGCACCGTGGAACGCTGCTCACCGGCCCACATCCCCTGCGCGGCGTAGCGCGACGGCTGCGGCCGGCTGCCGGACCAGGCGCCCTGCACCCGCGTGGTCATGTCGCCGGAACGGAACACCGAGGCGACGCCGCGCATCCGCGCCCGCACCTCCACCGCGTAGCCGGGCGGCGCGTCGAGATCGACCCGCGCCTCGATCTCCATCACCGTGATCCCCGCGGCCCGCACCTCGTAGGTGGCCAGGATCGGGGCCGCCTCCGCGCCCCTGGCGAAACCCGCAAGCCCCAGCAGCACCCCACCGAGCAGCGCCCCCCTCGGGAACGAGGCCGCGGGCGCAACAGCGCTTCGCGACACGACGGCGGAACCTCTGGAGCGGGGACACAAGGGCATTCAGCAAACCTCCGGGGGATATCGGGCATGTGTTGTCGCCACCCCCCGTTGACACCCCCGCGCGGCGGGGATAGTTGAGCGCCCACGGTTCGGGTGCGTAGCTCAGCGGTAGAGCACTGCCTTCACACGGCAGGTGTCACAGGTTCAATCCCTGTCGCACCCACCACCGACCTTCCAGACTGACAGATCCTTGCAATGCCCGCGTACCGGCCCGGCGGGTGGCAAGCCGTCTCGCGTGGTCCCTTGCCTTCAAGGGACACACTCCCTCCACGGCATCCGCCGCCGCGAGGGCGCCTGTTCAGCGCTCGGCGGTGATCAGTTCGCCCACGGTCTGCAGCAGCTGATCGGCGCGGAAGGGCTTGCTCAGGGCGCGCTCGCGCTCATGGAACTCCCGCCCCCAGAACACCCATGGGCGCCCCGTGATGTAGAGGACCGGAAGGTCGGGACGCAGGCGGCGAATGCTGGCCGCGACCTCGAAGCCATCCGCCGGCGTCCCGAGGTTGATATCCGTCACCAGCAGCCGGCAGCCGTTGTCCTGCCGGATCGCGGCCAGGGCCGTGTCGTAGCCATCGACGCCGACCACGTTCCAGCCCTCCTCTTCCAGGAGGGCCACGAGCGTTTCGCGCACAAGGCTGTCGTCATCGACCACCAGCACGTCGCACATCGTACTCAACCGGCCTCCTGGCGCCCGTGCTTGGTCCGGGCGACACTAAGGCCATCACTCCACTGGCGGCACAATCCCCTGCCTGGGGTGAGGGATGTGCACAATGAAGCGAGTGTGGGGAACAGACCGGTCAGCCTCGATGGTTCCGCCCCGCAACAGGCCGCGGATCAGCCGCATGCCGAGGCCCTTGCTGCGGGCCGGGTCGAAGTCGGCCGGAACGCCCGGTCCCTCGTCGTCCACGGTGAGCTCGATCTGGTCGCCGTCGCGGTCGCGCACCGTGATCCGGATGGCGCCCTCGCCGTATTTCAGGGCATTGGTCAGCAGTTCCGTCACCACCAGGCCGAGCGTGGTCACTTCGGCGGCCGGCCAGACCAGCGGGTCGCAGTCCACCACCACCGCGCGCTCCAGCGTCGAGGCCATGCCGGAACGGACATGCGCCATGAGGCCCGCGAGGTAGCCCGGCACGTCCACCTCCAGCGCCGCGCCGGTGCGGTAAAGCTGGTCGTGGATGGCGCCGATGGTGAGGACGCGGTTGGCGCTCTCGGTCAGCTGCTGCGCCGCTTCCGCGGTGGCCGCACCCCGCGCCTGGAGGCTGAGGAGGTTCTGCACCAGCTGGAGCGAGTTCTTCACCCGGTGGTGGACCTCCAGCATCAGGAGGTCCTTCTGCCGGACGTTGTCCTGCAGCGCCGTGATGTCGCGCAGCACCGCCACCAGCCGCGGCGGCTCCCCCGGGATCGGCGCCACGCGGACGTCCCACCAGCGGGGGTTGCCCAGCGGCGTTATCCGGAAAGCCTCGAAGCGCGAGGACTGCCCGGCGGCGCCCGCCGCCACGGCGGCGCGGACCTTGACCGCTTCCTCCGCGGGCCAGGCCTCTTCCCATTGGCGACCCACGAGAAGGGCAGTGCTGCCCGCTTCCAGCTTCTCGGCCGCCCCGGCGCCGATGATCTCCACCCGGCCGTCCCCCGCGATCACCTTGATCACGTCGGGACTCGCGTTCAGCACGCTGGCCAGGAAAGCCTCGTTGTCGCGCAGGCGCTGGGTCTGCAGCAGCCGCTCCACCACCAGCCCCAGCGTCGAGGCCAGGCCCTGGAGGAAGTCGCTGTCCACCTGGGTGAAGCGCTTGCGCTCGGAGGCGTCGGCCTCCAGCACGCCGAAGCGGCGGCCCTCGTCGCCCACCAGCACGTTGATCGCCGAGTGGATGCCGTGCTCGGCCAGCAGCGCGGGGGTGCGGAAGCGCGTTTCATCCTCCAGGTGGTCGGAGATCACGGCCTGACCGGTCTGGAAGGCGTAGCCGGCGGGGCTCAGGTCGTCGGCGCCCAGCGTCGCGTGCCCGACCACCCCAGGGCGCCAGCCGACGCCCGCGCGCACCAGCAGCCTGCCCGTCGCGGGCTGCCATTCCAGCACCTTGGCGTGGTCGGTCCGCAGCCCGGCCGCCACGACGCGGCACAGCTCGTCCAGCGTGGGCTGCAGCTCGCTGGCGCGCAGGGCAAAGGTGGCGAAGTGGGCAGCCAGTTCCTGCTGCCGCCGCCGCAGCGACAGCTCGTCGGTTGATTCTGTCCCGGGAAGCATCGTCATTCCGTGCTCACCTTACCGCGAGCACGGGGAGGCTGGAAGGCCGTTGGCCCGTCCAGAGGATCAGCCATACGCTCCGGTACTACTCCGCCGGAACGTTCCGTCGCAGCTCCTCCAGCCAGGCGGCCGCGTTGCCGTCGGACGGCGCGCGCCAGTCGCCGCGCGGCGACAGCGATCCGCCCGCCGCAACCTTGGGCCCGTTGGGCAGGGCAGAGCGCTTGAACTGGCTGAAGCCGAAGAAGCGCCCGATGAACACTTCCAGCCAGTGGCGGATCGCGGCGAGGTCGTAGCTCTGGCGCCGGTCCTCCGGGAAGCCCGGCGGCCAGCGCCCGGCCGCGGCGTCGCTCCAGGCATGGGTGGCCAGGAAGGCGATCTTGGAGGGGCGGAAGCCGTAGCGCAGCGTATAGAACAGGTTGAAGTCCTGCAGCGCGTAGGGTCCGATCTTGCCCTCGGTGCTCTGGATCTCCTCGTCCTCGCCGGCGGGCACCAGCTCGGGCGAGATCTCGGTGTCCAGGATCGCCTGGATCGTGCGGCCGACCTCGGGCGAGAACTGTTCCGACGCGATCACCCAGCGCATCAGGTGCTGAATCAGCGTCTTGGGCACGCCGGCATTGACGTTGTAGTGCGACATCTGGTCGCCCACGCCGTAGGTGCACCAGCCCAGCCCGAGCTCCGACAGGTCGCCGGTGCCCAGCACCACGCCGTCGTGGAAGTTGGCGGCGCGGAACAGGTAGTCGGTGCGAAGCCCCGCCTGAACATTCTCGAAGGTAATGTCGTAGACCGGCTCGCCCCGCCCGAAGGGATGGCCGAGATCGGTCAGCATCTGCTTGGCGGCCGGGCGGATGTCGAGCTCGTGCGCCGTGACGCCGAGTGCCTCCATCAGCGCGTGGGCGTTGGTCTTGGTGCCCTTGCTGGTGCCGAAGCCCGGCATGGTGAAGGCGACGATGTCCGAACGCGGCCGGCCCAGCAGGTCGAAGGCGCGGGCCGCCACGATCAGCGCCTGGGTGGAGTCGAGGCCGCCCGACACGCCGATCACCAGCCGCTTGATGCGCGCCGCTTCCAGCCGCTGCACCAGGCCGGAGACCTGGATGTTGTAGGCCTCGTAGCAGTCCTGCGACAGCCGCGCCGGGTCGGCGGGCACGAAGGGGAAGCGCTCGACCTGGCGCTTGAGGCCGAGGTCGGCGTCGGGCGGGCTGGCGCGGAAGGTGAGCTCGCGGAAGCTCCCCTGCCCCGGGCGGCGGCGGTTGTCGTCGAAGGTGCCCTGGCGGGCGCGTTCCTGGCGCAGCAGGTCGAGGTCGATATCCGCCAGCACCGTCTGAGCCGCGCGCGGGAAGCGCTCGGACTCCGCCAGCGCGGCGCCGTTCTCGAAGATCGAGACCTGGCCGTCCCAGGCGAGGTCGGTGGTGGATTCGCCCACCCCGGCCGCGGCGTAGATATAGGCGGCAAGGCAGCGCGCCGACTGCGCCCGGCACAGCAGCGCACGGGTGTCGGCCTTGCCCACCGTGATGTTGGAGGCCGACAGGTTGGCCAGCACCACGGCGCCGGCCAGCGCCGCGTCGGCCGAGGGCGGCACCGGCACCCAGAGGTCCTCGCAGACCTCGGCATGCACCACGAGGCCGGGCAGGTCCTCGGCCCGGAACAGCAGGTCATTGCCGAAGGGGACCTCGGCGCCCAGCAGCGTGATCGTGCCGTGCTGCCCCTGGCCGGAGGCGAAGTGCCGGTGCTCGTAGAACTCGCGGTAATTCGGCAGGTAGGTCTTGGGCACCACGCCCAGCACCTGCCCGCCCTGGATCGCCACGGCGGTGTTGTAGAGGCGCCCGGCGTGCCGCAGCGGCGCGCCCAGCAGGATCAGCGGCCGCAGCGTGGCGGACGCGTCGCGCACGGTGGCGACCGCCGCTTCCACCGCATCCAGCATCGCGTCCTGCAGCAGCAGGTCGTCGATGCTGTAGCCGCTGAGCGAGAGTTCCGGAAACACCGCCAGCACCGCTCCTTGCGCATCGGCGTCGCGGGCGGCGGCGAGGATGGCCTCGGCATTGCGGGCCGGGTCGGCCAGGGTGGTCCGGGTGGTGCAGGCGGCGACGCGGACGAAGCCGTGCCGGTAGAGGGAGCGGAAGCTCATCGCCCGCGCTCCGCGGTGGCTCGGCAGGTCGGACAGCGATGGGCCACGCGCGGGTTCTCCGTGGAAAGCGGTTGCGCCGAGACTTGGCGCCAGCGCCGGGGGCCCGCAAGCCCGCCGATGCCGGCGCCACGCCGCTCCTTAAACGGCGCTGCCGGCCGATCGCTTCAGCACGGAGGCCCCCGCCGGACGCCGATCCGGCGGGGCGGCCCCTCGGATCAGCGGCTGGCGGGCGCGGCCCCGCGCGGGGCGCGGCGGGTCGGCAGTTCGTCCCGCGCGATCGCGCCGTCGCCGTTGCGGTCCCACATGCGGAACATCGCCTCGCCCACCGGCTGCAGCTCCGCCAGCGTCACGCGCCCGTCGCGGTTGCTGTCGGCGGCGCGGAACAGCCCGTCCATGCGGCGGTCGGGGCCGCCCGTCGCGGCGGGGGCGCCGGCGCGGCGACGCGGGGCTTGGCTCTGCACGTAGGCGCGCAGCTCCTCCTCGGTCACGGCGCCGTCCTTGTTACTGTCGGCGGCGTTGAAGCGGGCGGTGATCAGCGCCCAGGCCTCGTCCCAGGTGACGAGGCCGTCCTTGTTGGCATCGGCCTGATCGAAGAGCCGGGTCGGACGGCGCGGCGCGGTGTTCCCCGCGCCGGCCGCCGCAGGGGTGCCGGAGCCGGTGGCCTGCGCCCCGGTCGCCCGGGCACCGTTCGCCTGGGCGCCGCCTGGCTGCGCACTGGCGGCCGGACTGCCGGCCGCAGAGGTGCCGGCCCCCGGCGTGCCGGCCGTCTGGGCGTGCCCTGCGACGGTGCCGGCGGTCGGCAGGACGGCCAGTCCCAGCAGGGCGGCCACGGCGGCGGAGCGGAAGTTCATGCGGGCCATCTCAAATCCTCCCTCGAAGTCACGACCCCGCAGAGGTGGCCCGCCCATGTAACCGGCAACCCCGCCGGCGCGTGAGGAAGAGTGACGGACCCGGCCCACGACGCGCAGCGTCAGCCGCAGGACGCAGGCGCGCATGATCCAGTTCCGCCCGGTCCAGAACAGGCGCCACTGTCGCTCGCCGATCAGGGTCCGGCCGGAGCGCAGGAACCGCATGCCGCCCGCCTCTACCAGGATCGCCACTGGGTGTCGCGGAAGCGCCAGTCACTCTCGGCTTGGCGGCGCTGCTCCTCCGCCCAGCGGCGGCGGGCTTCCTCGTCGCGGCGCCGGGCCTCGTCCCACTGGCGCCGCTGCTCGTCCTGCTGCCGGCGGGCCTCGTCCCATTGCCGGCGCTGTTCCTCGGCCTGGCGGCGCTGCCACTCGTCGCGCCGGCGATCGGCCTCGATGCGCTGGCGGTCGGCCTCGACCTCGCGCCGCTGCTGCTCGGCCCGCCAGCGGTCCTCGTCGGCGCGGCGGCGGTTCTGCTCATCCAGGTAGCGGTTGTAGTTGTCGCGTTCCCGGTTCTGCGCCTCGTCCCAGGGCGAGGCCGCCGCCGGTCCGGTGCCCAGCAGCAGCGTTCCGAGGACGGGGGCCGCCAGGAGCAGCAGCCACCGACGCGAGCCGGGGCGCAGCGCGGTGCGGAGGTGAAGCATTCGCCTTACTCCCTTACCATCTTACTATCTTACTTCCTTACCGCCCCTCCCAACGCGCGGAGGGGGGGATAAGGATGGTTCAGGCAGCAGGCTCCCGCCGTCGCCGGGCAGCGCCAGGGCGTTCCCGTGGTGAAATCAGGGCGACGGGACCGCTTCGCCCGCGCGGACCGGTGCGGTGCGGTCGGCGGCGTGGCGCTTCCGGCCGGGTTCGGCGCGGGGTTGGCCGCCTTGGGCCCTCAGGCCCGCGTGGAAGCGGGCCGTCGTGGGACGGCGCGCTCCGGTGGCGAGGCCCGGATCGGCCGGCGATGCCTCCGCCTCGCGGCTGGCCACGGCACCCATCGGGTGATCGGCGTGGTCGGCACGCTGCTCCCGCGCCGGCTGGTGGACCATGCGAGGCGGCGTCCGCTGCTGCTGGCGGGCAGCGGGGCGACGACCCGGCGCACCTTCCGGTGCGCTGGCCTCGGGAGCGTCCCGAAAAAACGCGCCGGGGAACCGTGCCGCGGTCAGGGCAGCCGGTTCAGCCGGCGCAGCTCAGCACCGCCTGCGCCGCCGCCGCCTGGCAGGGTTCGATCACCGGCAGGCCCACCGCCTCCTCCAGGAAGCGGCGGTGCCCGGCCATGCCGGCGCAGCCGAGCACCACGCTCTCGGCGCCGCGGCGGCGGAGTTCGCGCGCCACCTCCACCAGCCGGGCGCGCGGCGCGTCCTCGTCCAGCAGCTCGGCCATGGCGAGGTTGAGCGGGATGCTGCCGACCGAGCGCGCCTCGAGGCCCAGCGCCTGGAGCACGCGTTCCTGCCGCTGCACGCTGGCCTCCACGAAGGCCACCAGCCCGAAGCGCCCGGCGCGCGCCACCGCCGCGGCGATGCCCGAGCGCAGCGCCCCGAAGACCGGGCGCCGGGTGAGCGAGCGCAGGAGGTCGATCGCCGGGTCGGAAACGCAGGCGATCACGTAGGCGGCCGGCGGCTCCGCTTCCGCTTCCGCGGCCTCGACGCGTTGCGCCAGCGGCTCGGCCACGGCGTGCCAGTCGCGCCAGGTGCGGATCGCGGGCGGGCCGTCGTGGAGGGTTTCCACCTCGAGACGCGGGCCGCCCGGCAGCGCGAAGGGGCGCAGCGAGGCGCGGATGGTTTCGGTGCAGCCCCGGTCGCTGTTGGGGTTGAGAACCAGGATTCGGCTGTTGCTCATGTTTCCTCACGGACCTGCCCGTCGTACCCGGCCTTATACCCGGCACATGGGATGGCTGGTCGCGGCGCCGGGCTGATCGGCACTTCGCGCGTTCGAGGCAGCCTGCGGGGCAAGCACCAGGGCGATGTCGGCGACGCGGCGGGATGGCGGACCATGACGGCCGGGAGGTGGTCAGGCGCCCTGGGCATCGTCACCAATGCGCCGGGCCAGGCACGCTCCCCAGAACAGGCTCGAGAAGAACCAGGTGGGCGGCTCGAATCCCGCATCGGCCAGCAGTTCGGCCACGGCGTCCTCCGAGGCGGGCGGGTCGGCGCCTTCCAGGATCTTGCCGAGCCTGGCCCGCACTTCCTCCGCCGTCGCACCCTGCATGCGCCAGCGCTCACCCCATGCCGCCAGCAGCAGCGGCTGACTGGCATAGGCGTAGCGGTTGCCCGCGAGGATGAGCGGGGCGCCCGGCGCGAGGCGGCTGGCGATCGCGTTCAGGAGCTGGCGCTTGGCCTCCTGCCCCGGCTGGTGATGAAGAACCCCGATCAGGGTTGCGGCGCTGAACCGCCGGTCGGCGGGAAGATCATCGACGTAGCCCAGGTGGAAGTCGGTCCGCGCAGCCAGGCCCTGCCGGGCGACCTCCGCCACGGCGATCTCCATCATCGGCCGCGACGGATCGACGGCCGTGAAGCGCCATTCCGGCGCGAGCCTGCTTGCCGCGACGATCTCCTGCGCGCCACCCCCCGCTCCCACGACCAGGACATGGGCGGCACCTTCGCCTCCGAGCGTCGCCGACAACATGCAGGCGCTCAGCTCGTGGCACGCGTCGTAGCCCGCGAGAGCGATGCGGCTCTGGGCCTGGTACTCGCCGGCCCGTGCCGGATCGAACTTCTGCGCGGCGGCGGTTGACGACATGCGGGGCGACTCCTGTTCCGGAGGTTCAGCTTCCACCGCACGCCGGGCGTCGCGTCGAGCCCGTGACGGCGTTGCAGCCCTGGCAACCGCCCATCAGCACCCCGCCTGCCCCGCAGGGCGCGGCACCGTCACGGTGCCTCATCCCCGGCCAGCCCGCGTTCGGGCAGAGCCGCCTTGGCTTTCCGGTGCTGCGGCAGCCTTTATCCTTTCCCTATTGGCAGGCTGATCAACCGGCCAGCTGCACCGGCTCCTGCGCGGCTGCCCGACCCTGCCTACCCGACCTTGCCTGCCTGAACCTGCCTACCGGGGCTGTGGGCGTAGCGTCCCGGGGCGACGGTCAGGCCTGCGCCAGTCATGGGCCTGGAGCAAACCTCCTCGCTGAGGTATGCGACTAAATCGGCCGAGCTCGGTTGACGCGACATTACAGCCGATACAACGTCAGGTAATCCAACTGTTACTCTGGATGAGCATGGCTGGGCTGGAATTCCGGACGACGCGCGATCTCCTCAAGGATGGCGTGACCCTCATACTGTTCAGCGAAGCTGGTCGGGTCATGGCCGAGATCATCGGGCCGCAGGAGTGCGGCAATGCCGTCGCGGTGATGCCGGGCGCGATCCTGTTTGCCCTCGACCGCAATCCGGACCCGAATGCCATCGCGGTGCTCGACGATGAAGGGCTGTGGCAGGAGGAGTGGGGAAGGCTGCGCGGCAGCAAACTGCGCTCCCCCCTGAAGGACCTGGGATCGCCCGAGCCGATCTAGTGCCTGCCTCGCGGCTCAGGCCCCGCGCCGCCAGGCGAAGTCATCCACGCGCACGAGGTCGCCCCGCTGCTCCGCCAGGGAAAGCGCACGCAGCAGCGCACTCTTGCTCAGCCCCGTGTGCTCGGCGAGTTCCGCCAGGCTGAGCGGGAGATCATGCCCCTGGAACTGGATCATCAACAGGCCGACCACCTGCTCGGCCCGCTGCCATCGGGAGCCCTGGCAGCCCTTGGCTTCTTCTTCTGTCATCGGGGAAAGCTTCGCAGCCGCGATAAGAGTTGGGTCGCGCTACTGCATGCAATGTGCGGTGCATTAAACTCACAAATCCGTTACCGGAGGATCTGCAGCTGGCTGCCGGCGGCGCAGGCAGGAACCAGGTCTATGATCATATTCCTATATCTCAGGCTGTAGCTCGAACACAAGTGTTTCCCTAGCTTCCGCCCGATGCATGTCGCCACCTGGTGCCTGCGCCTCGCACCGGGATCGTTTATCCTGCGATCGATGTCGGGGCCGGCCGTCCGGCGTGCAGCGCGCCCGCCCCCGGAACAGGCGGGACGGGAAACCCCCAGGTCGCCCCCGCCTTACAGATCGTCCATAATCGCCGCGACGTCGGAAAGGATCACGGGTGAGCACAGGGTTGATCGCGCTGCTGGACGACGTCGCCGGCCTGGCCAAGGTGGCGGCGGCGTCGCTGGACGACGTAGGGGCGCAGGCAACCAAGGCCGGCGCCAAGGCGGCGGGCGTGGTGATCGACGATGCCGCCGTGACGCCGCGCTACGTGGTGGGCTTCTCGGCGGCGCGCGAGGTGCCGATCGTGGCGCGGATCGCGCTGGGCTCGCTGCGCAACAAGCTGCTGTTCCTTCTGCCCGGCGCGCTGGTGCTGAGCCTCGTGGCGCCCTGGGCGATCACGCCGCTGCTGATGCTGGGCGGCGCCTACCTTTGCTACGAGGGTGCCGAGAAGGTCTGGCACGCCCTGGCGCCGCACGGTGCCGGGCAGCACGAGGCCGCGGTGCTCGCACCCCCGGAGAACCCGCGGGCGCTGGAGGATGCCAAGGTGCGCAGCGCCATCGGCACCGACTTCATCCTGTCGGCCGAGATCATGGCGATCAC
Organism: Roseomonas elaeocarpi; assembly: GCF_042433915.1. Classification (NCBI taxonomy): domain Bacteria; kingdom Pseudomonadati; phylum Pseudomonadota; class Alphaproteobacteria; order Acetobacterales; family Roseomonadaceae; genus Roseomonas; species Roseomonas elaeocarpi. Next base: position 71,935 of record NZ_JBHLUN010000005.1, on the reverse strand, counting down.
GCTGGGCACCCTGCCCGGCGTGCCGCTGTGGGAACAGGCGGTGGTGCTGGCGATCGTGGGGATCGGCATCACGCTGGTGGTTTACGGCGCCGTGGCGCTGATCGTGAAGGCCGACGACGCCGGGGTGGCGATGGCCCGGGGCGAGCGGCCGGTCTCGGCCATCTTCCGCGGGACGGGAACCGCCAACGGGGCCGACCGCGCGGTGCGGCCGCTGACGCAGGCGGTCGGGCGCGGGCTGGTGGTGGGGATGCCGTGGTTCCTGCGCGCCCTGGCGGTTGTCGGCACGGCGGCGATGGTGTGGGTGGGCGGCGGCATCATCGTGCACGCGCTGGCGGGCTACGGGGTGCCCGGGCCCGAGCACGTGATCCACGACGCGGCGGTGGGTGCGGCGGGCGCCCTGCCGGCGGTGGCGGGTGCGGTGGAATGGTTCGTGACGGCGGCGGGTTCCGGCGTGGTCGGGCTGGTGCTGGGCGCGGTGCTGATCCCGGTGGTGCAGTTCCTCGTGGCGCCGGTGCTACGGGCGGTACGGGGCCGGCGCGCGGCCGGACGGGCGACCGGACGGGTGGCCTGACGCAGCGACGCGGCGCCGGGTTCCCGGCCCGGAGGCGCTAGGTCCCGTCCACTTCCGCCGCGACCGGCAGGCAGATGCTGCATTCCAGCCCCTCGGGGCGGAAGTCGAGCTTCACCGTGCCGCCGAGGTCGCGCACCAGGCCGTGTTCCAGCAGTCGCGACCCAAAGCCCTGGCGCTGCGGCGGCGCCACCGCGGGCCCGTCGTGCTCGCGCCAGGTCACGTCCACGAGCCAGCCGCCGCTCCGCGCCTCGCGCAGGCTCCAGCGGACCTCGACGCGGCCTTCCGGCACCGACAGCGCGCCGTACTTGGCGGCGTTGGTCGCGAGCTCGTGGAAGGCCAGCCCGAACATCTCCACCGCGTTCGCCGGCAGCCGCACCGACGGGCCGCTCAGCGCCGCGCGATCGCTGCCGCCGTAGGGTAGCAGCGCGCGCTCCACCACCTCGGCCAGCCGGGCGCCCTCCCCGTCGCCGCGGGTCAGCAGCTCGTGCGAGCGGGCCAGGGCGAGCAGCCGGGCGCTGAAGGCCTGCTGCACCTCGGCCGGCACGCCGGACTGGCGCAGCGTCTGCGCCGCGACCGCCTGCACCGTGGCCAGGGTGTTCTTCACGCGGTGGCCCATCTCGGCCAGCAGCAGCGCCCGGCGCTCCGCCTCGGCCTGGGCGGCGGTGTTGTCGCGAAACACGTTGAGGAAGCCCTTCACCCGCCCGTCGCCGTCGCGCAGCGGCATCATCGAGCCGCTGGCCCAGAAGCGGCTGCCGTCGCGGCGGAGGTGCCAGCGTTCGTTGACGGCACGCCCTTCCTCCATGGCGCGGCAGAGCTCGCCCACGAAGACGCCGTCGGCACGCTCCTGCGGGGGAAAGAACACCTCGCCGGAACGGCCGAGGATCTCAGCCTCGGCGTAGTCCAGGATGACGCGGGCGCCGGCGTTCCAGCCGGTGATCCGCCCGCCCAGGTTCATAGTGATCACGGCGTAGTCCGTGGCGCTGTTCAACAGATGACGGAGCTGTTCGACCTCGGCCCGCAGAGTCCGGTTCTCGGCCTCCAGCTCCCGCAGGCGCCAGCCCGTCGCCTCGTCGTCGGGAAGGCCGAGGTCGCCCGGGAGAAGCGGGCGCTGGCCGTCGTCGTCGCTGGCAAAGCGGGGGCGCGCCGCGAAGGGCGCCTTGCTGGCCGGCGGGTCATGATCATCGCCCCCATGCGGTGACATGCGCCAGCTCCATCCGGTGGTGATCGCTGCGCCATTCCTGCCGCCACCGTTGCGGGCCGGCTATATCATTTCATGGACGGGTGGCAGGAAACCGCCCCGGTGCAACCGGGGTATGTACCGTCGTTGCAGTTTTGACACACGGAATGTTCCGATAATGTCACATTCTGCCCTGGTCCCCCCTTGCCGCTCCCTCCCGGCACGGGCAGACCCCCGGTGCGCGCCACGCGGCGGCAGCCGTCGCGAGACGCGCCCTCGCCGCGGAGGAGAGCCGCGGCGTTTCCACCGCGGCCGGCCGTGCGGCTCAGCGGTTGGGCGTGCCCGCCTCGCCCAGGTCCCAGTACATCGCGGCGAAGGCGCCGATGCCCTCGCGCAGCGTGGCGGGAATGGCGTGCTCGTCCGGGCCGTGCTGCTTGCAGCCGTTGTAGGAGTGCGGCACCCAGACCAGCGGCACGCCCAGCGCGTCCACGAACACGTCGCCCGGCAGGCCGCCGGAGGTGTTGGGGATGACCTGCACGCGCTTGTCCAGCGCCGAGCCGATGCTGCGCACCGCCCATTGCACCCAGGGGTGGTCCGGGCTGGTGCGGCTGGCGGGCATGCGCAGGCCGGCCTTCTCGATCCGGACCTCGGGGAAGCCGTGCTCATCGAGGTGGCGGCGCAGCACCGCCTCGAAGGTCGAGGGATCGGTGTCCACGGTGTAGCGGATCTGGCAGGTGGCGCGGGCGTCGGGGGCCACGGCGTTGACCGGGTTCTCCGGGCGGCCGGAGATCATCGCCAGCACGATGAAGCTGTTCCAGCCATAGATCTTCTCGGCCGAGGTGAGGCCGGGCTCGCCCCAGTTCTCGTCGATCGTGGCGGCCTCGCCGGCGCCGCCCACGGGGCAGCCGCGCAGGACCTCGCGGATCGCGGGCGGCACGGTGTCGCCGGCCAGCCAGCCGCGCACCAGGATCTTGCCGCGGCGGTCGCAGATCGAGGCCAGCGCGTGGCTCAGGATCACCGCCGGGTCGGGCGTCAGGCCACCCCAGTGGCCGCTGTGCACCCCGCCCTGGCGCAGCGGCACCGTGAGGTCGAAGTGCCAGGTGCCGCGCGTGCCGGTGGCGACGGTGGGAAGCTCGGGCTCCACGCGCGGGCCGTCCGAGGCGATCAGCACGTCGGCCGCCAGTTCATCGGCATGGTCGAACACGAACCGGCGCAGGCCGGCCGAGCCGCGCTCCTCGCAGGTCTCGATGAGTACCTTGATGTTGAAGCCGAGGCGGCCGCCGCGCTCGGCCAGCACCGCTTCCAGCGCCGCGAGGTTGAGGGCGTGCTGGCCCTTGTTGTCCACCGTGCCGCGCCCGTACCAGCGCCCGTCGCGCTCCGTCAGCGTCCAGGGCTTGAGCCCTTCGGACCACTGGTCGTCCAGGCCGCGCACCGTGTCGCCGTGGCCGTAGAGCAGCACCGTGGGACGCGACGGGTCCTCGATGCGCGCGCCGGTGAGGATCGGGCCGAAGCCGGGTTCCGGGTTGGGGTGGACCGCCACCGTGAAGCCCATCCCTTTCAGCCAGGGCTGCAAGGCGTCGGCCAGGTAGCGGCGGCAGTCATCGAGGTGCCCCTCGTCCTGCGAGGTCGACGGGATCGCCACCAGCGCGGCGAGGCGCTCCCGGAAACCCTCGTCGAAGCTCCGGTACGCACGCTCCAGCGCAGCTTCACGACTAGCCATACCCGACCTCCTGATCACGGCACCGAGGATGCGGCGGGTGCGGCCGGCTGTCCAATCCGGGTGCCGGTCGGGCCGGGGTTTCACCATCGCTGGCCCGCGCGTGCACCTGGCCGCCATTCAGACTGCTCATTGAACGGCCGGCGTGCCCCTCGACGGGCGCGATCCACGCCTCCTCGGGTGTTCGAAGGGCGGCAAAGAACCTCTTGCCACTGGGTTCAGCACCCTGCCGATCGAGGCCGCCAGGCCCAGCCAGCGTGCCGGATCTCCGAACGGCCATTACCACCCGTCGGGCCGGTGAGCGCGGTCTGATTTTTGCTGTAGGGTTTGCCGTAGGGTTCGAGGGCGCATCATCCCTCGCGCCCCCGCTCAGGCCGCTTCTCGGAGAGAAGGGGTCGAACCTCATAGAACTCCAGGGTCCGTGATATGCTTCCTCACCGCCGCCAATTCCTATCCGGCCTCGCTCTGGCCGGATTGGCCGTCCCTGGACTGGTTCGGAGCGCCAGCGCCCAGACGGCGACGAAGGTGAGGCTGCAGCTGGGCTGGATCCCTAACGTCCAGTACGCCGGTGAGTGGGTAGCGCTGGACAAGGGCCTGTTCCTGAAGAACGGGGTGGACCTCGACTGGGCCCCGGGCGGCCCCAATGCCCCCGCCGCCCCGGTCGTGCTCGCCGCCGGACGCGCCGATCTTGGCTACACGAGCTGGTTCCCCTTCCTGGACGCGGTTGGGCGGGGCAACGACTTCGTCATGATCGCCGCGGTCTTCGCGAAGAACCCGCTCGGCATCATCTCCCTTCCCAAGCGGCCGATCCGCACGCCGGCCGACCTCGTCGATGCCCGCATCCTCGCCCAGGGTGCGCCGGAAAAGACGGCAATTGATGCGACGCTCGCCATTGCCAAGCTGCCGCCGCGCTGGACGCAGGTGCCCGCCGGCTTCTCGCCCGAGCCGCTGCTGAGTGGCCAGGGCGATGGCTACACGGCCTTCAGCACCAATCAGGTCATCACGCTCGAGAACATGGGGATGACGCTGAACAAGGACTTCTTCTTCACGAGCTTCGACGATCTCGGCTTCCGCTCCTACGGCGCCGTGCTCGCCGCGCCGCGCGCTTATCTGGAGCGCAGCCGGCCGCTCGCGGTCGGCTTCGTTCGCGGGCTGATCCAGGGAATGACCGAGAACGAGCGCGACCCGACCCTGGCGCCGAAGCTCGCGGTGGAACGCTACGGCGTGGATTTCGGCCTCGACCCCAAGCAGCAGGCCCGGCAGAACGTCCTGCAGATCCCGCTCACGCACTATGACGAGCCGAACAAGCCGCTGCTCTCGCTCGACCGTGACCTGATGCGCGGCACCATGTATGACGCCGCCCGGGCCACGGGGCGCACCAACCTGCCGGACATCGACCGTGTCGCCGACTTCTCCATCGTCGCCGAGGCGCATCAGGGGCTGTGAGCATGACCACCGAACGACCTGCCGGCACCGTGGACATCCTTGTCCGCGGCTGCGACGTCGTGACCATGGATGATGCGGGCACGGTGCTGCGCGACGGGGCCGTCGCGGTGGCCGGCGGCCGCCTCGCCTGGATCGGCCCGAACGCCATGGCCGGGGAGATCCGGGCCAGCACCGTGATCGACGGCCGCGGGCGCATCGCGATGCCGGGCCTGATCGACGGGCACGTGCACACGGCCCAGCAGCTCCTGCGCGGCAAGCTTTCCGAGCTCAGCCGCAAGGGGCCGCTGCGCAACCCGCCCTGGAAGAACTACTACATCCCCTTCGAGGGGCTGCTGGAGCCGGAGGACGTCCACCTCAGCGGCCTGGTCACCTACGCCAACATGCTGCTGTGCGGCACGACCTGCTTCGCCGAAGCCGGTGGCCCGCATCCCGACGAGATGGCCCGCGCGGCGGAGGAGATCGGCATCCGCGGCTACGTCGCGCTTTCCACGGTGGACCAGAACACGGCCTTCGCCGGGCGCACCGTGCCGGGCTCCATGCTGATGTCGACGGAACAGGCCTTCGATCGCAACCTTGCCCTCGTGCGCCGATGGAAGGGCGACGGCCGCCGCGTGCAGGCCTGGATGTCGATGCGCCAGATCATCGTCTGCACGCCCGAGCTGATCAGCGCGCTTTCCGACGCCGCCAAGGCCGAGGGGGTGAAGATCCACACCCATCTCGGCGAGGGCACCTACGAGGTGGACTACGCGCTGGAGAACTTCGGCCGCCGCCCGACGGAGTACCTCGACAGCCTGGGCGTGCTCGGTTCCCACCTGCATTGCGCCCACTCCGTCACCCTTTCGGCCGAAGAGGTGGACCTTTACGTCGAGCACAAGCTCTCGGCCTGTCACTGCGCATGGGGCAACTACGGCATCGGCGTTCCGCGGCTGCAGGACATGTGGCGGCGCGGCGTGCCGATCGGGATGGGCACGGATGGCGCGGCCGGCGCGAACACGATGGACATCTTCCAGGTGGCCCATGCGGCACGCGTCGGCCAGGCGGCGCAGATCGGCCATCCCTACCACCAGCGCGTGCCGATGAGCGCCGAGGAACTGCTGAAGATCGCGACCCGCGGCGGAGCGCGCTCGCTGGGCCTGGGCGACGAGATCGGCAGCCTGGAAGTCGGCAAGCGCGCCGACCTCATCCTCGTGCAGACCACCGACCCCGACCAGATGGGGGCGGAGGACCCGCTCTTCCTGGCGTCCTCCTGCATCGTGGGACGCGACGTGCAGGACGTCATCGTCGATGGTGCGCTGGTGGTGAAGGACCGCCGCCTGCTGACGGTGGACCTGGAGGAGATCCGCGCCCGGCTGAAGCAGCGCCGGCCGGAGATCATGGCGCGCTTCGATGCTGCCGTGACGTCCTGATGGGGTCGCAACCGGCTATTGCCGTCGAGGGCGTCACCAAGAACTTCCGACTGGACGACGGGCGACAGTTCACCGCGCTCGACGACGTTTCCCTATCCCTGGCGGAGGGGGAGTTCGTGACGCTGCTCGGGCCCAGCGGCTGCGGCAAGAGCACCATCCTGCGCCTCGTGGCCGCGTTGGAGGAGCCGAGTGCCGGACGGGTGACGGTGGAGGGCCGCCCGCCGGCCGAGCTTTCCCGCCGTCACCGCCTCGGCGTCGCCTTTCAGGACCACGCGCTGCTGCCCTGGCTGGACGTGGCCGCCAACATCGCCCTGCCCTTCAAGGTCGCCGGGATGCGGGTGGATGCCGCGCGCGTTGCCTCGCTGATCCGGCTCGTGGGCCTGTCCGGCTTCGAGAAAGCCCGTCCGCGCCAGCTCTCGGGCGGGATGCGCCAGCGCGTGGCCATCGCCCGCGCCCTGGTGCTGAAGCCCGACGTGCTGCTGCTGGACGAGCCCTTCGGCGCGCTGGATGCGGTGACGCGGCGCGGCATGAACATCGAGTTGCAGCGCATCTGGACCGAGCAGCGCACCACCACTCTGCTGGTGACGCACGATGTCGGGGAAGCGCTGTTCCTGTCGGACCGCATCATCGTTCTCAGCGGCCGCCCCGGGCGCGTTGCGCGCGTCGTGGAAGTGCCCTTCGAACGGCCGCGCGATCCTTCCATCATGCGCACCGAACTGTTCCACCAGATGGCGGATGACCTGACGGATGCGCTCGTTCCCACCGCAGGGCTGAACGTCGCGAGGCTGGCATGAGCGAGACGCGGCGTGGCTGGCTGCTGGGGGCGCTGGGGACCCTCGCCTTCCTCGCGGCCTGGGAGGTGGTGGGGCAGGAGCGCTGGCTGGGCCTGAGCTGGCCGCCGCTCTCAACCGTGCTCGCCATGCTGGCCGATCCGAACCGCCAGCCGCTTTTTGCGCGCGCTCTGGGGGCGACGCTCTCCTCGCTCGGCACCGGCTACGCGATCGGTGGGGTGATCGGCCTGCTGGCGGCCGTGGTGACGCATCTGCTGCCGATGCTGCATGCGGGGTTGGACCGCACCAATGCCTTTATCCATGCCATCCCGTCCGTGGCGCTGGCACCGCTGCTGATCCTGGTGGTGGGACGCGAGGGAACCCCGGCGACGCTGGCGGCGCTGAACACCTTCTTCATCCTTTATGTTTCCGCCGCCTCGGGGCTGGCCGTCACGCCACCCGCGCTGCGCGACCTCGTGCAGGTGCTCGGCGGCGGGCGCTGGACGCGCCTTCTGCGGCTGGACCTGCCGATGGCGCTGCCCACCATCGTCAGCGGACTGCGCCTGGCCGCGCCCGGGGCGCTGATCGGCGTCATCATCGGGGAATGGTTCGGCGCGCCGCGTGGCCTCGGTGTGCTCGTGATCAATGCGATGCAGAACTTCCAGATCCCCCTCCTGTGGAGTGCGGTGCTGCTGGCGGTAGTGGTGTCCCTCAGCCTCTTCGGGCTCTTCGGCGCATTGCATCGCGGCGTCGTGGCGCGACTGCGATGAGCAACGTGCTGCGGGCCCTGCGAGCCTCCTGGGGTATCCTCGCGATCCTGCTGTGCTGGCAGGTCTGGGTGGGTTTGAGCGGCGTGAACAGCATCGTGCTCCCGAGCCCCGCGGCGATGCTGAGGAGCCTTGCCGCCGACCCCTGGCTCTACGCCGCCAACGCGGCACAGACGGTGCTGCTGGCGCTCGTCGGAATGGTTCTCGGGGTGGCACTGGGAACCGGCCTCGCGATCCTGACCTGGCTTTCGCGCTTCCTGGCGGGGCTCCTGACGCCGCTCGGCATCGTGTTCGCCTCGGTGCCCGTGGTGGCCTTGATCCCGGTCCTCGCGCGCATCTTCGGCTACGACGTGCGGACGGTGCTGGTGATCGTCGTGATCATCTGCTTCTTCCCGGCCTTCGTCTTCACGACCACGGGGCTGCGTGCATTGCCCGCGGGCAGTGAGGACCTTTTCCGCGTGCTGGGTGCCCCCACACGCCGCCGGCTCTGGCTACTGGCCCTGCCGGCAGCGGTCCCGGACTGGTCGGTGGCGCTGCGGCTGGCTGCCGCCAACAGCATCCTCGCCGCCATGGTGGCGGAGTTCCTGATGGGCACGAGCGGGCTGGGCTACCTCTTCGCTGCCGCGCGGAGCGACTTCGACATGGAAAAGGCGCTGGGCGCCAGCGCCATTGCGACCTTGGTGTCGGTGGTGGCCTTCCTGACGGCCTCCCGTTTCGAGAAGCGGGTACGGGATAGCTGGCGCTAGGCGATAGGCCCCGAGCGGTGCCTCGGCCCGACTTCGAGGTCGCGAGGGTGCAAGGCTTGAGGCCACGTCCGGCACGTTGCCTTACGGTGCGCTGAGGGCGCTGCCGCCGGGCTCCGGGGCGGCAGAGCGAGAGGTGGGGCTGCTCCGGGGAAATGTTGCCGTGCCGCCGGGCCGCGGGCTGCGCCTGCTGATACACCGCGCCAGGACCGATCGGCGCGGCGCCGGCCAGGAGGTCGCGGTCTGGGCCGGCCCGGCCGGACCGGCCCTGTGACCCGCCACCGCCCTGCCGCAGGGCGCGATCCCGTCCCTTTTGTGCAAAATTGTTTTTCCCTGCCGGTGGTCTCCCCCCACCGCTCCAGGCTGTAGCCTCGGCATCACTCATCCCGGAACGGGGCAAGCAAGAAAATGCATGGGGGAGATGATGAGCTTCGAGGGAGAACTGGACGGTCGCCTGCCGAAGTACCGGCCCTTCCCGTCTGAGGCACCGCGCCGTTTGCTCTCGCTCGGCTGGAACTGGCAGACGCTGCTGCCGGCGGCCGGGGTGCTCATCGGCTGCGCCCTGAGCATCGGTCCTTTCCTGGCCACCCTGGTACAGAGCCTGGTCCTGTGGGACGGGCCGCTGTTCCATCTCACGCTCGCGAATTTCGCGGCCTTGCTGACCAGCCCCCGCTTCTTCTCGGCCGTCGGCAACACCCTCCTGTGCGGCGTTGCTGCGACGCTGCTCAGCTGCGTCTTCGGACTGGGTCTGGCCTGGATCACCCTGCGCACCGATCTGCCCGGGCGCTCCTGGTTCGAAACGCTCAACGTCGTGCCCTTTTTCCTGTCGCCCTACGTCGGTGCGCTCAGCTGGATGTACCTGCTGGCTCCGCACAGCGGGCTGGTTCAGACCACGGCGCGGGACTGGTTCGGTATTTCGCTGGACTTCCTCGACATCTACGGCCGCGGCGGGGTCATCTGGGTGCTGTCGCTGTTCTACACGCCCTACATCTACCTCTTCGTCAGTGGCCCGATGGGGCAGATGGACGGATCGCTCGAGGACAGCGCCCGCGTGCACGGTGCTTCGCTGCTCAGCACGTTACGTCACATCACGCTGCCCCTGGTGATGCCGGCCCTGCTGGCGGGTGCCGTGATCGTCTTCGTCACCAGCGCGGGCCTGTTTGACGTGCCGCTGGCCCTGGCGTCGCCGGTCCGCATCCGTACCGTGCCCACCGAGATCTACGCTGCCGTCCAGTACCCTGCCGACTTCGGCGCCGCGGCCAGCTACGGCGTCATCATCATGGCGGTGACGCTGATCCTGACGCTGGCACAGCGCGCCTACCTCGCGCGGCACCGCTACGAGATCGTGTCGGGCAAGGGCTACAAGCCGCGTCTCATCCACCTACGCGGAGTGCCCAGGGCTTTCGCCATGGCGGCTGAACTCTTCTACGTTCTCTGCGCCGTGGCTCTGCCGATCGTAGCCCTGATGATGGTCAGCGTTTCGCCCATCTGGACCGGCCGGCTCAACCCCTCATTCCTGTCACTGGAGAACTACCGCTACATCCTGTTCAGCTACCCGCTGACGCGCGACGCCATCAGCAACAGCCTCATCCTCGCCGTGCTGACGGCCAGCGCCGCCGTCGTGGTGGGCGTGCTGCAGGCCTACTACCTGAACCGCGGCAAGCCCCACAGGCGCGGGCTGGCGGAAGCGGTGGTGTCGATCCCGCTGGGCATTCCGGGCATCATCCTGGGGCTGGGCTTCCTGATCATCGCCCTGCGCACGCCGCTCTACAGCACGCTGAGCATCCTGCTGATCGCCTATGTCGCGCGCTCCTACCCCTTCGCCACCCGCGCCATCTCCTCGATGTTCCTGGCGATCAACCCGGAACTCGAGCACAGCGCCCGAGTGAGCGGTGCCGGCTGGTGGACCACGATGCGGCTGATCATGCTGCCGCTGCTCCGCCCTGCCATCGCCGCTGCCTGGCTGATGCTGTTCGTGATGACGATCCGCGAACTCGGCGCCACGATCCTGCTCTACGCACAAGGAACCGAGACCATCAGCGTGGCGCTGGTGCTGCTGGCCGAGCGCGGCACCGGCTACGTCGCAGCCCTGTCGATGGTGCAGCTCGTGCTGCTGCTCGCCGCCTTCGTCGTCAGCCGCCTCCTGCGAGCTTCGATGGCGCAGAGCTGACGCGGAACCTGAGTTTCTCAAGATCATCCACGACGCGGGATCGGAAGGGCGGAAAACATGACGGGCGTGATCGAAGTCCGGGGCCTCAACAAATCCTACGGCTCCTATGCAGCGACGCGGGATGTGAGTTTCAGGGTCGCGGAAGGTCATACGCTGGGCCTCCTGGGACCGAGCGGCTGCGGCAAGACCACCATCCTGCGCTGCATCGCGGGCCTGGAAACACCGGACTCCGGCTTCATCAGCATCGGCGGCCACGTGGTTTACGACAGCCAGGCCGGCATCAACCTGGCGCCCGAGAAGCGCGAGCTCGGCGTAGTGTTCCAGTCCTACGCGATCTGGCCCCATATGACGGTGGCCGAGAACGTCGGCTTTCCGCTGCGCATCCGCGGCGTGCCGAAGGCGGAGCGCGACCACCGGGTGGCCGAGCTCCTGGACGTCGTGGGCCTCGCGGGGTTCGGTGGCCGTTCCGCCACGCAGCTGAGCGGCGGACAGCAGCAGCGCGTGGCGCTGGCCCGCGCCCTGGTCCACCGGTCCAGGCTCGTCTTGTTCGACGAGGCCTTGTCCAACCTCGACGCCCAGCTGCGCGAGCACATGCGGGTGGAGCTCAAGCTCCTGCAGCAGAAGCTGGGCTTCACCGCCATCTACGTGACCCACGATCAGGCCGAAGCCTTCGGGCTGGCGGAAACCGTGGTGCTGATGAACCGCGGCCGGATCGAGGCGGCCGGCGCCGCACGCGACATTTTCGGTGCACCGGGTTCCGCCTTCTCCGCACGCTTCTTCGGTCTCAACCTGGCGCCCGGCCGCATCGAACGTGTCGATCCACCCTTTGCTCAGATCGACCTCGGGCAGGGCATCCGCGTGCGCGGCCGTCTCGGCACGGGCGAGGGACGGCTGCGGCAGGGCGACGACGCCATCCTGGGCATCCGGCGGGAACACGTCCGCCTGGGTGACCGCGTGACGGCGCCTTCGGCCGGCAGCGAGTTGCCGGACAGCTACAGCGGCAGCGTTCGGGCAACCTCGTTTCAGGGCTTGAGCGAGGAGCTGGTGATCACGCTGGGTCAGCACCAGCTGCGGGCGGTGCAGCCGCTTTCAAACCTCCGGGTCAACGACACCGTGCCCGTGCGATTGAAGCCGGAGGAGGTCTTCATCTTCCCGGCCGAGGACGGGCGTGGAGCCTGATCGTCCCGAGGATGCTGACGGCTGATGCTGGCGGCTGATGATCCCGATCGTTGAGGATCGGGAAAATGACATCGTCGCCTCCGGCACGCCTTCAGCCCCATGTGCCCGCCTAGACTTGCCTGTGCGAGGGGGGCGGCCGTCCCGACAGTGTCGCCTTCGCGTCAACGAGAAACGGTCCACGGAGCGATGGGCCGCAGGATGTGGGAGGAACGCATGATTTCACGCCGCCAGGTGGCCGGGTTCCTCGGTGTCACGGCGCTCGGCATGCCGCTGGTCGGACGCGGTGCCGGCGCGCAGACACCCCCGGGCCTCGCCGATCCCGTCAGCCGGGAAGCCTTGCAGCCGCTGGTCGAGGGCGCAAAGAAGGAGGGTAGCCTCACCTACTGGGACACCATCATCCAGCCCGACAGCAATGACGAGCTGGCCGCTGCCTTCCGCAAGCATTACGGCCTGCCCGGCAGCTTCCGCGTGAACTACTCCGTGGCGGGTTCGCTCGCGTTGATCACGCGGGTTGAGCAGGAGATCAGCGCCAACCGCGTGACGATCGACGTGGCGGCCGTGGGCACGCCCTCCTGGTGCTTTCAGAAGGCACAGGAAGGGGCTTTCCTGGCCTACGATGCGCCGGAATATGCGCATTACGGGCGCAGCTTCGACATGGGGCTCGGTCTGCGTCCCTATTTCGCCTTCAACGGGGCCTACATTTTCACGCCGATGTGGAACGCCGATGCGCTGAAGTTCAACGGTCGTTCGTGGCAGGACCTGATCGGCAGCGTTCCGGCTGGCCGCTTCGGCTATTCCGACGTGTCGCAGTCCGCCGCTCACTTGGCCGCCTACACCATGATGCGACGCATCCTGCCGGCGGAGTATTTTCGCAAGATCGCGGAGATGAAGCCCTTCTTCGCCAATCGTTCGCAGCAGGTGACCGACCGCCTCATCAGCGGGCAGGACCTGATCAACTTCGCGGGCCAGCCCAACCGCGCCTGGCAGTACAACCAAAAGGGCGTGAACCTGAAGGTCTACTACCCGGAGGAGGGCGTACCGCTGATCCCTCAGCAGATGTTCATCCTCAAGGCCGCGCCGCATCCCAACGCTGCGAAGCTGTGGCTGAACTTCGTTCTTTCGGAGGAGGGACAATCCATCATCGCGAAGCGCGAGATCCTGAGTTCCGGCCGCGACGGCTTCGCCAGCCCCTATCCGGAATACGCGCCACCGATCGACCAAGTGAAGGTCATCCCCATCGATTGGAAGAGCGTCTCCGCCGCCGACCTGGACAAGGCGAAGCAGGAGTGGATCAGCATTTTCAATCCCTGATGAGCTGATCAGGACGGAGTGGGCGGCGATAGGGGGTGACGGGGAATTCGTCCTAGAGCCGATCGTGAGCCTGCTTCACGATCAGGCACCACCGGTGTTCTCGGGAAGTCGCTACGGAACTGACCGGTCCTGCGCCACTCCGTCTTGGGGCGCCGCTCTTTCGCGGCGGCACGGAACTTCCCGGCTTCCCCCGGAATGGAGCCGGTGACAGGCTATGTTCTGCCTGAACCCGGATCGAAAACCGGGAGGCAAGAGGAAAAGTTCAGCCGTGAACAAGTTCCAGGCCATGCTGATTTTCACCACGGTCGCCGAGCGCGGCGGTTTCACGGTCGCGGCCAACAAGCTTGATATGTCGCCTTCTGCCGTCACCAAGAACGTGGCGGCGCTGGAGTGCGAACTGGGCGTGCAGCTTTTCAACCGAACCACGCGCAGCATCGCGCTGACCGATATTGGCCAGGAGTTCTACGAGCGTTGCAGTGAGATCCTGGCCGCCCTCGACACGGCCGAGGAGGCGATGCGGGACCGCAATGCCGTCCCGAAGGGGCGCGTGCGCGTCATCATGCCCTACTCCTTCGGACGCGTGACCTTCGTGCCCGAATTGCCGGAATTCCGCCGGCGCTTTCCGGCCATCGATCTCGACGTGCATTTCAGCGACGGCCCGGTGGACCTGATACGCGAAGGCTTCGACCTGGCTGTTCTGGCACGTGACCTTGACGACAGCAGGTTGATCCGCCGCATCCTTCACCGAGGGCCTGAGGTCACGGTAGCCGCGCCGCGCTATCTTGAGGAACACGGCGTGCCGCACACGCCGCTCGACCTCATCGAGCACGACTGCATCATCGGCAATTTCGGCGACGAGTGGAAGTTCCGGACGGCGGACGGCGGCGACACCGTGGTTCAGGTGCGCGGCGCCGTGACGCTGCACAACGGCGATGCGGTGCTGGAGGCGGCGGTTGCGGGCCTGGGCGTCGCACAATCGACCTGGTGGCTGTTCCGCAAAGAATTGGAGCGAGGGCGCCTCGTGCCGGTGCTGGCCGACTACCAGCGACCTGGCCTGCCGGTCTCGGTGCTCTACCCGGCCAAGCGCTACCTGCCCAAGAAGACGACCTCGTTGATCCAGTTCCTGAGCGAGATCACCCGCACACGATCTGAACAGGACACCCCTCTGCCGGTGCTCGCCGCGGGCGCCTGAAAGGCAGGCGGCAGGTCCGGACACCTGGCAAGCTCGGTATCAGCTGTTTGCCAACCTTGCTGCTGCGCAGCCTGGACCCGGAAGAATTTGTCGCGTTCCATCTTCCAGCCCCAGGCCATCCGGCAGAGCGGCGGCACTATTGAGCAAACGGAAAAACGCTCTTCTCCGCACTCAGGCTGATGGCACGGGGGGCCGCTGCTAGGCTCCGGGGTGTTCAAGAGGATCGGGCACACCGGCAACCATGCAGGAACGCTTCATCTCCACGCCCCACGGCCGCATCCACTTCCATCACGGAGGCTCCGGCTCACCGCTGCTGCTGCTGCACAGCAACGGCGGCTCGGCCTACGACTTCGAAGCGGTGACGGAGCGGCTTTCGAGCCGCTTCGAGGTTTTCGCCTGGGATATGCCTGGCCAGGGGGATTCCGACCCTATCACGCGACACGTCTCCGTTGCCGACTACACCGATGCCGCGATCGCCTTCATGGATGCACTGGGGCTGCGCCGGGCCTCCGTGCTCGGCGTTTCCATCGGCGGGGCGATCTGCGTGCGGATGGGGGCGCATCACGCCGACCGGCTCGACAAGCTGTTCATCGTGGAATGTCCCTACAGATCGGAAGCGGAGTGGCAGAAGCAGTGGCCACGCATCGAAGCCAACTTCGCCTTGCCGATCCAGACGCGCGATGCCGTCGCGCCCCGCCTGCGCGAGGTGTCGGAGGAATTCCTGCTTCGCTGGAACATCGACCGCAGCAAGGCAGGCGCGAAAACCATGGTCGACGTGATGTGGGCCCTGCGGGAGTACGACGCCGCGTCTGACCTTGCCCGGGTGCCCGAGGGATCGGTGGTCGTCTTCGGCGATCGTGGCCCTACCATCGGCAACATGGAGGCCTTCATCGGTCCCATGCGCGCGCCGCGTGTCGAGGTGATGCGTGGCTCCGGTCACTTCCCCATGGTCGACGCACCCGACGAGTTCTGCGCCCTGATCGAGCGGCAGACGGGACACGCGTCATGACGCTTCGCACCGGAATTTCTGTGTTGGAGGCTGCGTGATGAGATTGGGCTACTTCGCCATGCCGATGCACCCGGCCGAGCGACCCTGGCGCGACACGCTGCGGGAGGATCGTGAGGCCGTGATCCTGGCCGACCGTCTCGGCTTTCACGACGCCTTTATCGGCGAGCACCTGACCGACAGGGTCGAGGCCATCACCAACAGCCTGCTGTTCCTGGCCACGCTGATTTCCGACACCAGGCAGATCCGGCTCGCCACCGGCACCACGAACCTTTCGCAGATCCATCCCGCCATCGTGGCGGCGCAGGCGGCGATGTTCGATCACCTGGCGGATGGGCGCTTCATCCTGGGAATCAGCCCCGGGGCGCTGAAGACCGATGCCGAGGTTCTGGGTATCCTGGACGAGGACCGCAACCGGATCTTCGCCGAAGCGATCGACGTCATCCTGCAGATCTGGGAGCGTGATCCGCCCTACGACATCGACCTGCCCAACAATCGCTTCAAGGTTTCCACCGCCCGGAGCGGGCAGCTGCACCTGGGCGTGGGCGTGCTGCCCAAGCCCTTTCAGCAGCCTCGGCCCGAGATCGTGGGAACCGTGGTCGCCCCCTTCTCGAAAGGCGTCATCGCGATGGGCGCGCGCGACTTTCATCCGCTCTCGGCCAACTTCCTCCTGCCGAAATGGGCCAGGACGCATTGGTCCGGCTACGCGCAGGGCAAGGCGTCCGTGGGCCTTGCTGCCGACCCTTCGGACTGGCGCGTCGCGCGGTCGATCTTCGTGGCCGACGATGACCGCACGGCCGATCGCTACGGCGGCGGCGATGCGAACAGTCCTTACCGCTTCTACCATCGCCAGATACGCTCCAAGTTCGCGATCTCCGGCCGCCTCGCGGTGTTCAAGGAGCATCCGAACATGGACGACGACGCGGTGACCGACGACTACGTCCTGGACAGGTTGATGATCTCGGGCTCCATCAATCGCGTGGTGGACGAGATCCTCCGCATGCGCGAGGAGATCGGCGATTTCGGCGAACTGGTTTATGCCGGCATGGACTGGGTGGACCCGCAGCTTGGCCGCCGCTCCATGCAGCTCATGGCCGAGGAGGTGATGCCCCGCGTCAACGCGGCGATCGGCCGCGGCGCCACCGCGGCACCCCTCGCCGCCACCGCCTGAGCCACGGGAAAGGACACGAGCCATGGCGATCCCCGAAGTGGTCCGCAAGCCGCCCTTCAACATCACCCGCGCGAGCCACGTCTACCTCACGGTACGCGACCTCGATGCCAGCCGGCGCTTCTACACCGAAATCCTGGGCCTCGTGGTTTCGGCGCAGGAGGGTGGCACGCTTTACCTGCGTGGCATCGAGGAAGCGTGCCACCACAGCCTGGTGCTGCGGCAGGACGACGCTCCGCCGGCCTGCGACGCCGTGGGCATGCGCGTCACGGATGCTGAGGAGCTCGCCCTGGCCGAGGATCACTTCGCGCGCGCCGGCATCACCGCCCGGCGCGTCGAGCGGCCTTATGAAAACGGCACCCTGCGCGTCACCTTCGACGATCGCAGCCCGCCGGTGGAGCTTTGTGCCGGCATGCCGCTGCTGCCGCGCCTGCTGAACGATTATCCCGCGCAGAAGGGCGGCCGCGCGCTGCGCCTCGACCATTACCAATGCGTCGTGCCCGACGTGGATGCGACCGCCGCCCACTTCATGGCGCTGGGCTTCCGCCCTTCGAAGTTCACCACCAGTGTCGAAACAGGCCAGATCGTCAGCATCTTCCTCCATCGCAAGAACAACCCGCACGACATCGTCCTTGCTCAGGGCGGCGGCCCACGGCTGCATCATTTCTGCTACATCGTGTCGGACCTGGCGGCACTGCTGCGAGCCTGCGACGTCGCGGCGAGCTTCGGCCTGGGTCGTAACGTCGAGCACGGCATCGGCCGCCACGGTCCGCCCAACGGCGTCTTCGCCTACCTGCGGGACCCGGACGGCCACCGGATCGAGCTCGGCCTGCCGCCCATGCAGTACATGGATGCGGAGGAGCGTGCGAACACCTGGGACTCCAACCAGGGCCAGGCGCTGATCCCCTGGGGCGCCCTGCCGCCGCAACGCTGGCGCGAGGAAGCCAGCAGTTTCGCCGGCGTGGACGCGGGCGAGGCTCCTGCCGCACGCTGGCTGCCGCAGGTGTAGTCGCCCTATCTGGTCCCCCCCCCGGAACACTGTGGGGCAAGATGGGCGGGGGCCACGGTCCGGGTCCCGTCAGGGCCAGCCATGATGGCTTCGGCAGTGCCTGTGACCTTGGGGGCAATGATCTTCAACCCCCTTCCCGAACGCGTCGGGCGGCCCGCCGCAACCGAAACCATGGCCCTGCCCCCGGCGTCGTGATCCCGCCGGGCTCAGGCAGCCTTCAGCGGCCGCGATGCCTCGCATACCGGGTCAGCTTCGCGCCGGAACATCTCACAGTTTGCGCGGCGGCTCAGCGAAGGCCGATCAGCCTGAGGTTCGCGGCGCGAGATCTGATATCTCGCCTTCCGGCAAGACGATCTCGAAAGCGTTCAGCGTCATGGCAACGAGCGTGTAGTACCCGAGCAGTCCGACGAGTTCGACGACGCCCTGCTCGCCGAGGGCAGACTGCGCAGCCGCGTGCAACTCGGCCGTGATGACGTGGTCCCTATGGAGCATCGTCGCGTAATCGTAGACGATCCGCGCCGTCGGGTCGGCAAGGTCCGGTACCTCACCTGCCGCGATGGCGGCGACGACATCGGGCTCGATGCCGGCCTTCAGACCCTCACGCTTGTGGACGAACCACTCGTAGTGCGAGGTCCAAACGCGTGCCGTGACCAGGATTGCCAGCTCCGACAGGTACGGGCTGAGCGACGTGTCGTAGCGCAGGAACTCGCCGAGGCGCTGGGCACGGTCACCCATCTCGGGACTATGGAGCCAGGCACGTAGCGGCGCCGGTACCAGGCCGCGCTTGCCGGCGGCTGCCGCTGCTGCAACTCTGGCCTGAACGGAACTCATCTCGTGCGGATCAAGATTCCTCACGCGCATGGTGCAGTTCCTTCCAGCATCTGCAGGCAGAAGATCGGCGTTCGTGCGATCCGTGCTGCTGTTTTCGCATCGGCGGCGAATTCGACGCGACTTGGATTGGCGGATCGAACATATCCATGCCGCACCGAGGCACAAAACGAATTCCCGAGCCTCGGCGCCTCGGAGAGGAGGTGGAACAGCGAGGCCGTCGCCGCGGCGAACCTCAGCCGCGCACCACCGCCTTCCGTTCCGCCTCGCTCGCCGGCATGGCCGCGAACTCGGCCACGGTCACCGGCTTCACCGGGCTACGCAGGTGATAGTAGCCGACCTCGGCCGGCGACACGCCGCGCGCCGCCGCGATGGTTTCCACCACGGTCAAGCCGCACAGGCGCCCCTGGCAGGGCCCCATGCCGCAGCGGAGCAGCGCCTTCATCTGGTTCGGCCCCGGCACGCCCAGCGCCGCGGTGTCGCGCAGCTGCTGGCCGGTCACCTCCTCGCAGCGACAGGCGAGCGCCTCGTCGTGCGCGCGCCGGAAGTGCCCGGCCGGGCGGTAAAGATGGTCCAGGAAGGCGCGCCCGCGGCCGGCCCGCGCGAGATCGGCGCGCACCGGCGCCGCCATCCCGTCCCGCCTGGCCGCGTCGATCCGGTCCAGCGCCGCCGCGGCGGCAAGCCCCGCGAGGCGCCCGCGCAGCGCCGCGGTCTCGGCACCGCCGATCCCGGCGCCGTCACCGGCGACCGTGATGCCGGGCAGGCTGGAGCGGCCCCAGCCGTCGGTGTCCGGCACGAAACAGGCCTGCGCCTCGTCCCAGCGCAGCGCGCAGCCGACGGCGCCGGCCAGGTTGACGTTGGGTGTCACGCCCTGGTGCAGCAGCACGTGGTCCGCCGCGACGCGGTGGGTTCGCCCGCCCCTGCGGTAGAGCACGGCGCTGGCGTGGTCGGCCTCGCCCTCGATCTCGATCGCGGTCACCCCGGACACCACGGGCACGGCGCGGCGCACCCGCGCCATCAGCCGCAGCCCTTTGCGGAAATAGAGGGAGGCGAGGAAGCCCGGCAGTCTCGAGGCCGCCGCGCGCCAGTTCGCCGCGGGCGTGGTGTCGAGGATCAGCGAGGGCGGCCGGCCCGCCGCGACGTACTGGCTGGCCAGCAGCCACAGGAGCGGTCCGGTTCCCGCGATCACCACGCGTCCCTCGGCAAGGAGGCCGGAGGATTTCAGCAGCGTCTGCGCCGCGCCCACGCTCATCACCCCGGGCAGGGTCCAGCCCTTGACCGGGAAGGGACGCTCCACCGCGCCGGTGGCCAGGATGACCTGCCGCGCCCGCAGCGTCGCGGAACGGCCGCCCAGCGAGAGCGCCAGGTTCAGTTGCGCGTCCAGGTGCCAGACGCTGGCGCCCGCGAGGTAGTCCGCGCCGCCGCGGCGGAAGGCCTCCACCAGCGCGGCGCCCCTCCAGTAGTCGGCGCCCAGCACCGCGCGGTCGGTCAGCGGTGTTTCGGTGATGGCGCGGTAGATCTGGCCGCCCGGCGTCGCCGCCTCGTCCACCAGCAGGGTCGAAAGGCCGTGCCCGGCGGCCTCCGCGGCGGCCGCCATGCCGGCGGGGCCGGCGCCCACCACCACGCAGTCGTAGTCCGGGCGCAGCGCCGCCAGCGTTTCGATCACCGTCATCGCCCGACCTCGCGGCGGCCATGCTGCGTTTCCACCGCCATGCCGTCGCGCAGCCGCACGAGACAGCCCTGGCGGTTACCGACCCCGTCGATCGTCACGAGGCAGTCGAAGCACACCCCCATCATGCAGTAGGGCCCGCGCGGCGCGCCGGACACGGCGGTTTCGCGACAGCTGTCGCGTCCCAGCGCCAGCAGGGCGGCGGCCACGCTGTCGCCCTCCGCGCCCAGAACGGGTTGCCCGTCGAGCAGGAATTCCACGCTGCGTCGCGCCGCGGCGTCAGGCTGCCGACGGAACATGCGACCTCCGTGGGAAACGCCGGGGATGAAAGGCATCGAGGCTTGCATCGAGCTGCCCTGCCATGATCATGGGTGCCACGGTCAGCGCGTGGGCGGCGGCCAGCGTCACGCCGCTGTGGCAGGTGCACAGGAAGGCCCCGGGTGCCGTGTCGGACTGCTGGTAGATCGGGAAGCCATCGGCCGTCATCACGCGCAGCGCCGACCAGGTCCGCACGACGTTGAGCGTACCGATCCGCGGGAACATGCGGGTCGCGCGGTCGGCGATGGTGCCCAGCACGCCCAGCCCCGTGCCCGTGTCGGTGCCGGCCTCCTCCTGACTGTCGCCCATCATGATGCCGCCCTCGTCGGTCTGGCGCAGCGTCACGATCGGGTAGGGCAGGAAGGGCGCGGACTTCTCGGTCACGATCGCCTGCCCCCGCTGCGGCCGCACCGGCGCGTCGAGCCCCACCATCGGCGCCAGCCGCGCGTTGCCGATGCCCGCCGCCAGCACCACGCGCGCGGCCTCGATCACCCGCCCCGCGCTCTCGATGCGAAAGCCGCCGCCGGGCAGCGGCGTGATCGCCTCCGCCGCGTGGTCCGGCAGGTAGGTGCCGCCGCGCCGCGCGAAGGCGGCGTGCTGCGCCCGGAACAGCCGCAGCGAGTTCACGTGGCCGTCCAGCGTGGTGAAGCTGGCCCCGGCCACCTCGGGGCCGATCTCGGGAAACACCTGGCGCACCTGCGCGCGGTTCCAGATCTCGTAAGGATAGGTTTCGAAGCCGTCCTGCGCCTGCAACCGCTGCATGAAGGCCGCGCGGCGCTCCAGCTCCGCCTCCGACAGCAGCAGCGTGAAGCCGCCGCGCTGGTCGAGGCCGGTGTCGATGCCGGTTTCCGCCTGCAGCGTCGCCGCGTAGTCCTTCCACAGCGCCGCGGAGTGGCGCGTCCAGGAGGAATAGCGGGGCATCCCCAGCCCCTTGCTCTGCACCCAGACCAGGGCGAAGTTGCCGCGGCTCGCCCGGTGGGCGATGTCGCCTTCGTCCAGGATCGCGGTGCGGAGCCCGGCACCGGCCAGGCCCAGCCCCACCGCGGTGCCGACCAGGCCGCCGCCCAGCACGGCGGCGTCGAAACCCGTGCTCATGTCCCCTGCCCCGTGGACGTCCGCCCCCGGCGGCGCGCCTGTTCCCTGCCGCCCCCGCATCGCGGGCGCGTCGATCGCTGCTGCATGCGGCCGAGGCTCCGTCGCCGGCGGCGGTGGGTCAAATCGGTTCTTCGCGGCCGCCTATCCGCAATCCTTATGAGTCGTCCGCCAGTGCCATCACCCCGGGCAGCGCGCAGAAGACCCGGTCGCAAAGTCCCAGCATCACCAGCAGGTTGGCCGACACCTCGGTTTCGGCGGCGTGCACCACCCTGACCTCGAAGCTGATGCGCGGCGCGAAGGGCCGGGCGGCGCCGCCCTTGCTCACGTGCGCCGCGGCGGTGATCGCGTCCACCACGCCGATGCCCAGCCCCGCCATCACCAGGTCGGACACGATGTAGGACAGGTGGGTTTCCACCTGCGTCAGCTTGTCCACGCCGTGCTGCTCCAGGATCGTGGCGAACTGGCTGCCGATGCTGGTGGCGGCCGACAGCGCCACCAGCGCCTCGCCCCGCAGGTCGTCCGGCCCGATGCCCTCCCGCTCCGCCAGGGGGTGGCCGGGCGGCAGGATGCAGGCGCAGGGAATGCTGTAGCGACGCTCCGTCCGCAGGCCCGGCGTGGGGATGGCCGGGCTGATGAAGCCCAGCTCGCAGCCCTGGGTGAGCAGCATCTGCACCACGGCCTCCGACGGCACGGTGTGGAAGGCGACCGCCGTGCCGGGCCGCGCCAGGGTGAATTCCCGCAGCACCCTGGGCAGCAGCGTGGCGGCGGCCGGCATGGCACCCAAGGACAAGGTGCCGCGCCGGCCCTGGCGGATTTCGCCCGCGATGGAGGCGATGCGGTCGAGGCCGATAAAGGAGCGCTGCACCTCGGCGAAGAGCAGCTTGCCCGCGCCGGTCGGCTGCAGGCGTCCCTTGACCCGGTCAAACAGCCGGAAGCCGATTTCCTCCTCCAGCTCCTTCAGCAGGCGGCTCACGGCGGGCTGCGAGCGGGCCAGCGTGTCGGCGGCGGCGGACACGCTGCCGGTCAGCACGGTCAGCTGGAAGGCCTGCAGGCCGCGTTGGCTCAGGGATCGAGGCATCTCCCCCCATCCATAAGGTTTCCGGATAGTCTGGCGCAATCTTTGCATTGGCGTACGGGGCCGCGCCACTGCCACGCTCCGCCTCCGGGGATCGTAGTCGCCGCGCCAGGGGCGGCCTCGTGACCGGGAATCGCCGCGAAAGGATGGGGATGTATCGGATCGGCTTCGACGTGGGCGGCACCTTCACCGACTTCACCGTGCACGACGAGAGCACCGGCGCGCTGCGCTACTTCAAGGTGCCCTCGACCCCCGCCGACCCGTCCGAGGCGATCGAGAACGGCCTCGCCGCGCTGACGCGCGAGTTCGCGATACCGGCCGAGGGGATCTCCTTCGTCGGCCACGGCACCACGGTCGCCACCAACATGGTGATCGAGCGCCGCGGCGTGCGCACCGGGGTGATCACCACGCGGGGCTTCCGCGACGTGCTGGAGATCGGCCGCCAGACCCGGCCGCACCTTTACGACTACACCGTCACCAACCCGGCGCCGCTCGCCCCGCGCGCCCTGCGCCTCGAAGTGGAAGGGCGCATCGACGCGGCGGGCGAGGAGCTGGCGCCGCTGGACGAGGCGGCGGTGGCCGAGGCCGCCGCGCAGCTGCGCGCGGCGGAGGTGCAGGCGGTGGCGATCTGCTTCCTGCACAGCTACCTGCGCGACGATCATGAGCGCCGGGCGGCGGAGATCGTTCGCGCGGCCCTGCCGGGCGTCTTCGTGTCCACCTCCTCCGAGGTGCTGCCCGAGTTCCGCGAGTTCGAGCGCTTCTCCACCACCGCCATCAACGCCTACGTGGGTCCTCGCATGGCCCGCTACCTGGACCGCTTCCTTGATCGCTTGGCCTCGCTGGGCGTGCCGGGGCGGCCCTACACCATCCATTCCAACGGCGGGCTGATGTCGGTGGAAACGGTGCGTGCCTTTCCCGTGCGCACCTGCCTGTCGGGTCCCGCCGCCGGCGTGGTGGGCGCGGCCGAGGTCGCCGTCGCCGCGGGCTTCCCCAACGTGGTCACCTACGACGTCGGCGGCACCAGCACCGATGTGTCGCTGATCGAGAACGGACGGCCCGCCTTCGCCACCTCGCGCCTCGTGGCGGACTATCCCGTCCGCACGCCGATGATGGACGTGCACGTGATCGGGGCGGGTGGCGGCTCGATCGCCGCCATCGACGATGCCGGCGCGCTCAAGGTCGGGCCGCGCAGCGCGGGAGCCGATCCCGGCCCCGTCGCCTACGGGCGCGGCGGGCGGGAGCCGACGCTGACCGACGCCAACATCGTGCTGCACCGCCTCGATCCCGAAACGCTGCTGGGTGGCCGCATGGCGGTGGACGCCGCCGCGGCGCGCGCGGCGATCGAGGCGCGCATCGCCCGCCCGCTGGGCCTGAGCGTCGAGCAGGCGGCGCTGGGCATCATCCGCATTGCGGTCGCCAACATGAGCCGCGCCATCCGCGCCGTGTCCACCGAGAAGGGGCACGACCTCGCGCAGTTCGCGCTGTTTCCCTACGGCGGCGCCGGCCCGCTGCACGCGGGCGCGGTGGCGGCGGAGTGCGGCATCCGCCGCGTGCTGGTGCCGCAGGAGCCCGGCACCATGTGCGCGCGCGGCATCCTGATGTCGGACATCAGCCTGGACCTCGTGCGCTCCGAGATCGTGGAGGCCGAGGAAGCATCCTGGCCCGGGATCCTGGCGCGCTTCACGGCGATGGAGGCGCAGGGCGACGCCTGGCTCGCGGAGGGTCACGTCGCACCGGAGCGCCGCGCCTTCGAGCGCGTCGTGGAAGCCCGCTACAAGGGCCAGAACCACGAGGTGCAGGTTCCCTTCCCCGAAACGGGCACCCTGCCCTACGCGGCCTTCCTGGCCGGCTTCGCCGAGGCGCATCGCCGCGAGTACGGCTACGACGTCGCCGACCGCGCGGTGGAGGTGGTGAACTGCCGCCTCAAGGCCGTGGGTCGGGTGGAGCGCCCGCGGGCGCGCTTCACCGATGCCGCCACGGGCAGACCGGAGCCACGGACGCGGCGCGCGGTGCACTTCGAAAACGGCTGGGTCGACACGCCCGTGTTCGACCGCGCGACGCTGCCGGTCGGGCTTCGCCTCGCGGGTCCGGCCATCATCGACGAGATGAGCTCCACCACCGTGGTGGAACCCGGGCAGCACGTTTCGGTGGATCCCGCCGGCAACCTCGTCGTGGAGATCGCGGCATGAGCAACCACGCCACCACCGCCGCGCCTGCCTCCGGTCCGGCCGATCCCGCGCCGGTTATCACCGGACTGAGCGATCCGATCGCGATGGAGGTGTTCAGCAACCGACTCCTCTCGATCACGGAGGACATGGGCAACACGCTGATCCGCTCCTCCTTCTCCACCAACATCAAGGAGCGCAAGGACTGCTCGGTCGGCCTCTTCGCCGCCGACGGCCGGCTGATCGCCCAGGCCTCGCACATCCCGCTGCACCTGGGCTCGCTGATGGGCAGCGTGCGCGCGGTGCTGGCCCATTGCCCGATCGAGCGGATGCGCGAGGGCGACGCCTTCATGTGCAACGACCCGTTCCTCGCGGGTGGCACGCACACGCCCGACATCGCGGTGGTCACGCCGGTCTTCGTGGACGGCGCGGCCCGCTTCCTGGCCGCCAATGTCGGGCACCATTCCGACGTGGGCGGACCGACGCCGGGATCCATTTCCGGCACGGCGCGCTCGATCTTCGAGGAAGGGCTGCGCCTGCCGGTGATCCGGCTGGTGCGCGCGGGCGAGCTGGACGAGGACCTGCTGAACCTCGTGGCCCAGAACTCGCGCGAGCCGGAGGAGCGCGCGCTCGACCTCAAGGTCCAGGTGGCCTCCAACGAGCGCGGCGGCCGGCTGATGCAGGGCTTGGTGCGGCAGATGGGGCTGCCCGCCGTCACGGGTGCGATCGACGACCTGCTCAGCTACACCGCGCGCCGCCTGCGCAACCGCGTGCGCGACATGGCCGACGGCGCGGCCTCCGCGACGGCCTTCCTCGACGACGACGGGCTGGGCGGTGAGGCGGTGGCCATCCGCGCCACCGTGACGGTGGAGGGTGAGCGCCTCGTGGTGGACTTCGCCGGCTCCGCCCCGCAGACGCGCGGCGCCATGAACGTGGCCGAGAGCGCGCTGCGCGCCACCGTGTACTACGCGGTGAAGACGCTGCTCGACCCGGGGCTGCTGCCGAACCAGGGCATGGCCGAGTGCATCGAGATCCGCGCGCCTGAGGGCAGCATCGTCAACCCGCGCTTCCCGGCCGCGACGGGTGCGCGCTCCATCACCTGCAACAAGGTCGCGCGCGCGCTGTTCGCCGCCTTTGCCGAGCTGCTGCCGCGCGAGCGCGCCATGGCGGCCAGCCTCGACAGCGTGCCGGTGATCATCTTTTCCGGCGAGCGCCGGCGGGGGGACGGCACCTTCGTGTACCTGGAAAGCATGGGCGGCGGCACCGGCGCGCGCTGGGCCGGCGACGGCATGGACGGCGTCCACGTCCACGTCACCAACACCTCCAACCTGCCGGCCGAGGCGCTGGAGAACGAGTACGCCCTGCTCGTGGACGAGTACGCGCTGGTGGAGGGCTCGGGCGGTGCCGGCAAGCACCGCGGCGGCCTGGGCATCGCGCGGCAGATCCGCGCCACCCGCGACGGCATCGTCTTTTCCACGCGCTCGGATGGGCACAAGGCGGGCGCGCCCGGCCTGTTCGGCGGCCTGCCCGGCGGCACGGCGCGCCTCCTGCGCAATCCGGGCACCGCGCGGGAAGAGGAGCTGTCCTCCAAGGCCTCCAACCTCGTGCTGATGGCCGGCGAGAGCGTGCGCCTCGAAACCCCGGGCGGTGGCGGCCTCGGCGTTCCTGCCGAGCGTGATCCCGAGGCGCTCGCCCGCGACCTGGCCGATGGGAAGCTCACCCGCGCCGAGGCCGGGCGCGATTACGGCGAGGCGCTGCTGGGCCGGATCGGCTGAGCGGTCGCCTCCGCGGCCGGTCCGCACATCTTTTCGGGAAGCCGGCGCTTCCCGTTCCTGCCTGCTCCTTCGCGAGCGACTGCCACGGAGTGACGACGTTGATGCACCCGACACGAATGCTGCGGCGGATGGCCCTGGCCGGCCTCGTGGGCCTGGGGCTCGCCGGCGCGCCCGTCCCGACGCTCTCGGCGGCCTGGGCGGACAGCGTGCTGCGCGTGGCGCCGGGTGCCGACCTGTCCTCGCTCGACCCGACGGGGCCTTCGGGCACGCAGACCTACATCCACGGCATGATGGTCTACGACACGCTCTTCGCGCAGGACGAGGATCTCGGCATCCACCCGCAGATGGTGGGCGAGGAAACGGTCTCCGACGACAAGCTGCACTACCGCATGACGCTGCGCGAGGGACTGCGCTTCCACGACAACAGTTCCGTCACGACGCGCGACGTGCTCGCCTCGCTGAAGCGGTGGATGGGCCTCGACGTGGTCGGGCGCACCATGGCGGTGGACGTGGCCGAGATGGCAGCCGTGGATGACCGCACCTTCACCATCACCCTGCGTCGCCCCTTCCCGGTGGAGCAGGCCCTGGCCAACAGCGGCAGCGGGCTGCCAGTGATCCTACGCGAGAAGGAGGCCAGCGGCGGACCTTTCACCAAGGACACGGCCGTGATCGGCTCGGGCCCGTTCCGGTTCCTGCGCGACGCCTGGGTGCCGGGGGCGAAGTTCGCGTATCAGCGCTTCGAGGGCTACGTCCCGCGCAGCGAGCCCGCGAACGGCATGGCGGGTGGCAAGGTGGTCAAGGTGGACCGCGTCGAGTTCACCGTGATGCCGGACGCCACCACCAAGGCTTCGGCGCTGCAGAGCGGCGAGATCGACCTGATCGACCAGGTGCCCTTCGACCAGGCGGACTTCATGTCGGGCATGCCCGGCATCACCGTCGCCGCACCGTCGAAGATCTTCAACACCTTCTTCATGCGGCCCAACAGCCTCCATCCGCCCTTCAACGATGCCCGCGCGCGGCAGGCGCTGGCGCTCGCGGTCAACCAGCCGGACTACATGGCCGTGGCCTTCGTGCGGCCCGAATGGGGGCAGCCCTGCCTGTCCTTCTTCGTGTGCGGCAGCCCCAACGGCGTCACGAACGGTTCCGAACCCTATCAGCACCAGAACCTGGAGCGTGCGCGCGAGCTGCTGCGCGAAAGCGGTTATCGCGGCGAGAAGGTCGTGCTGCTCAACTCGCACGAAACGCTGTTCGTCGGCATGGCGACCGACCTTGCGGCCGAGAACCTCAAGCAGATCGGCCTGAACGTGGAGGTCCGGGAGTCCGACTGGGGCACCTACATGGCCCGGCGCAACAACAAGGCGGAGCCGGACGCTGGCGGCTGGAACCTGTTCCTGACCGCCACCTCCGGCAGCGGCGCTTATTCGCCGCTCAGCAACACCATCGCCGACACGACCTGCGGCGGCCGCAACTTCGCCGGCTGGGCCTGCGACGAGGAGGCCGCGCGGCTGCGTGACGCCTACGTCCACGAGGCGGATCCGGCGAAGCAGCGGCAGCTTCTGGAGCAGCTCAGCGCGCGGCTCTGGCAGGTCATGCCGACGGTTGTGCTGGGACAGCGCGCGCAGCTCTACGCCTGGCGCAACGACGTGTCCGGCCTGCTCCGCTCGCCCTCGCTGATCACCTTGTTGTGGAACGTCGAGAAGCATTGATGGCAGGCGGATGGGCCCGCTCGCCCTGACACTGAGCAGTGCCCCGTGCTGGCGGTTCGACGGGCAGCGCGGTGGGTGCGAGACGTCGGCCGTCGTGAATGCGGCAGTGCACAGAAGCTTGGGCCCATGACAGGCCAGGGCGGACCCTTCGCCGCCGGAACTTACGCGCGCTCCGATCCGCCGGCGTGCCGTTCACACGCGCCGAACGAGAGCGCCCGGATCGCGATGTTCCCGCCACCTCTTCCAAGCATCATGTTCCGCGATCCAAATGTTGTTCTCAGCCACCACCTCGAACGGTAGGGTGACGCCATGGTTCGAAATTGCGCGCGGACGTGCCAGAGCACGCATCGCATGAGATCGTTTGCCAGCAGGCGCCTCGCTGGATTGGGCCACGATCCCGAATTGGCAGCGGCAGAACAACGCTGCGCGGCCTTTCCTCGTGATCCGAAGCTGGCCGGGATATTGCTAGGCTGGGCAGCATGATGGTTCCAACAGCGCTCCTGGTGCCAACCCGTTCCGGCCATCCTTCGCAGGTCAGCTGAGATGGGCGCGCTACGCTTCATCGCTCGCCGGCTCATCTTCTCCGCCGCCCTGGTGCTCGGTGTCAGCTTCATCCTCTTCGCCCTGATCAACGCCATCGGTAACCCGGTGGAGATCCTGATGGCGGAAACGCCGGGCGTGACGGAGGAAACGGTTGCGGCGATCAGCAAGTACTACGGGCTCGATGGCCCCTTTCTTGAGCGCTACCTGTCCTGGCTGGGAGCAATTGCTCACGGCGATTTCGGCACCAGCATCATCTATAATCAGCCAGTGGGTGAGCTGCTCGGGATATGGGGGCTGGAAACACTCAAGATCCAGGTTCCCGCCATTCTGCTCGCCACCCTGCTCGCCACCGCGGCAGGCGTCGTGGCGGCGATGCGGCAGCACAGCTGGGCCGACTTCTCCGTCGTGTCCGGCGCCATGCTGGGACATTCGCTTCCGGGCTTCCTGATCGGCATTCTGCTGATCCTTGGCTTTTCCTCCTGGCTGGGCGTTTTCCCGTCCTACGGCGCCTACTCCACGCGCAACCTCCTGTGGAACAGCATCTGGGCCGACGGGCTGTGGCACATGGTCCTGCCCGTCGCGATGCTCACCGTGTTCAACACCGCGACGCTGACACTGTTGATGCGCTCCTCGCTGGTCGAGGTGCTGAGGCAGGACTTCATCACCGCCGCCTGGGCCTCCGGCCTGCCGCGGCGGCGCGTGGTGATGGGGCACGCGCTGCGCAACGCCTTTATTCCGGTGCTGACCTATCTCGGCACATTGTTCGGGCTGATGCTGGGCACCGCGCCGGTGACGGAAACCGTGTTCACCTGGCCCGGGCTGGGTGCCCTCTACATCCAGGCCATCCAGCAACTCGACTACCCGGTCATCATGGGGGAAACGATGGTGATCACCACCATGCTGGTCACGGCGACGCTGCTGACCGACATTGCCTACGTCCTCATCGACCCGCGCATCCGGCTCGGCTGAGATGGACGCTCCTTCGCTCGACGCCGAGCTTCCCCCCGCCCCCGTGGCGGAAGCGATCCCGACCCGGCGCCTCATGCTGGGCGCCTGGCGCCGCCCCTGGGGGCGGTTCCGCCGCAACCGCGCCGGGATGATCGGCCTGGTGCTGGTGGCGCTGGTGGTGATCGTGGCCCTGCTCGGACCAGCCGTGGCGCCCTTCGATCCCAACGACAGCGGCGCCACCCTGCGCGGCGCGGCGCGGGCCGCGCCCAGCGCCCTGCATCCCTTCGGCACGGACCGCGTCGGCTACGACGTGCTGAGCCGCACCATCTACGGCGCCCGCACGGCGCTGCTGGTGGGCATCGGCGCCACCGCCATCGCGGCGGTGATCGGCATCACGGTGGGCGGGATCGCCGGCTACTTCGGCGGGCTGGTGGACGAGGCGCTGATGCGCCTCACCGAGTTCTTCATGGTGGTGCCGGTCTTCGTGGTGATCCTGGCGGTCGTGCGCCTGTTCGGCATCGTGGTGGTCGGCACCCCGCTGGAGCGCATCCCCAACCTCAACCTGCTGACCATCATCGTCCTGCTCGGCCTGTTCGAGTGGCCCTCCGTCGCGCGCATGACCCGGGCCGAGTTCCTGCGCCTGCGACAGGCGGAGTTCGTGGAGGCCGCGCTGTGCATCGGCACAGCGCGTCGCGACATCCTGCTGCGCCACATCCTGCCCAACGCGCTGCCGCCGCTGATCGTGCTGATGGCGCTGGGCATCGGCGGCGCGATCCTGGCCGAGGCGATGGTGTCCTTTCTCGGCTTCGGCGATCCGAAATCCGTGTCCTGGGGACAGGCGCTGTTCCTGAACTACCAGATGCTGCAGGTGGCGCCCTGGACCTGCCTCGCACCCGGCTGCGCCATCTTCGTCACCGTGCTGGGCTTCAACCTGCTCGCCGATGGTTTGACGGACGCCTTCAATCCGAAGGTGCGGGCATGAGCGCGCCGTTGCTGTCCGTCGAGGCGCTGAGCGTGCAGTTCCCGACGCGCGAAGGACCGGTGCGCGCCGTGGACGGCGTGGACTTCCACGTGATGCCCGGCGAGACCCTGGGCATCGTGGGGGAGTCCGGCAGCGGCAAGACCGTGTCCAGCCTCAGCCTCCTGCGCCTGCAGCCGCCCCCTGCCCGCATCACCGGCGGCCGCATCACCTTCGAGGGCGAGGATCTCCTGACCGCCTCGCCCGAACGCCTCGCGGCCATCCGTGGCCGG
Source organism: Roseomonas elaeocarpi (assembly GCF_042433915.1). NCBI lineage: Bacteria > Pseudomonadati > Pseudomonadota > Alphaproteobacteria > Acetobacterales > Roseomonadaceae > Roseomonas > Roseomonas elaeocarpi. The sequence continues at coordinate 40,930 of NZ_JBHLUN010000005.1, read as the reverse complement.
CGCCTGGCGATGATCTTCCAGAACCCGACGACCTCGCTGAACCCGGTGCTCTCGATCGGCCGGCAGTTGTCGGAGATTCTGCGCTGGCACACGGGGATGAACCGCAAGGCGGCGACGGAGCGCGCGACGGAACTGCTCCGCCTCGTCGGCATCGGCGACCCGGCGGCCCGGCTGCGCCAGTACCCGCACGAGCTTTCGGGCGGCATGAAGCAGCGCGTCGGCATCGCCCGCGCACTGCTGTGCGAGCCCTCGCTGCTGCTGGCCGACGAACCCACCACGGCCCTCGACGTCACCATCCAGGCGCAGATCCTCGACCTGCTGGCCGAGCTGCGGGGCCGGCTCGGCATGGCCATGGTGCTGGTGACGCACGACATGGGCGTGGTGGCGCGCATGGCCGACCGCATCACCGTGATGTACGCCGGGCGCGTCTGCGAAACGGCGAGCGCGGCGACGATCTTCACCGCGCCCCAGCACCCCTACACCCGGGCCCTGCTCGAGAGCGTGCCGCGGATCGACCAGTCCTATGCCGGGCGGCGCGTGCTGCCCTCGATTTCCGGACGGCCGCCCGACATGCTGCATCCGCCGGCAGGGTGCCGCTTCCATGCACGCTGCCCGGAAGCCGTCGCGGACTGCGCCCGCATCCTGCCGCGGGAACACGCGCTGGCGCCTGGCCACACGGTGAGCTGCATCCGCCGTGGCTCGCCCGCCGAAACGGAGCTCGCGGCATGACGGCGATGCTCGAGGTGCGGAACCTCCGCAAGCACTACCAGCTCGGCCGGCGCGGCCCGTTCCGCCGCCAGCCGCGCGTGCTGCGGGCCGTGGACGACGTGTCCTTCGCGGTGCGCGCGGGCGAAACGCTGGGCCTGGTGGGCGAGAGCGGTTGCGGCAAGACCACCACCGCCCGTGCCGTGCTCGACCTGGTGCGCCCCGACGGCGGCGAAGTGCTGCTCGACGGGCGGGACGTGCGGCCGGTGCTCGCCGGCCCCGATCGCGACGCCATGCTCGCGGTGCGGCGACGCATCCAGTACGTGTTCCAGGACCCCTATCTGTCGCTCAACCCGCGCTGGACGGTGGAGGAGGCGATGCGCGAGCCGCTGCGCGTTCACGCGCCGGACACGCCGCGCGAATGGAACGGCCGCGTGGCCCAGCTCCTCGCCACGGTGGGGCTGGACCCGCGCCACGGCTCGCGCTTCCCGCACGAGTTCTCCGGCGGGCAGCGCCAGCGCGTGGGCATCGCGCGGGCCATCGCGGTCCGGCCCGACTTCATCCTGCTCGACGAGCCCGTCTCCTCGCTCGATATCTCCGTTCGGGCGCAGATCCTGAACCTGCTGGCCGAGCTCCAGGATCGGCTAGGGATGGCCTACCTCTACATCTCGCACGACCTCGCATCCGTGCGCTTCATCGCCACCCACGTGGCGGTGATGTACCTGGGCCGCATCGTGGAGATCGGCACCGCCGACGCGGTGTTCGCCCGGCCGCGCCACCACTACACGGCGGCCCTGATCAGCGCGATCCCGGTGCCGCGCCCGGGTGCCGCCGATACCCGCACCCGGCTGCGCGGCGAGATCCCCAGCCCCGCCGCGCGGCCGTCGGGCTGCGCCTTCCATCCGCGCTGTCCGGCAGCCCTGCCCGTCTGCCGCGACGTCGATCCGGTGCTCGCCCCGATGGGGCCGGACAGCCGGGCGGCCTGTCACAACCCGGCCTGACGGCGATGCCTGACGATCCGCCCGGCCACCCTTCCCCGTACCCAGCAGGAGACCAGAGATGAGCGCACCCACCCCGACCCGCCGCGCCGTGCTGGCCGCCGCGGCCGCATCCGCCGTCACCGCCGCGGTCGGCCCGGCGCGGGCCGCGGCGCCCTTCTTCAAGCTCTACCTGATGATCCCGAACAACCAGCCGGCCCGCGTCGCCTGGGGCCAGCTCGCGGCGCAGCAGATGCAGCGGCTGGGGATCGAGGTGGTGTCCTCCATCGTGCCCTTCACCGCCATCGCGCCGCGTCGCTCCAAGGGTGACGGAAAGACGCACGTGGATGGCGGCTGGGACGCCTACCTGGAACGCTACTACTACAGCTCGATCGAGCCCTCGCCGCTGGCGCTGTTCGGGTCCAAGAACATGCCGCCGGGCGGGCAGAACTTCTACTACGTGGACGATGCCGAGATCGACCGGTCGCTGACGGAGGTGGCCACCAGCCTGAAGCCGGAGGATCGCAAGAACGCCTACCGGGCCTTCGAGAAGCGCTGGTACGACATCCAGCCGATGACGATCCTGTTCTACCCGCAGGACGTGATCGCGACGAACCCGAAGCTGAGGGGCTTCGACGCCACGACCTACAACCCGGTCTTTTATCCGCGGGCCGAGAACTGGACGATCGACGGCGCGGGCGACGACGCGACGGCGGCCTTCGCGTCCTGGCCGCAGCCCTCCTCGCTGCTGCCGATGTATTCGATCGGCTACCACGAGAGCAACGTGTTCGGCCCGGCCTACGACCGGCTGTACGACTACAAGTCCTGGGACGACAAGACGCTGGTGCCGTCGCTCGCGACCGGGCACACCATGTCGGACGACGGCAAGCACTGGGTCATCACGCTGCGACAGGGCGTGAAGTGGCATTCCGGCGAGGAGTTCACGGCGGCGGACGTGAAGTTCACCTGGGACACGCTGATCAACAAGGCGATCGGCTCCCCCTACCAGTCGGTGATGCAGGAGGTTCTCGGCGGACCCGACGCCTACAAGGTCACGGGCCGCTACGAGATCACGGTGGACCTGCCGCGCTACTCGATGGAGTTCCTCAACAGCGTGCTCGGCGCCTACGCGATCATGCCGGAACACGCCTACAAGGACATCAAGCCGGAGTCGATGCGCGGCCACACGGCGAGCACCTGGCTCGGCTCCTACGCCGTCAAGACCAGCGACGGGAAGACCTTTACCGCCCGCGGCGCGGTGGGCACCGGCCCCTGGATCCCGCAGGGCTTCGACCCGAGCCGCAAGGCCTATCGCTTCACCCGCAACGAGAACTACTGGAAGCCGCACGCGGGCAACGTGAAGACCTTCTTCATCGTCAACATCAACGGCACCGACGCTGCGCTCGCGGCGCTGAAGGCCGGCGAGATCGACGCGCATGATCCGATGTACGACATCGGTCCCGTGGTGGACACGGTGGATGCGTCCTGGGGCAAGGTCGTGACCTTCGACAGCTACAAGTGGCAGCACATCTGCTACAACCTGAAGCACCCGGTCTTCGGCACCGGCGTCGACAGCCCGCTGGGACGCAAGGAACCGGCGCGTGCCGCCGAGGCGGCCGCCTTTATCCGTCAGGCCATCAGCCACGCCATGCCGCGCGATGAGATCGTCAAGCAGATCGCCGGCGGCTACGGCGCGGCGGGCACCGTGCCGATGGCCTGGTCCGCGCCCGAGTACGACCACGACCTGCTGAAGCCGATCGCCTTCGACATGGATCTCGCCAAGAGCTTCATGGAGAAGGCCGGCTACACCTACTGAGCCGGGGAGGAACAACACCATGGCAAAGCGCCAGATCAAGCTCGGCATGTCCATGCGCGGCCTCGGCTATCACGTCTCGGCCTGGCGGCATCCGGCGACGCCGGCGGACGGAACGCTCCGCTTCGATCACTACGTCCGCAACGCGCAGATGGCGGAAGAGGGTCTGTTCGACATGATCTTCTTCGCCGACGGCATCGGCGTGCGCGAGCAGGACCTGCCGCGCGGCTCGCTTTCCCGCTCGGGCTACGAGATCGTGGAGATGGAGCCCATGACGCTGCTGCCGGCGCTGGCGGCGGTGACCAAGCACATCGGCCTCGTGACCACGGCGAGCACCACCTACAACGAGCCCTACCACGTCGCCCGCAAGTTCGCGACGCTGGACCTGATCAGCGGCGGCCGGGCGGGATGGAACATCGTCACCTCCTGGTCGGATGCGGAAGCGAACAACTTCAACCGTGCCAAGCATCTGGACTACGACACGCGCTACGAGCGCGCGGCCGAGTTCGTAGAGGTGGTCAAGGGCCTGTGGGACGGGTGGGAGCCCGATGCCTTCGTGTATGACCGCGCCAACAGCGTGTTCTACGACGAGAGCAAGCTCCACGTGCTGAACCACAAGGGCAAGCACTTCCAGGTGAAAGGGCCGCTGAACGTCGCGCGCATGCCGCAGGGACGTCCCATCCTGGTGCAGGCCGGCGCCAGCGAGCCGGGGCGCGAGATCGCGGCGGAGTCCGCCGACGTGGTCTACGCGTCGCAGGACAACATCCCGGCCATGAAGGCGTACTACGACGACGTGAAGGGGCGCCTGTCCAGGTACGGCCGTGACTGGGACGACCTGAAGATCATGCCGGGGCTGCGCCCCATCGTGGGTGCCACGCGGGCGGAAGCGCAGGCCAAGTACGACGAGTTGCAGGAACTGGTGGACCCGATGGTCGGGCTGGCGCGGGCCTACAACGCTCTGGGCGACCTCAGCGGCTTCCCGATCGACGGCCCGGTGCCCGAGCCTCAGGCGGAAGCCAAGGTGCGCAGCAGCCAGGAGCGCCTGATGAAGCGCGTGCGGGAAAACAACTGGACCATCCGCCAGCTCTGCCAGCATCTCGCCGGTGAGGGCGGTACCGCCGTGATCGGCACCGCCGCCGACATCTGCGACCGCATGGAGGAGTGGATGGACGCCGAGTGCTGCGACGGCTTCAACATCACGCCCAACCAGCTTCCGGGCGGCTGCGAGGATTTCGTCCGCTTCGTCACGCCGGAGCTGCAGCGGCGGGGACGCTTCCGCAAGGCTTACGAAGGCAAGACCCTGCGGGAGAACCTCGGCCTCAAGCCGCACGTCAACCGCTACGTCGCCGAGCGCGCGGGCTCCCGGCTGGCGTCGGACTAGAGGCTGCCGCCGCGAAGATCCCTTGGTCTCGGGGGCTCGTGCGCGATGATGTCGCGGGCGAGCCTCCTGTCTTATCGCCTGCGGGACGAAGTGTGACCTGCATGGCGGAAAGTCGAGACGGCCGTGGGCCGTGGAGGAGAGAAGCCGCCCGGTCCTTCAGGGGGGGGCGGGTCTCAGGGTCTCAGGTCGCCGCCCATCCTTCGCTCGCAACGCGTGCGAAGAGTGCCGGGGGCATGTTCTCCAGACCGAGCACCGGCACGATGTCGTTGGTCGCGGCAAGATCGTAGCCGTAGAGGGCGGACAGCAGGTTCAGGCCGGACTCGTGCAGCACGGCCGGTCGACCGCACATGCGTCCGAGCAGCGCCGTGACGTGCAGGCCGAAGGGCGCATCTTCCAGCACGTAGCGGCTGTCGAGCGTTGCCGGTGCCAGCGGGTCGTCCGGCCGCTTGGCGAGATGCGCCATCATGTCGCCAACCGGTCCCTCGGGCACGTGGAAGGAAAGGTGGAAGTGGCGTCGCAGAGAACGCACCTCGACACCGAAGGCTTCCGCCACGTTCAGGCGCTCGGCGTCCAGCGCCTCCATGAAGCGGCCCACCGCGGGGGTGATGTTGGCGTATTGTCGCCAGGCCTCGCCTTTCTCCATGCGCGTGACGTTGCACAGGGCGATGGCCAGGTGGTTCTGCGGATTGGCGTTGCTCAGCGCGATGGCGACCAGCCCGTCACGGAGCCGGAAGCGATCGTCGAACAGCGCGCGGCAAAGGTCGAGCATCGCCTCTCCCGCCTGCTGCGGCACGGCCGCGACGTCGACCTCGGCCCGGATGCTGGACAGCCGCACCCGGTCGGGCGCGAGCCGGCGGCCGCTGACGACCGTGGTGCCCCAGGCCGCGATGGGTGCGGCGACGCCACGCTCGGCAAGCAGGCGCGACAGGTAGAGGGCAGCAAGGGAAAGATGGCCGCTGATCAGCACCGGCTGGCCGGGATGCAGGCAGGCAGCCAGGGTGTCCAGCGTGGCGCGGTAGGCGTTCGCGGGAACGGCAACCAGCACGGCCGCGGCACCCGCCACCGCTTCGGCGCAGGACGAAGCGATCTCCACCGCCGCAGTGTGCTGCAGCGCGCCTTCCGCGGTGAGTTGCATCGAGCGCGAGACCGCCGCTCCGCGCGGTGACCAGAGCACGGGCCGATGGCCCCTGGCATCGAGGAGGGCCGCAGTTCCGAGGCCGATCGGGCCGGCACCCAGAACTGCGATGCGGAGAGGTGTCGTCAGCATTGGCACAGCGGAGCCGTCCCGGCGCCGATCGTCAAGTCCAGGCCTGAGACTTTGCCGATGCTGACGTGTCCTGGTGTTCAGTGCAGCCCGTCGCGCTTCGCCTTCCCGGCGTTGCGGGCGATGTTGGCGTCCGCCGCTTCTGCGGCACGTCCTGACGTGCTGGTGCTAATCCAGCACCACTTCCGCCCGGCGCTCGGAGCTCGCGATCGCGGCTTCCAGCACGGCCATACAGTCCAGCACCTTCCTGAGAGGCACGGGACCATCACCGCCGTTGCGGATGGCATCCCGGACGCCGGCGTAGAAGGTCTCGTAAGCTCCGGGTGAAGCCGGCAGCGCTTCGGTTTTCCGTCCGTCGGCCAGTGTCAGCGTTCCGGGCACCGGGTCCACTCCCCAGCCAGCATCGCCCGGCCCCTTGCCGCCGCGCATGGCCTGCGCCTGGGTATCCAGCCCGTGCTTGACGTAGCTCCCCTCCGTGCCGTGCACCGCGAACCGCAGCCCGTGGTCGGCAAGCAGGCTGCCACCCTGCAGGACGACGCGCAGGCCGTCGGGGTAGCGCAGAAGGGCGTAGAAGCTGTCATCCGTTTCGCCCCCGGCCCGCTGGATGGCGAGGTCGGCCCAGATCGCCCGAGGTTTCCCGAACAGCAGCATCGCCTGGTCCAGCAGGTGCGCTCCCAGGTCGAACCACAGTCCTGCGCCCGGGCCACTCCGCTCACGCCAGCGATTGACGACCTGGGGGCGGAACCGGTCGTAGCGGGATTCGAACTGCGCGATGCGGCCCAAGGTGCCTCCGCGCACCAGCCGGCACACCTCCAGGAAATCGGCATCCCAACGCCGGTTCTGGAACACGCTCAGCAGTCGGCCGCGAGTGTGGGCCAGGTTGGCCAGAGCTTCCGCTTCCGCCAGGGTCGTGGTGAAGGGCTTGTCCACCACGGCGTGCAGCCCCGCTTCCAGCGCCGCGGTGGCGAGGGAGGCATGCTGCGCCGTCGGCGCGGCGATCACCGCGAGATCGGCCCCCGCTTCGCGGTAGGCGGTGGCGGCGTCGGGAAAAACCGGGACACCCGGCAGCGCGGCGTGGGCCTTGTTCACCGCGGAGGTCACGACGCCCGCGATGGTCAGCCCTTCCGTGCGCCGCAGCAGCGGCGCGTGGAAGAACTCGCCGGCCAGGCCGAAGCCGACCAGCAGGACGCGGATCGGGCCGCTCACAACGCGCCCCGTTCCGTGGCGTCGCGCGCCGCCATGGCCGTGCCCACCAGGCCGGCATCGTCGCCCAGCGCCGCGCGCAGGATCGTGGCCGGGCGGAAGCCGGGCAGCAGGCGCGCCCGCAGGGTCGCTTCGATGCCGGCACGCATCGGCTCCAGCAGGGCGGACACGCCGCCGCCGACCACGATGCGTTCGGAGTCGTAGCTGTGCTGCAGGTTGGCGAAGCCGACGCCCAACCATTCCGCCATCTCCGCCAACAGGGCGAGCGCGGTGGCATCGCCCTCCGCCGCCGCCACGCCGACGTGCCGGGAGGAGAGCGGCACCCCTTCCGCCAGCGCCGCGAGGCGGGAGCCGGGAACCGCCACCGCCCGGGCCCGCGCCGCGAGCACCGGGCCGGACACCAGCGCCTGCCAGCAGCCGGTGCGGCCGCAGGCGCAGGGGATCGGCTGCTCGGTCAGGCGGGTATGGCCCAGTTCCCCGGCAAGACCCGCCGCGCCGCGCAGCAGCCGCCCCTCGGCGATGATCCCGGCACCGATGCCGGTGCTGACGGTGACGTAGGCGAGGTTGTCCGATCCCATCCCGGCGCCCGCTCGCCACTCACCGATGCAGGCGGCCTTGGCGTCGTTCTCCAGCACCACCGGCAGGCCCGTCGCCGTGCGAAGCCGCTCGGCCAGCGCCACGCCGCCCCAGCCGGGCAGCGCCGGCACGCCCAGCACCGTGCCTGCCGCGCGGTCGATGGTGCCGGGCACCCCGACGCCCAGGGCCCGCACCGCAGGACCGCGCAGGATCCCGATCAGCGCCACCATCTGGGCGATCACCGCGTCCGGGCCGCTCAGGTCGGTTTCCCGCCGCTCCGCCGCCAGGACCTGTCCGGCGGCGTCCACCAGCGCCACGCGCAACTGCGTGCCGCCCAGGTCGATGCCCAGGAACTGCGGCGCCTCACCCTGCGTGCTCGCGGTCATTCGGGTTCGCTCCTTGTCGGACGATCTGGGGCTAGACCGTGACCTTGCTGGTCCGGACCGGGGTGCCGATGCGATCGGCCACCCGGCGGCGCGCCACGGCGATGTTCAAGGGCTGAAAGCTCAGCAGCATGCTCAGGCCTGCCGCCAGCCCCGCGTTGCGCGGCAGCGCCACCGTCAGGCAACCGGGCAAGGCGGCTTCGCCGCTGCTGTCGAAGACCACGGTGGTGCAGCCGGCCTCCACGCAGGCGCTGGCGAGCGGCGCCACGCCGGGCCCGTCCACGCCCGCGCTGCGCAGCAGCAGGATACCCAGGCCGGGGCGCAGGAACTCGAAGGGACCGTGGCGGAACTGTCCGCCCTCCCAGCCGATGGTGGGCACGCGCGCCAGCTCCATCATGGACAGCGCCCCGCTCTCGGCGATGCCCTGCAGCACGTGCCGCCCGGCGAAGGCCACCACGTCGCAGCCCGCCAGCGCCGCGTCCACCGCCGCCGTGTCGGCCGGGCTGTCGGCCGCGAGCACGGCACGAAACGCCTCTTGCGGCATCCCCAGCGCTTCCAGGATGGCGGCGTGCAGGGCCAGGGTGACGATGATGCTGCGGGTGGCGGCAAAGGCGTGCTCCGTGCCGCCGGCCCCCACCAGCACCGCCTCGGCCAGGCGGGCCAGGGTGCTGCCGCCTTCCAGTGTGATGCCGAAGCGTCGCTCCTGCCCGGCCGGCCGGGCAAGCAGCTCCAGGATTTCCCCGGACTCGCCGGACTGGGACACGATGATCGCGGTGCGCGGCAGGTCTGGCAGCGGCGACATCAGCGCCTCCGACGCGCCCAGCGCACGGCAATCCAGCCCGAGCTCACGATACAACGGCTCCACCGACCGGTTGACGTAGTGCGAGCCGCCGATGCCGTAGAGCACCAGGCGCCCGGCGGCGCGCGCGCTGTCCGCCGCCGCGCGTGCCGCCGCGGCGTTGTTCTCCATGGACAGCAGTGCGTCGCCGCACTGGCGCGCCATCTGCGCCTGCATCAGGCGCAGGCCCTCGTGCTCTTCCATCCGTGTCTCCATCGTGCCCGGGTCAGACCACCCGGTCGGTGGTGGGGTCGATCAGGTGCATCCGGTCCATCTGCGCGGCGAGGCCCAGGACCTGCCCCGGCGTGGCCGGCGTGTCGGGGTCGAAGCGGGCGCAGGCGCGCTGGCCGGCGATCGTCACGTGCACCAGCGTTTCCATTCCCATCGGTTCCGCCACCTCGATCCGCGCGGGCAGGGTGGCGGTGCCTGGACGGGCGCGCGGCTCGGTCAGGTGCTCCGGACGCAGCCCCAGCAGCATCTCCCGCCCGGCGAAGCGGCCGTAGCGCGCGAGGCGGTCCGCCGGGACCGGCAGCACCGCGCCGTCGGCGAAGCGCAGGCTCAGGCCGCTTCCGTCGCCTTCCAGCAGGACGGGCAGGAAGTTCATCCCGGGGCTGCCGATGAAGCCCGCCACGAAGCGGCTGGCCGGGGTGTGATAGAGTTCCTGCGGCGGGCCGACCTGCTCGATCAGCCCCTTGTTCATCACCACCACCCGGTCGGCCAGGGTCATCGCCTCGGTCTGGTCGTGGGTGACGTAGACCGTGGTGGTGGGAATGGTCTGGTGCAGCAGCTTGATCTCGGTGCGCATCTGCACGCGCAGCTTGGCGTCGAGGTTGCTCAGCGGCTCGTCGAACAGGAAGACGTCGGGCTGGCGCACGATGGCGCGGCCCATGGCGACGCGCTGCCGTTGCCCGCCGGACAGGGCGCGTGGCTTGCGCTTGAGCAGCGGCTCGATTTCCAGGATGCGCGCCGCTTCCGCCACGCGGCGCGCGATCTCGGCGCGCGGCGTGCGGCGCTGCTTCAGACCGAAGGCGATGTTCTCGGCCACGCTCATGTGCGGGTAGAGCGCGTCGTTCTGGAACACCATGGCGATGTTCCGGTCGCCGGGGGCGAGATCGTTCACCACCCGGCCGCCGATGCGCACCTCGCCCGCGGAGATATCCTCCAGCCCGGCGATCATGCGCAGCGTGGTGGACTTGCCGCAGCCGGACGGACCGACCAGCACCAGGAACTCGTGATCCGCGAGCTCGAGGTCGATGCCGTGCACCACGGTGAGCGGCCCGTAGGACTTCGTCACGCCGCGAAGGCTGAGCTGCGCCATCGGTTCAGCCCTGCCCATCCGTGGCGAGGCCCTGTTCCGGCGACCACTGCATGCCGGGGTCGAAGGGCAGCGCGGGCCGCCGGATCTGCGCGTAGGGCAGCCGGGTGAGGTCGAGATTGGAGGTGCCGTCGCTGAGCAGGAGGATGTGGCGGGCGCCGACATCCTCGAGCTCCGGGTGCAGGTAGCCGACCTTGAACACGAAGATGCCCGGCGCACGCGGATCGATCCCCATCGCCTCCAGCAGGTGCGGCGTCGTGATCTGTATCCGCCGCGCGTGGAAGGTGGCGGTGACGTGGCCGAAGCGTACCCGCGCCCAAGGGGCGGTGACCGCGCGCAGGTGCGCTGCCGAGGCCGGGTTCAGCGACTCACCCAGCGCCTCCACCACGCCGGTCGCGGGCACAGCGGTGGCCGGGCGCGACAGGTGCTCCGCCCCCAGTTGCAGCGTGAGCGTCGCGCCGATCCCGGCGGCATGGCACTGCGCGACGGCCTCCGGGGCGATGATGTTGCACACCACGGTGGGGCCGATCGCCGGCCGCGCCAGCGCCGCCTGCAGCACCAGGGTCAGGTCGCCGTAGGCACCGGCGGTGACGTTGTCGCCGGCATCGCTGAGGTAGACCGGCCCCTCCGTCGCCAGCCGGCCGGCTTCCTCCAGCCCGTCCCCGACCTCGCGAGCCGCCATCCGCAGGCCGAACTCGTCGCGGCGCGCCCAGAGCGTCGCAGCCATTTCCAGCGCCACGGCCCGTGCCAGCTCCGGGTCGCCTTCCGCCGTCACCACCGCGGCCATGCCGATCCAGGGGCGGTCGTTCCAGGCGAAGCCCACCATGTAGTCCGCCCCCAGGATGCCGGGACGGCGATCGATCCCGGGCAGCGCGGCGTAGAGCGAGCGCATCGGCTCGTAGTCCGTCATCGCCATCTCGCCCGGCAGGAAGAGCGGGATGTGCACCGCCGCGCGGCGCGGGTTCAGCCCTTCGCGCAGGATGCGCAGCAGCATCCGTGCCGCACGATACCCCGTGCCGTCGTCGTCGCGATGCGGCGCGGTGCGGAACACCGCGAAGGCCTGCGCGTCCCGCAGCAGCGGCGGCGGGACGTGGCCGTGCATGTCCAGCGCCATGGCGATGGGCAGGGCCGGCCCGACCTGCGCGCGGATGGCACCGATCAGGTCGGTGTCGCCGCTGACCGCCAGCCCGTCGACCTCCATCGCGCCGTGGTTGCCGGCGACCAGGCCATCGAACGGTCCCTTCGCGGCGAGGAGCGACAGGATCTCCGCCTTGCACGCCTCGAAGAAGTCCCGCGAGAAGGGCGCGCTGGCACGGCAGCGCACAACCATGAGCGGCACGATCTCCACCGCCGGATCCTCGCGCAGCGCCCGCACGATGCCGCGCACGACCCAGAGGTCGTTTTCCACCACCTCGGCCCCGCGCGAGATCAGCACGGTGCGTGGATCGAGGTGGCCAGGAGTGGCGAGCATGGCCTCCTGCGACATGCCGAAGACGCCGATCCGCAGCCGTTTCATGCCGTTCGCTCCAGAAGCTTTCTCGGGGCCGCCGATCACCACGGCACCGCCTCGGCGGCGTCGAAGCGGGTGCAGCCTTCCAGCGCCAGCGCCACCCCGCCCCAGGAGCCGGTGCTGGCGGACAGGGCGGCGAGGTCGATCCGGCAGTCCTCGCGCGCCGCGGCCAGGGCGTCGCGCGCGATGGCGGCCTCCATGGCCGGGCGCATCCAGGGATGCAGGCGCGAAAGGCCGCCGCCCAGCACCACGAGGGGCGGGTTGAAGATGTTGATGATGTTGGCCAGCCCCGCGCCGAGGAACTGGCCCGCCTCCGTCAGCACATCCAGCACGGCAGGGTCGTTCTGGCGGGCGCGCAGCTCCAATCCGGCGAGGTCGACCTCGCCGTGGCCGCGCCGTGCCAGACGCTCACGGATCGAGTCCACCGAAACGTAGGCGGACAGGCAGCCCGAGGCGCCGCAGCGGCACAGCCGGCCGCCGGGAACGATCTTGTGGTGCCCGATCTCGCCGCCAAAGCCGGAAGCGCCGCGGAACACCTCGCCGTCCAGGAAGATGCCGGCACCGACGCCCGAGCCGCTCTCGAGGTAGACGAAGTCCGGAAACTCGACCGCCGAGCCGAACAGGTACTCCGCCAGGGCGGCGGCGTTGGTGTTGTTGTCGAGAAACACCGGGCGGGTGACGGCCCGCGTCAGGATCTCGCGCAGCGGCACGTCGCGCCAGCCGAGATTGGGCGACTGCGGCAGGTGCCCGGCGCGGCTGAGCAGGCCCGGCAGCGCGACACCCACCGCCAGCACCTCCTCCATGCCGCGACCGACCTCCGTCAGCATGGCCTCGATCGCGGCCTGGACGGTGGCGCCCAGCTGCTCCGGCTGGCACAGCCCGGCCTGGCGTTCCGCGAGCAGGGTCCCGTCCAGCCGGGCCGCGCCGAGATGGATGCTGCCCGGCCGCAGGTTCACGCCCACCAGCAGCCCGCTGCGCTCGGACAGGCGGATTCGCTCGCCCGGCCGGCCGGGGCGGCCGTCGCCGCTGCCGCGCTCCCGCTCCACCAGCCCGCGTGCTTCGAACTGCTGCACGATGGTGGACACGGTGGATTTGTCGAAGCCCGACTGGCGCACCAGCTCGCGCTGCGACAGCAGCGGGTTCAGCCGGATCACGTGGAAGATGCGTGAGGCGTGGATCTGCCGCACGATCGATGGATGCATCGAGCGCGTGTCGCGCGACACGCCGCGCGCGACCGCACCCAGCTGATGACGCCAGCGCGGCATGTCTCAGGCCGGCCCGAACAGGCCCTGTGACGGCGTCCACTCCATCGCCCCGTCCATGGGAAAGGAAGGACGCGCGATGTGCTCGTAGCGCAGGCGCAGGAAGTCGAGATCCGCGACGCCGGGGCTGAGCAGGCAGATATGGCGCGCCGCCATGTCCTCCTGCGCCGGATGCAGGTAGCCGACCTTCACGACGGTGATCTTGTGCGCGAGCGGATCGATGCCGACCGCTTCCAGGTGACCCGGCCCGGTGAAGGACACGCGCGCGGCATGGAAGGTCGCCACCACGCCGCCGATCCGCACCCGTGCCCAGGCACCGTCGGAGCCGCGCAGGTTCTGGAAGCGGTGGACGTCCACGCGATCGCCCAGGGCCTCGACCACGGCCTCGACCGTGCGCGGCTGCGGGGCGGCGGAGATGTGCCGGCCGATCTCCAGCGTGAGCGCGGCCCCTTCCCCCACTGCCTGGCAGGCCGCGACGACCTCGGGCGCGAAGATGCCGGCCACCACGATGTCCACCAGGCCGAGGTCCAGGGCTTCCTCCAGCACGAAGCAGAGGTCGCCGCCGGCACCCGCGGTGGTGTTGTCGCCGGAATCGCTCAGCAGCACCGGGCCGGCCGCCGCGTCGCGGGCACGCAGCAGCCCGTCGCGGATGTCGGCGGTCTCCATCCCCAGGCCGAAGCGGTGGCGCTGCGCCCAGGTGCGTTCCGCGATTTCCAGCGCCAGGTCGCGGGCCTGTTCGTCGCTTTCCTCGGTCAGCACCACGGCCTTCATCCCGCACCAGGGCAGGTCGTTCCAGCCGAAGCCGACGAAGAGGTGCGCTTCCACCACCCCCGGGCGGGCGTCGTAGTCGGGCAGCATGCCGAACAATTCGCGCGCCGGCTCGAAGCTGGTCATGGACTTCTCGCCGGGCACGAAGATCGGGATGTTCACCGCCATCTTGCGCGGTCGCAGCCCGGTCCGCATCACGCGCACCAGCTGGTCGGCGGCGCGCCAGCTGGTCTCGTAGTTGTCGCGGTGCGGCGCGGTGCGCAGGCAGCTCATCACCGTGAGCGCGCCCAGCAGTTCCGGCGTCACCTGGCCGTGCATGTCGAAGGGGATGGCGATGGGAACATCCGGGCCGACCGCGGCGCGGATGGCCACGACGTAGTCGGTGTCGCCGTGCACGCCCAGCCCCTCGACCTCGGCCGCGCCGTGGTTGGCCACCACGATGCCGTCGAAGGGCCCGTGTTGGCGCAGCAGGTCAAGCGATTCCTGCTTGATGGCGTCGTAGAAGTCGCGCGCGAAGGCACCGCCCGGCAGGGTGCGCACCATCAGCAGCGGCACCACCTCCATGTCCGGCTCCCGGGCAAACCGGTCGGTCAGGCCGGTCAGGGTGGTGAGGCTCTGGTCGAGGATCTCCGCGCCGCGCCAGATGTTGGCGGTGCTGGGGTCGGTCAGGAAGGGGCAGGCGATCATCGCCTCGTGCCGGAACCCCAAGATGGCGACGCGTTGCACGGGCTGCCTGCTCCTCATGGCTTGGCACCGAACATTTTTATCCGATTCCGAGAAAAACCTAGCGAGGCGTGGGCGTAATCGTCAAGGATCGCACCGAGACGGATCATCGCTGGCGGCGCCAGCTCTTGGGTTCAAGGAGGTTTGTCGCGTTCGGCACCAGATGAGTGGCGAAAACGCATAAATTTCCTTGACGGGAATCTGAACAGGCGATCCCATTAATCCCACCTTCGGACGAAAGGGAACGCGATGGCGCAGGTCTTGGGACGCAGGACAGCCACCATGCTGCTCGGTGCGATGGGTGCGGCAGCCCTGGCGCCCCGGGCGCGAGCCAGGCAGGTCCCGGAGTTCTGGCACTATCTCGGCGCCCCTGGCGAGATCGAGGCGGTCAAGGCGCTGATGGCCGTGGCCAACAGCAAGTATCCGAACACACCCATCACGGATCGCGTCATTCCCGGCAGCAGCGCCGGCGTCCGGCAGCAGGTCCAGGTGTCGTTGATGGGAGGGGTGCCGCCCGCCTCCTACCAGCTCAGCGCCGGCTACGAGCTGCGCAGCACCGCCGCCACCGGACGCCTGGCCGAGGTCAAGGACGTTTGGGACGAGGTCCACGGTGACGAGATTTTCTCCGAAGGGCTGCGTCGCACCCTGTCGCTCAGCGGCAGCGCCTACGGCATCCCGATCGGTGTCGGCATCATCAGCAACGTCTTCTACAACAAGGCGGTGTTCAACCAGCTCAAGCTGTCCGTTCCCACCAGCTGGGACGAGTTCGGTGAGGTCTGCAAGGCTCTCAAGGCGGCCGGCATCCATCCGCTGACCAGCGCCCAGGGACCCTCCTGGACCACCTACCAGTTCTACGGCCCGCTGATCAGTACGCTGGGCGTCGACGGCTGTTGGGAGTTCATCCGCGGCAACGTCGCCTTCAACGGGCCGGAGATGATGCGTGCCTTCCGCCTCTTCGGCACGCAGATGGCGGCCAATTTCGATCCCACCTGGACCGGCGCGAAATGGTCCGACGGCGTGGACCAGATGATGCGCGGCCGGGTCGGCATGTACTGCGTTGGCGACTGGGCCTCGGCCTACATGAAGCAGCGCGGCTGGACGCCGGGGGTGGAGTACGACCTGTTCTACTTGCCGGACCTGAACAAGGTCAGCATCACCCAGACAGACGTGGCGGTGGTCCTCAAGGGCGAGGTGCAGGACACCGGCAAGAACTTCCTGCGCGCCATCGCCACGCCCGAGGCACAGGAAGCCTTCGCGAAGATCAAGGGCGGCACCGCGGCCAATACCCGCACCTCGGCGGAGATCTACGACGTGCTGGCCCGCCGCACCTTCGAGAAGCTGGGCCGCAGCGGCGACGGCTACACCACGATCCCCAACCCCTACCTGATGCTGCCGACCGGCTTCAACATCGAGTTCGGCACGGAAGTGGAGCGCTTCGCCGCGCAGCAGGACGAGCGTGCGCTGGTCTCGGCCATGAACACGCTGGAGGGGAAGCGGCAGCAGCTGCGGCGCGAGGACAAGTTCGCGAACTTCTGAGCGGACCTGCAGCACATGCCGCGCGCCCCACGCCTTTCCCGCCGGCAGGCGAACACCCTCGTCTACGCGGTGTTCCTGGCGGGGCCCCTGCTGCTCTACGCCGCCGCCTTTGTCTGGCCGGTGCTGGCGACGATCAGCCTGTCCCGCTACAGCTGGGACGGGTTCTCGCCCGAGCGGACCTATGTCGGCCTCGCCAACTACATCAACCTGCTGGGCGAACGCCGCTTCCTGGACGCGGTGCTGAACAACGGCAAGTGGCTGGTCTACTACCTGGTGGTGCCGACCGTCGTGGGACTGGGCCTCGCCCTGCTGCTGGACTCCGACTTTCGCGGCGTCACCTTCTTCCGCACCGTCTTCTTCATCCCCTTTACCATCACCACCGTCGCCGTGGCCTCCACCTGGCGCTGGCTCTACGAACCCAATGCGGGGATCATCAATTCGGTCCTGCGCTCGGCGGGGCTGGACGGCCTTGCGCAGAACTGGCTGGGCAATCCGGGCGTCAACACCTACGCCATCATGCTGGCTTCGCTCTGGGCCTGGAGCGGCTTCACCTTCCTGGTTTACTTCGGTGGGCTGCGGAACATCCCGACCGAGCTGACTGAGGCGGCGCGGATCGACGGTGCTTCGGCCTGGACCATCCTGTGGCGCATCAAGCTGCCGATGCTGCTGCCCTCCACCGTGGTGGTGCTGGGCATCGCGGGCGTGGATTCCATGCGTGTCTTCGACCTCATCTGGGCCATGACGCAGGGCGGGCCGTTCCAGTCTTCCACGGTGCTGGCGGTGGAGATGTACGAGACCTCCTTCGCCCGCTTCGAGCTGGGCAGCGGCGCTGCGGTGGCCGTCTACCTGCTGGCCCTCTCGGCCTTCGTGGTGCTGCCCTACCTCTACGTCATCTCCAGCCGCACCGAGGAGCACCGGGAATGAGCCAGGCCCTGGCCATTGCCATGCCGCGCGCGGCGCGACGGCCCGTGAGCGCGGCGAAGTTGTTCCGGTTCGCGGCGATTGTTCTGCTGGCGGCGCTCTACCTCACGCCGCTGCTGGTGGTGGTGCTTTCCTCCGTGAAGACCCCGGCGGAGCTGACGGACGCGCTCTCCCTCCCCGCCGGCATCCACGCGCGCAACTACGTCGTCGCCTGGGAGCGGATCGGGCCGGCGCTGCGCAACAGCGTGCTGATCACCATTCCGGCGGTGGTGCTGTCCGTGCTGGTGGGCGCCATCACCGCCTATCCGCTGTCGCAGAGCCGCTTCTTCGGCGGGCGAGCTATCTACTTCCTGCTGCTCGCCGGCATGTTGATCCCGCACCAGATCGTGCAGATCCCGCTCTTCCTCATCATGCGCGTGCTGGGCCTGTACAACACCATTCCCGGCATGTGGCTGGTGCACGTGGCCTACGGCATTCCGTTCTGCACCTTCTTCATGCGGAACTTCTTCACCACCGTGCCGCGTTCGATGTTCGAGGCCGCGCAGATCGACGGCTGCGGCCCGGCAGGATACTTCTTCAAGATCCTCGTGCCGGCCTCGCTTTCCGGCTTCGCGACGCTCGCCATCATTCAGAGCCGGTCGGTCTGGAACGACCTGTTCTTCGCCCTGACGCTGACCAGTTCGCCCGACACCCAGCCGGTGCCGATGGCGTTGTATTCCTTTCTCGGCGGCATGGAGGTGGACGAGGGGCCGATTATGGCCGCGACCGTGCTGTCCATGCTGCCCATGCTGATCGTCTTCCTGGCCTTTCAGAAGGCCTTCACCCGCGGCCTGCTGGGCGGCAGCGGAAAGTGACGCCGGACCGCAATGCCGCCGTCCGGAAGGCGGTGCGGGAATGCGCGCCGCATGCCCTCGCGCACGGTGACGCGGTATGGGCCGTGCCGGAGGAGGCCTGCAATGAAATCCGCTCCGCCACCTTCGCCATCGGCACGCCCGCTCATTCCTGGCAGATGGTGGGCCAGGGCCGCTCCGCGCTGGCGCACAAGGGCATGGTGCAGGCCGCGCGGGTGACGGCCGCCACCGGTGCCGCCCCGATCGCCAGGCCTGTCCTGCCGGGCGACGCCAGGGACGAGTTTGCCGCCAGCCCGGCGTCGATGCCCGACCTGTGTCCCATGCCGGAGGAGGCGCTGCCGCCCCTGCCCGCTTCCGCCTGAGGTCCGTTGCGCCAGCGCCACCGGGCCGACCCAGGCACTGGCGGCAGTCTAGGCCAGCGTCGCCAGGAGGCCGGCCATCAGCCTGGTGCGCGGCACCAGGCTGGCAAGCTCGATGCTTTCCGTGAGCTGGTGCGCATCGGCCCCGACGGCGCCGAGTTCATCGAGGGTCGGAATCCCCAGGGCTCCGGTAAAGTTCCCGTCCGAGCCGCCGAAGGCTGCCTCGGAGCGGAGTTCGAGTCCGATCGATCGCCCCAGCCCCTCTGCGTGCTGCCGCAACGCGATGTCGGCGGGGCTGGGGAGCCAGAGCGGCCGCTGCGTCTTGATCTGGACTTCCAGTTCGGTGCCGGGGTCGTCGCGCATGATGTCACGCACGGCTTCGATCGCCCGCTCCAGCCCATCCGTCGAGCGGGTGGTGCAGACCAGCTCGGCGTAGCTTTCCACCGGCACCGTTGCCACCGTTCGGCCAGCCTCGAGGTAGGTCACTGTGCAGGAAACATCGCCGTCGTTCAGGGCTTCGATCCGCTGGATCACCTGCGCCATGGCGAGGATCGCGGAGCGCCCTTGTTCGCGCTGAAGCAGGGCATGGCTCGGCCTGCCACGTGTCCAGAGACGCAGCCGGCAGCTCGGGAAGCGCCCGGACACGATCCTGCCGCCGTGCTGCGCGCCTTCCGGCACCAGCACGTAGCGCTGCTGTTTCGCGATCTCCTCGATCAGGGTTCGCGTGCTCGGGCTGCCGGACTCCTCATCCGACGTGAAGAGCACGCGCACCGGGAGGCGCGTGCGCCAGCCTGCCGCACGGATCTGACGCAGGGCTTCCAGTGCCATGACGTTGCCGCTCTTCATGTCGAAGAGGCCTGGGCCGTAGCAGCGGCCAGCCTCCTCACGCCAGGGCACGGGTCCCGCCAGGCTGCCGGCGGCATGCACCGTGTCGAGATGGCCGAGGATCAGGATGCCCGGCGCGGGATCCCCCGGCGCGAAATCCCCCAGCACGCAGTCACCGTAGCCGTTCCGTCCCGCAATGCGACGGACCTGCGCACCGAGCGCCTGCAACTCCGCTCCCGCCAGCTCGGCCATGCGGCTGACGGCGACGGCATCCCAGGACGGGCTTTCCACCTCAACCCACCGGCGGGCCGCTTGCAGGATCGCCCGTGCATCGAAAACAAGCCGGTGGATATCCAAGCCTGAATCTCCCCTGAAGCAAGGCAGCAGCGGAGCTTAGCCGATTGGACCGGGCTGCCCATCATGTTCCGCGAGCAGCGTCCGGCGACGTTGGAGCAGATGACGCCTGAAGAGTGGCGCCGTGTCCTCGCGGTCAAGCTCGACGCACATCTGCTGGGGGCGCGCGCCATCGTGCCGCCGATGAGAAAGGCGGGTGGCGGGTCATCGTCGCCGTCGCTTCCGACGCGGTGGGCATGGTGACGCCGCCGGGCATGGGCTTCTCGCGCTACATCACATCCAAGCACGATAACCGCGGCGGCCCGCGCCTGAGGCGGACCCTGAGTTGCCGGTCGGACGCGGCGGGGTTGGCCTCGTGGTCGCCGACCGTCCGCGGAGTGCCATGGCGGGCGAGCAACCTGTAGGACAATCCCCTCGGCACGCGGCATTCCATACAGCGCGCCACCTGCCGCTACATGACGACTTCCTGGCGTATGGAGAAGCTGAAGCGAAGCAGAGGTGCGTTCGACGCGTCCGTCACGAGACAGACGATCTCATAGCCTTCATCGCTGTAGGGGAGTGCTGACACAAGGCGCGTTATCGTCGCCCATGCATCCTCGCGTATCTTGTCCAGGTGGTCCTGCTCCCCTCCGGAGGAAGGCTCGGCAAGTTTCGGATGCTGTAGATTGAGGAAATGTACGGACATGCACGCAGAGTGTCGTTCGTCGTCTGCGGTGGCGCTAATATAGGTTAAGTGACTGCTATATCTCTGGCCCGGCGAAACAGCGTAGATGTTGCTTCGGCCTCGGGCAGCACTCTGAACCAGCGGGTCAACCGATGATGCCCGTTATCAGGCTCCCTGTCCCTTTCGGAGCCGGAGTAGGCTGCTCACCCAGCAACTCGGCTCCGGCGAGGAGTATGGCTGACAGCTGTAGCATCCAAGGGAAGTTCAGGCGCTGCCCATCGCGGAGCAGCGGGGTGACGCCGGCGTAGGGGCGCCGGCAAATAGCACCGCGGCGCCTGGGCCGGGGAAGGCTAGGCGGGCTCAGGCGCGTCGAAGTCCCTTGAGGCACAGCGGGGCCTCGTGCTGCACAACGTTCCCCAGGCACCCTGCCACAGGTCCTCATCGTCGAGGACCGCCATGTCCTCCGGGTTGGAGGAACGCTCGATCGCCAGAAGAAGCGCCTCCGGCACCGGCAGAATTGCATCGTCGTGACCGTCCGGCCCAATAACCTCGGCGAGAACCCGGTCTTCTTCAGCAAACAGGATGACGGTGACACCATTCCGCAGAAGGCCATCCGTGGTCCAGAACTCTCGCCGGGTCGCTTTCATTTGGTCGTTTTTACAAAATCTCGGAACAGAGTTTGCGCCCCATATTCACGCATCAAGTGAGTGGCGCTCGCATGGCTATGATCTTTCACAAGAGTTTGCCAATAATCCTGCGCCGGACCCAAGGCGCTGCGGGTCCGTTCAGGAGCCTTTCATCCAGGGTTTGGACAGCCGCCTGGGGAGCCGTGGGGCTTGCTGATGGATCGCTCAACGAAGCCACCTCCCGGTGAGGGTCAGGTCGGCGATGAAGATCGCTCGATCCTGGGCGTTCCTTACGATGACGCTGAAGGTTCGCAGGTCGCCATCGGGTAACTCATCCTTTGCCAGGTGCGGCAGCGAGGCAATGCCTTCGCGCCGGGCGGTCGCATCGTCTGGCCACTCCATGCCGGTGTTGTCACGGATGAGGCCGGAGCCTGCGATGGTATCGAAGTAGTAGAGGGGCATGCCCTGTTATGGCCGATCCGTCCGGCCGGTGCGCCCTCACGGGTTAAAAGACCGGAGTGGATATTTTGCATAGTGGCCGAGCACAGGCTTTGCCGCGGAAAACAGAACCGCGTTTTATCGTGATTCAAGTCGCTGGGGTTTGTTCAAGTCCGGCCGCTTAGCTCTTTAGCCGACTCAGCAGTACGAAAACGGATGCCTGTTGTGGGCAGGATAGCCACGCCGACGAACGCGGCCCTGGCCTCGACAACACGGTCCGTTGCATGCCGAGGAAACCCACCAGGGTCGCTCTGCCTTGAACGAAGTCGGCGGAAACGGATGGCAGCGCGATGCTGTGGGATGAACAGGCATCATCAGCAGCAAGGGGCCACACTCTTCAGGATGGCGGCAGTCTTTCATAAGCGCGGACGTGCCCACCTCGGCTGGACATTCACAGCATTTCGTCGCCACTCGGGAAGAAAGCAGTAGATTTCATCGATGCTGCGCTTATGAAAAAACTTTCCTCACAAACACTTCGCGACGAGATAATTGCTTTACCTCGCAGCGTACGGCTCATCGCCACAGCCAAACACCCGTGCCACGGAAAATGCTTTGCTTGGCGAGGCGCCAGCCTCGTGCAACACAGGAGGGATCACGACGAAGCGGCTCGAGGCAGGAAAGAATGGGTCATTATCCGGTGCATCCGCAGATCAGCCGGCGGCACATGCTTCTTGGTGGCGTCGCGATGGCAGCGGCCATCGACGTTCCGGGGCATCCGGCAAAGGCCGCGCCGGAACCCTCCAGCAGCATCACCATCGCCGTCGGTGACAGCATCCTGGGCCTTGATCCCACCGACCTGAACGACAGTCTTTCCTTGTCCGCCACCCGCCTGTTCTATCAGGGCCTCTACGGCTTCGATGAAAAGTTTCAGCTCCAGCCGGTGCTGGCGGAAAGTGCCGAGGCCGATGCGGAGGGCAAGCACCACACGATCCGTCTGCGCGGGGGGATCCGCTTCCATGACGGCAGCGAGTTCAACGCGCAGGCCGTGAAGATCAACTACGATCGCCTGCGTGATCCGGCCAATCACCTCAAGCGCCAGGGATTGCTGGAGATGGTGGAGGCGGTGGAGGTGGTGGACCCGCTCACGCTGCGCATCACCCTCAAGAACCCGTCGGGCGTGCTGCTGAACTACCTGGCGCATTCCGGCGCCTCGATCATCAGTCCGCGCGCGCTGGAACAGTATGGCAAGGAGATTTCCCAGCATCCGGTGGGCACCGGCCCCTTCCGCTTCGAGAGCTGGCGTCCGGACCTCCTGAAGGCGTCGCGCAACGCCGACTACTGGAAGCCGGAGCTGCCGCGCCTCTCCGCGATTTCGATCCGCAGCATCCCCGAGAATGGCGCCCGGATCGCGGCGCTGCGCGCGGGCGAGGTCCAGTACATCTTCCCGCTGCCGCCGGAAACGGTCGCGCTGCTGAACACGGACAAGCGCGTGGCCGTCGACAAGACTTCTTCCATCGTGGCGCACTACGTCGCGTTGAACACCCGCCAGAAGCCGCTCGACGACCGCCGTGTCCGGCAGGCGCTCAACTACGCCATCGACAAGGAGGCCTTTATCCGCGTCGTCTACAGCGGCTTCGCCACGCCGATGGATGCGCCGATGGCACCGGGGATCGCTTTCCATACGCGCCAGGGCGTGTGGCCCTACGATCCGGCCAAGGCACGGCAGCTCCTGGCGGAAGCCGGGCTGGCGAATGGTTTCGAGACCGAGATCTGGACGTTCAGCAACACGCTCAACAACCGCGCGTCGCAGTTCCTGCAGCAGCAGCTTGCGGCCGTGGGCGTCAAGGTGAAGGTGACGCCGCTGGAAGCCGGCGTCGCCACGGCCAAGCTCTGGGGCGCGACGACCCCCGAACAGGCCGAGGTCCGGATGTTCTACGGCAGCTGGGCGCCCTCCACCGGGGATGCCGACTGGGCCCTGCGTCCCTTGCTGTCGAGCCAGAGCTACCCGCCGTCGCTCTACAACATCGCCTATTTCCAGAATGGCGAGGTCGATGCCGCGCTGGCCCGTGGGCTGGCGACGACGGACAGCGCCGCCAGGAAGGCGGCCTATGACGAGGTCCAGCGCATCGTCTGGGAGGAGGCACCGTGGATCTTCCTTTCGGTGGATACCCTCTTGGCCGGACGCGACCAGCGCCTCACCGGCCTCGTCCAGCTTCCGGACACGAGCCTGTCCTACGAGAACGCGACACTGGGATAGTGGGCCGTCCGGAGGATCGGGGCCTCGCCTGAGGCGGGGCGCGTGCGCGGCCTCGTGCGCCGGCTGGGCCACCGGCATCAGCACCGTGGCGCTGGGCCGCACCGGCACCGGCATGGAGCTGGCGGCGCGGGCGCTGGACGGCACCAGCCCGAGGCAGGGGAACCCCTTCGTCGCGGTGCATTGCGGCGCCCTGCCGGCGGAACTGCTGGAAAGCGAGCTGTTCGGGCACCTGCGCGGCGCCTTTACCGGCGCGCATCGGGACCAGGCGGGCGTGCTCGCCACCGCGCACCGGGGCACGCTGTTCCTGGGCGAGGTCGGCGAGATGCCGCCGCCGATGCAGGTCAAGCTGCTGCGCTTCCTGCAGGAGGGCACCTACAGCCCCGTCGGTTCGCGCGAGGTGCGCCACGCCGACCTGCGCGTGTTCTCCGCCACGCACCGTGACCTGGAGCCGATGTTGGCGGAGGGCAGCTTCCGCGTCGGCCTGATCAAGAAGCTGGAGCGGCTCGGCATGCGCTGAGCCAACGCGGGCTGGCACGTCGGGCCTGGCACGCCTGTAAGCGCCGCGCGACGCGATGGCAGCACGCCGGCGAATGATGACACGTCGTCGAGCCTGCCTCGCACAACACCGCGATGCACTGCCCGCCTGGGCGTCGGCTCGCGAGAGAATGAGGACCGGCAGGTCCACGCTGCAACGCAGGTTAATGCCGCTCCAGCAACGTCGATCCAGGGTGAGGCCACAAGGTACCGGCATCGGGGACACATGGATCATTCTCGATCGGCGACGCGTCGTGGGCTGCTGGCCTCCACCGCGGCCGTCACCTTTTCCGGTGTGACCGGCGCGGCGGCGCGGGTTTACCCGGGCGGGGCGATGCCCTGGGATTCCGGAGCGGCCGATCCACCCGCCGAGGTCCGGCCCGGCCCCTGGCTCTTCTTCACGGCGGACGAGGGCCGGCTGGTGGAGGCGATCGTGGAACGCCTCATCCCCGCCGACGATCTCAGCGTCAGCGGCAAGGATGCGGGCTGCGCGGTATTCATCGACCGCCAGCTCGCCGGCTCCTTCGGCAAATCGACCTGGCTCTACAGGTTGCCGCCCTTTCAGGCAGGATTGCCGACGCAGGGCGAACAGGCGGATACGACACCGGCCATCGAGTATCGCCGCTTCCTGGCGGCCATCGATGCCTACTGCCGCGCGAATTTCGGCGGAAAGGTCTTCGCCGAGCTTCCCAACGATCAGCGCGACCAGTTCCTGACCGGGATGGAGAAGGGCGAGATCCAGCTGGGTGGCGGGATCAACTCGGGCGATGCCTTCAAGCAGATCCTCGACAACACCATGGAAGGCTTCTTCGCCGACCCGATCTACGGCGGCAACCGCGACATGGTGAGCTGGCGCATGATCGGCTACCCGGGCACGCGCTATAACTATCTCGACCACGTTTCCAAGCACAACGTGAAGTACCCGCTGCCGCCGGTCAGCCTGCTGGGCCGCCCGGAGTGGGACCTGCGAGGCTGAGATGGCGAAGATACTTCCGCGCAAGGACGTCGTCGTCATCGGGCTCGGCTGGACCGGCTCCATCATCTCCAACGAATTGTGCGACGAGGGGTTGGAAGTCGTCGCGCTCGAACGCGGTCCCTGGCGCGACACGGCGAGCGACTTCAACATCGGGATCGCACCGGACGAGCTACGCTACAACTCGCGCCTGGACCTGATGCTGCGCCCGGCACAATCGACCTTCACGGCGCGCAACGATGCGACCCAGACCGCGCTGCCGATGCGCCGCTTCGGCACCTTCCACCCGGGCAACGGTGTCGGCGGTGCGGGCGTCCACTGGGCCGGCATCACCTGGCGCTGGTCGGAATACGACTTCCGGCTGCGCAGCCACTACACCGAGCGCTACGGCGCGGCCGCCATCCCGGACGACATGACGATCCAGGACTGGCCCTTCGCTTACGAGGAGCTGGAGCCCTTCTACGACAGCTTCGAGTACCTGGCCGGCGTTTCGGGCAAGGCGGGCAACCTCGGTGGCCAGAAGCAGGACGGCGGAAATCCTTTCGAAGCGCCGCGCAAGCGCGACTTCCCGAACCCGCCGATGATGCAGACCTTCGGGCCGACGCTGTTTGCCGAGACCGCCACGAAGATGGGCTACAAGCCCTTCCCGGTGCCTTCCTCCCTCCTGTCGCGGACCTACACGAACCCGCTCGGCGTCACGATCGGGCAGTGCACCTTTTGCGGCTTCTGCACGAACTACGGCTGCGCCAACTATTCCAAGGCCAGCGCGCAGACGACGGTGCTGCCGGTGCTCATGCGCAAGCCGAACTTTGAATTGCGCACACTCTGCGAGGTGCTCAAGATCAACCTCGACCGCTCGGGCAAGCGGGCCACGGGCGTCACCTACGTCGACACCTCCGGCGAGGAATGGGAGCAGCCCGCCGACCTCGTGATTTCCTGCGCCTTCATGCTCGACAACGTCCGGCTCTTCCTCCTGTCCGGGATCGGCAAGCCCTATGACCACGGCACCGG
The DNA here is from genome assembly GCF_042433915.1 of Roseomonas elaeocarpi. NCBI lineage: Bacteria > Pseudomonadati > Pseudomonadota > Alphaproteobacteria > Acetobacterales > Roseomonadaceae > Roseomonas > Roseomonas elaeocarpi. Next base: position 14,863 of record NZ_JBHLUN010000005.1, on the reverse strand, counting down.
CGAGGGCGTGATCGGTCGCAACTTCTGCTACCAGATGGCCAACCAGGTCGTCGGCTTCTTCGACAAGGACAAGTACGACTTCAACCTCTTTATCGGTGGCGGCGCGACCGGCATGGCCATCGACGAGTTCAACAACGACAACTTCGACCATGGGCCGCTGGGTTTTCTCGGCGGCGGTTCCACACGCTGCACGCCGATCGGCGCGGAGCCGATCTCCAAGCGACCGACCCCGCCCGGCACGCCGACCTGGGGATCGACCTGGAAACGCGTGATGCGGGACAGCTACCTTTCCAACCTTTCGGTCGGCTGCGAGGCGTCGAGCTATGCCAGCCGCGACAACTTCCTTGACCTCGACCCGACCTACAAGGACCGCCTCGGCCGCCCCCTGATGCGGATCACCTTCAACTTCCCCGAGAACGACGTGAGGATGTCGGCCTACTGCACGGGAAAGGTGGCGGAGATCGTGCGCAACATGGGCGCCCACACGATCGTCCAGAACCCGCGCACACGGCCCTGGTCCGTCCTGCCCTATCAGTCCACGCACGTCGTCGGCGGCACCGCGACGGGATCGAACCCGAGCAACAGTGCCGTCAACCGGTACATGCAGAGTTGGGACGTGCCCAACGTCTTCACGGTGGGCGCGAATGTTTTCCCGCAGAACTCGGGCTACAACCCGACCGGCACCGTCGGCGCGCTCGCCTTCAAGGCGGCGAATGCGATCCGAACGCTTTACCTGAAATCCCCCGGACCGCTGGTGCAGGCATGATCCGCGCTATCCTTTCCGCGGGCCTATCCGCGAGCCTCTACGCCGTCCTCTACGCCGTCTTCTGGGCGGGTCCGGCGCTTCTCGGGACCCTCGCCACCGCGCGCGCGGCCGACCAGGGCTACGAGTTGATCGAGCGCGGCCGCTACGTCGCGACGGTGTCCGACTGCGTCGCCTGTCACTCCGCCCCAGGCGGGGTGCCCTACGCCGGCGGCACCAGGCTCTTCACGCCCTTCGGAACGCTTGTCGGGCCGAACATCACGCCCGACAAGGAAACGGGCATGGGGCTCTACACGGAAGCGGAGTTCCGGCGCGTGCTACGGGAGGGCATCGGGCGCGGCGAGAAGCGCCTTTACCCGGCCATGCCCTATCCCGCCTTCTCGAAGCTCTCGGACGACGACATCACGGCGCTCTACGCCTACATGATGTCGATCCAGCCGGTCCGGAACGTGGTCGAGGCCAATCAGCTGCCGTTCCCTTTCAACCAGCGCATCCTCATGCTGGGCTGGAACTGGCTGAACTTCGATCCGAAGCCGCTCGAGGTGCGGACCGACAAGCCCGCGGAATGGAACCGGGGGCGCTACCTCGTCGAGGCGGCGGGCCATTGCGGCGCCTGCCACACGCCCAAGACGATGCTCGGCGCCGATGACACCAGCCGTGCCCTTCGGGGGACCAGCCTCCAAGGCTGGGTCGCGCCCGATATCACCGGTGACCGGCGCTACGGCGTCGGGCGCTGGTCCGTCGAGCAGATCGTGCAGTACCTGCAGAACGGCTCGAACGGGCACAGCAACGCGTCCGGCCCGATGGCGGAGGAAATCCAGAACTCAAGCTCGCGCATGACGGAGGGCGACCTGCGCGCGATCGCCGTTTACCTCCTCGACCAGGAGGGACGCTCGGGGCCGGCGCCGACGCCGGTCGCGGCGACCGATCCTCGCATGGTCGCGGGCGCCGCCATCTTCAAGGATCGCTGCTCGGCCTGCCACGGCGATAACGGCCAGGGTGCCTCCTACCTGTTTCCCCGCCTCGCCGACAGCGGCGTCGTGCAGGCCGACGATCCGGCGACCCTGATCCACCTCGTGCTGGCGGGATCGCGGGCCGCGGCGACGGACCGGCTGCCGACCGCCCCCGCCATGCCACCGTTCCACTGGCGCTTCACCGATGAGCAGGTGGCGTCCGTGCTGACCTATATCCGCAACAGCTGGGGCAACGCGGCGCCCGCCGTCCCGCCCGGCGACGTGGGAAAGCTACGCGCGCCGCTTCTCGCGGGCGAGTAGCGCGCAAGGCGCCTGAGGGGTGGCCCGGGCTCGGGGAGTCTCGCCCTTCATCAGCGGTGACGGGCCTGCTTTCACGGGCATGACAGGCCTTTATCGTGGTACGGGTGCCAGGTGCTGCGTTCCAGTCCGGTACCGCACGGGCTTTCACGCCGCCCTACGGCGACGGGGCAGCAGAGCCGGGCGTATGTCTGACGCCGGCCTGCCGTTGCCCTTTCCCACACCTCATCCGCGGACCTGGTTGTGTGAAGAAACATCCATGATTCCGGTCGTCACCGTTGTAGTCAGTTACCTGTCACGCGTCTGACTTATCGGAAACCTAACCTCCGCCGACCTGCAAAAACTCGGGAACGCGGACGGTTATGGCGCTCAACATCCTGCTCACCAACGATGATGGCTACGATGCCCCCGGCATCACCACCCTCTACACAGCGCTTACCGCCGCTGGTTACAACGTGCACATCGTGGCACCCGAGGTGAACCAGAGCGCGCAGGGCAGCACGCTGGGCGGTATCGCGGCCCTTACCCAGCCCATCGCGTACAGCGAGTTCGCGGACGGCAACTACTATGTTTCCGGCTCGCCCGTGGTCACCACCAAGGCGGGTCTGGAATACATCTACCCCGAGCTGCTGGGCGAGAACGCGCCCGACCTCGTGATTTCCGGCACCAACCGGGGCGAGAACATCGGCACCAGCGAGAACATCTCCGGCACCGTGAACGGCGCGGTCGCCGCGCTGTTCGACGGCGTGCCCTCCATCGCCGTGTCGGCCGGCGCGGATGAGAATGGCAGCTACGACGCGGCCTTCAGCAACGCCGCCACGCTGGTGACGGATCTGCTGGCCAAGCTGGAAGCCCAGCAGGCCGCCGGCGAACCGATCCTGCCCGACGGGCAGTCGCTCAGCATCAACGTGCCCGGCGACCACGTGATCAACGGCGTCACCGTCACCACCATCGACCGTGAGAGCACGGCCGAGTACCCGATCTCCGAGCAGGCCGACGGCAGCTACAATTCCAGCTACGTCCCGGCCGCGGCATCGTCCGGCAATCCGCTTTCCGAAGGTGCGCAGTTCCTCGAGGGCAACGCCACGATCACGCCGATCGACGGCAACTGGACCTCGACGCTGGCGGACCGCGACGCGCTGGAGCAGCGCCTGTCCGGCCTGATCGAGCAGGACACGGCGGCCGCCGCGCCGCTCAAGATCATGCTGACCAACGACGACGGCTACGAATCGCCGGGCCTCGCCGCCGTTCGCCAGCACCTGCTGGACGCCGGCTACGACGTGACCGTCGTGGCGCCGAGCGAAGGCCAGAGCGGCGTCGGCACCGCCCTCGCCCGCGGCGCCTTCACCGTCACGGAATACGAGGCGGGCTACCATGTCGGCACCACGCCGAGCACCACGGTCTATACCGGCCTGGATGCCCTGCTGACGGGCGACAACACGCCGGACCTGATCGTGTCCGGCACCAATCTCGGCGCGAATGTGGGCGAGCAGGCGGTCAGCAGCGGCACGGTCAGCGCCGCCGTGGCCGCCATCTTCAACTACGACATCCCGGCCATCGCCGTGTCCACCGGCACGGACAGCACGGGCGCGGTGCCGGCCGGCCTTTACGACACCAGCGCCGAGTTCGTAACGCAGCTCATCGCCGACCTGCAGGCGACCGAGGGGGCGGACGGCCGGCTGCTGCCGGACGGCACGGGCCTCAACATCAACGTCCCCGTCGGCGCCACCATCGACAACTACGCCTTCACCGTGCTGGACGCCGCCACCAACAGCAGCTTCCGGATCGGTGCCGGTGCCACGGATGGCCAGCTGGCCTTCAGCCTGGGCGGCGCGGTGAGCACCGACAACCCGTATTCCGAAGGCAACGCCTTCAACAACGGGCAGATCACCGTCACCTCCATCGACGGCAACTACGCCAGCGACAGCCTCGGCACCTACAACGAGATCGCCAACCTGCTCGGCACCTCGCTCGGCGCTTCGGCGGACGGCCTGGCCTATTACGCCGGCAGCCGCGGCGACTTCCACGTCACCTTCGGCGCCGGTGGCACGCTCTCCGTCACCTCGAGTGACGGCAGCACCAGCGAGACGCTGAGCGACATCGGCACGCTGCACTTCGCCGAAGGCTCGCTCGACGCGCGTGCCGCCAGCGACGGCGGGATCGCGGTGGCGCAGTTCTACGAGGGCCTGCTCGGCCGCGACGCCGAGGCCGGCGGCTTCCAGTTCTGGGCGGAACAATACGCGGCGGGCACCTCGATCAACAGCATCGCCGGCGCCATCACCGGCTCGGCCGAGTATGCGCAGACCACCGGCACGCAGGACAACGCCACCTTCGTCACGTCGCTCTACGAGCACCTGTTGAACCGCCAGGTTGACGACGGTGGGCTGAGCTTCTGGACCGGGTTGCTCGACAACGGCTCCTCCCGCAGCGACGTGGTGCAGGCGGTGGCCGACAGTGCCGAGTACCACACCAACGAGCTGCCGGTGCTGTTCACGCAGCTCGCCACGCTGGACAACGTTTGGGGCTGAGCCCCCGACGCGCGGGAAGGTTACACCCTTTCCACTGAGGCAGAGCCCGGTCGGATGGAGACATCCGGCCGGGTGAAGCGTTTCCGGCGCGGGGCGGCAGTGCCGCAGCGGTTGCTCCGGTGCGGCCCGGCCTCGCCTAACGTTTCTTCGCGGGCGGGCCCGTCGGCACCCGCAGCGGACGGCGCCAGGCCGTCGCGGACCCGCCCCGCATCACTTCCACAAGCCCGGCGGGGGGGCGCGGAGAGCCGGCCCCGCTGCCGACGTGGGCATGATCGCGCCGGGTCTATGATCCCCATCGCGGTCGCGCTAGTCGATGACGCCGAGCCGCTTGCATGCCACGCGGGTGGCGCCCGTTCGAACCGCCGAGGCGGGCGACCCGCTGAGGCGCGAAGGGGAAAGCGCATGATACTCGCCGGCGTGCTGCTGGTCTGGACCCCGGCCATCCTGCTCGTCCTTGGATTGATCCTCACGCGCCTGACGGGTTGCGCAGTCGACGAGGCCGGCAGGCATCCGTGCCGGATCGCGGGCATCGACATCGGCGGCCTGATCCAGGTGCTGGTCATGATGGGTTGGCTCATGATCCCCCTGCTGCCCCTCATGGCGCTGACCGTGCTGGGCGGCCTTGCCGTCGGCGCGATGATGCTGTTCGGGGCATGGCAGCCGTGAGCCAGAGCTGAAGGATCCGGCCAGCCGGCGGGACGGGCGGCCGCAGGGCGGGCTACGGTGCTCTGCCCCATCCCGAGGGTCGAGCACGGGAGGCCGGCGCAGAGGCCGGCATCAGAGCGTTATGATACGATATCGATATGTTGCCGGTCCGTCGCGGCGGTGCTACTCTCGCCTTTGTTATCATAGCGCCAGAGAAACGATGGGCAATGTTGCCCCTGTCCGGCATGGAAACCGAAATCCAGATCGTCCGGCGTCACGTTCTTGAGGGGCACGCGCATCTGCGGCGGCAGCGCCGCGTCGTCATGCGGCTCAGGTCGCGCGGGCAACCAGCGGAACTGGCGGCGGAACTCCTCCTGATCCTGCAAGAGGCGCAGCGGTGCCACGAGGAACATCTCGCCCGCCTTCTTGCCCGGGGAAGGGCCAGCGGGTCTTCCCGGCAGGGGACCCTCTCCCCACCCGCGGGAACAACCCCTGCGGGTGGTCCGTACAGGCTGATTTTCCGGTGACGTGCGCGGGATCGGGGTTACGCTTGATCACCCAGGCAGGAGGCTGGAGAGCCTTGGAACAACAGGATCTGCTTCACCGCGCGGCGGATGTCGTCACGAGCTCCGAAGACCTGGCCAGGCTTCTTGCCCGGGTCAGGAGTGCCACGGCGGCCGTCGGTGATCGTTTGAACGGCGTCCGGGCCGAGAGCGAGGATGACCGTGCCGCGCTCTCGCTGTACGCGCGGGAATGCGCGGCGGCAGCGGCGGAGCTCCTGGGCGCGTCGGAACGACTCGTGGCCTCATCCCGGCTGACGCGCGAGGCGCGCGCCAATCTACGGAAGCCGGCCACCACCTCCCACGAAGGACGCCTCGACAACCAGGATTGCATCGAGGTCAGCCTCGAGGCGGTCGCCCGCTCACGGGTGCTCCTCATGAGGCCGGTGCTGCGGCCCGAAACCATGCCGCCGTGGCGCTCCTTCAAGAAGGAGCGGCAGCCTGAGGTCGTCCAGGCCACGCTATCCTGACAGCAGCATCAGGGCGCGGTGGCGTTCCATCGTGCTGCGCGCCACCTTCATCGTATGGAGGGTGTCGAGGAACAGCGCGAGCTGCAGCCGCATCTCAGGCACGCCCAGGGCGTCCGGGGCGATCGTGTTCAGGAGGTGCGTGAGACGGCGGACCACCGCCTCGCCCTCGCCGATGCGGTGATCCGCCCTCAACAAGGCCAGTTCCAGCGGGTCCACTGCACTCCTTGGCGCCATCGTCGAGCCGCATCCACCGCAGGTGTCGATGACGCCACGCTGTCATCGGGCATCATGCAAGCACGGGCCGCGACCGCTCTCTTTCACCTGGGATAGCCTCGGTCACCCCGGTCCGCTCAAGAGAATGGGAAACGTCTGGCCGCCTCCGTTTGTTATGATCCGAACGTCAGAGAAGACCGACATGGATGAGGCCCCAAGACGGGATATCGTGGTGATCGGTGGTTCGGCCGGTGCCACGGCGCCGCTCAAGGCGTTGCTCGGTGGGCTGCCGCCCGATCTTCCGGCGGCGGTTTTCATCACCATGCACATCCCCGCGCGCAGCCTCGGCATCCTCGCGACCGTCGCCAGCGCGGCGGGCAAACTGCCGGTGCACTCGGCGGAGCATGGAATGCCGATCATGCCCGGAAACATCTACCTGGCCGTGCCGGACCATCATCTCATCCTGGTGGACGGCCATATGCGCCTGGGGCGCGGGCCACGGGAAAACCTCGTTCGCCCGGCCATCGATCCGCTTTTCCGCTCCGCAGCCGCCGCCTACGGGCCGCGGGTCATCGGCGTGGTGCTTTCGGGGTTGCTGAACGACGGCGCTTCGGGCCTGGAGGCGATCAAGCGCTGCGGCGGCCTCGCCGTGGTGCAGGACCCGCTGGACGCGATCGCCGACGAGATGCCGCTCGCCGCCCTGCGCGCGGCCAAGGTCGACCTGACCCTGCCCGGCGCGCGGCTGGGCGACGTGCTCAGCGACCTCGTCCGCGAGCCGGCGGGCTGGCCAGTGCCGGTGCCGCCCGACATCCGGCTGGAGGTGGACATCGCGGCCGGCGAGCGGGTGGACAGCCAGGTCATCGGCCAGGTCGCGGTTCCGGCGGCACTCACCTGCCCGCACTGCCTGGGGGTCATGTCGCAGATGCGGCAGCCCCGACCCCTGCGCTTCCGCTGCCAGGTCGGGCACGCGATGACGGCGGAGGCCATGGCGCAGGAGCAGGAAGGAACGGTGGACGAGGCGATGCGCGTCGCCCTGCGGGTCATCGAGGAGCGGGCCGAGCTGGTCTCGAAGATGGCCGAGGACAGCCGGGAGGCGGATCGCGGCACCATCGCGGAAACCTATGCGGAGCGCGCGGCCGAGTACCGGCGCCAGGCCGATATCCTGCGCCGGGCGGTGATCCACTCCATGTACCCCCCCTATCCTCCGGACGACGAGGGTGGCCAGGATGGGGGTTCTTAGGGCAGGCAAGCATTGGGGATCACCTGTCTCGCGCTGGCTGTTGCTGCGCTACACCAGTGACGGGCAATGAAGCGGGTGGAGCAGGCCGTGGTGCAGGATGCGGTAGGCGAGGACGCCGTACAGTCGGAGAGCCAAAGGTTCGGCCCGGAGGAAGGCAACCGGCCGAACCTCGTGCTGGGGATCGGCGGGAGCGGGGCGCATACCGAATCGCTCCTGCGCCTCCTCCGCCTCCTGCCGCCGCGCGCCGACCTCGCCATCGTCGTGATCCTTTCGAACCGCGAGGCGCTGAACGAAGCGGCCTTCCGCGAGGCGCTCGGCGACGGGATCGGCGCCCTTCTCGTTCCGAGCGACGGGGACCTGGTCGAGCGGGGGCACATCTACCTGCCGCCTCCCGACGTGATCGTGACGCTGGAAGAAAACCGCTTCCGGCTCCGGCCCGCCGAGGGCGAGCCGGGCGAGCGCGGGACGATGGACAGTTTCCTGGTCTCGCTCGCCGGTGACAGGGACGGTGACGCGGTCGGCCTGGTTCTCGAAGGGGCCGGGGCCGACGGAACGCTGGGTCTCGTGACGCTGAAGGAAAGCGGCGGCCTCGCCCTGGCGGAAGGGGATCCGGAAGCCGCGGAGGTGGCCGAGAAGACCGCCGCGGCGCTGGCCGACGCCGTTCTGCCCGTGGAGGAGGTTCCCGAGCGCCTGGCCCTTCATGGCCGCAACCACGCCCGGGCCAGATCGGCGCAACGCGTAGGCGGCCAGGGAACGGAGGATGACTCCCGGCGGCTGGCGCAGGTCGCCGCCGTGCTGCGCGAAAGAACGGGCCACGACTTCCACGGCTACAAGCGGGCCACCTTCTCGCGCCGCGTCAGCCGGCGGATGCAGGTGACCCAGGCGTCGAACTTCGCCGCCTACCTCGACATCCTGCGCTCGCAGCCCGACGAGCCGCAGCTCCTTTTCAACGACCTGCTGATCGGGGTGACGCAGTTCTTCCGGGACCATCGTGAGTTCAGGTTCCTGGAAACCCACGTCATTCCCCAGCTGTTCGAGGGAAAGAACAGGAGTGACCACCTCCGCGTCTGGGTGCTGGGCTGCTCCACCGGCGAGGAGGCCTATTCCCTGGCGATCCTGCTGCGCGAGCATGCCGCCAAGCTCCCGGCGCCGCCCCAGATCCAGCTCTTCGCGAGCGATATCGACGCCCGCGCCCTGGCCGTGGCACGGGTCGGACGCTACCCGAGCACGATCGCCCGGGACGTGACGCCGGAACGCCTCGCCCGCTGGTTCGTCGAGGAGGGCGAGACCTACTGCGTGGCGCGCGAGCTGCGGGAGATCTGCATCTTCTCGCAGCACTCGATCGTCCGGGACCCGCCCTTCTCGCGGCTCGACCTCGTGTCCTGCCGCAACCTGCTCATCTATCTCGGCGCGGAGCTGCAGTCCCGCGTCATTCCGCTCTTCCACTTCGCCCTGAAGCCCGGCGGCTTCCTGTTTCTCGGCAACGCGGAGAACGTGTCGCGGCACGCCAATCTCTTCGAGCCGATGGACCGGGCCTACCGCATCTTCCGCCGGTCGGAGACCGAAGCACGGGTCCTGCCCGATTTCCCCTATACGCCGGTCGCGCGGATCAGCACGGACGTCGCGGTGCCGCCCCGTCCGCAGAGCAGCGACGAAGTCCTGCCGCGCCAGGTGGAGCGGATTGCCGAGCGCTACGCGCCCGCCTACGCCGTGGTGAACGAGCGCTTCGAGGTCCTGCACTTCTCGCCCAAGGCCGGGCGGTACATCCATCCCGCGGCGGGCGCCGCGAGCCTGAACCTTCTTGCCCTGGTGAACGCGGACCTGCGCCTCGATCTCGGGGCGGCGCTGTCGCGCGCGCTCACCGAGGAGCGCGAGGTGGAGGCGGTCGGCCTGTTCATGCGCGAGGCCGGCGGAAGGATTCCCGTGGACCTCACCGTCGAACCGGTACCAGAGGGAGAGGGAACGCCCCGAACGTTCGTTGTCCTGTTCCGCGAAAGGATAGAGCCGCCGCCGGAGCTGCATTCCAGGATCGTGGACGAGGAACACGTCCACAAGCTGGAAAGCGAGCTCCGCGTCACGCGCGAGCGGCTGCAAACGATGATCGAGGAGCTGCAGAGCACGAACGAGGAGCTGAAGTCCTCGAACGAGGAGTACCAGTCCCTCAACGAGGAACTACAGAGCGCCAACGAGGAGCTGCAAACCTCCAAGGAGGAGCTGCAGTCGGTGAACGAGGAGGTCACCACCGTCAACAGCGAGCTGGCCCAGCGCGTGCAGGAGTTGTCGCGCGCGAACAGCGACCTGAAGAACCTGCTCGAGTCCACGCAGATCCCGACCATCTTCCTCGACAACGAATTGCGGGTGACCAACTTCACGCCGGCGGCCGCGGACATCTTCCACCTCGTCGAGACCGACACGGGGCGGCCGATCGCGCACATCAAGTCCCGCATCTCCTATGACGAGCTGCCCGACGACGCCCGGCGCGTGATCCGCACCCTGGCCGCCGTCGACCGCGAGATCGAGAACCCCACCACCCGGGCGCGCTACATCGTCCGTATCCTGCCCTATCGCAGCGTGGACAACTTCATCGGGGGCGCCGTCGTCACCTTCACCGACGTGACGCCGGTCACGCGCGCGGAGCAGGCACGGCGGGAAAGCGAGGAGCGCCTGCGCCTGGTGACGGGCAACATCCCGCAGCTCGTCTGGACAGCCCTGGACGAAGGCCGCTGGACATGGACCAGCCGCCAGTGGCGGGAATACACCGGCCAGTCCGAGGAGGAGAGCCTCGGCCGTGGCTGGATGGTCGCCCTGCACCCCGATGACCGCTCCGCCGCCTCGGACGCCTGGGCACAGGCCCGTGCGAAGGAAGGGCTGGACGTCGAGTACCGCGTCCGCTCACGGGACGGCATCTACCGCTGGTTCCACAGCCGCGCCATGCCGCTCGAACACGAGGACGAGCAGGAAACCGAATGGTTCGGCACCTCGACCGACGTGCATGAGATGCGGGAGCTGCGCGAGCAGCAGGGCATACTGGTGTCCGAGCTGCAGCACCGCAGCCGCAACCTGCTCGGCATCGTGTCCTCCGTCGCGTCGCGGACCATCGGGCGGGGCGGATCGGCCGAGGATTTCGAGGACCGGCTCGCGGCGCTGAGCCGGGTGCAGGGCCTGCTCAGCCGCTCCGGCAACGACAGCGTCGAGTTGGGCGCCCTGGTGCGCGCCGAGCTGGAGGCGCATGGCAGCCTCGAGCCACCCAAGGTCACCGTCAACGGGCCGGAGGTCAGCCTGACCGTCGCCCAGGTGCAGACCTTCGCCCTCGCCCTGCACGAGCTGGCGACCAACGCGGTCAAGTACGGTGCCCTGAAAGGCGAAGCGGGGCGTTTATCCGTCACCTGGACGGTGGAGGCGATCGAGAAAGGGCGTCCCAGTCTCCTGCTGGACTGGAGCGAAACGGGTCTCGCCCTCGGCGCGGAGGCCGGCACGCACCGGGGCTACGGCAGGGAGCTGATCGAACGGGCGCTGACCTTCTCGCTCGGCGCGCAGATCGAGTACGCGATCGAGCCGGGCGGCGTGAGGTGCCGCGTCCGCCTGCCGCTCAGCTGACCCGAACGGACGGGAGAGCGAAGACATGGCGACCGCAGGACCACTCACCGGGCGTCGCATCCTCGTCCTGGAGGACGAGTACATCATCGCCGTCGAGATGGAGAGCTGGCTGTCCGAGGCCGGGGCCGCGGTGATCGGCCCCTTCGCGCGCGCCGATGAGGCCCTTGCCGCGCTCGCGGACGGGAAGGCCGCGGTGGATGCTGGCGTGCTCGACATCAATCTCGGACGCGGCGGAACGGCCTATCCGGTTGCGGCGCGAATGGATGCGCTTGGCGTGCCTTACGTCTTCGCGACGGGAAACAACCTCGAAGCCGACGATCCCTCCTTCCGGGGAAGGCCGCGGCTCGAGAAACCTGTTTCGGCACGGTCGCTCATCCGGATGGTGAGTGAGCTCGTTTCCTAGAGCGGCTTCCGTTCGCCCTGGCTCACGCAAATCGCTCTAGCCCGTTGTTTTCCCGAGCATCTTTACCCAATCAGGTGATTCCCCCTGATCGGGATCTGCTCCAAAGCCCTGGTCGGCATCGTGGCTGGGTACATCCCCTCGCCCCCTGCCGTGGCCATTCAGGATCCCGTCATTCAAGGCGTCGCCACGGTGACCTCCGCCACGGCCTCGCTGCGCGGGGTCAGGCGGTTCCAGGCGTCCAGCGCCGCGATCTTGTAGGCCTCGGCGAGGGTCGGGTAGTTGAAGGTGTTGTCGATGAAGTAGTCCAGCGTGCCGCCCAGGTTCAGCACGGCCTGGCCGATATGCACCAGCTCGGTCGCGCCCTCGCCCACGATGTGCACGCCCAGCAGCCGGCGCGTTTCCATGGAGAAGATCATCTTCAGCAAGCCGCCGTTCAGCCCCATGATGTGCCCGCGCGAGGTTTCGCGGAAGCGCGCGATGCCGCACTCGTAGGGCGTGCCGGCCTTGCGCAGGTCTTCCTCGCTCATCCCCACCGTGGAGATCTCGGGCACGGAATAGATGCCGTAGGGGAAGAAGGCGGGCGCCGGTGGCAGGGGCTGGCCGCAGGCGTGGCAGGCCGCGATACGTCCTTGTTCCAGCGAGGTGGAGGCGAGGCTGGGGAAGCCGATCACGTCGCCGGTGGCATAGATGTGCGGCACCGCGGTCTGGAAGGTCTGCTGGTTCACCTCCAGGCGCCCGCGCGTGTCGGCGGCGAGGCCGCAGGCGGCGAGGTTGAGCGTGTCGGTGGCGCCGACGCGGCCGGCGGTGAAGAGCAGCATCTCGGACCGCACGCGGCGCCCGCCTTCCAGGATCGCCACGGGCTGTTCACCCTCGAACTGGATGGTTTCCACCTTCGACCCGAGGCGGAAGTTCAGGCCGTGGTCGCGCAGCTGATGGACGAAATCATCCACCAGCTCCCGGTCCACGAAGTCGAGCAGCCCGTTGCGCGGCTCCACCAGCGTCACGCGGACATCAAGGGCGGAGAAGATGGTGGCGTACTCCACCCCGATCACGCCGCCGCCGACCACGGTGATGGAGCGCGGCAGGGTCTTGAGCTCCACGATCTCGTCACTGTCGACGACCGTGTCGCCGTTGAAGGGGATGTGCGACGGGCGCAGCGGACGGGTGCCCACGGCGATGATGATGCGATCGGCCTCCAGCGTCCGGCTTTCGCCGGCCTCGGCCTGGACCTCGATGCGGTGCGGGTCCACGAAGCTGGCCAGGCCCCGCATCACCTCCACCCGGTTGCGGGCGAACTGATGGTCGAGGGTCTCGACCTCGTGCTCCAGGGTCTTGTGCAGGCGGGCCATCAGGTCGCCGGCCTCGATGTCCTTCTTCACGCGATAAGCCAGCCCGTAGAAGCCGCGTTCCCGCCAGCCGGTCAGGTTCAGCACCGTCTCGCGCAGCGTCTTGGAGGGTATGGTGCCGGTGTGGACCGACACGCCCCCGACGCGGCGCCCCTTCTCGATCACCAGGACCGACTTGCCGAGCTTCGCGGCCTGCACCGCCGCCCGCCGCCCCGACGGGCCGCTGCCGATGACCACGAGATCGTACCGCATCATGCCCGTGGCCCCTGCCCTGGTGAGGGCTGGTAGGCAGGCAAGCGGGGCAAGGCTTGTCAAGCAGGCGGGGCCGGGCGGCCCCGGCGCATCACCGAAGCTTCACCATCCGTTTCGGTGCGAGCGGATTTGAACGCGTGGATTGCTCTGCAACGACTGGCTCGCACCATGCCCGTCCACGACAAGGCGGCCCGCGTCGGCCGTGATCGCGGCGGAGCGGCGAGGCGAAGCAACTCCGCCCCATGCGCGGGCACGTGGGCGCAACGGGCCGTATGGAAGATCAGGAGCCGCATCGGCGGACAGGCGGGCCGGAGCGGGGCCGCAGGTCGCGGAGTGAGGTCGCCCGGCCGAAGCCGGGCCTGGCGGCGGACTACTGCGTGCGGGCAGGCGCCACGGTGCCGCTCGCGCCGCCTCCGCCCGAGCCGTTGCCGCCCGTCGCGAAGAGCGCCGCGGCCGCAGCCAGTGGGATCAGGCTGAGCGCCGGCAGGGTGTAGCCGCCCAGGACGCTGCCCGAAGCGGTCGCGGCGGCGGGAGGTGCGGCCGGGGGCGTCACGGTGGTGGTTGCGCGCGCCTGGGGCGGGCGGGCCATGAGGCGCGGCGGGGCGCTGCGCGGCGCCACCACCACGCCGCCATCCGCCGGCACCACCACGGTCCGCAACCCCTGTGCCCGGACACCCGGGATGGTGGCGCTGAACAGGCCTGCGGCGAGCAGGATCAGCAGGGCGGGGCGACGGGAACGAAACATCGGTTTTCCGGAGCGGGGTTCTCGGTCCTCGGGGCGCCGTTCCTGCGGAGGAACCCCGATGAAGCGAAGCGGCGGCAGAGATTGCAATGTCGCCGCGGCGTCACGCAACCGTGGATTGTTGCGGCGAAGGAGAATGCCACCCGTTGTGACCATGCGGCCATGGCGGTTTTCCGGTTCAGGGGTCCCTCGTCCGGCCCAGTCAGTTCAGCCAGTTGGACGCGATCTCGACGTGTGGCGCGGTGTAGCCCGCCTGTGCCTCGGTGGATTCGCCGGTGCCGAGCGTGGCGTCCAGCCGGGTCGTGCCGGCGGCGAAGACGGCGGTCCAGGGCGCCAGCTCGGCGGTTGAGATCCCGCGCTCCAGCGCGTTCTCGTAGATCTGCGCGATGAAGGCCTCGTTGCTCTGCCCGTCGTGGAGGGCGTGGAACTCCGGCGTGTCCATCAGCTGAATGTAGAGGTCACGCAGGCTGGCGGTGCCGCTCGACAAGGCCACGGACCAGTCATGGAGGCTGCCCGCGTCCGGCTTGCCGTCGAGCACGGCGTCGTAGGCACGCAGGACCTGTTGCGCCGCGGTGTCGGGCACCCAGGTGCCCTGGGGGTGGTTCTGCTCGTAGAGGCTGGCGGCCTCGGCGGAGTTGGCGAAGATGGCGAAGACGTGCTCGCGTGTTTCGCCGTGCTGGAGGGCGTTGAGGTAGTAGCTCATGCCGCCGGCATCCGGGGCGCGGCCGAGTGCCGCCTGGTAGAGCCGCGTCAGCAGCTCCGCATCCGAGGTGCCGCCGAAGCGGGCGCGGAACTCGTCGCTGTCGAACATGATCGCCGCCACGCGCACCAGG